>NZ_JBXAGX010000001.1:0-1046102 GCF_058794515.1 Roseateles sp. GW823-FHT07B05
TTCACTGCGCAAATCGTCCCCGCGATCAGCCTGCGGAAGCCGTCCCCGAAATCAAAGGCTTATTCAGCGTAGCCCTAAGCGAGGCATCGCTCCCCGGAATCACCGACAAGCGAGTAGATGGATTCATGAAGGGATTGCAATGAGTAAGAAGGAAGTTCGAATTGCAGATCTCCTCGAGTTCCAGCACGTCTTGATCAGATGTGCGGATGACCTCAATCAATGGCGTGCCAAGCGCGATGACATTGCTGAGCATGAGCGTGTGGGAAGAAGCCTGGTCTGGGTCTCCCAGCAGATGACAAAAGTCTCCGGGCACCTCGCCCGAGTCGCAGAGGCTCCTTCCGACGAGCTAGATTTGGAAGACGATCACGAGGTGGGGTTGCGGCTTCGCCGTCTACGCGAGCTCTACTTCAGACGAGGGCGCTTTGGGAACGATTTCGACGGGGACCTGACGAGGGAGCATCCCTTCTATCGGAGCTTTCACGATGAAGCCGAGAAACTGCAGCTTATCTTCGGCCCCAAACCGAAGCCTAAGTCGGAGCACGGTGGCTTGATCGAAGGGTTGCCGCCTTCCAGATCCTTCCCAGAGTCTGACGCCTAATCGCGCGCCGCCTGCGATGTCATTGCCTGCCTGAAGCACTGCAAGGACGACGTCACGAGGAGTCAGCGCGTGAGAAGTCGATGGCTGCATGTATCCGCAGGGGCTTGCATTGCTAGTAGGCCCTGCCAATACGCACCTGCTATTGCAAGCAGAATTGGAGATCGTCCATTGTCTCGGTCTAGGTATCTGGCGATCTCGCTGGCGGCGGCCTTGGCCGAAGGCGCCATGGCTCAAGCCTCCACGGCTCCGAGCAACGATGCCCCAGCCTGGGTTCAGGCGATTGGCTCAGTCGTCGCTATCGTGGTGGCCATCCTTGTTCCGTGGTGGCTCCATGCTCAGGCTAGAAGTGACGCGAAGGCCACTGCCGATACGCGCGCCAAGGTGGTAGCTTCTGGTCTCGTGGAGTGGATTATTGGACTGGATGAGGTGGTGAAGCCAGCGGCGGAGTGCTTTGAGAGCCACTCGAAAGATGAGAAGCCGCACGAGGAAGATCTATCGTGGCGTCGGCGTCTGAACCAGATTTATGTGCCTAGCGATGACCAGTTCTTGGAGGTCGCGGTAATGTGGCCTGGTTGTGCCGCGTTGCTTGCTAGAGCGCGCACGAGAATCTGGCAGGCCCGCAGTTGCCTTGAAGACAAAGATAATTTGACAACACAGGAGTTCGATAAAGCTGCGGTTAACTTGCGTGCTGCATTGCCGTACCTTGATCTGGCTAGTAAGGAACTGCAGTCTGCAACCAGAGAAGCGTTTTCAACGGCCCCTCAAGGCGTCGAGTCGGTGAATAGGAAGGCGCAGGATCCCTCGAGATGAAAGCAGTGGGATCTGGTTTGCATGGGCGGCGAGAAGAACGATCAGTTCACGGAGCCAGTCCGATTCCTGGCGACTTGGCTGCATAACCACCATTGACGTACCAGTCGCTGGCGAAAAGCGCTCTGTGGAGTGCCGCTCGCCAGGAATTCGGTGCGTAGTTCGACAGCCCGCCAGACGTCTTTTCCAGGTGCGATCGGATTTCCACCGCTGATCCCATCAGCTTCAAGATCTCTGCATTGCTGGCAAGCTCGTTGGCCGCTGCCACCGCGTACCTCGATGCCAGTTCCAACTGATCAAAATTGTTCTTCACCCGCTTCGTCAGCTCTGGCGACCACGCAGCGACCTGCCCGACGTGAAAAGTAGCCGAAGCGGGTGCGGTCTCGTGCAGCGTTGCTGTGAGCCAAGTCACGCCCTCAATCGCAGCCTCCTCAAAGTACGGATGCACCCCAATGTTGTCGGCCGTTGCGACGCCGCCGCCCATCTTCTTGTTGCATGTTTCGCAGCAAGCGACGAGGTTCTGACAGAGAACTGAGAACTGTGGATAACGGGCCTTCGCAAGGAAATGATCCAGCGTGTAAACCTGACCAAGTCCACAGTAAGGGCAGGTGGCCAGGCTCGGCAGCGCCAACAGTTGATCGTAGACCTTGCGCGCTGCGCCGTCTTTGTCGAGCATGACCTTGCTGTACAGACTAGTTAGGTCGCCCTTGGTAAGTTGGCCGCAGATGATCTGGTTGTCATTGCCATGTAGGAACGACTGAGCGCCATAAAGTGCCCGCTGACCGGCCATCGCCACATACGCGTCGTAGCCATCGAGAAGATCGGCCTTTGCAGCAACGAACCGGCCGGTGTCGCCCGGCGATGTAAGCTGTCCGATGCAAGTGTCAAGGAGAGTGGCTGAGTCAAACGCAGCGCAATCCAATCTCTTCATTGATCACCGCCACGGGCTTCGTCGCGGGTTCGTAGCATTGCACGCAGTTGGGCCTGCGCCTCAAATCCGAGTTGCTCCCCGAAGTCCAAGAATATGTCGTCGAACGATCCACCCTCGTCGACGGCCTTCTGCAGCAATTCGTGGAATCCAGACTTGGCGACTTCCAATCCAAACACTGCTCTCGTGAGAACACCTACGTTCTCTCCGAACGTCTCAATAGGCGGGCGTTCATAGCTTCCAGAGCTGCGGACACGTGAAACGACCCACCCACATAGTCGCGGAACCTCCTGCAGAACCACTGGAGAATGAGTGGCGATGACGGCCACGCCATTGCGATGGTTGAGCAGATCAGACAGTGCTCGAATAAACGACGACAAGAGCGGTGGGTGCAGATGGCTCTCAGGCTCGTCGATCAACACCAGTGTCCTCTCTTCGACGAACGCGACGAGTTTCGTCATGGTCAGAAGGACAATGGCGTGACCTGAACTCAGGTCGTCAAACACCTTCTCGGACCTCTGCGTGAGTTCTGATACTTGCAGCTCGATCAAGTCTCTGAGAGCGAGATCTTTGAAGTTCCGGTCCGTCTCAAGACGCTCGATAGCATCGGACCAACGCTCCCGCTTGCCGTCTGTCGTCATGCACGACATCAAGGCCTTCACGAACTCGCTTCGGAGGTGGCGCTTCTCCTTGACTGTCTTGAGTTCGTTCGGCCCCTCCTGACCCGTGAGGCCTGTAGCGATGTCCTGCATGCCGACATAGAAGTAGGCCACTTTTGAAGACCGATCCTGCGGAATCGAAGGAGGATCAAAAGGGTCGAATGCGCTGAACGAAACAGAGACGACGCTGCTGAACTCCGAAAGGTCAGAATCGTTCTCCACACCGTACTCATTAACAGTCACGACATTCGGTCTATCGATTCGATTCGAATCGGGAGCTACGATGGATCGGACCATGTTGTTGAGGATGGTTGTCTTGCCAACTCCGTTTCGGCCAATCAAGACGTGGATGTTGGTCGATGGTCTGGTGCCAGGATTTACTCCGAAGTACAGATTGAAAGCGCCACGGTCCTCACCTCCCGGGTCTTTGTAGCGAAATCGAAATGGGGTCAGGACCGGTTTTCCTTCGATCACCCGCCGATACTGGCCCACGATCGTCGACAGGCTGACGTCACGCATCAGGGATTTTCGAAACACCGCTTCGTCCCGGGCGTCACGGAAGGTCTCGTCGTGAGCGGCAACGTCGCCCACCGTTTTCAGATAGAGATCGACGACCGAAGGATCAAGTTGCTGTCGAAGTCTTTGGTAGTACTCGACGTCTTGCCCGAGGGAAAAAATGACTGGAGAAGTTTGACCACGTACGTGGTCCAAAGTCCATCCATCGACCTGGCCGCGGTAGGCAACACGCGTCGTTCCTATCTTGAACTTTGTTCCCGCCCTGTCTACATACGTGACGAAGAACGTCGTCTTGAATCCGAAGTCGTCCCAGTTGTTCGGGTGAAATTCGAAGGTTTCTAGCCGCTGCGACGAAGAAGTGTCTCCGAACTCCAGAAAGACGATATTGATCATTTGATGCGAACTCCCTCAACCGGCTACGGACATTCTCGTCAGCATCCACCTCGTGGCGCCTGATGGGTCCGTCAACATTCCGGAAACGATGCCTACAGGCTAACGCAACTGCTTGACGAGGCGGTCAGTGATCGGTTCCCGCATCCGGTTGTGGCGTTCCAAGTGGTATCCCTGATTCAGCAGCCAGTTCATGACGCTGAGCTCTCCCTCACGTTGGCAAACGCCTTCCAGACGGACGGCGAGCTGCGATACGCCCTGAACGCTTCGCTGGACCCGCGCAAGCACACGCTCCATCGCGCGTCGTCCGAGCATAGGCTCCGCGGATGGAGGAAGCTCTTCGCTGTCGAGCTCGACCTTCTTTGCGACGCCGCAACTGAACTCCACGACAGTCACCCTCAGTTGGGGCTTCGGTGTGCCCGCATCGATCAGTTCGCGTTTGAGCAGGATCTGGTAGCCGCTGGCTTGGTCATGGATCCAGTACGCCGCCAGAGACGGATCCGCAGCGAATGCGCTGAGCGAAGGCTTCGGCAGCGCATGCACACGCCCGCAGAAGTTGCGCACCCATGGTGACGTCGCGACGATCGACGTTCTCGACTTGAAGAAGCAGGGGCGCGGATCGTCGTTCATGGCGCAGCGGACGTAGCCGTACTCCCGCAGGTGCTTTTGAAGGGTCTGGTCGCGCACCAATTCCACAAACAGGCCTGCCCACCCCTGCATCACGACGGCGCGTTCCATCTCTTTCATGAACTCGACGAGTTGCCGGATGTGCGCGTGCGAGTACCGGCGGTGCCTGCGTACCGACTGGTAGCGCCGCACTTCCCAGGCAGCCACGTCAAGGCAATGACGGTCAAAGTACCACTCGCCTCGCAAGTGCGGGCGCACGCTCTTGCGAACGTACAGGCCGACATGGCTGGCAGCCAGCCATTGGTTCTGACATCCTTCGTCAGCCAGGAACTTTGCGATCGCTACTGCCGGAAGGCTTGCTTTGCTGCCCATCTCGATGGTCGATTGGTTGAGATGTCCAGAATTCTCCAGACCCCGATCCTCTCGACAAATTTAGTTGGATTGTTTTGGAAAAACATAATCCAATCAAAGACTTGCAGAGATGAAGGGCGCGCGTCCGCGAATGGCGCGGCCGCGGGTAGCGGCTTCGACTTGAATCGTGGCCACGCGCTGTGTCGCCAATCGCACATTGAGGCCGCACCCGTGCAGCACGAATTCCTCGGCCGCCTGAGCAGGCCCGTCCAAGAGCTTGTTCTTGAGGTGCAACGCCGCACCCAAATCGACATTCAGGTCGTTGTTGACGACCGCCTGAATCGCATGGGCCCGTTTGGATGGGGCAACCTTGAGGTGGAGATCGAAGCCACGCGCATTCAGATCCACGCGCCGTCCAACGGCTACTTTCCGGATGGCGCGGTCCGACACGAGGTGTTGCACGCGGCCCGATTCCATCTTGAAGGTGTTCCCAAGATTGCGCTGGCTCACAACGTGCCTTGGAGCCAAGTCTTGGCAGACGCGCTGACTCACCTCGATAACGCGATCGAACACCTCATCATCGTTCCTGTGGAGCTTCATCACCACCCTGAACGCAGGCCGCACTGGGAGGCTATGTTGCGGGAGGTTTGTTCAGTCCTCCCTGATGTGCCTCCTGAACACCGCAGGCTGGCGGTGTTCATGCATTGGACGTTCTTGCGCCACGTGCTGCCGGGTTCACCCCAGATCGAAGTCATCAGAGCCTTCGCGATGGCCCATGACTTGTTTGAGGCCGCCGAGCGTTTTGCTGATCAGTTGATTGCTGCTGCGCACTGCAAGGAGGAGATGGCGAGCCTGATATTCCTGACTGCACCGGAACTGCCTAAGCAGCACGCTGCGTTCGAGTACATCCGCAGCGGTGCAAGCACGAGCCAAGCGCCCATCCGCTGACCTGGCTGCCCTGGTCGGCCAGGTTGTTCAGCGACGGCGTTTCGCCGGACGTATCAGGCAGTAAAGCAGTGCGCTCGCCACCCCGCCGGCGCAACCTACTCGTCAATCTCCCGCTGCACCTGTTCGACCAGTGCCATGGCCTCGCGTGCGAAGGCTAGCGCGGGCACGCCTTCGCCCCTGAACCTGCCGATCTCGAAACCCTCTGGCAACGCGGGACCGGCTTCCATGATCGACAGCGGGAAATGGTGTGTGTTCCCTTTGCGGATGCTGAACAGTTGCTGAGCAAGCGGGCTGACAGCGATGGTTTTGACACGATCCCGGCGGTCCTTGTCGACCTTGACGTGCTGTTCCAGCGTCGCAAGGGTTTGCTCGTCGGCGAAGGTGTTGCCATCAGGGTCACAGAACCGGAAGTGCGCCTCGAGGGCAGCCATCTCGAGGTAGCTGTAGGCGGCGTTGAGGAAAGCGCTCAGCAGCCAGCGAAACCGTGCGCGATCGGTGTCGCCACTCGCCAGTCCCAGGAAGAACCGGCACTCCTCGACCTTGTCGCGAGCGCTCTCGATAGCAGCTAGATCCAGGCGATCCAGGTAGCGGTCAAAGTCGGAAGAAGGGGCGTCGTGCATGCCTCACTCGCACTCGACATCTGCGCAACGCCACTTTGCGTCCGACCGTGGTTTTGACCCGTACAACGTGCGTTCTGACGATGCGCTCTTGTGGGCGTTGTAGAACGCCAGTTCAACCAGTCGGGGAGTCGTTCCAACGTCGCGGGCCATATCCTGGATGAGCTTCAGGTAGCGCTTCCAGTTGCTGATCGAAAGACCTTGTCCTAGGCGGTTTTGTGTGACGGCTTTGGCGTTATGAAGAAGGCGCCAGGCTCGAACATCGATCACACCAAACCTGGTCGGGTCCCAGGCAGCCAACAAGGCTGACGCGCTCGGCACAGCAACACCGTTCAGCGCTATCAGCGCTTCCATGCGTGTTTGCTCGCACTCGGCAGCAAAGGCTTTTCGCGTGGCCGCGCGCACCTTGGCTGCTGAGTTGCTTTGGCACAGCGGGCTGCTCCGTGGACTTTTCCAACGGCAAACCGCCAGAAACTCATCCTTCGTGTAGTGGCCGCGCAGCTTGGCCTGGCGGCCAAAGCGTTGAAGTTCGATGAAACGCTCGTCAGGCTCTTGTCTGAGATCGCGTGCAAACCGTTTCAGATCTTGGAGATTCATGACAGTCCTCCAGTTGCCTATGGAGCTTGGGTCGATGCTGCCAGGGGAGGGCGCAAGCGCTTTACCTGAAATCCCTGCTCGTGGCCTTCGCCCACGGTCGACCTCAAGCTTGAAGGGAGGCGAGGTCGACGAGGACTGGGACTGGCTTGGCAGCAGGTCGGGCTGCGGCCATCCCGAAGATTGATGATGCCAACCGCACTGCTCCCTGCCAGAACGTCATGGTAGCCATCTAGGCTGAACTCGGTGACGACGGGAACTGGGAGGACATGATGAAAACTTCTCTTCGCCGGTGGAGCGCTTGGATGCTGCCCTGCATGGTTTCGACAGCTTGCCTTGCCGCGGAACCACTGGAGCAAGTAAACGCGGTGCTGTGGCAGCAGCGCAGCGTCGAGTACGTCGCCTCAACCCAGCAGGTCTACCGACAGGCGACGCTGGCCCTTGAGGAAGCCGTCCGCTCCTGTGACCGCAAGAAGAATCGCCTCAAGGGATGCGTTCCGGTGGCCATGGAGCAGCTCAAGCTTCGGCCGGCGGAGATCGCGCGCTTGAAACCCGCCGTCATCCTTGACCTGGACGAGACCGCCCTGGACAACTCGCCCTTCCAAGGCGAGCTGCAGCGTACGGGTGACGACTACAACTCGGGCAAATGGGCCCAGTGGGTCGCTGCCTCAGCCGCGAAGGGCGCAAAAGAGCGCTTTCATCGACTGTCCGTGCCGGGAGCTGCTGAGTTCACGCGGCGGGCGCAGGAGCTCGGCGTCGACGTCTTCTACGTCACCAACCGTGAATGCGCGGGCGAGGCAACGAGGAGCAAGTGCCCGGCGCTCGACCAGACGATGACGCTGATGGAGAGCGAAGGCTTTGCCAGGTCGAAGGATGAGGATGCTTTCCTGTTTTCGACCGGCGGCGTGACGGACAAGACGGCACGCAGGGAAAGTGTGGCCAAGAAGTCCAAGTGGATCGCCATGCTCATCGGCGACGACCTGGGCGACTTCGTGGGGTCGAAGCTCCGCAACGACCTTCGCGCGGACAAGAAGACCGATGAGAACAAGGCAGATCTGGCGCACGCCGCGGAGCAATGGGGCCGGCGCTGGTTCGTCGTGCCCAACCCGACGTACGGTTCCTGGGAGCGGTATCTGGCAAGCGCCGCCAACGAGACGTGTCCTAAGCCCGCGGATTCGAGTGCAGAAGCTCAGGTCGCCGCGCGGACGGCATGCCGGCTCATCAAGGCGAAGGCGAAGGATGGGCTGGTGCAGTCCATGACCGCGCAGACGCTTCGTGTGGCCACCTGGAACCTCGGGTGGCATGTCGCGAAGGCGGAGCTTGATCCTTGGATCGCAGCGTGCTCAAAGATGTTCGTCAAGAACTCGACGACGAAGGCGTGGGAGCCCGTGCCTGACGGGACCGCTGGTGCAACGCTTGGCTGGCTCATCAGCGAGTCCCGTCCAGTCATCGTCGGCAACGACCTGTCGATCATGCCGCCATGCAATACCTACCAGGATCCTGCCCGCAAGGGCATTGCGGTCAATGCGGCGGCTTATGAGAAGCGGGACCGGCAGATCTCGGAAATCCTTGCCCGGGACGTCAAAGCCGACGTCATCGCGTTCCAGGAGGTATCCGGCGTCGCCGCCGTGCGCGAGGCCCTGGGCACGGCAGCGAACGACTACAACGTCTGCTCGTTCGAGCCCAAGTACAAGGTTCAGCGCCTGGCCTTTGCCTGGCGCAAGACTTTTGGGCCGGCTGTCGAATCCTGTTCCGACATCGCCTCTATGACCCTCCCTGCGCTTGCGCCTGAGAATCAGGTGCGTCCGGGACTGACGATCACTTTGAAGATTGGGGGCAAGTCGATCCGCTTCCTGACAGTGCATCTGAAGTCCAGTTGCGTGTCGCCGCTGGAGAAGGACAAGAAGAGCATGGACGACGACGAGGCGTCCAAGGACTGCAAGATCCTGCGGGAGCAAGTGCAGCCGCTGGAGGATGTTTTCGAACACCTCGCAGACGGTGTGGATCATTTCGTCGTTCTGGGCGACTTCAACCGCAACCTTTGGCACGAAGCGAACAAGGTCGCTGGAGCCGAAGCGACGCGCAGCGATGGGTCGACCGATCTGCAAGCGCCCCGCCCATCCACGGTGCAGGCGCGCAACCTGCTGCTTGAGGTGAACGACGGCAAGCCGGCAGCGTCGAAGGCTGTGCTGCTGGCGGCGCATTGCCCAGGTGATGCTGCCGTACAGGCCGCTTGCGAGAAGTCCAAGACCACCGTGCTCACTTCAGCCGATTCCGCAGTCCTGACGAAGTCGACGGGTCTCGGCTGCCGCAATCCAGTCGGGCTCGATCACGTCCTGGTGTCAGAGAGTCTGGCCAGCGCGGTGGGCTCGGTGTCGAAGGTGTCCATCGGGGCGCTGGGCGGATCCAAGTCGCCGAACCCACCTAGCTTTCCAGAGCCGCTGCTCGCCGCTTCCGATCACTGCCCAACGGTGGTGGATCTGGCTTGGTAGGACGCTGACGGCCGCATCAGTAGGTCCAGTGAATTCAGAGTCAAACTCACCGGGGACCGGGCAGTGTGGTTTGTCTAGAAGAGCAGAGACAGTCCATGCGTTGCCAGCCCCTCACTCAGATCGATCCGTCGCAGGTTGTGCGTTTTAGCTGCTATGCCCACGATGGCCGCAAAGGCAAAAACTGCGCTTACGCGAAAGACCAAGTTCAAAAGAATGTCGTCATCTCGTTGAGTACCACTGAAACACGACATGGCACAAGGCATCCCACGATTCGCAACGATCTCGTCGTTGCTGGCACATCAGAAGTACGCAGCATGTGAAGCCTTTGACAAGCGTAGCAATGGCCTGATCAAGCACGTCGGATCCTTGCGCTGGGCCGTTGATGAAGGCCTCGGATTTGGCGCACACGCGTTGGCGGTCAAGACCTTGCCGGGCATCTCGGCGGATAAGTTGCTCGACGACCATTCCATGTTCCCACTGCTGTCGAGGATGTTGCTGACATCACAACTGACCTTCTGGCGTCAAGCATTCATTGCCGGCGCGCCGTTGGCCGCAAGGTTGATGTCGGACTGTCGCCGTGTGGGTCTCCTGCAAAGTGGATCGAAAGCCTACTGCCCGACTTGCGTGGCCGAGGACCTGGCTGCGCTTGATACCTCTTTTTGGCGGACGTTTCACCAGTTGCCGTTCGTGCGCAACTGCGCGGTGCACGGTTGTGCGCTCAGGTACAAGTGCGGCGATTGCGGGATTCCCTTCTCGCGCGCGGTGTGGCACCGGCAACCCCATGACGGCTGCGAGACGTGCAGGTCCACCAACATCTGGCAGGACCGTCGACCCGAGCGTAGCCCTGGCCTGTTCGACATAGAGGCGTTGGTGCGTAACGTGCTGTTCAACGATTGCGGGCTGGACATGGCAAGGGTGAAAACCGTCGACACGCAGGCGCTGGTGCGGGCATGGGGCTGCGAATCCGAACGGGAGCTGCTGACGAAGCTGGGTGTGCGGGAACGACCGCTGGTGACCACGCTGTACCGAAGGGTCTTTGGCGAAGATCCGATAGCGATGTCTCTTGCCAAGGTCAGCTTTGCAATCGGCGCAGCACAGTTCGCTAGACCTGGGCTGTGCAGCAGGTCTGACACCATGTTGACCCGTCACAACGAGGCGCGCCGTCGGTGCCCTTCCTGGGTTCCTCCGACGCACATGAAGCTTGTGCGATCGGGCGCCTGGTCCTAGGTACTGCCGGAGCTTCAGGCGATTTTGAGAACGAGCTGGTTGTCTCTGCGGTAGACTCACCGGTACGCACCGAGCTTCTGACTCTTGATCGTGATGAGCTGCCAGTCGCTTGGCCAGAAGGTTGCGGAGCAGATGCGCAGCCTTTGTATAACGACTAGTTCGTCTTTCGCGAACGCGTCGAACATCAGATTTATCTCCTCGGGCCGATCAGGAAGCGACAGCGTCCATCCGGGCTCTCCTAGGCCCTTCAGTGAGCGCCACAGCGACGCAAGCCTGCGGTTGCTCAGCCAGAACGCCATGCACGCCGCTTCGCCAGCGGTGAATGGAACTCTCCCTGCGTTGGGGTGCGTCCCGATGAGTTCAAGTTCTTTCAATGGGTTCGCGGCCCACCGCAGCAGAAAGTCGACGCTCAGGGGGTTGAGCAACCGATGGGCCAAGCGCTCAGTGGGTATCGCGATAGCTCGCAGCAGGGAGAGCGACGCACACACAATCTGGTGGCCTTGGGCATGGGCTGTGACGAGGTCATTCGCGCCGCGGTCTTCAGGAATTTCGAGACCCTGTAGTCGCCGGCTATCGGCAATGAAGGGAGAGAAGCCACTCAACGGGACCTTCAAGTCGCGCACGTAGATTCGACGCCACCCGGGCCCCAGTTTGTAAGGTTCGAACGACTGAGGCAGTCTCCACGAGGAGGGAATTCGAGCGGCAATAGCCGATGCATCTCGGCGAGTCCCCTCGGAAGACGTCAGCTCTACATCCACCAGAATCGTTCCATCTCGCTCGATGAGGCCGTGTTCCCAGACCAGGCGTTCTTCTCCCGCACTTTTCTGCTCATTGAGCATTTGGTGTCGCAGCGGCGTGATTTTTGTGAGCTGCTCGTGAATAGGGCGATGTAGGCGAGTCATGCCCAGTCTCCCACCAGGCGATGCTCCCAGCCTCGGTTGGTCGGGTTGCGATGCGGCGATGACCACAGTTGTTCCAGCAGGAACAGCCGCATGAAGATGTGTTGAATGGGCCAAAGGCGGCGACGCGCGGCGGTGTAGGTGGCCCGCCACCACCGTTTGCCGCCCAGGTCAGAAAGCCTCACGCCGGTGCCGACCGCAAAACGTTCCATTTGCAGGTCCAGTCTCGACGCTGCGACGGTCCGATGGGGGCCCGCGAATCCATGCGATCGCAGCAGGCTCACCAAGTCGTCTGCAGTCATGTGCAGGGCACCGTGGGCTGCGAGACCGCGCTCCGAGGTCGCAGCATTCAAGCTGACCTTCGCTACCGCGCGGCCCATCGCGTGAGACATCGTCAGCGGCGGCTGAGTAAGTCTTCCTGGCAGGCATCGGCTGCGATGCGCCGTCCAGAATGCTCCGGCGCTCGGTGCGTAGGGCACCTGGCTGTCTGAGAGGCGGTCGCCGTGCAGGCTGCAGTTGATGACGAATGGGATCTGATGGTTGACATGCCAGTACGACTCACCGACCTCTTCCGTGTCCACATCTAGGCAGGTTCGGCAGAACCGCAGTCGCTCGGGGTCGAACGGAGACCGCTGGTGTGAAACGACCTCACGCAGTGGCAAGTTTTCTGCGTGGGAAGCGTCGAGGGCTTGTTCCAGACGTTCAGGATGATCGAAGGCGAGGTGATACCGAAGCATCGTGTGTGCGTTCGCAAACGCGACCGTGTCGGTCGGTGTGCGGTGGTTGGTGTACTGGATCAAGCGGCTAATGCGGTTGGGGAAGGCGATGCTGGTCGTGGACGACGGCGGTCCAAGGACTTGGCGGGCACGAAAGAGTCGCTGCGACTGGCCGCGGTTGCGGATATCCCGTGCTACCAGGCTGTACCAGAGTTCTCCCGGGTAGGGCGCTGGGAGCCGGTCAAGAGGCGATACCGTCATGCGGCCTCCAACTCGGCAACGTTGAACATGTGGCCGGCGTCGCGTAGCGCCGCGTCATGGTCCGCACCGGCTCGAGTTGCCTGATGAACAATGCGTCGAATGTCGGACGGTTCGAGAGCAGCCATGGCGACGTCCACCTGAGCCATCTTCTTTGTGTCTTTGGTCGGACGCGGGCCCTTGCGCATGGCGGTGCCGAGGGCTGCCTTAACGATTTCAGGAGCGGTCGGATTGGCCGCTTCCTTGGCCGCGTGGCCGGCGACTGCCTGTGCTTGTTCCGGCGAAGCGATCCCCATGGCGGTCATCACGTTGGCAGCGACTGCAGCTGCGGCGGCTCGACCGGCGTCGTCCATCACCCGTTTGGCCGCTTTCTTGCCTTTCTCGTGCATCGCGAACTCGGCCAAGACACGCTGGGTGTAGGCCTCCGCATTGACGGGCTCGGCATCCCAGATCATCAGATCGTCCTCCATTGCGCCGTTGCGCATGAGTTCCAGGGCCGGGCAAACGTATTTGAGGAACTGAGCGGCGCAGGCTTGCACCAGCGGTCGGGTGATCGTCTCCGTTTCGCTGGCAATCGCCGCTGCCTGCGTGAAGACCATGAGCTTCACTGCCAGGTCCGGGATGCCTTGAGTCTCCTCGTAGAACGTGCTGATCAGTTCATCATCACAGGGCACCACGTTCTGAGTGAACTGCAAACGGAACAGCCTGCGCATGAAGCCGGTCCACACTTTGCCTGGCCT
The DNA here is from genome assembly GCF_058794515.1 of Roseateles sp. GW823-FHT07B05. NCBI lineage: Bacteria > Pseudomonadati > Pseudomonadota > Betaproteobacteria > Burkholderiales > Sphaerotilaceae > Roseateles > Roseateles sp. GW823-FHT07B05. Next base: position 13,368 of record NZ_JBXAGX010000001.1, read on the forward strand.
GATGCGGCGGGCTTCACCAGAACCTTGAACGGTCGCGCGACGGCCGCAGAACAGCGTGTCCTCGAGGATTGGAATCGCGCGCCAGGTGCCCAACAGCAAGATTGGGCACTTGATCTCGTTGGAGAGTGTGGTCAGGAACTCGACAGCATGGTTGTCGATGCCCGCCTTCTTGTGCATCCAGTGCTGAATCTCGTCGATGATCAAGATGCCAAGCTTGAGCATGCGCGCCAGCGTCGCGCACTCCACGGCCAGCATACTGGCGTTGGCGCTGGTGGTCGTGAACGCCTTGCGGGTTCCGCCCGCATTGACCAATGCTTCATAGAGCTTCGAGTAGATCATCCACGCCAGTGACTTCTCGGTCTTCACGGTGGGGGCCGATCCGATCACGTACAGACGCTGTATGAAACCGTGGTGTGGGTGATAGAACGCTAGGTCCCTGCTCAGTTTGCGTAGCAGTCGCACGGGGACTGAAGTTTTGCCGCAGCCGGGCGTGCCGATGACGGTGATTAGCTGCGGGCGGTCGCCGAACGTACGCCCGCCACCACCGAACTGCCCGAGCTCGATGCGCCTGCACATCGCTTCGAAATCCGACTGCGCATCGGAATGGCGCGGGTCTTCGCGAACGTATGCCGCGCAGATGGCATCCCACAGGTTCTTGGCGTGGGTGACTTGCTCAGGCGTCGGAAAGAAGAATTCGAAGATGCGCTGGAGGTACTCCTGCCGAAGGTGGGCCGGCTTTGCACGATCGGCGTCTGTGCATTGCACTGGTGGCGTCAGCAGGTCGCGGATGTGCTCCTTGCGCAATGGGCCGATCCAGGTGATGAGGGGGTTGCCCTCGTAGTCCGAGTTCTCGGCGCTGAAGTACTTGTTGATGGTGATTGTCTTCATGGAGTTTCTCGTTTCAGTCCGTTGTGGTTGAGGATGCGAATTCAAGGAAGTCGTCTTCTTCGTCTGGGGACGTCAGAAGCACCGCTGGGATCGGTGGCGTCGCCGATGCGGCAGACTTGGTGGCCGATGGAGGTGATGCGGGCGGTGCCGCGGGCGTCGCCTGCGACGCAGGCGTTGCAGTTCCGCCCGAGAGCACGAATGCGTCTTTAGGGGCATGGGCGAACGAGTCTTGCTGGCGGTGACCCTTCATGGCTCTCAGTTGCGATGCCTTGGAGCCTTGCGCAGGCGCCTGCGCGGTGTCCGCCTTCGCTTCGGAGTTGTTCTGCATGTCTGCGTCGTGGGTGTCCATTGCCGACGCGTGGGTGCTCGGCTTTGCTTTGGCGGTGTTGACCGCTTGACCCCGGCGCTTGAGGTCGATCTCCTTGAAGCATTTGCCGAAGTAGCTGGACTGATGCTCAAGCTTGTGGTTCAGCCCGCAGATGACCGGACGCTCAAACTCGTCTTCACCGAGGGCGACGACGTAGATCTGATCGACGAGGCGCTCGTCGAACTTGATCTGCAGGTCTTTGCGGCCAAGGCGTCTGGCCTTCGAGTACGGATAGAGGCGGTTCAGTTCGTCGCTGAGGTAGATGCAGCCGCGGAAGGTGATGCCGCCTTCGGTCTGCATTGCCGCCCCCTCGCTCATGAGGCTCAGCTTGACCTCGTCCAGCTCAAAGCTGGACAGACCGCCGCCTTCATGGGCGATGGAGTAGTTCCAGAAGTCCAGCGGTGATGTCGTTCCCCCATTGGCCACCATCTGAGCGGGCAGCTCCATGTCAGCGCGCGGCTTCTTCATCCGGTCCAGTTCGTGGCGCAAGAGCTTTTGCATGAACTGGTCCAGATCGTGATCGCCCTTGAGCTTCCACTCGGAGTTCTGGGCCTTGGCCCATGTGCTGGTGAGGTGGCCAGGCGTGAAGCCAGTCAGCCGGACTTGAAGGGTGCGGAAGTCCGATTCGGAACCGCCTTTACCGTCAGGCGCCTGTCCTCGCAGGTTCGTGACGGCCACATCCGTTGCACGCTCGAAGGCGGACGCCTTGAAGTTGTACGTCTCGCCTCGGTCGAACTTGAGTTCGCCCGGCAGCCCCTTGATCGGCCACTCCTCTGGTGCGATGTCGATGCCGTATCTCTTGCAGAACGCCACCTTGTCCTCAAGGCAGTTGGCGATGGCGGCTGCCGCGAGGTTCCAAGATGCGGCCTCTAATGAGATGGCGATTCCGAGAAGCATGCCGGTGCGAACGCAGCGGATGCGAAAGACCACGGGGCAACCGATGGCGTAGCGGCCGGGCAGACGACTCCTGATCCCGGCGTTCCAGATGGTTGCGTCGCCAGAGCCTAGTTCGCCGCCGGCCCCCGCAGTCGAGCGTTCGTCGCCAGTGACGGGTCGTTCGTTCTGGTTGAACTCGATGTCCCCGACTGCGCTTCGGCGCCGGGTTTCGTAGTCGTACAGCTTGTAGAACCAGACCTGAAAGACATGCAGCTCGGGCAGGGCACGCTCAGGAATCCGTTGTTTCCCGCCGTTCGCAGCAGGCATGACGAAAACCTCCGTGATCATCTTGAGCCGCGCAGCGGCGAGCGACGGCTTTCGTTCCTTGAGCTTCCAGTCGTAGTAGTGCTTGAACACGCGCAGCGTCTTGCGATCGACGCGGAACGCCGTCGGCCGAGCCGGCGCGTTGCGCTGGCGTGGGCGGCCGTCGATCGTGCAGTCCGGCAGTACCTCCAGCGGCTCAAGCACCCGCTTGGATGCGGCGATAGCCAACGCAACCACATGCTTCTTGGCTGCGGTCAGGTCTTCGTTGTCCAGTTGGCTGAGGTCGATCGGCTTGCCGCCACAGTTTGACCATTGGGTCCGGAAGGCATCCTCGGTCTCGCCACCAGACCAGAACTCTCGAAGGGCCTTGAGGAAGGTCTTCTGAGTGAGCGTGGTGTAGGTCTTCTTGAGTTCCTTGTAGGCCGCAGCTCTGCCGGCCTGGCTGAGCAGCTTGGGGCGTTCTCTGAAGCGCAGAATGGGCAGGAAGTTCGCGTATTTCTCCTTGGCGTGCCGAGACTGATTGGTCGTCAATGCGCCGGAAGGCTGATTGAAGTTCGGCGAATGGACCAGGACATCGCCTGCCTTGATCTGTTGCTGAAGATCGACAGTGAACCGTGCCTCCGGGAATGCCTTCGGGTCGTCGAGCGGAAAGAGGTACGTATGTGTCGCCCGCTTGAGGATCACGCGCCAGTGCACGCTGCCGTCGGCGGACGCGAGGATGTCGCGGCGCTGATAACTCACGACGCTCGCCTCGCGAGTCGATCAACGCGCGCCTGTGTCGCCTGTGATACCGCCAGAACGTTCTGCGAGAGCAGGTCGACGGCGTGCATGTTGCAGACGAGATCACCGCGATAGATGAGGTTGGAGATCACCTGCGTGAACTGGTCGATCGAATGCGATGTCTGCTGCGCCAGACGCCCGGCGAGTTCGTTCAATGTCTCGCTGGCGGTGGCCGCGCGCACGGCGACAAGAATCAGCGCCTTGCGGTGCTCGTAGGTCAGAGTGACATCGTTGACGACGGCCTTGTGAAGGAAGCGGTGCTGTTGGAGTCGCCTCGCGTTCTTGAAGAATGCGTCTGGGATGCAGGCGGGCGACTCCGTAACGACTCGCAGCTTTTTGTCATGCGCTTGCCAGTAGCGCCGTTCGATCTCCATCTTCTCGGCAATCCGGAAGTTGCTTACGTCAGTGCTGCTCTTGCACTGAAACGGGAACTGCACGATTCCCGTGTCCGTGCGCACCTCGGCGAGGAAATCCGATGTCATGTCGAGGTCCGCACCGGAGCGCGGGCATTTCGGATGCTCGATGCCGAGGTCTCTGGCAATGCTGCGTGTCTCTTCTCGGTCCAGGGGGTACTGGTCGTAGATCTCGATCACGTCGGGGTTGACGTCCAGCATGAAGAACGTGCGTGCTTCGATCTGGGACAGCGTCAGAATCTCTCGCCCATGTCTGCCCTCGCTCTTGCGCGATTCGTCACCCTTCGAGCGGAAGTCCCGGAAGGCGATCCAGGAGAGGTAGTCCGCACCTGTGCCGGTGCCGCGGCCTTCGTCGATGCGCTCTTGACGCTTGGCGTCTCCCTGCTCGTACTCATGCATGCGAAACCTCCGCGAGGGTTGCAGAGATGGCGTGGCCGGCGAGAGAGGGGCGGGCTGCGAAGGGGCAGTTATGTCGAACGCCGGGGGGCGATGCCGGCTGATGCATTGAATTGGTCATGGATCTCCTGAAGAAAAAAGATCCAGGCCTGCCACCGCGGTGCGATCTAAAGCGGTACGAATTCGAAGGACGTGTTGGTCCTTCCCACCCGACGCGCTTTGCTCGTACGGGTGGGTGCTTTAGACTTGCCGCATACCTTGTGGGTTGCACGTAGGTAGGGCGGCAAAAGGGGCTTGGAAGTCGGTAGGACGCCTTCCAAGCCCTTCGCTTTTTCCGGATGCGAAGACCTGGCGTGGGGAATTGGTGCTCTGTTGCGGCAGCCGAATTGGCCGCCGGCTGGTGTGATGTCCTCCTGCGGTTGCTGAAAAAAGCTCTAAGTCTTGAACAAATCGAAATCGTGGTAAATAAATCGAATGAGATTTATTTGCGAGGCCGTGACAGGTTGCTCGCGAGCGTCGGTCAATGAGCAGGCCTGGCGTTGCGTCTAAGAGTCAGCGACATACCGGCAAGGACGCCGAGGAGTTCGCGGACGAAGCCCGTCGGATCTTGAAGGCCGAGATGGCGCGGCGCGGATTCAGCTTCAAACAGTTGGCTACCGCGCTGAATGAGCTGGGTGACGCTGAGACCGAATCGGCTCAGACCTTGATCAACAAGGTCAACCGCGGACGGTTCACCTTTGCCTTTATGCTGCGTGCGAGCCGGGCGATGGGTGCGCGCAGCCTTGACGTTGCTCCGCTTCGAGATGGCGTCGCAGGCACGCCCATCGGCGCTGGTGAGTAGCTCCCGCGGTCTGTGGGAGCGTTAACGGCGGACAGCATTTCTGACATTCAATCCTCCTCTTGAACGAGGCAGCGCCGTTTGGCGCGCCTGTGTCAGAAGTGAATCTTCCGGATCGTTTTCGATTCGAATAAAGTTCCTAGAACTCTATTCACTCGAAGAGCGGCCGGCGTATGGCGAAACGGGGACGTCCGCTGATAGGCGAGGCGAAGTTGACTGCGAAAGAGCGCAAGCAGCGCTTTGATGCCCGGATGCGGAACGCAAATGGCGAAGTGTCCGGCCAGCCCAGTCGTACGCCGGTTGTGGTCTACCTCAGCGAGGCCGCACGCAATGCGTTGAGGAACCAGCGGCTGTTGGCTTCTGAGGCCGAGCTGCCGGCTTTGGTCGATTCGGTGGTCATTGAGGCTGCGCTTGAACAACGCCTTGGCGCCGCCTTGACGTTGGACGCTGACCGCGTGAGGCGATTGAAGGAACACATCCTGTGGCTGGAGGCACAGCTTGGCCACTACCAGTCGCTGTATCTGCATGTTGGCCGCGGGAACAGCCCTGGCGACCTGAAGGTGCGGAGGCAATGGTTTCAGCAGGTGGTCAAAGCAAGGATTGGCGCATCAAGCGCGAGCGCGCCGAGTTCGCGTGATCTGGCGACGAAGTGTCGGGCGGCGATCCAAAGCATGTCGGGTTACGAGGCGAGGAAGCTGGTCGTTGATCTAGTCGCGATCGAAAGAAACAAGCTGGAATTTGAAGATCACGAGCAGGCACTTGCCGACCGCTTGTGCGACTACGTGGATCGAGCGCTGGGTGTCTGACAAGCCGGCTCGTAGACCTTGCTGAAGTCCATGCAGACGTAGTTGGAGCAGCCTAGTTTCCGACTCTCGTTGACAGCAGTTTCCGACTTCGCTGCCAACTTTCCGACTTGCTCTGACAGAGCCATTAGGGATGCGTACAAACGCGGCGTGCAACGCGTGGAACCTAAAGCGGCACTTCTCAATATCTCGGCAAGTCCTTATTTATGAACGATATTTTTTGCACACACTGGTTTTTTTGACAGCCTGCTCTAAGTGCTTGATTTCATTGAAAAAACTTGTGCGCATTCTTGACCCTGGTGTGCCCAGGGCTTAAAGTGGGGAGAAGTGTCGTTTCGTGGTGAAAAGTGTCGGAAATCGTCTTTCAGGGAGCTTCAAACTTGGCGTTGGACGCCAAGGGGCGCCTGGGCGTTCCTGCGCGACACCGTGAGTTGCTGCAGGCGCTCTGCCAGGGGCGACTGACCGTCACCAAGCACCCGGACGGCTGCCTGATGCTGTTCCCGCGCCCGACGTGGGAGACCTTCCGCGACAAGGTGGCGGGCCTGCCGATGTCGGCCGCCGGCTGGAAGCGCGTGTTCCTGGGCAATGCGATGGATGTCGAGATCGACTCGGCGGCGCGCGTGCTGATCTCGCCCGAACTGCGCGAGAGCGCCGGACTGGACAAGGAAGTGGTGCTGCTGGGCATGGGCAGCCACTTCGAGATCTGGGACAAGAAGGCCCACGTCGCCCAGGAGGCCGAGGTGCTGGCCGGGCCGATGCCGGACGCGCTCAAGGACTTCAGCTTCTGATGGCCACCGACGTGAACGAGAGCGCCCCGTTCCGCCACACGACCGTGCTGCTGGACGAGGCGGTGGACGGCGTGCTGGCGCGCCTGGACGGCGTCTACGTGGATGGCACCTTCGGCCGCGGCGGCCACTCGCGCGCGCTGCTGGCGAAGCTGGCACCCGAAGGCCGCCTGATCGGCATCGACCGCGACCCGGAGGCGATCGCCGCGGCCGCCGCCATCACCGACCCGCGTTTCTCCATCGTCCACGCCGGCTTTGCCGACATGGCCGAGGAACTGGCGGCCATCGGCGTGCATCAGGTGGACGGCGTGCTGCTGGACCTGGGTGTGTCCAGCCCGCAGATCGACAACCCGGAGCGGGGCTTCAGCTTCCGCTTCGACGGGCCGCTGGACATGCGCATGGACACCACGCGCGGCGAGAGCGCGGCGGACTTCCTCGCGCGCGCCGACGAGCGCGCCATCGCACAGGTGATTCGGGACTATGGCGAAGAACGGTTTGCTGGCCAGATTGCAAAGGCGGTTGTTGCTCGCCGAGAAGCCGGTGCGCCGCTCACGCGCACCGACGAACTGCGCGAACTCGTGGCTCGCACGGTCAAGACCCGCGAGCCCGGCCAGGACCCGGCCACGCGCACCTTTCAAGCTCTTCGGATTCATGTCAACGGCGAACTGGAGCAGCTTGATCAAGGGCTGAAGGCCGCGCTGCGGTTGTTGGCGCCGGGCGGGCGGCTCTCCGTCATCAGCTTCCACTCGCTGGAAGACCGCCGGGTGAAGCAGTTCATCGCCGAGTACAGCAAGCATGTGTTCGACCGCCGCGCGCCGTTCGCCGAGCCTGCGCCGCTGATCCTGAATGCGCTGGGCCGCGTGAAGCCGAGCGAGACCGAGGTGCGTGCCAACCCGCGCTCGCGCTCCGCCGTGCTGCGCGTGGCCGAGCGCACCGATGCACCGCTGAAGAGCTGATCGCGTGGCCAAGCTCAACTTCGCGCTGATCCTGGCCGTGCTGGCCAGCGGCATCGTGCTTGTGCACAACGCCTACGAGTCGCGCCGCCTGTTCGCCGAGCGCGACCGCATCAAGGCCGAGGGCCAGCGTCTGGCCGCCGATGCCGAGCGGCTGAAGGCTGAGCGCCATGCGCAGGCCACCAACCTGCGCGTGGAGCAGGTGGCGCGCGAGCGGCTGGGCATGCGGCTGATCTCGCCGGCCGTCGTGGCGTCGGGGGTGGCGCCGTGAGCAAAGGCAACAAGTCCGGTGCCCGCGCGCTCGGCTCGGGCCGCGCGGTGAACTATTCCACCAGCCCGCTGCTGGCGTCCAAGACGCCGCCGTGGCGCTCGCGCTTCCTCGTCGCGCTCGTCGGGCTGGCCTTCGCCGGCCTGCTGGGGCGCGCCATCTACGTGCAGGTGCTGCACACCGAGTTCTTCCAGAAGCAGGGTGAGGCGCGCTATGCGCACACGCTGGAGCTGCCGGCCAGCCGCGGCCGCATCAACGACCGCAGCGGCCAGACGCTGGCCGCCAGCGTGGCCGTGCCGTCGATCTGGGCCATCCCGAAGGAAGTGGACGCGGATGCCGACAAGCGCCGCGCACTGGCCAAGGCGCTGGGCCTGTCGCCCAAGGAGCTGGAGGCCAAGCTCAACCCCGAGTCGCGCTTCGTCTGGCTCAAGCGCCTGGCCGATGACGAGACCGCGGCGAGCGTGAAGGCCATCGGGATCAAGGGCGTGTTCCAGGACCGCGAGTACCGCCGCAAGTACCCCGAGGGCGAGGCGGCCGCGCACGTGGTGGGCTTCACCAATGTGGAGGACCGCGGCCAGGAGGGCATCGAGCTGGCGTTCCAGAAGGAGCTGCAGGGGCGCGATGGCTCCCGCTCCGTCGTGCGCGACCGGCTGGGTCGCGTCGTGGAAGACATCGGCGACATTGTGCCCGCGGCGAACGGCCGCGACGTGGACCTGTCCGTCGACTCCAAGGTGCAGTTCTTCGCCTACCAGCGCATCCGCGACGCGGTGGCTGCCAACAAGGCCAAGGCCGGCTCCGTCGTCGTGCTGGATGCGCAGACCGGCGAGGTGCTGGCGCTGGCCAACTTCCCGAGCTACGACCCGGGCAACCGCCAGAACCTGTCCGGCGAGCAACTGCGCAACCGCGCGCTGACCGACGTCTTCGAGCCCGGCTCGACGATGAAGCCCTTCATCGCCGGCCTGTCGATGGAGACGGGCCGCACGACGCCCGACACGCTCGTGGATACCGGCAACGGCCGGTACGCGTTCCAGGGCGCCGTCATCACCGACACGCATGCGCACGGCGTGATCCCGGTCAGTGAGGTCATCAAGTTCTCCAGCAACATCGGCGCCACCAAGCTTGCGATGCAGATGCAGCCGCGCGAGATGCACGAGATGTTCACGGCCATCGGCCTGGGTCAGCGGCCGCAGATCAGCTTCCCCGGCGCCATCAGCGGCAAGCTGCGGCCGTACAAGACCTGGCGCCCCATCGAGCAGGCGACGATGAGCTACGGCTACGGCCTGTCGGCGTCGCTGTTCCAGCTGGCGCGCGCCTACACGGTGTTCGCGCGCGACGGCGAGATCATCCCCGTCAGCATGCTGCGCCAGCCGCACGACCACCCGGTGGCCGGCATCCGCGTGTTCAGCCCCAAGGTGGCTCATGACCTGCGCCTGATGCTGCAGGCCGCCGCCGGCCCCGGCGGCACCGCGCCCGACGCGCAGGTGCCCGGCTACAGCATCGGCGGCAAGAGCGGCACGGCCCACAAGCAGGAAGGCCGCGGCTACGCCAGCCACAAGTACCGCTCGTGGTTCGTCGGCATCGCACCCATCAGCAAGCCGCGCATCGTCGTCGCCGTCATGGTGGATGAGCCGACCGCCGGCGTCTATTACGGTGGCAAGGTCGCCGGGCCCGTGTTCAGCCAGGTCACGGCGCAGACGCTGCGCCTGCTGGGCGTGCAACCCGACCTGGACGTGAAGAGCCAGATCGTCGCCAACCAGAAGGCCGTGGCCGTCGAGGAAAGTTTCTGATGCTGACCCGCCTCAAATCTTCTGACGCCGCCGCGCGCTGGCTCGCCGAATGGTGCACCGGCACGCTGCGCACCGACAGCCGTCAGGTCATGCCCGGCGACGCCTTCATCGCCTGGCCCGGCTACGCGCGTGACGGCCGCGAGTACGTCGCCGCGGCGCTGGCGGCCGGCGCGTCCACCTGCCTCGTCGAAGAAGCCGATGTCGACCGTTTCGGGTTCGTGGATGCCCGTGTCGCGTCGCTGCCCGGCCTGAAGTCGCGCACCGGCGACATCGCCGCCGCGTTCTTCGGCAAGCCCACCGACGCGCTGGACGTCATCGCCGTCACCGGCACCAATGGCAAGACCTCGTCGGCCTGGTGGATCGCGCAGGCCTCGGCCCAACTGGGCAAGCGCTGCGGCGTCGTCGGCACGCTGGGCATCGGCGAGCCGCCCAAGCTGGACTACAACGGCCTGACCACGCCCGACCCCGTGCTGCTGCAGGCCGCGTTCGCGCGCATGCGCCAGGACGACTTCGCCGCCTGCGCCATCGAGGCCAGCTCCATCGGCATCGTCGAGAAGCGCCTGGCCGGCACCGCCGTGCGCGTGGCCGTGTTCACCAACTTCACGCAGGACCACCTGGACTACCACGGCGACATGGACGCCTACTGGGTGGCCAAGCGCGCGCTGTTCGGCTTCCCGGGCCTGCGCGCCGCCGTCGTCAACCTGGACGACGCCAAGGGTGATTCGCTCGCCGCCGAGCTGTCGGCGCTGGACGTGTGGACCACCGGCGTCGAGCGCCTGGACGCGCGGCTGACCGCCCGCGGCCTGCACTACACCGGTGACGGCCTTGCCTTCACGCTGCACGAGGGTGCCGAGGCCATCGCCGTGCAGACCGGCCTCATCGGCGACTACAACGCCGCCAACCTGCTGGGCGTGGCTGGTGCGCTGCGCGCGCAGGGCCACACGCTGGCCGACGTGGCCCGTGCGCTGTCGCGCGTGACGCCGGTGCCGGGCCGCATGCAGCGCGTGGGCAATGGCCGCGAGCTGCCGCAGGTCGTCGTCGACTACGCGCACACGCCCGATGCGCTGGACAAGGCGCTGTCTGCGCTGCAGGGACTGGCCCAGGCGCGTGGCGGCGAGCTGGTCTGCGTGTTCGGCTGCGGCGGCGACCGCGACCGGGGCAAGCGCCCACAAATGGGCGCCATCGCGGCGCGGCTGTCGGGCCGCGTCGTCGTCACGACCGACAACCCGCGCACCGAGGTGCCGGCGCAGATCCTGGCCGACATCACGGCCGGCGCGCCGGCGGCCACCGTCATCGAGGCCCGCGAAGAAGCCATCCGCGCGGCCATCACCGAGGCCGGCGCGCGCGACATCGTGCTCATCGCCGGCAAGGGCCATGAGGACTACCAGGAGGTGCACGGCGTGCGCCGGCCGTTCTCCGACGTGGCCGAGGCGCGCGCGGCGCTGCTGGAAAGGGCGGGGCTGTGAGCTTTCTCTCGCTGCTCGAGGCGCAAGTACTGCTGCCCGGCTCCACGCTGGTGGGCGATGGCGCGACCGCCTTCGCCCGCGTGCACAGCGACACGCGCACGCTGCAGCCCGGCGACCTGTTCGTCGCGCTGCGCGGCGAGCGCTTCGATGCGAACGACTTCCTCGCGCAGGCCAGGGCCTCCGGCGCCGTCGCCGCGCTGGCCGAGCGCGGCCTTGCCGAGGCGGGCCTGCCGGGCCTGCTGGTACCCGACGCGAAAGTCGCGCTGGGCCAGCTGGCCGCCGCCTGGCGCCGCCAGCACCAGATCCCCGTCATCGCCGTCACCGGGTCCAACGGCAAGACGACGACGACGCAGATGGTCGCCAGCATCCTGCGCGCCTGGGTGGGCGATGACGCGCTGGCCACGCAGGGCAACTACAACAACGACATCGGCGTGCCGCTGACGCTGATGCGGCTGCGCCATGACGACGAGCGCAGCCACCGCGCCGCCGTCGTCGAGCTGGGCATGAACCACCCCGGCGAGATCGCGCCGCTGGCCGCGATGACGGCGCCGACGGCGGCGCTCGTCAACAACGCGCAGCGCGAGCACCAGGAGTTCATGGCCACCGTCGAGGCCGTCGCGCGCGAGAACGGCGCGGTGCTGGAGGCGCTGGGCCCCAGCGGCTGCGCCGTGTTCCCCGCCGAGGACGCCTGTGCGCCGATCTGGTTCGAGATGGCCGGCGCGCGCCCGCACCTGACCTTCGCGCTGCGCGGCGAGGCCGATGTCACCGGCAGCGCCGAGTGGCAGGGCACGCACTGGGCGCTGGAGCTGCACACCCCCGCCGGCACCGCGCCGGTGGCGCTGCAGATGGCCGGCGAGCACAACGTGCGCAACGCGCTGGCGGCGGCCGCGTGCGGTCTGGCTGCCGGCGCACCGCTGGCAGCCATCGCGCAAGGCCTGGAAGCCTTCCGCGCCGTCAAGGGCCGCAGCGAGCTCAAGCGCGATGCGCGCGGCCGCACGCTCATCGACGACAGCTACAACGCCAACCCCGACAGCGTGCGTGCTGCCATCGACGTGCTGGCCGCGCTGCCGGGCGACAGCTGGCTGGTGCTGGGCGACATGGGCGAGGTCGGCAACGACGGCCCGGCCTTCCACCGCGAGGTCGGCGCCTACGCGGCCGAGCGCGGCATTGCCCATTTCTGGACGGCCGGTGCGGCCGCCCGCGACGCGGCCGCGGCCTATGGCCCGAACGCGCGCGCCTTCGACAACACGGCCGCGCTGATCGCGGCCCTCACGGAACAACCAAGCGCGGCCCAGACCCTGGTCAAGGGCTCGCGCTTCATGAAGATGGAACAAGTGGTCTCCGCACTTCAGACTCAAACGGGAGACACCCATGCTGCTTAGCCTGGCCCAGTGGCTGCAGGGCCTGTACCCCGACCTGGGCTTCCTGCGCGTCTTCAACTACATCACCTTCCGCGCCGTGATGGCCGCCATGACGGCGCTGCTGATCGGCCTGGCCTTCGGGCCCTGGGTCATCCGCAGCCTCACGGCGATGAAGATCGGCCAGCCGGTGCGCGCCTACGGCGTGCAGGCCCACCTGGCCAAGAGCGGCACGCCGACGATGGGCGGCGTGCTGATCCTGATCGGCATCGGCGTGTCGACGCTGCTGTGGTTCGACTGGAGCAACCGCTTCGTCTGGGTCGTCATGCTCGTCACGATGGGCTTCGGCGCCGTGGGCTGGGTGGACGACTGGCGCAAGGTCGTCGACAAGAACCCCGAGGGCATGCGCAGCCGCGAGAAGTTCTTCTGGCAGAGCCTGATCGGCCTGTTCGCCGCGCTGTACCTGGCGTTCAGCGTGTCGGAGACGAGCTTCCTCGGTGTCGTGCAGCTGTTCTTCCGCTGGGTGTCCAGCGGCTTCTCGACCGAGCTGCCGCCCAAGGCCGACCTGCTGATCCCGTTCTTCAAGACCGTCAGCATGCCGCTGGGCGTGTGGGGCTTCGTCGCGCTGAGCTACTTCGTCATCGTCGGCACCAGCAACGCGGTGAACTTCACCGACGGGCTGGACGGCCTGGCCATCATGCCGGTGGTGCTGGTGGGCTCGGCGCTGGGCCTGTTCGCCTACCTGACCGGCTCGTCGGTGTTCGCCAAGTACCTGCTGCTGCCCTACATCCCGGGCGCCGGCGAGCTGCTGATCTTCTGCGCCGCGATGTCCGGCGCGGGCCTGGCCTTCCTGTGGTTCAACGCGCACCCGGCGCAGGTGTTCATGGGCGACGTCGGCGCGCTGGCGCTGGGCGGCGGGCTGGGCACGCTGGCCGTCATCACGCGCCAGGAGATCGTGCTGGGCATCATGGGCGGCATCTTCGTGGCCGAAGTGCTGAGCGTGATGCTGCAGGTCAGCTGGTTCAAGTTCACGAAGAAGCGCTTCGGCGAGGGCCGGCGCATCTTCAAGATGGCGCCGCTGCACCACCACTTCGAGAAGAGCGGCTGGAACGAGACCCAGGTCGTCATCCGCTTCTGGATCATCACGATGCTGCTGTGCCTCGTGGGCCTGGCCAGCCTGAAGCTGCGGTAAGCCGACATGAAGCTGGACCTGCCGCCACTGAACGAACAGCGCGTGCTCGTGCTGGGCCTCGGAGACTCCGGTCTCGCGATGGCCCGCTGGTGCGCGCGCTTCGGTGCGCAGGTCACCGTGTGGGACTCGCGCGCGCAGCCGCCGCAGCTCGGCGCGCTGGGTGAGGCGGCCACGTTCATCACCGGTGAATTGACGGCCGAGATCGCCGCCGGCTTCAACGCGGTGCTGAAGAGCCCCGGCCTGTCGCCGCTGGACGCGCGTCTGAAGGCGGTCTATGAACACGGCCCGGCCGTGCGCGGCGAGCTAGACCTGTTCGCCGACGCACTCGCTGCGTTGAAGGCGCAGCACCGCTACGCGCCGGCCGTGCTGGCCATCACCGGCACCAACGGCAAGACGACGACGACCTGCATGACCGGCCTGCTCGTCGAATGCGCGGGCCGGCGCGTGGCCATCGCCGGCAACATCGGCCCGACGTTGATGGACACGTTGACCGAGGCCTTGGCGAAGGAGCCCGATCCGGCGCCCGTGCTGACGCCCGACGAGGTGATCGCGGCCGAGATCGAGGACGTGCCTGCCGAGGAAGCGGCCGCCGCCGAAGAAGCCGCTGCCGCCGTGCTGCCCGACGAGGACACGCCGCTACCCATAGCTCCACCGCCCCCGCGCGGCCCGGTGTTCGAGACGCTGCCCGAGGTCTGGGTGCTGGAGCTGTCCAGCTTCCAGCTCGACGGCGTGACGGGCTTCGAGCCCACCGCGGGTGCCCTCCTGAACCTGACGCAGGACCACCTCGACTGGCACGGTGACATGACGGCCTACGGCCGCGCCAAGGCGCGCATCTTCGGCCGTGGCATGGACAGCCCGACGGTCATCGTGTCCAACCGCGACGACGCCGAAGTCGAAGTCCTGGTGCCGCAGCCGGTGTTCGTGAAGGGCACGCGCGGCAAGCCCGGCCGCACGGTGTCGCGCCGCGTCGTGCGCTTCGGCCTGAACCCGCCGACGGCGCCGGGCGACTTCGGCCTGACGGAAGAGGGCGGCCTGGCCTGGCTGGTGCGCGCCCGCGAGCTGGACCCGACGATCAAGCGCAAAAAAGGCGACGAAGACGAGCCGCTGTCGATCCAGCGCCTGATGCCCGCCGACGCGCTGCGCGTGCGCGGCCGCCACAACGCCGCCAACGCGCTGGCGGCACTGGCGCTCGCGACGGCTGCCGGCTGCGAGCTGGCGCCCATGCTGCACGGCCTGCGCGAGTACCGCGGCGAGCCGCACCGCGTGGAGCCGGTGGGCGGCATCGAGGGCGTCGAGTTCTATGACGACAGCAAGGGCACCAACGTCGGCGCCACCGTGGCCGCCATCTCCGGCCTGGGCGCGGACCGCGCGCCGGCCAAGCTGGTGCTCATCCTCGGCGGCGACGGCAAGGGGCAGGACTTCTCCCCGCTGGCCGCCGGCGTGCAGCGCCACGCGCGCGCCGTCGCGCTGATCGGCCGTGACGCACCACAGATCGAGGCCGCGCTGGCCAGCACCGGCGTGCCCCTGCAGCGCCATGACACGCTCGAAGCCGCCACCGCGTGGTGCCTGGCGCAGGCCCAGCCTGGCGACAGCGTGCTGCTGTCGCCGGCGTGCGCGAGTCTGGACATGTTCAGGAACTACGCCCACCGCGCCGAGGTCTTCGTCGCGACGGTGCAGCAGTTGGCCGACGACCGCGGGGTGACGCTATGAGCGCAGCGCCGGGCCGCCCCAAGCAAGCTTGCTCCCGCTTGGCGGGACAGCGCGCAGCGCGAAGGGGGCATCAATGAACGCGGTGCTCAACGGCTTCACCGCCAAGCTGCAGTCGCTGTGGAAGCGCAGCGACGCCGAGTCCGCCGGCCCGGTGCCCGTGCGCGACTGGGTGGCCACGTCCGCCGGCCGGCCCACGCAGCTGCAGGGCTTCGACATCACGCTGGTCTGGGTGGTGCTGGCGCTGATGGCGCTGGGCCTGCTGATGGTCTATTCCGCATCCATCGCGATGCCGGACAACCCGCGCTTCGCCAAGTACATGCCGACGCATTTCCTGACGCGGCACCTCGTGGCCATCGGCTTCGGGCTGGTCGCCGGCCTCGTCACGGTGCAGATCCCCGTCGCGCTGTGGGAGCGTTACGCGCCGTGGGTGTTCGTCGTCGCGCTGGTGCTGCTGGTGGGCGTGCTGGTGCCGGGCATCGGCAAGGTCGTCTACGGCGCGCGGCGCTGGATTCCGCTGGGCGTCATGAACTTCCAGCCCAGCGAGCTGGCCAAGTTCGGCATCGCGCTGTACGCGGCCAACTACATGATGCGCAAGATGGACGCGCGGGAGAACTTCTTCCGCGCCGTCACGCCGATGGCGATCTCGCTGGCCTTCGTCGGCCTGCTGCTGCTGGCCGAGCCGGACATGGGCGCCTTCATGGTCATCGCTGCCATTGCGATGGGCATCCTGTTCCTGGGCGGCGTCAACGGCCGCATGTTCTTCCTGATCGTCGCGGTGCTGCTGGGCGCGTTCGTGCTGATGATCACGTTCAGCGAATTCCGGCGCGAGCGCATCTTTGCCTACCTGAACCCCTGGGACGAGAAGTACGCCCAGGGCAAGGCCTACCAGCTGACGCACAGCCTGATCGCCTTCGGGCGCGGTGAATGGTTCGGCCAGGGGCTGGGCGGCAGTGTCGAGAAGCTGCACTACCTGCCCGAGGCGCACACCGACTTCCTGCTCGCCGTCATCGGTGAGGAGCTGGGCTTCGCCGGCGTTGCCATCGTCATCCTGGCCTTCTTCTGGCTCACGCGCCGCTGCTTCCTCATCGGCCGCCAGGCCATCGCGCTGGACCGCGTGTTCGCCGGCCTGTACGCGCAGGGCATCGGCATCTGGATGGGCGGCCAGGCCTTCATCAACATGGGCGTGAACCTCGGCGCGCTGCCGACCAAGGGGCTGACGCTGCCGCTGATGAGCTTCGGTGGCTCGGCCATCCTGATGAACTGCGTCGCGCTGGCCGTTGTCTTGCGGATCGATCTTGAGAACCGCCAGATGATGAGGGGAGGGCGCTCGTGACGGATCGCCATCTCGTGGTCATGGCCGCCGGTACGGGCGGCCACGTCATTCCCGGCTTGGCCGTCGCCGAAGAAATGCAGCGCCGCGGCTGGACCGTGTCGTGGATAGGCACGCCGCACGGCATGGAGAACCGGCTCGTGCCGGCGCGTGGCATCGAGCTGGATGTGCTGCCGTTCGCCGGCCTGCGCGGCAAGGGCCTGAAGCACACGCTGCGCGGCATCGTCGGCTTCTTCAAGTCGCTGGGCGCCGCGCGCCGCGTCTATGACAGGCGCCGCGCGACGGCTGTGCTGGGCATGGGCGGCTACGTCTGCGTGCCGGCTGGCCTGTCGGCCGCGCTGACCGGCCGGCCGCTGATGCTCGTGAACGCCGACGCGGCCATGCTGAAGAGCAACTTCGCGCTGAAGCCGTTCGCGCGGTGCATCGCGTTCGGCTTCGACGGCGCGGCCGCCGCGTCCACGCGGGGGGCCATCGTCAGCGGCAACCCGGTGCGCGCCGAGATCGAGGCGCTGCCGTCGCCGGCCGAGCGCATGGCCGATCGCGTCGGGCCGCTGCGGCTGCTGGTGCTGGGCGGCTCGCTCGGCGCCCGCGCGCTGAACCAGGCGCTGCCGAAAGCGCTGGCGCTGTGGCCTGCCGAGCAGCGCCCGCAGGTGCTGCACCAGGCGGGGCAGGATCACCTCGGCGCCGTCTGGCAGGCCTACAGCGACGCCGGCCTGTCGGCCGAAGTGCGGCCGTTCATCGACGACATGGCCGCGGCGCTGGCCTGGGCAGATGTCGTCGTCTGCCGCGCCGGCGCCATCACCGTCAGCGAGTTGTGCGCCGCCGGCTGCGCAGCGGTGCTGGTGCCGCTGGTGGTCAGCACCACATCGCACCAGCGCGACAACGCCATCTTCATGACGCAGCACGGCGCGGCCATCCACCTGCCGCAGACGGCGCTGACGCCCGAGACGCTGCATGAACTGCTCGCCGGGCTGGACCGCGGCGCACTGCTGGCCATGGGTGAGAAGGCCCGCTCGCTGGCCCGGCCCCGCGCCGCGGCGCGCGTGGCCGATGAGATCGAAGGAATGTTGAAGTGAAGCACGCGGTTCAACGACTGCATTTCGTGGGCATCGGCGGCGCCGGCATGAGCGGCATCGCCGAGATCCTGCACAACCTGGGCTTCACGGTCAGCGGGTCGGACGCGGCCGAGAGCGCGACGACCGAGCGGCTGCGCTCGCTGGGCTTGCGTGTCGAGATCGGCCACGCGGCGCCGCACATCGGCGATGCGCAGGCGCTGGTCACGAGCACAGCGGTGGCGGCGGACAACCCCGAGGTGGTCGCTGCCCGTGCGCGCCACACGCCCGTCGTGCCGCGCGCGGTCATGCTGGCCGAGCTGATGCGGCTGCGCCGCGGCATCGCCATCGCCGGCACGCACGGCAAGACGACGACGACCTCGCTGGTCACGGCCATCCTCGTCGAAGCCGGGCTGGACCCGACCTTCGTCATCGGCGGCAAGCTCAATGCCGCCGGCGCGAACTCGCGCCTCGGTCGCGGCGAGTTCATCGTCGTCGAGGCGGACGAGAGCGACGCCTCCTTCCTGAAGCTCAGCCCGGTGCTGTCGGTCGTCACGAACATCGACGAAGACCACATGGACACCTACGGCCACTCGGTCGAGAAGCTGCATGCGGCCTTCATCGAGTTCCTGCACCGCATGCCGTTCTACGGCGCGGCCGTGGTCTGCGCCGACGATGCCGGCGTGCGGGCCATCCTGGGGCGCATCGAGCGGCCGGTCGTCAGCTACGGCCTGAACGAAGGCGCCAGCGTGCGGGCCGTCAACGTGCAGGCGCTGGCCGGCGCGCAGATGCGCTTCACCTGCCAGCGCGAGGACGCCGCCGACCTGGACGTGCTGCTGAACCTGGCCGGCGAGCACAACGTGCGCAACGCGCTGGCCGCCATCGCCATCGCGATGGAGCTGGGCTGCCCGGACGAGGCCATCCAGAAGGCGCTGGCCGGTTTCTCCGGCGTGGGCCGCCGCTTCGAGAAGCATGGCGAGTGGCCGGCCGCCGACGGTGGCCGCTTCACGCTGATCGACGACTACGGCCATCACCCGGTCGAGATGGCCGCCGTGCTGGCCGCCGCGCGTGGCGCCTACCCGGGCCAGCGTCTCGTGCTGGCGTTCCAGCCGCACCGCTACACGCGCACGCGCGACTGCTTCGCCGACTTCGTCCGCGTCATGCAGGGCGCCGACGTCGTGCTGCTGACCGAGGTGTATTCGGCCGGCGAGGCGCCGATCGAAGGCGCCACCGGCACCGCGCTCGCGCAGGCCGTGGGCACGCCGCATTTCGTCGCGACAGTGGCCGACATGCCCGCCGCGCTGGCCGCGCTGACGCGCGACGGCGATGTCGTCATCGGCATGGGCGCCGGCTCGATGAGCGCGTTGCCGCGGCTGGTGGCCGCCCATTTCCAAGGAGGTGCCGCATGAGCGCTCCCATCGACCTGAACATCGATGCCAAGGCCCTGGGCAAGGTGGCCGTGCTGTTCGGCGGCACGAGCGCCGAGCGGCCCGTGTCGTTGATGAGCGGCAACGGCGTGCTGGCCGCGCTGCGCTCCGCCGGCGTGAACGCCCACGTCTTCGACCCCGCTGAGCGCCCGCTGCAGGCGCTGAAGGACGAAGGCTTCGAGCGCGCCTTCATCGCGCTGCACGGCCGCGGCGGCGAAGACGGCACGCTGCAGGGCGCGCTGGAATGGCTGGGTATCCCCTACACCGGCTCCGGCGTGACGGCCTCCGGCGTCGCGATGGACAAGACGATGACCAAGCGCGTCTGGGGCACCGAGGGGCTGCCGACGCCGCAATACCTGGCACTGGCCCGCGCCGAACTGACGCGCGAGCGCATCCGCCAGATCCCCGACGAGCTGGGCCTGCCCGTCATCGTCAAGCCGCCGCACGAGGGCAGCAGCATCGGCATCACCAAGGCCATGGGCTACTCCGACATGCAGGGCGCCGTCGAGCTGGCGCTGGGCTTCGACGACGAGCTGCTGTTCGAGCAGTGCATCGAGGGCCCCGAAGTCACCTGCGCCGTGCTGGGCCAGGGCGAGTCGGCCGTGGCGCTGCCGGTGGTCGAGATCCGCGCCGAGGGCGGCGACTACAGCTACGAGAACAAGTACGTGTCCAACGACACCAAGTACCTGTTCGGCACGCTGCCGGCCGCGCTCGAAGCCGAGATCCAGCAACTGGTGCTGAAGGCCTACCGCCTGCTGGGCTGCCGCGGCTGGGGTCGCGCCGATCTGATGCTGCGCAAGGCCGACATGAAGCCCTTCCTGCTGGAGATGAACACCAGCCCGGGCATGACGTCGCACTCGCTGGTGCCCAAGGCGGCGCAGGCCGTCGGCATCGACTACCCGCAGCTGTGCCTGTGGCTGCTGTCGCAAGCGAGGCTGGACAAGAAGTGAACTCCGCTGTCGCCACCGCCGCGATGCCGCCCGACGTCCGCCTGATGAATGCGGTGTCGGCGCTGCTCGTCGTTGCGTTGCTGGCGACGGTGGCCTGGGGGTTGGTGCGCTGGGTGGTGCGGCTGCCGGCGTTCAACGTGCGCGCCATCCAGGTGGAGGGCGACGTCAGCCGCAACAGCGTCGCGTCGCTGCGCGCCAACGCGCTGCCGCGGCTGCACGGCTCCTTCCTCAGCATGAACCTGAAGGACGGCCGGGCCGCCTTCGAGTCCGTGCCGTGGGTGCGCCACGCGCAGCTGCAGCGCGTGTGGCCGATGCGGCTCAAGGTCAACCTGGAAGAGCACCGCGCCGCCGCCTACTGGGAGGCACGCACCGACGGCGCCGATGCGGCGACCGAGGCCACCGCCGAACGGGCGCTGGTCAACAGCTTCGGCGAAGTCTTCCAGGCCAACCTCGGCGACGTCGAGGACGAGAACCTGCCCGTGCTGGCCGGCCCGGCCCATGCCGCTGGCGCCATGCTGCAGATGTGGCGGGCGCTGTCGCCGGCGGCCGAGAAGCTGGGCGAGGGCATCGAGCGCCTCGACCTGTCCGGCCGCGGCTCCTGGCGCGCGACGCTGGGCAGCGGCGCCGTCATCGAGCTGGGCCGCGGCGGCGAATCCGACGTCGTCGACCGCTTCGGCCGCTTCGCCAACTCCATCTCGCAGGTCACGGCGACCTACCGCAGCCCGCTGCTGACCGCCGACCTGCGCCACGCCGACGGCTACGCGGTCAGGCTGCGCGGCGTGACGACGACACAAACTCCGGGTAAACCCGTAAATAGAAAACGTTGAGGACGGACATGGCCAAGGAATACAAGGATTTGGTCGTCGGGCTGGATATCGGGACCGCCAAGATCATGGCCGTGGTGGCCGAGGTTTTGCCGGGCGGTGAATTGCGGATTGCCGGCCTGGGCGTGGCGCCCTCGCATGGCTTGAAGCGCGGCGTCGTCGTCAATATCGACGCGACCGTGCAGTCCATCCAACAGGCCCTCAAAGAGGCCGAAATGATGGCCGATTGCAAAATCTCCCGGGTTTATACGGGGATCACCGGCAGCCATATCCGCGGCCAGAACTCCACCGGCATGGTCATCGTGCGCGACAAGGAGGTCACGCCGGTCGATGTGACCCGCGTCGTCGAAACCGCCAAGGCCATCAATATTCCCAACGACCAGCGGCTGCTGCTGGTCGAGCCGCAGGAATTCGTCATCGACGGCCACGAGGTCAAGGAACCCATCGGCATGAGCGGCGGCCGGCTGGAGGTCAAGGTCCATATCGTGACCGGCGCCCAAAGTGCTGCCGAAAACATCGTCAAGTGCGTGCGGCGCTGCGGTTTGGAGGTCGACCAGCTGGTTTTGAACCCGAGCGCCTCGAGCCACGCCGCGCTGACTGCCGACGAGCGCGACCTGGGGGTGGCGCTGGTGGATATCGGCGCCGGCACGACGGATGTCGCGATATTCACCGGCGGCTCCATCCGCCATACCGCCGTCATCCCGATCGCCGGTGACCTGATCACGTCCGATATCGCGATGGCGCTGCGCACGCCGACCAAGGATGCCGAGGAAATCAAGGTCGAATATGGCGTCGCCAAGCAGCTGCTGGCCGACCCGTCCGACCAGGTGGAAGTGCCCGGTCTGGGTGACCGCAGCCCCCGCATGCTGTCCAAGCAGGCGCTGGCCGGCGTCATCGAGCCGCGCGTCGAGGAAATCTTTTCCCTCGTGCACCAGGTCATCCGCGAGAGCGGGTATGAGGAATTGCTGTCCTCGGGGATTGTGCTGACCGGCGGATCGGCGGTCATGCCCGGCATGGTGGAACTGGCCGAGGATATTTTTCTGAAACCTGTCCGCCGCGGCCTGCCGACTTATTCCGGCGCGCTGTACGACATGGTTGCCAACCCCCGTTCCGCCACCGTCATGGGATTGTTGGAGGAAGCGCGGCTGTCGCGCAGCCGAGGTTTCAAGGCGGCACAGCAGGCGGGCTCCGTGCAAACCCTGCTCGGCCGCATCAAGGATTGGTTCATGGGGAATTTTTGACCCCCCAAAACCACGGTCTGCCACGAAAAAGTTGTTTCAGCAACTAGTCATTCATTCTGTGCCGCGGCACAATTGCACCAGTTAGGAGGTTTCATATGCCCATCGAGATGATCGAAGAGTTTGACCAAGGCACCCAAATCAAGGTGATCGGGGTTGGTGGCGGCGGCGGCAACGCCGTGGACCACATGATCGCCCAGGGCGTCCAGGGCGTCGAATTCATCTGCGCCAATACCGATGCACAGGCATTGAACCGCTCCAAGGCCGACCAATTGCTGCAACTCGGCTCTACCGGCCTGGGCGCTGGCGCCAAACCCGAAATGGGCAAGTCGGCGGCCGAGGAGGCCGAATCCCGCATTCGTGAATCGATTGCCGGCGCCAATATGCTGTTCATCACCGCCGGCATGGGCGGCGGTACCGGTACGGGCGCGGCGCCCGTGATTGCGCGCGTTGCCAAGGAAATGGGCATCCTGACGGTGGGCGTCGTCACCAAGCCGTTCGAATTCGAAGGCGGCCGCCGCCTGAAGGCCGCCGACGCCGGCCTGGCCGAACTGGAGGCAAATGTCGACTCGCTGATCGTCGTGCTGAACGACAGGCTGCTGGACGTGCTGGGCGACGACGTCACGCAGGATCAGGCCTTTGCGCATGCCAATGACGTGCTGAAGAACGCCGTTGGCGGCATTTCCGACATCATCCACATCCCGGGCCTGGTCAACGTCGACTTCGAAGACGTGAAGACGGTGATGAGCGAACCGGGCAAGGCCATGATGGGTACGGCGCAAGCCACCGGCCCGGACCGCGCCGCCAAGGCTGCCGAAGCCGCCGTCGCCTGCCCGCTGCTGGAGGGGATCGACCTGTCCGGCGCGCGTGGCGTGCTGGTGCTCATCGCTGCCGGCCGCAGCAACTTCAAGCTGAGCGAGTCCAAGAACGCGATGAACGCCATCAAGCGTTACGCGTCGGACGACGCCCACATCATCTACGGCACCGCCTACGACGAAAGCCTGGGCGACGCGCTGCGCGTGACCGTCATTGCCACCGGCCTGACCGCCGGCCGCGCGCGCCAGCAGGCGCCGCTGCAGGTGGTGCAGACCCAGCAGGTCGTGCGCAACGGCACCGACGGCATGGCCATGCCCGTGCTGACTCATGCCGTGGCCATGGGCCAGGCCGCCACGCCGACGGCGGCGCAGGCCAACGTCGGCCTGGGCCTGGGCGACTTCGCCAATGCCAACGTGCCGAGCGTGTGGCGCCATGGCCGTTCGGGCAGCGCGGCTGCGAAGGTGGAGGCGCTGTCGTCCAACGGCATGGACGAGATCGAGATCCCGGCCTTCCTGCGCAAGCAGGCCGACTGAGATCGCGAGCTGGAACCAGCAAGGGCGGGCCGACGGGCCCGCCCTTTTTTGCTTTCAGGACGCGCGAACGACGGCCGTGGGCCTGCCCCAGCCCGACAGCAGGGCCAGCACGCCGCCGCCGGCCAGCACGGCGGCCAGCGCATCCATGCGGGCCATCGGCAGCGTGGCGGCCACCGTCGTCAACAGCGCCGCTGCGGCCATCTGCAGAAAGCCCAGCAGCGCCGAGGCTTGCCCGGCCTGCGACGCGAACGGCGTCAGCGCCAGCGCCGTGCCGGTGGGCGACACCAGGCCCATGCCGAACAGGAACACGCAGCCCGCCGCGGCGAAGCCGGTCAGGCCGGCCGCCTGGCTCATGAGCGTAAGCAGCCCGCCGGCCACGGCCAGCGTCGCCCCCAGCTTCAGCACCGCGGGCGCACCCCAGCGGGCCGTCCAGCGCGGCGCCGTCTGCCCGGCGGCGAAGACGACGAAGACCGTCGCAGCGAAGAACAGGCCCACCTGCAGCGCCGAGAAACCGAAGCGGTGCAACAGCACCAGCGGCGCCGTGCCGAAGAACGCGAACAGCGCGCCGAGGATGGTGGCCGTGGCCAGCGCGGGCCGCATGAAGCGGGCGTCGCGTAGCAGCGCGACGTAGCCACGCGCCAGCGCCCCGGCCGGCTGGTGTCGGCGCCGCTCGGCGGGCAGCGTTTCGCCGACGATGCGCACGTAGGCCAGCGCCAGCGCCAGGCCCGCGATCACCAGCACGGCGAACAGCGCGCGCCAGCCGGCCGCCGCCTGCACCAGCCCGCCCAGCAGCGGCGAGAAGCCCGGCGCCGCGGCCATGACGACCATGATGCGACCCAGCAGCGCCGCGAGCTGCGGCCCCTCGAAGCGGTCCCGCGCGGCGGCCCGCGCCAGCACCGACGCGGCGGCCACGCCCACGGCCTGCAGCACGCGGCCGGTGAGCAGCAGCGGCAGCGTCATCGCGAACGTGCCGACGGCGCTGCCGGCGATGAACACGGCCAGCCCGCCCAGCACCACGGGCCGGCGGCCGATGCGGTCCGACAGCGGCCCGGCGATCAGCTGCGCCAGCGCGAACACGGCCAGGAACAGGCCCAGCGCCGCCGCCGTCAGCCGCGCCTCGTCGATGGCCAGCGACCGCGCGATGACGGGCAGCGACGGCAGCAGGATGTTGGTGGACAGCGTCGCCAGCGCGGACAGCGCGGCCAGCGTCAGCAGCCAGGCGCGCGGCACGGCGTTCATGCGTCGGCCCCGGCGATGAAGGCCACGCTGCGCGCGATGACCGCGGCGTCGGCCAGCAGCCGGCGGTGGCCCAGGCCCGACACCGGCGCGAGGTGCGAGCCGGCCCACGCCGCGTGCAGCGCCTCGGACGCGGCGAACAGCACGGTGCGGTCCTCGGGGTCGTGCACGATGAGGCCGGGGTGGCGCAGGCCGTGCTGCAGCCGTTCCAGATCGACGTTCGCGATGGGCGTGCCGATGAAGCGCTCCACCCAGCCGGCGAAGGCGGCCGCGTCGGCGGGCGCCAGGCCGTGGGCGCGCGCCAGGCCCTGCACCATGGGCGTCAGCGACGACGGCCCGGCCAGGTGCACGCTGCGCTGCACCGCCCGCCCGTGCGCAAAGGCCAGCAGCGCCGCGGCCGACCCCATCGAGTGGCCGATGACACCGTGCACTTCGCCGAGGTCCGCCATCACCGCTCGCAGCGCCCGGCCCGCATGCACGACGCTGGCTGCATGGCCGCCGCTGTCGCCATGGCCCGGCAGGTCGAACAGCGTCACCGAGAAGCCGGCTGCCACCAGCGGGCGCGCGAAGCCCAGCAGGTGCGAGCCCCGGCTGTTCCAGCCATGAACGAGCACAACACGCGGGCCGCTGCCCAGCGTCCAGCGCGCGAGCTTGATGCCTTCGTGATGCAGCGGCGGCTGCGCGGCAGCGGCCAGTGCCGCGCGCTCGTCGGCGGTGGGCGCAACGCGCTCGGGCGTCGAGAACGCGTGGCGGGCGGCGGCCAGGTGGCCGTCGGCCCGGGCCGCGAGCGGCGCGGCGAGGGCGGCGGAGGCGGGCGAGGAGGGCATGGCGTCTCCCGGTGCTCAGGCGTAGGCGGGCGCGGCGGTGGACAGGCTGTGCTTGACCTGGCGGCTGATGTCGTCGGCCAGCACCTCGATGGCGCCGTCCGCCACGCCCTGCAGCGCCAGGCGGGCCACGTCGGCGGGCGCGGACTTGGGTGCGTCCAGGCCGCGCGTCATGTCGGTGTCCATGTAGCCCACGTGCAGGCTGGTCACCTGCGTGCCCTGGGCCTTCAGCTCGGCACGCAGGCCGTTGCTGAGCGCCCAGGCCGCGGCCTTGCTGGCGCTGTAGGGCGCCAGGCCCGGCAGCGTCAGCCAGCTCAGCACCGACAGCACGTTCAGCACCGCGCCGCCGCCGTTGGCCTGCAGCACCGGCGCGAAGGCCTGCGCCAGCGCCCAGACGCCGAACACATTGGTCTCGAAGTGATGGCGAGCGGTGGCGATGGCGTCGGCGGCCAGCACGCCGGCGCCCTGCGACACGCCGGCGTTGTTGATGAGCAGCGTCACGTCGGCGCACTGCGCGGCCGCGGCAGCCACCTGGGCGGGGTCGGTCACGTCCAGCTTGACGGGCACGACACCGGCCAGGTCGATGGCGGCCGGGTCGCGTGCGGCCGCGTAGACCTTGGCGGCGCCGGCGGCCAGCGCGGCCTCGGCAAAGGCGCGGCCCAGGCCGCGGTTGGCACCGGTGACGAAGACGACGGCGTTCTTGAGCTGCATGGCAATTCCTTCTTGATCGGTTTATTCATGTCGACTGACATGATTGATATAAATGTCATGCAACATATAAAATCCGTCAAGCCCGTCCCGAAAGACCCCAGGAAGCCGACATGAAGGTCACCCGCGCCCAGGCCGAAGAAAACCGCGAACGCATCCTCGACAACGCCGCGCAGCTGTTCCGTGAGCGCGGCTTCGACGGCATCGGCCTGAACGACCTGATGCAGTCCGCCGGGCTGACGCGCGGCGGCTTCTACGGTCATTTCGAGTCCAAGGACGACCTGGCCGCCCAGGCCACCCAGCGCGCGCTGCAGGCCAACCGCGCGCAGTGGAAGACGCAGACCGAACGCAGCCTGCAGGCCTGGGTGAAGACTTACCTGTCCGACGCCCACCGCGACCACCCCGGCGCCGGCTGCGGCCTCGCGGCGCTGGCCGGCGATGCCGCCCGCTGCGGGCCGGCGGTGAAGGGCGTGTTCGCCGAGGGCGTGGAGAGCCTGGTGGCAACGCTGCAGGGCCAGATGCCCGGTGGCGATGACGCTGCGCGGCGCGAGCAGGCGCTGGCGATGCTGTCCACGTTAATGGGGTCGCTGCTGCTGTCGCGCGCGGTGGGCGACGCCGGACTGTCGCGCGAGCTGCGCGAGGCCGCGCGCCGCGTGCTGCCGGCCGGCGGCTGAGCGGTCGCCCGCCGGGGGCGGGCGGTACGTGCCGGCGCACCCCCTGTGGCATGCTCGCGCCCCATGTCGACGCCTAGAAGATCTTGCAGGCATGCCTGAGCTTGGCCTGCTGCTGCGCCGCTGGCTGGTGCTGATGCTGCTGGGCGCCTGCGCCATGGTGCAGGCTCAGCGCCTGCCTCAGCCCACGTCCCGGCACGCGGGCGACGAGGCCGCACCCGCGGAGCTGGCCACCACCGCCTGGCGGCGCGACCAGCTGGACGCCTGGTGGAGCGCGCTGCGCCGCCAGTCGCTGGCCACCAGCGACCAGCTGGCGCTGCCCGCCGACCTGCTGCCGCCCGAGGCCGCCGCGGCCTGGCAGCCGGTGGCCATGCCCGACGTGCGCGCCCGCCCCGGCGCTGCCGTCGTCAACGATTCGCGCGGCTACGAGATGCGCTGGTACCGGCTGCACCTGCCGGCCGGCATCGACGAACCCCAGGCGCTGTACCTGCCGCGGCTGGTGACGCTGTCGGCCGCCGTGCTGGCGCGCCACCCCGGCGGCGGCTGGCGGCTGCTGCTGGACAACCAGCATGCCGAACGCGAGCAGTGGGCGCAGCCGCTGTGGCTGCCGCTGCATGCCACGGGCACCGAGGGGCTGGAGCTGGTCGTCGCGCTGCCGGTGCCGGCGGGCAGCTACCACGCGGTGTCGCGCATCTGGCTGGGCCCGCGCGATGTGCTGGAGAAACGCTGGCAGTGGCGCGTGCGCATGCAGGCCGGCCTGCCGCAGGCCGTCAGCCTGACGCTGGCCGTGCTGGGCCTGTTCGCGCTGACGCTGTGGCTGCGCCGGCCCGATGAGGCCATCTACGGGCTGTTCGCCGCCGCCGCAGCGGCCTGGATGGTGCGCAACCTGCACTACTACGTCAGCCTGCCGGCCTCCACCGTGGGGCAGGACTGGTTCTGGTGGGTCACGCATGCGTCCATGGCCTGGGTCATGGTGACGGCGCTGCTGTTCGCGCTGCGCTTCGCGCGCCGGCGCGCGCGCTGGCTGGAGCGCGGGCTGGTGGCGGCGGTGGTGGTGGTCAGCGTCGTCAGCATGCCGCTGTGGTTGCGCCAGATCGACATGGTGGTGCTGCAGTACGGCGTGACGGCCGCGGTCGCCGCCGTCGGCACGCTGTGGCTGGCGCTGCTGGCCTGGCGCGAGCGCTGCACCGAGCTGCGCGTGATGGCGCTGGCGCTGCTCGTCGCCGTGGCCATCGGCGGGCACGACCTGGCCGTGCTGGCCGGCTGGGCCTGGCCCGAGCACTTCTTCTGGCTGCCGTTCGCGACGCTGACCGTCATGCTGAGCTTCCTGCACGCCGTGCAGCGCCGCTACGTCGGCGCCGTCGAGCAGGTGCAGGCCGAGAACAGCCAGCTGCAGGAAGACCTGGACGAGCAGGTTTCCGTGCTGCAGGCGCAGAACGCGCAGCTGCGCGAGGTCGAGCGCCAGCAGGCGCTGCTGCTGGAGCGCCAGCGCATCATGGCCGACATGCACGACGGCCTGGGCTCGTCGCTGCTGTCGGCCTTGGTGGCGATGGAGCAGGGCAGCATGTCGCACGAGCAATGCGTGGAGGTGCTGCGCGAATGCGTGGACGACCTGCGGCTGGTCATCGATTCGCTGGAGCCTGTGGGCCACGACCTGGTGTCGCTGCTGGCGACCATGCGCTATCGCCTGGGCAAGCGGCTGCAGACCGGCGGCCTCAAGCTGGACTGGGACGTGCAGGACCTGCCGCCGCTGGCCTGGCTGGAGCCGCCCGATGCGCTGCATGTGCTGCGGCTGATGCAGGAGGCGCTGAACAACGTGCTCAAGCATGCCGGCGCCAGCCGCGTGCGCATGGTCACGCGCCACCACGGCAGCTACGTCGAGATCCGCGTGGAAGACGACGGCGCCGGCTTCGACCTGCAGAGCATCCAGCATGGCCGCGGTCTGAAGAGCCAGATCAAGCGCGCCCAGCGCCTGGGCGGCAAGCTGCGCATCGATTCCTCGCCAGGCCATGGCACCAGGCTATCGCTGCGATTGCCCGTGGAGCGCAAAGGCGGGGCCTGATGCTGGGACAATCCCTGGCATGGTCAAGCAACGCACCCTGAAGTCGATCACGCGCGCCGTCGGCGTGGGCATCCACAGCGGCCAGAAGGTCGAGCTGACGCTGCGCCCGGCACCCATGGACACCGGCATCGTCTTCCGCCGCGTGGACCTGTGCCCGCCGGTGGACATCCCGGTCAGCGTCATGTCGGTCAGCGACACGCGCATGGCCACCACCATCAGCCCCGGCGGCGACCCCGGCGGCCCCAAGGTGCAGACCATCGAGCACCTGCTGTCGGCCTGCGCCGGCCTGGGGCTGGACAACCTCTACGTCGACATCAACGCCGACGAGGTGCCGGTGCTGGACGGCTCGGCCGCCAGCTTCGTGTTCCTGCTGCAGTCCGCCGGCATCGCGATGCAGGACGGCGCCAAGCGCTTCCTGAAGGTGAAGAAGCCGGTCGAGGTGCGCCAGGGCGAGGGCAAGAAGCTGATGTGGGCGCGGTTGGCGCCGCATCACGGCTACACGCTGAGCTTCGAGATCGAGTTCGACAACCCGGCCGTGGCGGCCACCGGCAGCCAGTACGTGTTCGACATGGGCTCCGGGCTCTACAAGAAGGACATCGCCCGCGCGCGCACCTTCGGCATGACGGCAGACATCGACCTCATGCGCTCGCGCGGCCTGACGCTGGGTGGTTCGATGGACAACGCCATCGTCGTGGACGACTACAAGGTGCTGAACGCCGACGGCCTGCGCTACGACGACGAGTTCGTGAAGCACAAGATCCTGGACGCCATTGGCGACATGCAGGTGGCCGGCATGCCGCTGCTGGCGGCCTACACGTCGTTCAAGGGCGGCCATGCGCTGAACAACAAGCTGCTGCGCGCGCTGCTGGCGGACAAGGACGCCTACGAGATCGTCCACTTCGAGGACGACCGCGAGGCGCCCAAGGGGTTCGCGGAGCTGGCGCCGGCATGGTGAATTCCGTCGCGCCATGCTGATCGCCCGCCTCGTCATCGGCCTGCTGCTGTTCGCGGCCATCGTCTGTTTCGCGCTGTCCATCGCCACCGGCCAGCCGCGCTGGCGCCGGCTGGGCGTCGTCATCATGAAATGGACGCTGGTGGCCGGCCTGGGCTTTTTCGCCGTGCTGTTCCTGGAGCGCCTGGTGCTGATGCTGTGACGCCGTTCACGCACCGGCCGGGCCACCCCTGGGCTTGCGGGGATGCCATCGCGGCGCCGGATGCTCAGAATGGCTCCACGGTCGCTGTTCGAGTTGCAGCGGCCCAGCCCGGCAGACAACAACACGCCGGGCGCCACGCGCGGAGATGGCCGGGGGGCCGGGGAAGCGCGATGGATTGGAAGAGAGAGATCGTTCGAACCGAACTTGGGCCGCTCCGTGGAGCGGCCCTATTTTTTTCAGCCCAGGTAGCGATGGCGCAGGTGGGCTTCGAAGTGCGCCGGGTTCAGTGCCTCGCCGCTGGCGCGCTTGACGAGTTCCGGCGTCTCCCAGCGGCTGGCTTGCTGCCACACGTGCGTGCGCAGCCAGTCGAACACGCCGCCCAGCTCGCCGCGCGCGATGCGGGCGTCCAGGTCGGGCTGTTGCGAGCGCATCGTCGCGAACCACTGCGCCGCGTACATCGCGCCCAGCGTGTAGCAGGGGAAGTAGCCGAACAGGCCGGCCGGCCAGTGCACGTCCTGCATGGCGCCATCCTTGAAGTTGCCGCGCGTGTCCAGGCCCAGCAGCTCGGCCATCTTGGCGTCCCACAGCGCCGGGATGTCGTCCACCTCGGCGTCGCCCTCGATGAGCGCGCGCTCGATGTCGAAGCGCAGCAGGATGTGGGCGGGGTAGGTCACCTCGTCGGCGTCCACGCGGATGAAGCCCGGCTGCACGCGCGTCAGCAGCTTGTGCAGGTTGCCGGGCTCGAACGCGGGCTGGTCGCCGAAATGCTTCACCAGCAGCGGCGCCAGCAGGCCGGCGAACGCCGGGTGGCTGCCCAGCTGCATCTCGAAGCTCAGGCTCTGGCTCTCGTGGAGGCCCATGGAGCGGGCGCGGGCGATGGGCTGGCCCAGCAGTTCGCGCGGCAGACCCTGCTCGTAGCGGCCGTGGCCGGTCTCGTGGATGGTGCCCATCAGGCTGGGCAGGAAGTTGTCCTCGCGGTAGCGCGTCGTCATGCGCACGTCCTCGGGAACGCCGCCGCAGAACGGGTGCGTGCTTTCGTCCAGGCGGCCGGCGGCGAAGTCGAAGCCCATCAGCCGCATCGCGTCCAGCCCCAGCGCCTTCTGCGCGGCGGTGGGGAAGGGGCCCACGGGCTCGATGACGGTCTCGCGCGACTGCCTTGCGGTGACGTCGCGGATCAGCCCGGGCAGCCATTGGCGCAGCGGCGCGAAGGCCTGTTCGACGTCGGCGCTGCGCATGCCGGGCTCGTAGTTGTCGAGCAGCGCGTCGTAGCGGGACAGCCCGGCGCTCTGCGACAGCAACTCCGCCTCCTGGCGCGCCAGCGCCAGCACCTCGCGCAGGTTGGGCGCAAAGCCGGCCCAGTTATTGGCCGGGCGCTGCGTGCGCCACGCGTGCTCGCAGCGGTTGTTGGCCAGGCTCTTGGCCTCCACCAGCGCCTGCGGCAGCGCGTTGGCGGCCCGCCAGGCGCGGCGGATCTCGCGCAGGTTGGCGCGCTGCGTGTCGTCCAGCGGCTCGGCGGCCGCGCTGTCCAGAAGGTGTTTCAGTGCCGGGTCGGTGGCCAACTGGTGCAGCAGGCCGTCCATCTCGGCCAGCGCCAGGCTGCGGGCCTCGTTGCCGTGGGCGGGCATGTTGGCAGCCTGGTCCCACTGGGCGATGGACTGCAGGTGGGCCAGGCGGTAGGACCGTTGCTGGCGCGCGGCCAGTTCTTGGTAGGCGGGGGTGTTCATTGCATCCATGACATCCAGGATTCGGGAATCAGCCACAGCAGGGCGGCCGTGAAACAGAGGAAGCGCAGGCCCTTGCCCAGCGCCATCCAGCCCACGCAGGGCCAGAACGGCAGTTTCAGCCAGCCGGCGACGGCGCACAGCGGGTCGCCGACGATGGGCAGCCAGCTCAGCACGCAGGCTCGCGGACCGAAGCGCTTGAGCCAGGCCAGCGCGCGCGGGTTGGGTGGCTCGCGGTGGCGCACGGCCTCCACGGCCATTTCGGCGCCGTAGCCCATCCACCAACTGACCGCGCCTCCCAGCGTGTTGCCGATGGTGGCCACGGCGATGACCGGCCAGAACATGGCCGGATCGGCCTTGACGACGAGGAAGACGGCGGGCTCGGAGCCCAGCGGCAGCAGCGTGGCCGAGACGAAGCAGATGATGAACACCGCGACCAGCCCCACCTGCGGCAGCGCCACGGCGGCCAGCATGTCGTGGATGAATTGCGCGAGCCAAGCTTCCATGCCGGCATTGTCAGCGGGGGCGGAAAGACCGGATGGCTACAATCTCGCCTCTTTTTTGAGCAGACCTTCGTGCAAATCGGCCCCCACCTCCTCCCCAACCGGCTCTTCGTGGCGCCGATGGCGGGGGTGACGGACCGGCCGTTCCGCCAGCTCTGCCGCCGGCTGGGCGCCAGCTACGCGGTCAGCGAGATGGTCACGTCGCGCAAGGAGCTGTGGGGCAGCCTGAAAACCTCACGCCGCGCCGACCACACCGGCGAGCCCGGGCCCATCGCCGTGCAGATCGCCGGCACCGACGCGGCCATGATGGCCGAGGCCGCGGCCTACAACATCGACCGTGGCGCGCAGATCATCGACATCAACATGGGCTGCCCGGCCAAGAAGGTCTGCAACAAGTGGGCCGGCTCGGCGCTGATGCGCAACGAGGCGCTGGCGCTGGAGATCGTCGAGGCCGTCGTGGCCGTCTGCCTGCCGCGCGGCGTGCCCGTCACGCTGAAGATGCGCACCGGCTGGAGCGCCGACGAGCGCAACGCGCTGCGCCTGGCGAAGCTGTTCGAGGCCGCCGGCATCGCGATGCTGACCATCCACGGCCGCACCCGCGAGCAGGGCTACAAGGGCCTGGCCGAGTACGACACCATCGCCGCCGTGAAGGCCGCGCTGGCCATCCCCGTCGTTGCCAACGGCGATGTCGACTCCCCCGAGAAG
Source organism: Roseateles sp. GW823-FHT07B05 (assembly GCF_058794515.1). NCBI lineage: Bacteria > Pseudomonadati > Pseudomonadota > Betaproteobacteria > Burkholderiales > Sphaerotilaceae > Roseateles > Roseateles sp. GW823-FHT07B05. The sequence continues at coordinate 46,326 of NZ_JBXAGX010000001.1, forward strand.
GCCCGCGACGTGCTGGCCTACACCCGCGCTGACGCGGTCATGATCGGCCGCGCCGCGCAGGGCCGGCCGTGGATCTTTCGCGAGGTGTCGCATTTTCTGGCGACGGGAGAACACCTGGAGGCGCCCACCGTCGCCGAGGCGCGCGACGTGCTCACCGAGCACCTGCACGACCACTACGGCCTGTACGGCGAGCTCAGCGGCGTGCGCAGCGCTCGCAAGCACATCGGCTGGGCCGTGCGCGGCCTGCCCGGCGGGGAAGCCTTCCGCCAGCACATGAACACCCTGGAGCGCTGCGAAGAGCAGTTGCAGGCGCTCCGCGACTGGTTCGACGAACTCGGCCAGACCCACCACCGCCTGCCACCCGCAGCGGTTCCTGCAGCCAATGACGACGAGGCCGACGACACGGCCTGCGCCGCCGCCTGAGAGATTCCACTCGCATGAGTGCCCAGAAGAACACCCCGCCCAACCCCATCGACGCCTGCGTGCGCGACAACCTCGAAGCCTTCTTCCGTGACCTCGACGGCCAGGAGCCGCACTCGATGCACGAGATGCTGATCAAGCTGGTGGAGAAACCGCTGCTGGAGATCGTCATGCGCGAGGCCGGCGGCAACCAGAGCAAGGCGGCGGAGTGGCTGGGCATCAACCGCAACACGCTGCGCCGCAAACTCACTGATCACAACCTTGGCTGACCCCACCATGGCACTCACCGCACTCCTCTCCGTCTCCGACAAGACCGGCATCCTCGAATTCGCCAAGGAGCTGCACGCTCTGGGCACCAAGCTGCTGTCCACCGGCGGCACCGCCAAGTTGCTGGCCGACGCCGGCCTGCCCGTCACCGAGGTGGCCGAGCACACCGGTTTCCCGGAAATGATGGACGGCCGCGTGAAGACGCTGCACCCCAAGATCCACGGCGGGCTGCTGGCTCGTGGTGACACGGCCGAGCACGTGGCCGCGATGGAGAAGCACGGCATCACGCGCATCGACATCCTGGCCGTCAACCTCTACCCGTTCGAGGCGACCGTGGCCAAGCCCGGCTGCACGCTGGAAGACGCCATCGAGAACATCGACATCGGCGGCCCGGCCATGGTGCGCAGCGCGGCCAAGAACTGGAAGGACGTGACGGTGCTGACCGACGCGGCCCAGTACGCCGCCGTGCTCGAAGAGCTGAAGGCCCACGGCAAGACCAGCGACAAGACGCGCTTCGCCTGCAGCGTGGCCGCGTTCAACCGCATCGCCCAGTACGACGCCGCCATCAGCAACTATCTGTCGGCGCTGCAGGATGACGGTGCCAAGGCTGAGTACCCCGCGCAGATGAACTCGACGTTCGTGAAGGTGCAGGACCTGCGCTACGGCGAGAACTCGCACCAGACCGCCGCGCTCTACCGCGACCTGTTCCCCGCGCCCGGCTCGCTGGTAACCGGCAAGCAGCTGCAAGGCAAGGAGCTCTCGTACAACAACATCGCCGACGCCGACGCCGCGTGGGAATGCGTGAAGAGCTTCGACACGCCGGCCTGCGTCATCGTCAAGCACGCCAACCCCTGCGGCGTGGCCGTGGGCGTGAACCCGGCCGAGGCCTACAGCAAGGCCTTCAAGACCGACCCGACCAGCGCCTTCGGCGGCATCATCGCCTTCAACCGCGAACTGGACGGCGCCGCGGCACAGCTCGTCGTCAAGCAGTTCGTCGAAGTGCTGATGGCCCCAAGCTTCAGCGCCGAGGCGCTGGAAGTGTTCAAGGGCAAGGTCAACGTGCGCCTGCTGCAGATCGCTTTGCCGGCGGGCGGCTCGCGCCCGTGGGATCAGGGCCGCAACGCGCAGGACGTCAAGCGCGTCGGCTCGGGCCTGCTGGTGCAGACGGCCGACAACCACTTCCTGAAGCGTGAAGACCTCAAGGTCGTCACGACGCTCAAGCCCACCGAACAGCAGCTGGACGACCTGATGTTCGCGTGGACCGTGGCGCAGTACGTGAAGAGCAACGCCATCGTCTTCTGCGGCGGCGGCATGACGTTGGGCGTCGGCGCCGGCCAGATGAGCCGCCTGGACTCGGCCCGCATCGCGTCCATCAAGGCCGGCCATGCCGGGCTGACGCTGGCGGGTTCGGCTGTCGCCAGCGACGCTTTCTTCCCGTTCCGCGACGGCCTGGACGTGCTGGCCGATGCCGGCGCCACCTGCGTCATCCAGCCGGGTGGTTCGATGCGCGACGACGAAGTTATTGCCGCCGCGAACGAGCGCGGCATCGCCATGGTCCTGACCGGCGTGCGCCACTTCCGGCACTGATTCGGATCGGTGCCGGATTGGCGGGCCGAGCGCCGGGCCGCCCCCAAGCCGGCCCGCGCTGGCGATGCCCGCGGCTCGATGCCGCGGGCATCGCCGTCCCCTCGGGGGCTGAGGCCGGACACATTGAGCCCAGTGGGCTCGATGTGCCTGCCGAAGCGCCACGGCCACTGGCCGCGGCGCGGTCCCGACCGGGCTCGCCCGTGTTCAGCGGTGCGAGATCGGGCGAGGGGCTTGTTGTCACCTGCGGGACTAGACGCAGCCCTCTAGTCCAGGGCCGCCCCTGTTGGGGCGCCCACCACTTGCGGTTAGCCTCACCGGATTCGATCCAGAACCGGAGACAAGCCCATGGACACCGCGCTGCAGGAACGCCTGCACCTGGCGCTGACGGCGCAGCGCCGCGCGTTCGACGCCGAGCGCATGCCGTCCTACGCCGTGCGCCGAGACCGCCTGGAGCGGCTGCTCAACATGACGCGCCAGCACGGCGAAGCGCTGGCCGCCGCGATGGCGCAGGACTTCGGCCACCGTGCGCGCCAGGAGTCGCTGCTGGCCGACATCTTCACCGTCGAGGCCGGCGCGCGCCACGCGCTGAAGCACCTGCGCGCGTGGATGAAGCCGCGCCGCGTGGCCACGCCGCTGCACTTCCTGCCCGGCCGCAACGTGCTGATGCGCCAGCCGCTGGGCGTCGTCGGTGTCGTTGCGCCCTGGAACTACCCGTACTACCTGGCCATGGAGCCCGCCGTCGCCGCGCTGGCGGCCGGCAACCGTGTGCTCATCAAGCCGTCGGAGCTGACGCCGGCCACGTCCGAGCTGATGGCGCGCCTCGTCGCCGAGCACTTCAAGCCCGAGGAGATGCTGGTCATCACCGGCGACGCCGAGGTCGGCAAGGCCTTCACGCAGCTGCCGTTCGACCACCTGTTCTTCACCGGCTCCACCGCCGTGGGCCGCCATGTGGCCCAGGCCGCGGCGAAGAACCTGACGCCGGTGACGCTGGAGCTGGGCGGCAAGTCGCCCGCCATCGTCGACCGCAGTTGCGACCTGGCGCTGACCGCGTCGCGGCTGGCCTTCGGCAAGCTGTTCAACGCCGGCCAGACCTGCGTGGCGCCGGACTACCTGCTGGTGCCGCGCGAGCTGGTGGAGCCGCTGAGCCAGCAGATCCTGGCCGAGATGCGCCGCATGTACCCGCGCATTGCCGGCAATGCCGACTACACCAGCATCGCCACGCCGCGCCATCACGCGCGGCTGCAAGGCCTCATCGCCGACGCGGCCCAGCGCGGTGCGCGCGTGCTGCGCACGCATGACGAGCAGCCTGACGACCGCCGCCTCGTGCCGGCGCTGCTGCTGGACGTGCCGGCGGACGCCACCGTCATGCAGGAAGAGATCTTCGGTCCGCTGTTGCCCATCGTCGGCTACGACAAGGTGGATGACGCGTTGGCCCACATCAACGCCGGCGACCGGCCGCTGGCGCTGTACTGGTTCGGCCAGGACGGCACCGCGCGCGACCACGTGATGGCCCAGACCCACGCCGGCGGCGTGACCATCAACGACTGCCTGTGGCACCTGGGCCAGGAAGACCAGCCCTTCGGTGGCGTCGGCGCCAGCGGCATGGGCTCGTACCACGGCGAGTGGGGCTTCCGCACCTTCAGCAAGGAGAAGCCGCTGTTCATCCAGTCGCGCTTCGCCGGCACCAAGCTGTTCCAGCCGCCGTATGGCCCCACCTTCGAGCGCCTGCTCGGCCTGTTGAAGAAGATCGTGTGATGAAGCGCCGCGGATTTTTGAAGTTGGGCGTCGGCGCCGCCGTCGTCATCGGCGTGGCCGGGGCGGGTGTGGCGCTCATCAAGCCGGGCCTGGTGGACGGCAAGCTGGGCCCCGGCGCGCGTGACGTGATGCGCGCCGCCGCGCAGGCCGTGCTGTCCGACCTGCTGCCGCCGCCGGGCGCCGCGCGCGATGCAGCACTGGCGCTGCAGCTGGACCGGCTGGACGCCTTCATCGCCGGCCTGCCCGCGCCCACGCGCAAGGAGCTGTCCGACGCGCTGGGCCTGCTGGCCACGGCGGCGGGCCGGTATGCGCTGGTGGGGCTGTCCAGCCCCTGGGCCACGGCCACCTTGTACGAGGTCCACGAGGCGCTCAACGCCATGCGCGTCTCCACGTCCAACACCAAGCAGCAGATCTATCACGCGCTGCGCGACCTGAACGCGGTCGCCTTCTTCAACGCGCCGGACAACTGGCGCAGCGTGGGCTATCCCGGCCCGGTGCAAATTCCATGAGCTCCATTCCCGACCCCATCGTCGACGGCCTGCAGCGTGGCTGGAAGGTGCATGGCGGCCCGCACGCCGCGCTGCCCGCCGCGCTGGACTGCGACGTCGCCATCATCGGCAGCGGTGCCGGCGCCGGCATCACGGCCGAGATGCTGGCCCGTGCCGGGCTGAAGATCGTCATCGTCGAGGAAGGCCCGCTGCGCTCCAGCCACCAGTTCAAGCAGCGCGAGACCGACGCCTACGGCCAGCTCTACCAGGAGGGCGGCGGCCGCAAGACGAAGGACCAGGTCGTCAACATCCTGCAGGGCCGTTGCGTGGGCGGCTCCACCACCGTCAACTGGACCGGCTCCTTCCGCACGCCGCCCGATGCGCTGGCCTACTGGGGCGACAAGTTCGGCCTCACGGACTTCAACGAGGCGGCGATGGCGCCGTGGTTCGAGCAGGCCGAGCGGCGCCTGAACATCGCCGACTGGCAGACCGCGCCCAACGAGAACAACGACGTGCTGCGCCGCGGCGCAGAGAAGCTGGGCATCCCGACCAAGGTCGTGCGCCGCAACGTCAAGGGCTGCTGGAACCTCGGCTCTTGCGGCATGGGCTGCCCCACCAACGCCAAGCAGTCCATGCTGGTCAGCACGCTGCCGGTGGCGCTGGACCATGGCGCCACGCTGCTGGTGCAGACGCGCGCCGCAAGGGTCGAACTGCAGGGCGACCGCGTCAGCGCGCTGGTGGCCGAGCCGGTCGCGCTGGACGGCGCCGTCACCGGCGCGCCGGTGCGCATCACCGCCAAGCACTACGTCGTCGCCGGTGGCGCCATCAACTCGCCCGGGCTGCTGCTGCGTTCCAACGCGCCGGACCCGCACGGCCTGCTGGGCAAGCGCACCTTCCTGCACCCGACGGCCGGCGGCTCGGCGCTGTTCGACCACGACGTCGCCGGCTGGGCCGGTGCGCCGCTGTCGGTGTTCTGCGACCACTTCCTGCATACCGGCCCGGTCGACGGCCCGGTGGGCTACAAGCTGGAGGTGGCGCCCGTGCACCCGACGTTCGCGATGGGCAATGGCGGCGGCATCGGCGCCGAGCTGGCCCAGCGCGCCAAGGACATGCCGCGCACGCAGCTGATGATCGCGCTGCTGCGGGACGGCTTCCATGCCGACGCGGCCGGCGGCGCCGTCAAGCTGCGCAGCGATGGCTCGCCGGTGCTGGACTACGCGGTGACCGACTACCTGCTCGACGGCGTGCGCCGCGCCTACCTGACGATGGCCGAGATCCAGTTCGCGGCCGGCGCCAAGGCCGTGCGGCCGGTGCACGAGCAGGCCGCCAACTACGCGACGCTGGCGGAGGCCAAGGCCGGCATCGCGGGCCTGGCGATGAAGCCCTTCCTCGCCACCGTCGGCAGCGCGCACGTGATGGGCGGCTGCACGATGGCCGCTGACGCGGCCCGCGGCGTCGTGCGGCCGGACGGCCAGCACTGGCAGCTCGCCAACCTGTCGGTGCACGACGGCTCGCTGTTCCCCACCAGCCTGGGTGCCAACCCGCAGCTGACGGTGTATGGCCTGGCGACGCGGTTGACGCACGGGCTGCTGCAGCGCCTGGGCGCCAAGCCCGTGATACTGGCCTGATGCCTCTGCCGCTTTCCCGCCTGGTGCCGGCCCTGTTGGCCGGCGTTGCCCTGTTCTCCCACGCCCAGCCGCCGGCCGCGGCCGAGCCCGCGGCGTCCGCCGCGTCGGCGCCGGCCGCAAGCCGTGTTGCCAAGCTGCGGGCCCAGTCGCTGCGCCCCGGTGGCACGGTCTACCCCGTCGAGCTGGCCGGGCAGGGCGTGCAGGGCACGGCCGACGTCTTCGTGAAGATCGCGCCCGACGGCACGCCGGCCGAGGTCAGCCTGCACGCGTCGTCACGCTCCGCGGCGCTGGACGAACTGGCGCTGGCCTTCGTGCGCGGCCTGCGCTTCGGCGCCAAGGCGGGCGGCAGCGGGGCGCCGCTGCCGGATGTCATCGTGCCGGTGGAGTTCATGCGCGACACGGTCGAAAGCCTGGCGGCCAAGACCTGCGCCGAGTTCAACACCGACACGGCCTACTTCAAGGCCACCTTCCCCGAGACCGAACCGTCGCACATGCCGGTGGTGCGCATGACGACGGGCATGCTGCTGCTGGCCGGCATGCCGCGCCAGAGCGGCGAGGCGCTGGTGGCGCAGGCGAAGCAGCTCAACGCGGCAGCGGCGGGCATCGCGGCCGCCTGCGAGGCGGCGCCCGACGCGCTGTATTCGAAGGTGTTCGTCGAGCTGGTCAAGAAGGCCCGCTGAGCGCTGCGCCCGCGCGGCGGACGAGAATCGTCCGCATGCCCCTGCCACCTGCCATCACCCTGGCCACCGCGGCCGATGCCGACGCGCTCGCCGCCTTCGCCGCCCAGGCCTTCACCGACACCTACCGCGGCCTGGACGACGCGCAGGAGATTGCGGACTACGTCGCCGAGCACTTCACGCCCGACGTGATGGCCGGCGTCATCCAGGACCCGGCCTGCACGACGCTGCTGGCCCGCATCGACGGCCAGCTGGCCGGCTACGCCGTGCTGCGCGACAAGCCGGCGCCGGCCTGCGTGGCCGGGCCGGCGCTGCTGCAGCTGTGGCGGCTGTACCTGGGCCAGGGCTTCATCGGCCAGGGCCTGGGCGCGCGGCTGATGGGCGAGGTGCAGGCCCGGGCGCGCCAGCGCGGCGCGCACACGCTGTGGCTGGGTGTCTACGATCGCAACGTGCGGGCCGTCGAGTTCTACCGGCGCTTCGGCTTCGCGCAGGTGGGCACCGACGAATTCCTGTTCGGCGGGCGCCTCTACACCGACCCCATCTACGCCACGCCCGTCACGGAGATTCCATGATCCAAGGTTCCTGCCTGTGCGGCGGCGTGAGCTGGCGCTTCGACGGCCAGCCCGACGGCGCCACGGCCTGCAACTGCACCGCCTGCCGCCGCTACGGCACGCTGTGGGCCTACGACTACGTCGACGAAGGCATCCACGTATCCGGCCCTTCCAAGGCCTATGTGCGCGGCACGGCGCTGGAGTTCCACTTCTGCCCCAGCTGCGGCTGCGTGACGCACTGGCGCGGCCTGCGGCTGGACGAGCAGGGTCGCCGGCGCGTTGCCGTCAACCTGCGGCTGGCCGAGCCGGCCGCCGTGGCCGACATCCCCATCGACCATTTCGATGGCTTCGACACCTTCGACGACCTGCCGCGCGACGGGCGCTGCGTGAAGGACTATTGGTTCTAGCGGGCGCCTGCGCCTGCAGGTAAAGCCTTGAAACCGGACAGCCCGGCGCCAGATCCGCGACGCACACTGCCAATCTGGCTTGAGGAGTCCGCGATGAAGTTCACCCGCTTGCTGCTGATGTGCCTGGCGCTGCTGTCCACGCTGTGGCTGGGCACGGCGCATGCGCTGCCCACGGTCGACCAGGTGCAGGCCGCCACGCAGCGCGGCGACTACGCGGGCGCCGAGAAGATGATGCGCGAGGTCGTCGCCGCCAAGCCCGACAGCGCCCGCGCCCATTACGTGCTGGCCGAGTTGCTGGCCCACCAGCGCCAGTTCAAGGAAGCCGCCGAGCACACCCGCCGCGCCCGCGCGCTGGACCCGGCGCTGAAGTTCACCGACGCGGCGCGCTTCACCGCCTTCGAGCAGTTGCTGCAGCGCGAGCAGGTGGCCGAGGCCCGGCCCACCGCGCCCGCGGCGCTGGAGCCGCTGCCGGCGCCGCCGGACGCCGCACCGGTGGAGCGCGTTGAACGCACCGAGCGCGCCGGCTCCTTCGGCGGCGTGCCCATCTGGCTGCTGGTCGCCGGTGTCATCCTGTTCATCGGCCTGGCCGTGCGCTTCATGCGCGGCCGCACCTCGCAGCCTGTCCAGCCGGCGTATGGCGGCGGCTTCAGCCCGGGGCCCAACATGGGCTACGGCGGCGGCATGCCACAGGCACCTTCCAATGGCCCGGGCCTGATGGGCGTGGGCCTGGGCGTGGCCGGCGGCGTGGCGGCCGGCATGCTGGCCGAGCGGCTGTTGCACGGCGGGCATGACGAGCGCAGCCTGCCCAACAACGCCGGCGCCGGCGCGCCGGGCGGCCTCATGCCCGGCAGCTTTGGCGGTGGCGACTTCGGCGCCGCCGACGAGCTGACCCGCCGCGACATCGACTTCGGCAGCGGCGATGGCTGGAGTGGTGGTGATGCCGGCGGCGGCAGCGACGGCGGCGGCGACTGGTAACCCCCGAATCCGGCGGTGAGGGCGGCCCGATAATCCCGCCCCATGACGCCAGCCGCCTTCACCGGCCAGTTGCTTGCCTTCATCGCCCGACTCATCACGGGCGCACAAGGCCACTGGAAGGGCTGCCCGCCAAAAGCCGAGCAGCGCATCTACATCGCCAATCACCAGAGTCACTTCGACCTGGTCCTGATCTGGGCGGCCTTTCCGCATGAGCTGCGGGCGCAGACCCGCGCCATCGCCGCGCGCGACTACTGGACGAAGAGCGCCTTCCGGCGCTGGCTGACGACCGAGGTCTTCAACGCCATCTACGTCAGCCGCACGCGCGCCAACCCCGACGAAGACCCGCTGGAGCCACTCGTCGAGGCGCTGGGCAACGGCGACTCGCTGGTGATCTTTCCGGAGGGCACGCGCTCCAGCAAGGGCAACCCGCAGCCGTTCAAGAGCGGCATCTACCACCTGGCCCAGCAGTTCCCGCACGTGCAGCTCATTCCCACCTGGATCGACAACGTGCAGCGCGTCATGCCCAAGGGCGAGGTCGTGCCGGTGCCCATCCTGTGCACCGTCACGTTCGGTGAGCCCATCCAGCTGCAGCACGGCGAAAGCAAGGCCGACTTCCTGTGCCGCGCCCGCGAGGCCGTCATGGAGCAGCGCCCCGACCCCGACTGGGTGCCCCGGCCTGAGGACGACAACTGATGCGCTGGCTCAAATCCCTGAACGCCAGCGAGCAGGTGGCGCTGCTGTTCGTCGTGCTGTTCGGCTTCCTGCTGCTGCTGACGCTGGGCCTGTTCCTGAACTCGCTGCGCGAGCGCGAGGACGAGGATGCGCGCCGCAAGTCCGAGCTGACCTGGGCCCGCGTGCGCCGCGACCTGCGCGCCGCGTGGATCGGCGGCTGCATGTTCTGGGTCGCGTGGATCTCCGGCCCGCTGGGCGCGACGCTGCTGTTCGCGCTGTTCTCGTTCCTCGCGCTGCGCGAGTTCATCACGCTGGTGCACACGCAGCGCAGCGACCACCGCACGCTCATCGTCGCGTTCTTCGTGCTGGTGCCGGTGCAGTACATGCTCTGCGGCACGCGCTTCTTCGACCTGTTCACGGTGTTCCTGCCGGTCTACGGCTTCCTGTTGCTGCCCATCGTCAGCGCGCTGGCCGACGACCCCAGCCGCTTCCTGGAGCGCAACGCCAAGATCCAGTGGGGCGTCATGGTCTGCGTCTACGGCCTGTCGCACGCGCCGGCGCTGCTGCTGCTGGACTTCCCCGGCTTCACCGGCCGCGGTGCCTTCCTGCTGTTCTTCCTGGTCATGGTGGTGGCCGCGTCGCAGATCGCGCAGGAAATCGCCACGCGCACGCTGCGCCGCCGGCCGGTGGCGCGGCACATCAGCCGCAGTTTCTCGATGCGGGCCTGGTGGATAGGCACGGTGACCGGCTCGCTGGCGGGCCTGCTGCTGTACTGGATCACGCCGTTCAAGGCCGGCCAGGCGCTGGCGATGGCCTTCGTCACCGCGGGGGCAGCGGGCTTCGGCGGCCTCGTCATGAAGGCGCTGAAGAAGGACGCCGGCGTGCGCTACTGGGGCAACAGCAGTTCCATCACCGGCGCCGTGGGCCTGCTGGACCGCATCGCCGTGCTGTGTTTTGCGGCACCGGTGTTCTTCCACTCGGCGCGCTGGTATTTCCAGCTGCCGCTGGGCCTGAAGTTCTAGGGCGGTGGTGCGCATCCTCGGCATCGACCCCGGCCTGCAGACGACGGGCTTCGGCGTCATCGACGCGGACGGCCCGCGCCTGGCCTACGTGGCCAGCGGCACCATCAAGACCAGCGGCGTCGCGGTGGGCGACCTGCCGGCGCGGCTGAAGATCCTGTTCGACGGCATCCGCGAAGTGTCAGCCCGCTACCAGCCGCAGTGCGCCGCGGTGGAGATCGTGTTCGTCAACGTGAACCCGCAGTCCACGCTGCTGCTGGGCCAGGCGCGCGGCGCGGCGCTGGCGGCGCTGGTGTCGGGCGATCTGCCGGTCAGCGAGTACACCGCCGTGCAGATGAAGAAGGCCATCGCCGGCCATGGCCAGGCGAAGAAGGAAGAAGTCCAGGCCATGGTGCAGCGCCTGCTGAGCCTGCCCGGCGTGCCCGGCAAGGACGCGGCCGACGCGCTGGGCCTGGCCATCATGCACGCCCATGCCCGCATGACCTTCGACGCGATGAGCCGCAGCACGACGCTGCAGCGGCGGCAGCATGCGCAGTTCAAGGGCAGCAGAACCTATTGACCCCTCGCCCAGCCCGCCTCGCTGAACGCGGGCGGTCTGGTCGTTCCCCCGAGGGGACGGCGATGCTCGGGGCATCGAGCCCCGAGCACATCGCCAGGCGGGCCGGCTTGGGGCGGCCCGGCGCTCGGCCCGAATGCAGAAATACAAACGGCCCGCAGGGCGGGCCGTTGAAGCGGAGCGCGAGTGCGCTCAGGCGGCCTTGCGGCGGCGTGCCATCCAGCCGACGAGGCCCAGGCCGCCGAGCATCAGGGCGTAGCTTTCGGGTTCGGGCACAGCACTGATCGTCAGCGTGCCGCCGTGGTCGGCACCGCCCGCGAAATGGTTGAAGTTGCTGGTGCTGAAGACTGACGTCAAGTCGAGTGTTCCGCCGGTTGCCGTCACGAAGTGAGCGTTAGGGCCGGTCAGCGTGCCGTTTTCGAACTGCACATAAGGGTCCACCGCCTGGGCCAGCGTGTAGATCTGGCCCTGGAAGCTAAAGGTCAGCGCGGTCAGGCTGAACGTGCCATCGAAGCCTCCGTTGGCGACCACGGCATCGTCGAAGGAGAAGGTGCCTGTCAGTACATTGACGCTGGGGTCAGCGTCGAAGCTGCCGGTCAGCGAGAAGGTGCCCGCCTGGGCGGTGCAGGCCAGCGTCAGCGCGGCGAGGGTGAGAGCGGTTTTGCGGATCATGTTTTTCTTCCTCAGAACTTGAAGATCGATGCGGTGACAGCCGAGCAGGCCAGGCCCTTGAGCTGCAGCAGCGGCTTGGCCTTGATCGAACCGGCACTACCGTCGACGTCGATGTTGACGATGGCGCCAGCGGCGCTGGCCGTGCAGGTGACGTGGCCGGTGGCCAGCGGGTCGGCGCTGACGATGCTGTTCGAGGCCAGCAGCTTGGTCAGAACGAGCGTGTCCTTGCCTGGCACGAAGTCGGTGATGACGTCACCGGCGTCGCCCATGCTGCCGTAGACGAACTGGTTGTTGCCGCCGCCGCCGGTCAGCGTGTCGGCGCCCGCGCCGCCTTCGATGACGTCGTCACCGGCCGTGCCGACGATGGTGTCGCGGCCGCTCGTGCCGAGCACGGACTTCACCAGGTTCAGGCCCATGACCATGGGGTCATGGTCCGACGAGCGGTACGGCTTGTCGGTGTACAGGTCCGGGCTGCCGGTCGTGCTGCTGCCGTAGACCTTGAACTCGGTGTTGTAGTCGATGAAGCTGGGCTCGTCGGCGTTGATGTGCCACGACGTCGCGTACACCACCTTGGACAGCAGGCCGGCGCTCACCAGGCCGTGGTCCAGGCGGCCGGCGCCGCCGTCGAACACGTAGGAGTAGTCGTGCGGGTCGAACGTGCCCACGGCGTCGATGATGCTGCCGTCGCCGGTCAGCGCCAGGATGGGGTCTTCCTTCGCGTAGGAGTTGAAGTCGCCCAGCAGCACGACGTTGTCGGTGCCGGCCGTGGACTTCACGTTGCCGACGAAGCTCTTCAGGCGGTTGGCCTGCGCCACGCGCAGCGCGTTCCAGCAGCCCTGCAGGCCGTCATCGGTGTTGCCGGCGGCGTCGCTGTCGCCCGCGCCTGGGCAGGAGCCCTTGGACTTCAGGTGGTTCACGACGACCGCGAACTTCTCCCCGTTGGCCAGCGTGAAGCCCTGGGCCAGCGTCGGGCGGTTGTTGACGGCGTCGTCGTCCGACAGCGTTGCGCCGGTCGGCGTCAGCTTGCCCGGCTTGTAGATCATCGCCACGCGGATCGCGTCGGTGCCGGTGAACGCCGGCATCGGCACGCTGGCGTAGACGCTGCCACCCAGCTTGGCGTTCAGCCGGTTGACGAGGTAGTCCACCGTGATGTTGGCGTTGTTCTGGATCTCCATCAGGCCGACGACGTCGGCGTTCAGCGCGGCCAGCTCGTTCAGCGTCTTGGCGATCTGGCGGTCGAACTCGGCCTGGTTGTTGGCGCCGCGGCAGTTGGCGTTGGAGGTGCTGCCGCCCAGCTTGCAGCCGGACGAAGCGCCCGAGCCCGTGGCCACGCTGCCGTTGACCAGGCTGGTGAAGAAGTTCAGCACGTTGGCGCTGGCGATGCGCACGTTGCCGCCGCTGACCTGCGGCGTCGCGACGCGCGGGTTGGTGCGGTCGAAGGTCACGCTCGCCACGTTCAGCGGGTTGATCTTGTACATGCCGAACTCGGTGTTCGTCGCCGTGGCCAGGCCGTAGTCGATGACGCCGGTGATGCTGCCCGTGGTGTCGCCGGCGCGCAGCGTGTTGTCGGCGCCGAGGTAGGGCACCGGGTTCACGTTCTGCGCGGTGGTGCCGTCGTCCAGCAGGATGCTGCGGGCGGCGTTCTTGGCCTGCAGCGCCAAGGCGTCCGGGCCGGCCGGGTGTTCGTTGGTGGGCGTGAAGACGCGGCCGCCGGCTGCCAGCGTGACCTGGCCGAAGCGGCCCAGGAAGTAGTTCTGCTGCGCCATCAGCGGGCCACGCAGCGTGACCAGCATGCCCTCGAAGGCTTCCAGGCCGTCGGCGGGCAGCTGGGCGAGGTCGACCTCGACGGGCGTCACGGCGCCGCTGCCGAGCACGGTGATGCCGGTGACGCTGGTCAGCTCGGTGACCGTGTGGGCCAGCGTGTCGGCATTGCCGGCGGCACCGGTGTTGAACTCGGTGACGGTGCCGGTCAGGCGCACCAGCTGGCCTTCGCCGACGGTGGGGGCGGTGCTGGTGAAGACGAAGATGCCGTCGGACGTCGTCGGGTCACCGTCGCCCACCGGGTCCTGCAGGTAGAAGCCGTTGCTCATCAGCTTGGTGACGACGCCGCTGGTCGTCACGGTCGTGCCCTGCAGCGGGCTCTTGGCGCCGGAGCCCTGGATGGACGGGATGCTGACGAGACCGCTGACGTTGACGTTGAACGTGCACGAGGCGGTCTGGCCGTCGTCGTTCTTCCACTTCAGCGTGGTGGGGTGGTTGCCGACCGCCAGGCTGCTGGCGATGTCGAGGGATTGCGTGGCCGTGTCGCCGATGGCGAGGGCGGGCGAGAACGAGCCCAGCGTGACGCCGGCCGGCAGCGTGGTGCCTTCCGCGAGGATGCCGTTGACGCGGCTGTCCAGGTCGCTGGCGGTGACGCTGTGCGTGCCGGAGGCGCCGAGCACGAGGTTGGCGTCGGTGCAGCTCGTCACGATGGGCTTGGCGGCAGCCACGCACATGCTGGCCGGCGAGGCCAGGTTGCGTGGTGCTGGCGTGCCGGTGACGAAGTCGGCACTGTTGTCATTGCTGTCCTGGCAGGCCGTGTCCCTGTCCTTGCGGAAGAGCGCCAGCGTCGTCGACGCGACCGGAGCAGCGCCAGTGCCTTCGTAGAAGTTAGCGCCACTGCTGCCGCTACCGCCAAATCCGACCAGGTCTTCGATGAGCGCCAACTGTTCAGGCGTGCACACCGTGCTGCTGCCGTTGCAACCGAGCGCCGCGGTCTGCTTGACCAGTGCGACCTTGCCTGCTGCCGCGCCCATCGCGATGCTGCCGGACAGGTCATGCGTCGGCATCGCGGCGCCGGTGGTGCCGCCTGCCAGACGGATCAGGAAGAACTGCCCTGCCGGGATCGAGCCTGACAGCGTCAGCAGCGTGTTGGTGCCGGTGCCGAATGAGCCCGTGCCCGTGGCGCTGGTGTACTGCAGCGACCAGCCGCTGAGGTTGACCGTCGCGCCGGTGCGGTTGTGCAGTTCGATGTAATCGTGCGTGAGCACGGCACCGTTGTTGCCACCGGCGCCATAAACCTGGCTGATGACGACATCGCCTGCGGCCAGCGCGGCGGGCGCGGCGAAGGCCGCGGCGAGGAGAGCTACCAGAGGACGCAGTTGCATGACTGATTAGTAAAAATTGCCCAAAACGGGGCGCATCGTATTGATGCTTCGTGACGTTTTGATCCACCACGTTCGAGGGGGTGCCTTCGAGTCACACTGCCACGCCATGTCGCATGCACTGCTTTTGATCGGGGTTCTTACTTATTTCGCCGGGCTGCTGGTGCTGGCGAGGTGCGTCTCGCACGGTTCTGGCGCTGAGGGTTTCTACGTGGGAGGCAGGGAAAGTCCCTGGCCGGTCGTCGCGTTCGGGATGGTCGGGACGTCGCTTTCCGGCGTCACGTTCATCAGCGTGCCCGGCTCGGTGGCGGCCAGCGGGTTCACCTACCTGCAGGTCACGCTGGGCTATGTGGCCGGCTACGTGGCCATCGCCTTCGTGCTGCTGCCGGCCTACCACCGGCTGCGCGTGGCCTCCATCTACGAGCTGCTTGGCGAGCGCCTGGGGCCGGCCGCGCGGCGGCTGGGCTCGGCCTACTTCCTGCTCAGCCGCACCGTGGGCGCGACGGCGCGGCTCTACCTCGTCGTGCAGGTGCTGTACCTGCTGATGCTGGCGCCGCTGGGCGTGCCCTTCGCCGTCGGTGCAGCCGTCGTGCTGGCGATGATCCTGCTCTACACGGTCGACGGCGGCGTGAAGGCGCTGGTGTGGACCGACACGCTGCAGACCGTCGGCATGCTGACGGGGCTGGTGGTCTGCATCGCGCTGCTGTGGCGGCCCGATGCGCTGGCGCAGCTGGACGCCGCCGGCCTGAGCCGCGTGTGGGTGGGCGACCCGCTGTCCCGCGACTTCTCCGTGAAGGCGCTGCTGGCCGGCATGTTCATCGCCATCGCGATGACGGGGCTGGACCAGGAAATGATGCAGAAGAGCCTGTCGGTGGCGAAGCTGCGCGACGCGCAGAAGAACCTGTTGCTGCTGGCCGTGCTGCTGGTCGTCGTCATCGCCGCCTTCCTGCTGCTGGGCGGGCTGCTGACGCTGTTCGCCCGCGAGCACGGGCTGGCGGCCAGCGGCGACGCGCTGTTCCCCGCCGTCGTCATGCAGCACCTGCCGGGCTGGGTGCAGGCGGTGTTCGTGCTGGCGCTGGTGTCGGCCCTGCTGCCCAGCGCCGACGGCGCGCTGACGGCGCTGACGGCCAGCACCTGCCTGGACCTGCTGCGCGTGAGCCAGGACGACACGCGCACCCGGCGCCGCGTGCACCTGGGCTTTGCGGTGCTGTTCCTGCTGCTCGTGCTGGGCTTCAAGGCGCTGGACAACGCCAGCATGGTGTTCCTCATCCTCAAGCTCGCTGGCTACACCTACGGCCCGCTGCTGGGCTTGTTCGCGTTTGCGCTGTTCACGCCACGGCCGGTGTCAGGTCGTGCGCTGGTGGCTGTGTGCGTGGCGGCGCCGCTGCTGTGCGCGGTGCTGGACTTCGGGCAGCCGTGGGGTGGGTATCAGATCGGGTTGGAGCTGTTGCTGTTGAACGGGGTGCTGACGTGGATCGGGTTGTCGACGGCGGCGCGCGGGCGTGCCTGAAATCTGTTGGCATAGTGGGGCGCGTCACGGTTCTGATGAGGGAGCGCCCGCAGTGGACGGCGAGATGAGAGTGCGACAGGCCAAGGCCGCGGATCTGCAGAAGCTCTGTGAAGCAAGGAACACCCGGGATCTGTTCAAACAGTACCTGGATGAGTGCGATGGCGAGCGGGCTTACTTCCTCGTGGCGGAGATCGGTGAAGACATCGCCGGGTTCGGTCTGGTTTACTTGGCGTCCACCCGGTCTGGCAAGCGGAAGTCTCATCTGCCCAAGCTCAGCGACTTGTATGTAGCCCAACGGTACCGCCGACGAGGTGTTGCAACGACCTTGATCCAGGCTCGCGAGGACATTGCGAGGCAGCATGGACATGCCGAGGTGTTCGTCAGCATCGACCCCGTGGAAAGCCAGGCCATGCTTGCCTTGGCCCGCAAGCTCTCCTACGTGGCCTTGCAGGCCGAACCGTACGTCGCCTCCGCCTGGCATCACGACGAACGCGGCGAGGCCTTCAGGAAGGACTACATGCGGCTGGATTTCAGGAAATGTCTGAGCTGAGGCCAGCGCCCCTCTCCCGCATGCTCGCCACCTTCGTGCGCGCGCACTGGCGCGCCTACGCGTCGGCTGCGGTCATGCTGACCTGCATTGCGGCGATGACCGTCTGGATTCCCCGCCAGGTGGGCCATGTCGTTGACGCGCTGGTGGCCGGCAAGCTCCAGGGCCCGGCGCTCATCGAGCCGCTGTCGCTGCTGGTGCTCGCAGGACTCGCCATCTACCTGTTGCGCGTGGGCTGGCGGCTGACGCTGTTCAAGGCGGCCTACCGGCTCGGCGCGCGGCTGCGCACGCGGCTGTTCGCGCGGCTGGCGCTGCAGGGGCCGGCCTATTTCCAGCAGCAGCGCACCGGCGACCTGATGGCACTGGCCACCAACGACATCGACACCGTCGAGATGGCTGCCGGCGAGGCGATGCTGGCCGGCTTCGACGGCACGCAGACGCTGCTGCTGGTGCTGGCGATGATGACGCTGTCCATCGACTGGCGGCTGGGCCTCGCCGCGCTGCTGCCGTTCCCGCTGATGGGGCTGGCGTTCTGGTGGATCAGCAAGCATCTGCACGAGGCCGCGCAGGACTCGCTCAACCGCTTTGGTGACCTCAACCAGCAGGTGCAGGAAAGCCTGGCCGGCGTGCGCACGCTGCGGGCGCTGGGCCTGGTGGACCGCAGCCGCCAGCGCTTCGGCGCGCTGGCCGACAGCGCCGCCGAGGCGGCCTTTCGCTCGCAGCGCTGGGAGGCCGCCTACGAGCCGGCCGTGGGCATGACGCTGGGCGCGGCGTTCGCCATCGCGCTGGCCGTGGGCGGCTGGCTGGTGGCGCAGCGCGAGATCACGATCGGTCAGCTGACCGCGTTCACGATGTACCTGGGCCAGCTGATCTGGCCCATGTTCGCGGCGGGCTGGGTGTTGTCGCTGCTGGAGCGCGGCCGCGCCGCCTGGGCGCGGCTGGCGCCGGTGCTGGATGCGCCGCTGACGCTGGCCGATGAAGGCCGAGCGGCGCTGCTGCCCGGCGCGACGCTGACCGCCGAGGGGCTGAGCTTCCGGTTCCCGGGCGCCAAGCGGCCAGCGCTGGACGGCGTGGACCTGACGCTGCCACCGGGCCGCACGCTGGGTATCGTGGGCGCCACCGGTGCCGGCAAGTCCACGCTCGTGCGGCTGCTGCTGCGCCAGGCGGAGCCCGACGCGGGCCGGCTGATGCTGGGCGGGGTGCCGCTGCCCGAGCTGCCGCTGGCCACGCTGCGCGCGCACATCGCCTGGGTGCCGCAGGAGCCCTTCCTGTTCTCGGCCTCGGTGGCCGACAACATCGCGCTGGCAAGACCTGGCGCCACGCCGGCCGACATCGAGGCCGCCGCCCGCCTGGCCGCCGTGCACGACGACATCGCCCGGCTGCCGCACGGCTACGCGACGGAGGTGGGCGAGCGCGGCGTGACGCTGTCCGGCGGCCAGCGCCAGCGCGTGGCCATCGCGCGGGCGCTGCTGTCCGACGCTGCATTGCTGGTGCTGGACGACGCGCTGTCGGCTGTCGACACCGGCACCGAGACGGCCATCCTCGACCACCTGCGCGAGCTGCGCGCAGCCAGGCCCGATCGCAGCGTCATCGTCATCGCGCACCGGTTGTCCGCCGTCATGGATGCCGACGAGGTCATCGTGCTGAAGCAGGGCCATGTCATCGAGCGCGGCACGCATGCGCAGCTGCTCGAACTGGGCGGCTGGTACGCGGCCCAGTGGCGCTATCAACAGATCGAGGCCAGCCTTGAAGCCGAGTAAGTCGACCGAGAAGCCCTGGCAAAGCGTCGGCCTGCTGATGGACTCGGCGGCGCCCGAGCGCCCGCAGCTGATCCGCGGCGGCCTGTGGCTGCTGCTGGCGGCCGCGCTGGAGGCGCTGGGCCCCATCCTCGGCAAGCGCTACATCGACCACCACCTGCTGCCCGGCCACTACGACCTCGGCGCGATGGCCGCGCTGCTGGCGTCGGTGTTGCTGACCGGCTGGGCGGCGAGCTGGATCCGCTACGCGCAGCTGTCGCGCATGGCCGGCGTGGCGCGGCGCTCGGTGCTGCGGCTGCGCGAGCGGGTCTACGCGCATGTGCTGGCGCTGCCCATGGCCTTCTTCGACAAGGCCATCACCGGCCAGCTCGTCAGCCGCGTCACCAACGACACCGAGGCGGTGAACCAGCTCTACCGGCAGGTGCTGTACGTGATGCTGGACTCGTCCATCGTAGTTGCCGGCTCGCTGGTGGCGATGGCCTTCCTGGACTGGCGGCTGATGCTCATTGTCGCGACGCTGGTGCCGGCCATGGTGGGCATCATCCTGGGCTACCAGAAGCTCTCCGCGCCGGCCGTGGCGCGCACGCGCCAGCTGCGCAGCGACATCAATGCGCAGATGGCCGAGAGCATGGCCGGCATGGCGGTGCTGCAGGCGGCCGGCGCGGCCGGGCGCTTCGGCGAGCGCTTCGAGGCGGTGAACGCCGAGCACCGGCTGTCGCGCATCGCCGAGCTGCGCGCCAACGCGTGGCTGCTGCGCCCGGCGCTGGATCTGCTGAACGTGCTGCTGCTCGTCACCGTCATCTACGGCTTCGGCCGGCGCGAGCTGTCGGGGCTGGAGGTGGGGCTGCTCTACGCCTTCCTGTCCTACATCGCCCGCGTCGTCGAGCCGCTGATCCAGATCACCATGCAGTTCGGCCAGCTGCAGCAGGCCATGGTGGCCGCGTCGCGCGTGCGGGCGCTGCTGGAGGAGGATGAGCACCGCGGGGCGCCGCAGAACGGCGCGCCCATCACGCGCGGCCAGATCCGCATCGATCGCCTGGGCTTCGGCTACGACCCCGCGCGGCCGGTGCTGCACGGGCTGGACGTGGACATCCCGGCCGGCAGCTTCACCGGCATCGTGGGCCACACCGGCAGCGGCAAGAGCACGCTGCTGTCGCTGCTGCTGCGCTTCTACACCGCGCAGCAGGGCCGCATCACCATCGACGGCCAGCCGCTGCACGCCGTGCCCGACGCGGCGTTTCGCGACGCCGTGGGCCTGGTGCCGCAGGAGGCCTTGCTGATGGCGGCCAGCGTGCGCGAGAACATCGCGATGGGCCGGCCCGGCATCAGCGATGCCGCCGTGGAGGACGCGGCCAAGGCGGCCCGCGCGCATGACTTCATCCTGGCCCTGCCGCAGGGCTACGACACCCGGCTGGGCGAAGGCGGCGCGCGCGTCTCCAGCGGCCAGAAGCAGCTGCTGGCCATGGCCCGGGCGCTGGCCGGCGCGCCGCGGCTGCTGTTCCTGGACGAGGCCACCAGCAATGTCGACAGCGAGACCGAGGTGCGCCTGGGCGAGGCGCTGGCCGCGCTGCACGGCCGCGTGACCGTCATCGCCATCGCGCACCGGCTGTCCACCATCCGTGCGGCCGACCAGATCCTGGTGCTCAACCACGGCCGGCTGCAGGAGCGCGGCACGCACGAGGCGCTGATGGCGCTGGACGGCGGCTTGTACCGCCGCCTGGTGGAGCTGCAGACGCTGGAAGAAACGCCTAGCGAACCAGAGGCCGGATCTTCGTGAAGCCACCGTCCACCGGCAGCACCTGGCCGGTGAGGCGCGCGGCGGCGTCGGACAGCAGCCAGGCCATCACGCCGGCCACCTCGTCGGCGGTCTGCACGCCGCCCAGCGGGTATTGCCTGGCCGCGCCCTCGCGCATGGCGGGCTGCTTGAGCATGGCCGCGGTCATGGGCGTGTCGGTCATGCCCGGGGCGACCGCGTTCACGCGCAGGCCCTGCACCGCGTAGCTGGCCGCGGCGCTGCGCACCAGCGCCTCGATGCCCCCCTTGGCTGCCGCGATGGCCTCATGGTTGGCCACGCCGATGCCGGCCACCACCGAGCTCACGAACACCGCCGCGCCGGGCTGCGGCGGTTCGCGCAATGCCTCCAGCCAGGCGCCCAGCATGTAGAGCGCGCTGTCGAGGTTGACGCGCAGCACCTCGCGCACCTGCTCGGGCTTGCTGCGGTGAAGGGGCGCGATCAGCGTGCTGCCCACGCAGTGCGCCAGCCGCGTTGGCGTGCCCAGTGCGTCGCGGCAGGCGACCACGGCCGCGGCGGCGCCTTCCGGCGTGGTGGTGTCCGCGGCAATGTGCAGCTGGGCAGGCACGTCGGCCAGCGCGGCGGCATCGCGGCCGACGGCGGCCACCTGCCAGCCCTGGGCCTGCAGTTGTGCGCACAGCGCGCGGCCGATGCCGCCGCGGGCGCCGGTGACGAGGGCGATGGGGGTCATGCAGAGGTCTCCGGGGTGGGGCGGGCAAAGCTCGCCAGGTAGTTGACCGAGGTGTCGCGCGTCCAGCGGGCGCGGTGCAGCACCGGCAGGTAGCGCATGCCCAGGCGCTGCAGCGGCCGCAGGCCAGCTTGGGCGGCGGCGGCCTCCAGCTCGTCGGGCGTGACGAACTGGCGCCAGCGGTGCGTGCCGACCGGCAGCACGCGCAGCAGGTACTCGGCCGCGGCGATGGCCAGCAGCCAGCTGCGTGCAGTGCGGTTGATCGTGGACGCCACCAGCAGCCCGCCCGGGGCGACGGCGGCGGCCACCTGCGCGAGGAAGGCGGGCACGTCGTCCACATGCTCCACCACCTCCAGCGCCAGCACCACGTCAAACCGTTCGCCGGGCTGCAGCGCGCTGGCCGGGTCGCCGTGCCGGTAGTCCAGCCGGGCCGACACGGCGGGGTCCGGCGCGGCGTGGCGGCGTGCGGCGCCGATGTTGCCGGCCGACGCATCGATGCCCACGACCTGCGCCCCCTGGCGCGCCAGCGCTTCGCTCATGAGCCCGCCGCCGCAGCCCACGTCCAGCACGCGCAGCCCGGCCAGCGGCCGGCCGAAGTGGCGCTCGGCGGCCTCGCGCACCCAGCGGCCGCGCAGCGCCTGCGTGACGTGCAGCGGCCGCATCGGGCCGCGGGCATCCCACCAGGTGGCGCTCCAGGCGTCGAAGCGGGCGATCTCGTCGGCGCGGACGGTGGGACTGTCAGACATGGCGGCACAGCGTGACGGCCGCGGCCGAGCCGGCGCCGACGAGGCGGCACCAGGCGCGCATCAGCACGCCCGGCTGGCCGGCCTGGGACGCGGCCTCGTCGCGGTGATCGACCTCGTCGCGCCGGCAGCCGTCCAGCAGCTCGCGCAGCGGCGCCCAGGCGGCGTGGCCGGCCAGGCGGTCCACCTGGGCCTGGTAGTGCCGGTCGACGAAGGTCTCCACCGCGGCGACGGTGGCGTACACCGCGCGCGGCCCGAACAGCGCCGGCAGCGCGCCGGTCAGCCAGCCGGCCAGCCGCCACAGGGGCAGCAGCCGGCTGTGGTCGGCGGCGGGCAGGCAGGCCTCGATGAGGCCCAGGTGGCGGCGCTCGGTGGCGCCGTGGCGCTGGGCGAACGCGCGCAGCGCCGGGTCGCGGCTGACGGCCAGCACGCCGCGGTAGATCCACACCGCGCCAGTCTCGCCGGCCTGGTCGCTGCGCAGGTCGGCCACCAGCCAGGCGGGCATGGCGGCCGGCGTCCAGACGGCGCTCACCGCGCCGGGCGCCACAGCCGGCGCAGCCGCAGGAAGGCGCCGTAGGCGAGGTCCAGCAGGCGCACGAGGGGCGGGCGGTCCAGCAGCCGGGCGAGGCGGCCCAGCCACGGATGCTGGGGCAGGGCGGCCCACATCGCCAGGAAGGCCGCGGCGCCGTGCACCAGGCGGCCGTCCGGCAGGCGCAGGTGCAGGCGGGCGAGGGCCGCGCCGCGGTCCAGGTCGCGGCCCAGCGCGTTCGGCGGGCAGGCGCTGGCGTCCACCCAGCACACCGCCTCGGCGCCGGCGCCGCGCTGGTAGACGGCGATCTCGCGCCGGCACACGGGGCAGGCGCCGTCGAAGTAGACGGTGGGCTTGGTGGTGGTCGGGGGCGATGTCATGACCCGGCATGCTGCCCGCAGCCGGGGAACCCCATGGCGCGCTCGGGAATCCGGGGGGTGCTGACCTGCGTCAAGGCGCCGCCGCCGGCCTCCGCCTAGGCTCTGCGGCCATGAACGAACTCGCCCGCCTTGAGCCCTCGGTTGTCGTCTGCGGGGCCGGCCCGGCCGGCCTGGCGCTGGCCTGTGCGCTGCACGACCGCGGCCTGGCCGTGCGCGTGCTGGAGCAGGCCGACGAGGCGGCGCTGGCCGCCCCGGCCAACGACGGCCGCGAGATTGCGCTGACACACCGCTCGCGCCGCGTGCTGGAAGGCCTGGGCCTGTGGCAGCGCCTGCCCGACATCGCGCCGCTGCGCCGCGCCAGCGTGCGCTCCAGCGGCTCGGCCACGGCGCTGCCGTTCGAGGCGCCCGGGCAGGACCTGGGCTGGCTGGTGTCCAACCACCTGCTGCGCGCGGCGGCCTGGGCGGGGGCGCGCGAGCGCGGCGTGCCGGTGCTGTGCGGCCGCACCGTCACGGGTTTCGAGGCCGATGCGCAACAGGCGCACGTGCGCACCCGCTGCGGCGAGGTGCATGCGGCGCCGCTGGTCGTCGCGGCGGACAGCCGCTTCTCCACGCTGCGCCGGCTGGCCGGCATCGGCGCCCGGCACCGCGACTTCGGCCGCAGCGCGCTGCTGGTGCCGCTGGCGCACGAGGTGGACCACGGCGGCCTGGCGCAGGAGTGCTTTCTGCAGGGCCACACGCTGGCGCTGCTGCCGATGAACGGCCAGCGCAGCTCGGCCGTGTGGACCGTGGCGAACGCCGAGCTGCCGCGCCTGGCCGCGATGGACGATGCCGCGCTGGCCGCGGCCATCACGCAGGCCGCCGACGGCCGCCTGGGCGCCATGCGGGTGGCGGGCGCGCGCCACGTCTACCCGCTGGTGGCGGTGTGGGCGGAGCGCTTCGTGGCGGCGCGCTTCGCGCTGATCGGCGACGCGGCCGTGGGCATGCACCCGGTGACGGCGCATGGCTACAACCTCGGGCTGTACGGCATCGAGGCGCTGTCGCGCCGGCTGGCTGCGGCGGGCGATGCGGGCGCACCGGGCCCGCTGCAGGCCTACGAGGCCGAGCACCGCCGCGCGGCCGGGCCGCTGTACGCGGGCACCAACGCGCTGGTGCGCTTCTTCACGGACGACCGCGCGCCGGTGCTGGCGCTGCGGCGGGCGGTCATCGACATCGCCCGCCACGTGCAGCCCCTGCGTGCGGCGATCACGCGGCGGCTGGTGGACGCCTGAGGGCGCGTCAGTACACGGTGCCGAAGCCGGCGAAGTAGCGCTTGAAGGTGCCGATCTCCATCGCGAACGTGCCGTCGGTGTCCTTCAGCGTGATGGGCCGCCACCAGCTCACGTCGTAGGCGTTGACCGTCGCGTCCAGCGCGCCCGCGGTGGCTTCCGTGTTGCCCCAGGGGTTGCGCAGCAGGATGTAGCGCTTGCAGTTGCGGTACGCCCAGCCCAGCACCGTGTAGCAGTGCGAGCCGACGACGTGCGCGGTGTTGTAGTCGACGTGATCCGGCGCGTCGGCGCCCGAGCCGTAGGTCCAGGCTGTCATCGGCCGGATCGTGCGGTAGCTCAGGCAGTTGCTGCGCAGCGTGTGCCACAGCTGGTCGGCCGTGCGCGACGCGGTGTCGTAGTAGGCGCGGTTGCCGCCGGTCAGCTGGGCCGAGGCCCAGACGCAGTCGCCCCAGCCGGTGGCAGTGATGTCGGGGTGGTCGGTCGTCGTGCCGGTCTTGAGCTTGGCGAAGGCCTTCTCGTAGATGGCGGGCCAGGCCTCGCCGCCCTCGCTGGAGCGGGCGTAGATGAAGCCGCCGCCGCTGGTCTTGGGCACCGTCTGGCTGACCTCGATCTCGCGGTCGATGCCCTGGTTGTCGGGCTTGTAGAAGGTCACGCGATCCATGAACTGGCTCTGTGCCATGCCGGTGGCGCGGGTCTGCTGCGCGATGCGGTAGGGCTGCGACCACGCCACCGCGGACAGCGACGCGATGTAGTAGCAGTTGGCGACGGCGCCCTGCACGGGGTCGAAGAACTCGGCGGTCTCATTGAAGAAGCGGCCGGCTTCCTGCCAGGTGCCGCCGTTGGGCGGCGTCCAGTCCTGCGTGTTGCCGAGCTTGAGGGCCGCGTCGAAGCTGACGGTGCGCACGATGTCGGGCGTGTAGTGGCGGGCCATGCGCAGGTCGCTGACGGCGCGCGGCAGGTCGAAGGTGAGCTGCAGCCGGGTGGCGCGGCTCCAGTCGAAGCAGGCCACGGTCAGCTCTTCGAGCGACTTGAGCTGGAGCGTGCGGGCGATGTCCTTCAGCGACGTCAGGCCGGCCAGCTCGGCGATCGGCGGGCGCTCGACGTCGTTGGCGCCGCGCGCCACTTCCACGTCCAGCAGCGAGGAGCGTTGCGCGCGCATGCTGCCGTCGGCCTGGCGCGCGCCGCCGATGTAGAGCGGGCCGCCGTACTTCGGGTCGAACAGTTCCTCGTAGGGCGCGCCGAGGATCTGCTCCAGCAGCGCCGGCTTGTCGTCGACCTGTTTCCAGTCGATGGGCTTGCCGGCGATGACTTCCGCGAGGGCGTAGGGGTTGATGGCGCAGCCGGGAGCGGCGGCACCCTTGGGGGGCTCAGTCAGCACGGGGCCGGTGAGGGCGGAGTCGGGAAGGGTTGAGATGGGCATGTGCGCCTCCAGAGTGACAACGCCATCCGCGGCCCGATGCCGTGCGATGGCGAAGTCAGTCTGGGCGCGTGCCCGGCGCCAGGCATCCTTCCGCTTGGGGAACCGCCTGCTTCTAGGGGTGAGTGCTTGATTTGCGCGCTTCCAGCACCGTCAGGCTGTTGCGCAGCGAGCGCAGCGCCTGCTCCGTGCGCGTCTCGCCCGGCGCGGGCAGCAGGCGGGCCTCGCGGCTGGCCAGCACGTCCTCGCGCAGCGTGAGGCCGGCCCGCGCGAACTGCGGCTTCAGCTCGGCGGCGCGCTGGCGCAGCAGCTCGCGCGTGGCCTGATAGGCGTGCTCGGCGAGGTGGCGGCGCTGGCGGTAGCTGAAGGTGTTGGCGAGGAAGAACTCGGCGTCGCGCGGGTTGGGTTCCAGCAGCACGATGTCGGTCTGCGGGTGGCTCAGCTCGTAGCCGCGCATGCCCAGCTCCAGCCGCGAGTGGATCAGCGAGCGGAAGGTCTGCGACAGCACCAGCGGCAGGCCGCCGTCCACCAGCCGGTGGATGTGCGGCTGCAGCGCGCGGCCGGCCGGGCGGCCCAGCTTGCGGGCCAGGTCGCGGGCGCGGCGCGAGCGGTCCTCGCGGGCGGTGGAGCGGCGGTCACTGGCGTAGGGCACCAGCGGGTTCAGGCAGATCAGCAGGTCCAGCCCGCGGTCCAGCAGCACGGAGGCGTGCAGCGTCTTCTTCAGCGCGCCGTCGACGTAGTGCCTGCCGGCGATCTCGACCGGTGGGAACAGCCCCGGCAGCGCGGCGCTGGCCTGCACGGCGCGCGAGATGGGCACGTCGTCCCAGCCCGGCGCGCCGAAGGGCACGGCCTCGCCGCTGTCCAGGTCGGTCGCGACGAGCACCAGTGGCCGGCGCAGCTCGCGGAAGTCGTTGCTGCGGCCGGGCTGCGTCAGCACGCGCGTCAGCGCCTCGCCGAAGCGTTCGCTGCTGAGCAGGCCGGTGGGCAGCGCGCGGCCCAGGCGTTCCAGCGTGGCGAGCTTGGAGCGGCCTTCCAGCAGCACCTCGCGGGCCGAGTCGGCCAGCAGGCCCGGCAGCAGCCGCAGCCGCTGTCCCAACTCGGCCCAGGCCGGCTGCAGCAGCTCGGCGGGGTCGAAGCGGTCGGGCGCCTCGGCGCTGTTCTCGATGAAGGCGGCGCAGAGCTGGCGCGGCGTCATGCCGTTGGCCAGCCCCGCCGCGATGAAGCCGCCTGCGCTGACGCCGATGTAGCCGTCGCAGGCGGTGACGTCGAGGCCGGCGACGGCCTCTTCGAGGGCGCACAGCGCGCCCACCTCATAGATGGCGCCCAGCGGGCCGCCACCCGCCAGGGCCAGGCCGATGCGTGGCTGCTGGCTCATGGGCGGGATGCGTCAGCCCGTGCTCAGGCCTGAGCGGCGGGCTCGGCCTTGGGCGCAGCGGCCTTCTTGGCGGCCGGGGCCTTCTTGGCCGGGGCGGCCTTCTTGGCAGCGGCCGCGGGCTTGGCGGCGACAGCCACCTTCTTGGCCGGCGTGGCGGCGGCCTTCTTGGCGGCGGGGGCGGCCTTGGTCGCGGCGGGCTTGGCAGCGGGCTGCTTGGCTGCCTTCTTCGCCGGCTCCACGCCGGTAGCGACGGCCAGCGCGTCGATGCGCTTGATCAGCGCGTCGATGTCGCCCTTGGTGGGCACGCCCAGGCCTTGCAGCGCCTTGGCGACGCGTTGTTCGAAGATGGATTCCAGCTTGTCCCACTGCTGGCCAGCCTTGGCGCCGACATCGCCGGCGACGCTGCTGACCTTGCTGGCCACGGCGCTGAGCTTCTCTTCGGCGGCGGATTGGGTCTTCTTCTGCAATTTCAGTCCTTCGGAGACGAGGGCCTCGAAGACCTTGGAGCCTTCACCCTGGGCCTTGGCGAAGGAGGCGAGACCGGCGGCCCAGATCTGCTGGGCGCTGTCCTTGACGTTCTGTGCCATCGCGCTGTCGAGCAGGCCAGCCGGGAAGCCGGTGGCGGCGGCAGCCTTCTTCTTGTCAGCCATCTTCTGGAGCTTCTTGACCATGGTTGTCCTTTCGATAAGAGCGAATTGCCGATGGGACTGTAGCGGCGCCCCGGCCCGGCGGCGCGGCCATTCCTAGTGAGAGGGCTCTATGTGCCCACTCGGGAAAGTGCCCAGCGGGCGGCCCGTGGCGCTGGTGAAGAATCAGGCGAAACCCCCACAAGCAGGAGACCCCGCATGCAGTATTTCGTCACCGGTGCCACCGGCTTCATCGGCAAGCGCCTCGTCAAGAAGCTGCTGGCGCGCCGGGGCAGCACGGTCCACTTCCTCATGCGCGAGGAAAGCGCCGCCAAACTGCCCGATCTGCTGGCCTACTGGGGCGTCAGCAAGACCCGCGCGATCCCCGTGTACGGCGACCTGACCGCCAAGAAGCTGGGCGTGGCGGCCGACGTCATCAAGGGCCTGAAGGGCCAGATCGACCATCTCTACCACCTCGCCGCCGTCTACGACCTGGGCGCCGACGAAGAGTCGCAGGTGGCCGTCAACATCGAGGGAACCCGCTCGATGGTGGAGTTTGCGCAGGCCATCGATGCCGGCCATGTGCACCACGTGTCATCGATCGCGGCGGCCGGCCTGTACGAGGGCGTGTTCCGCGAAGACATGTTCGACGAGGCCGAGAACCTCGACCACCCGTACTTCATGACCAAGCACGAGAGCGAGAAGATCGTGCGCAAGGAGTGCAAGCGGCCGTGGACGGTGTACCGCCCCGCGCTCGTGGTGGGCGACTCGCACACCGGCGAGATGGACAAGATCGACGGACCTTACTACTTCTTCAAGCTGATCCAGCGCATGCGCCAGATCCTGCCGCCGTGGATGCCCAGCGTGGGCCTGGAGGGCGGGCGCATCAACATCGTGCCGGTGGACTTCGTCGTCGACGCGCTGGACCACATCTCGCACAAGGTCACGAAGGGCCAGGGCTGCTACCACCTGGTGGACCCCAAGGGCTACCGCGTCGGCGACGTGCTGGACATCTTCAGCAAGGCCGCGCACGCGCCCAAGATGAACCTGTTCATCAACGCGGCGCTGATGGGCTTCATTCCCAAGAGCGTCAAGAAGGGCCTGATGGCGTTGGCGCCGGTGCGCCGCATCCGCAACGCGGTGATGAAGGACCTCGGCCTGCCCGAGGACATGTTCACCTTCATCAACTACCCGACGCGCTTCGACTGCCGCGACACCGAGGCCGCGCTGAAGGGCTCGGGCGTCGCCTGCCCCGACCTGAACGACTACGCGTGGCGGCTGTGGGACTACTGGGAGCGTCACCTCGACCCCGACCTCTTCATCGACCGCTCGCTGAAGGGCGCCACCGGTGGCAAGGTGGTGCTGGTGACCGGCGGCTCGTCGGGCATCGGCCTGGCCGCGGCCATCAAGTTCGCCGAGGCCGGCGCGATCACGCTGATCTGCGCGCGTGACCAGGCCAAGCTCGACGAGGCCGTGAAGGAGATCAGGGACAAGGCGGGCAAGGGCGCACAGGTGCATGCCTTTGCCTGCGACATCGCCGACGAGGAGGGCGCCGCCAACCTCATCGAGTGGTGCAACACCGAGTTCGGTGGCGTGGACTTCCTCATCAACAACGCCGGCCGCTCCATCCGCCGCGCCATCGAGAGCAGCTACGACCGCTTCCACGACTTCCAGCGCACGATGGACCTGAACTACTTCGGCTGCCTGCGCGTCACCATGGGCCTGCTGCCCGGCATGGCGGCCAAGAAGAAGGGCCACATCGTCAACATCAGCTCCATCGGCGTGCTGACGAACGCGCCGCGCTTCAGCGCCTACGTGGCCAGCAAGGCCGCGCTGGACGCGTGGACGCGCTGCGCGTCCAGCGAGTTCGCCGACACCGGCATCACGTTCACGACGATCAACATGCCGCTGGTGCGCACGCCCATGATTGCGCCCACCAAGATCTACAACAACGTGCCCACGCTGTCGCCCGAGGAGGCCGCCGACATGATCGCGCAGGCCTGCGTGGCCAAGCCGGTGCGCATCGCCACGCGGCTGGGCATGACGGGCCAGCTGCTGCACGCCGTGGCGCCGCGCATCGCGCAGATCGTCATGAACACGACGTTCCGCATGTTCCCGGACAGCGACGCCGCCAAGGGCGAGAAGAAGGGCGGTGGCCTGTCGCCCGAGGCCATCGCGCTGCAGCAGATGATGCGCGGCATTCACTTCTGACGAGGCACACTGCCATGCGGCCCGGCTTCGGCCGGGCTTTTCGCTTCAGGGAGACAGAAGAGATGCTCAGAGGACAACGCGTCGGCCTTCGCTACGTGACCGAGGACGACCTGCCCTGGCTCAAGCGCACGCGCGGCGACCCGCAGATCTACGGCGCCTTCCTGGGCACGCGGATGATGACGCCGCACGCGGTGGACCAGCGCTGGAAGGACACCGGCTTCGCCAATGAAGACGCCGAGCGGCTGCTGATCTGCCACCTCATCGACGGCAGCGTCATCGGCGACGTGGTGCACTTCGCCGCGGCCCGCTACACGACGGCGCGCGAGATCGGCTGGACGATGGCCGACGTGGCCATGCGCGGCCAGGGCCTGGCCACCGAGGCGGCATCGCTGCTGGTGGACTACCTGTTCGAGAACTGGCCGGTGAACCGGCTGTCCTGCGGCATGTCCGTGCACAACCACGCGTCGCGGCGCGTGGCCGAGAAGTGCGGCTTCACGCATGAGGGCATCCAGCGCGGCGTCGTCTTCGTCGCCGGCGAGTATGTGGACTGCCATTCGCTGAGCCTGCTGCGCAGCGAATGGATGGCCCTGAAGGGGCGCGCGTGATGGCGACCGGCGCGCGCGAGTTCGACCTCATCGTCTTCGGTGCCACCGGCTTCACCGGCCGGCTGGTGGCCGAGTACCTGCACCTCAGCGGCGCCGCCGGCGCGCGCTGGGCGATCGCCGGGCGCAGCCTCGACAAGCTGGCCCGGGTGCGCGACGAACTGCACCTGCCGCCGGCGGTGGCGCTGCTGAAGGCCGACGCGGCCGACGCCGCATCGCTCAAGGCGCTGGTGGCACGCACCCGCGTCGTCATCACCACCGTGGGCCCGTACCAATTGCATGGCGAGCCCCTGGCCACCGCCTGCGCCGAGGGCGGCACCGACTACGTGGACCTCTGCGGCGAGCCGCTGTGGATGGCACAGATGATCGACAAACTCGCGCCCGCCGCGCAGAAGAGCGGCGCGCGCATCGTGTTCTCGTGCGGCTTCGACTCCATCCCGTTCGACCTCGGCGTCGTCTTCCTGCAGGCCGAGGCGCAGGCCCGCTTCGGCGCGCCGCTGCCCGAGGTCCGTGGCCGCGTCGCGCGGCTCAAGGGCGCCGCGTCCGGCGGCACGCTGGCCAGCATGATGGAAACCATCGAGGCGATCCGCCGCGACCGCTCGCTGCTCCAGGTCATGGTCAACCCGTTCTCGCTGTCTGGCGGCTTCAAGGGCCCCAGGCAGCCGAACGACCAGGACGCGGACTTCGACGACTGGGCCGATGCCTGGACCGGCCCGTTCGTCATGGCCACCATCAACACCAAGAACGTGCACCGCAGCAACGCGCTGCGCGGCCACCCCTGGGGCGAGGGCTTCGTCTACAGCGAGAAGATGCTGACCGGCAAGCCGGGGCAGGGGGACAAGGGCCGCAAGAAGGCCCACGCACTGGCCCGCTTCACGACGCTGCAGAACCTGGCGCTGGGCTTCACGCCGACGCGCGCGCTGCTGCGCCGCTTCGTGCTGACCCAACCCGGCGACGGCCCGAACGCGGCCGCGCGGGAGGCCGGGCGCTACGAGGTGTGGTTCAGCGGCAAGTCGGCCGGCGGCGAGCTGCTGCGCGCCGTCGTCAAGGGCGACCGTGACCCCGGCTACGGCTCCACCTGCAAGCTCATCAGCGAGGCGGCGCTGTGCCTGGTGCAGGACATCGACCGCGACGCGACGCCTGGCGGCGTGTGGACGCCCGGCAGCGCGATGGGGCTGGCGCTCGTGCGGCGGCTGCAGGCACGGGCCGGGCTGAGCTTCGAGATCGCGGCTTGAGCGGCGGGCCACGCTGGGCCATCAGCCAGCCGCGCATGCACGCCACGCTGGCGGGCAACCTGGCCGAGACGCTGCAGGCGCTGGAGAAAGCCGCTGCGGCCGGCGCCGAGGGCTGCGTCTGCACGGAGCTGGCGCTCACAGGCTTTCACCGCGGCGTGCCGGCGTTGATCGATGCCGATGCGTTGGCGGCCGCCGAGGCGCAGTTGCGTGCCGTTTGCGCGCGGCTGGGCGTTGCCGCCGCCGTGGGCGTGCCGACGCTGGGGGAGGGCGGAGCCGTCTTCAGCAGCCATCTGCACATCGACGCCGCCGGCCGCGAGGTGGGCCGCGTGCACAAGCGCGGCCTGACGCCCAGCGAGGCAGGCTTCTTCACGCCCGGTGGCGCGCGCGGCTGGACGGCGCAGGGCGGCGTGCTGGCCACGTCGGTGCTGTGCCGCGAGATGCTGGACGGCGCCGAGCTGCTGCCCGAGCTGCGCGCGGCGCTGGCCGCGCACGACGCGGCGGTGCCGAGGGTGGTGTTCTGGCCGAGCTACATCGGCGAGTCCGACGCCGAGCAGGCGGCGCTCAGCGCGGCCTACCGGGCCGGCGCCGCGGCGTTGGCGCGCGCGCTGGGCGCCTGGGTGCTGCAGAGCAACTGGCCCGAATCGTTGAACGCGCCGACGCAGCGGGGGTTTGGTGCCGGCGTCGTCATCGCGCCGGATGGCCGCCGCGTGACCACGCTGCCGCGCGATGCGGCGGCGCAGGTCACCGTCGTGCTGGGCGAGGGCTGACTCAGTCGCGGCCCGCGGGGCGCTCGAAGCCGTTGTCCACCCAGGCCTCGGCGGCCGACTGGGTGAAGCGGAAATTGGCGCCGACCTTGACCTTGGCCAGCGGCTCGCCGGCGGTATCGAAGGCGGCCAGCCACGCGTAGGGGTCGTCCTCGGCGGGCACGATCTCCAGCGTCACCTTGATCCAGGTGCCGTCTCGTGCGACATGCAGCGCCTTGTTCAGCTGCGCATGCAGCTGCTGCTCGTGGCGGCGGATGACCTCGGAGGCCGTCTTCACCAGCGTGTTGAACGCGGTGGTGTCCAGCGGCTTGGGGTTCTTCTTGTCGCGGCCCATCGTCCACGGGCCGACCAGCGCCGGCTCGCTCTCGCCGGCCTTGAACATCGCGACGGCCCAGCCCTCGTCGTCCTCGTTCTTGATGACCTGGGCGGTCCAGCCGTTGTCGCGCCACAGGCGCGGCTCGTGCAAGGGGGCGTCGTCGTCGGTCGGCAGGTCGGTCATGGGGAGAGGCGGGCCAAAGCCCGCCATTCTCTCCCCGGTCCGATCAGCGGCCGTCAGCCGTTGGTGGCGGCCGGCGCGGCGGGCACGACGGCCGGGGCGCGCATCACGCGGGTCTTGCCGCCGGTGGTGGTCAGGATGACCGGATCGCCGGCATTGAAACTTTCCGCGCCCTTGGCCTGCACGATGGAGCGGCGCTCGCCGTTGCGCAGCTGGACGGTGATCTCCAGCGCGTCTTCCTTGGTTGCCGAGCGCTCGATGGCGTTGCCGATGACGGCACCGGCCACGGCACCCAGCACGCCGACGACCTGGCCTTCGCGGCGGCCACCGACCGAGCTGCCGGCGATGGCGCCGGTCACGCCACCGGCCACGGCGCCGACGCCGCTCTGCGAGCCGTCGACGACGACCGGGCGGGACGACAGCACGGTGGCGTCCTGCACCTGCGACAGGCGCTGCGCATCGCCGCGCTGGATGACGTCGGGGCTGGTCGTCGAGCAGGCCGACAGGGCCAGTGCGGCGACGAGGGTGAGGGAAGTCACGAGCTTGGACATGGTTCTGTTCTCCTTGGGCACAACGACTGCCCAACGCGGCAGATTGTCCCGCCGTTGACCGCTTGATGCGGTCGCGTACAAGTCTTTACCGCCTGCGGTCAACGGGATTCACCCGTGCAGACGTGAACTGCGCGGCACGCTGGCGAGCAGGAACTCCATCTGGTCGACCAGGATGCGGCGGCCGCGCAGGATCATGTCCTCGTGCAGGCTGGGTACGTACGGCAGGTAGAGCAGGCTCATGCGGGCCTCCTCGGGCAGCCGGCTGCCCTTGCGGCCGTTGCACGCGCGGCAGGCGGTGATGCAGTTCATCCAGGTGTCCGCGCCGCCGCGCGATGTGGGCTGGATGTGCTCGCGCGTCAGGTCCTCCGGCAGGTAGCGATGGCCGCAGTAGGCGCAGACGAAGCGGTCGCGCACGAACAGCTTGCTGTTGGTCAGGGCCGGCGCCTGCCGCCAGGCCCGGCTGGGCACGGCGCCGCGCACGGCGATGATGGCGTGCACCTCGATGCGCGACTGACGCCCGGTGACGCGCTGCAGGCCGCCGCGCAGCACCTGGCAGGGGTCGCCCAACGTCCAGGCGACGCCGTCGCTGGCGTAGATCACCGCCGCTTCACGCGTGGTGATCCAGGCCTGGGGCCGGCCGGAGACATCGAGTTGGAGCACGTCCACAGAGTCACACCTCCTCCCCGGAGCCTAGCGAGAACCGCGCCAGCGCTCAAGCGTGGTTCCATGACAGGGCGTGCGCCGGGCCGAGCGCCGGGCCACCTCTTGCGGCACCGGCGGGTCACGCCCGCGTCCCGCGGCGCGAGACCGGGTGAGGGGTCCGGGTCTACCCTAGGTCGGCGTGCGTATTAGGCACATCACCCTAGGATTTCGCTGGGGCAAGCTGGCGTTGTCACGCGAGCGACCTGCAAAATAGAACGACCGTTCGTTTTATTCTTGCCCTGTGTCCACGCTTCCCGTCCCCGCCAAGAAAGCCGCCCCGCTGCGCGCCGCCAAGCCGGTGCGCGTGGCGCGTTCCCTGCAAAAAGGCCAGCAGACCCGCGCCGCCATCCTCGACGCCGCGCTGGGCCTGGCCTCGCACATGGGTCTGGAAGGCCTGTCCATCGGCGCGCTGGCGGACGTGACGGGCATGAGCAAGTCGGGCGTCTTTGCGCACTTCGGTTCGCGCGAGGAGCTGCAGATCGCCGTGGTCACGGAGTATCACGCCAAGTTCGAAGAGGAAGTCTTCTTCACCGCCATCCGCGAGCCGCGCGGCCTGCCGCGGCTGCGTGCGATGTTCGAGCGCTGGGTGCGCCGCGTGTCCGTCGAGGTGGACTCGGGCTGCATCTACATCTCCGGCGCCGTCGAGTTCGACGACCGGCCGGGCCCCGTGCGCGACGCGCTGGTGGCCATGGTGAAGGCCTGGCATGCCGCGCTGCAGAAGGCCATCCAGCTCTCCATCGGCGAGGGCCACCTGAAGGCCGAGGCCGACGTCGAGCAGATCTGCTTCGAGCTGCACGGCCTCATCCTGTCGCTGCACCACGACGCGCGCTTCATGCGCATCCCCGGCGCGCTGACGCGTGCCAGCACCGGTTTCGACCGGACCATCCAGTTTTATGCCACGCCGGCCGGCCTCGATGTCGAGCAGCGCCGCAAGGCTCCCAAGGCCAGCGCCATCAAGCGCTGAACCTCTCCCTCACCCACGACCGCTCCAGGAGTTCCCCGATGCCCCAGTACACCCCGCCCATGCGTGACATGCAGTTCGTCATGCACGAGCTGCTGAACGTCGTCGACGAGCTGAAGATGTTGCCCGGCCACGAGGACATCGACGCCGAGACCATCAACGCGGTGCTCGAGGAAGGTGGCAAGTTCGCCGCCGAAGTCATCGCCCCCATCAACCTCAGCGGCGACGCCGAGGGCTGCACGCTCGACAAGGCCACCCACGAGGTGACCGCGCCCAAGGGCTTCAAGGAGGCCTACAAGCAGTACGTCGAAGGCGGCTGGCCGGCGCTCTCCTGCGACACCGAGTACGGTGGCCAGGGCCTGCCGTACACGGTGAACCAGTTCTTCTACGAGATGCTGAACTCGGCCAATCAGGCCTGGACGATGTACCCCGGCCTGAGCCACGGCGCCTACGAGGCGCTGCACGCCCACGGCACGGCCGAACAGAAGGCGCTGTACCTGCCCAAGCTGACCAGCGGCGAGTGGACCGGCACGATGTGCCTGACCGAGCCGCACTGCGGCACGGACCTGGGCCTGCTGCGCACCAAGGCTGAACCGCAGGCCGACGGCACCTACAAGATCACCGGCGCCAAGATCTTCATCTCGGCTGGCGAGCACGACATGGCCGAGAACATCGTCCACCTGGTGCTGGCCCGCCTGCCGGACGCGCCGGTGGGCTCCAAGGGCATCTCGCTGTTCATCGTGCCGAAGTTCAACGTGAACGCCGACGGCTCGCTGGGCAGCCGCAACGGCATCTTCTGCGCCGGCCTGGAGCACAAGATGGGCATCCACGGCAACGCCACCGCACAGATCGTGCTGGAAGGCGCCGTCGGCACGCTGGTGGGCCAGCCCAACAAGGGCCTGGCCGCCATGTTCGTCATGATGAACGCCGCCCGCCTGGGCGTGGGCAACCAGTCACTGGGCCTGACCGAAGTGGCCTACCAGAACGCCGTGGCGTATGCGAAGGACCGCATCCAGATGCGCGCCCTGAGCGGCCCCAAGGCGCCGGACAAGCCGGCCGACCCCATCATCGTGCACCCCGACGTGCGCAAGATGCTGCTGACCGCGCGCGCCTTCGCCGAAGGCGGCCGCATGCTGCAGGCCTACACGGTGCTGCAACTCGACAAGGCGCTGAAGAGCGACGACGAGGACGAGCGCAAGGAAGCCGACGCCGAAGTGGCGCTGCTGACGCCCATCATCAAGGCCTTCATCACCGACAACGGCTGGCTGGCCACGTCGCACTGCATGCAGGTGTTCGGCGGCCATGGCTTCATCCACGAGTGGGGCATGGAGCAGTTCGTGCGCGACGCGCGCATCAACATGATCTATGAAGGCACCAACACCATCCAGTCGCTGGACCTGCTGGGCCGCAAGGTGCTGGGCAACAACGGCGCCACGCTGAAGAAGTTCGGCAAGAAGATCGCCGCCTTCATCGAGGAAGAGGGTACCAACGAAGCCATGCAGGAGTTCGTGAACCCGCTGGCCGACCTGGGTGACAAGGTCAACAAGCTGACGCAGGAAATCGGCATGAAGGCCTTCGGCAACCCCGACGAAGTCGGTGCCGCCGCGGTGGACTACCTGCGCGTGGTGGGCCACATGACGTTCGCCTTCTTCTTCGCCCAGGCCGCCAAGATCGCGCTGGCCAAGAAGGATTCGGGCGACCCGTTCTACACGGCCAAGCTGTCGACGGCGCGCTTCTACTTCGCCAAGCTGCTGCCCGAGACGGCGAGCCTGATCCGCACCTGCCGTGCGGGCCTGGCGCCGCTGATGGAGATGGAAGAAGCCCTGTTCTGACCCCCGGCCTCGCCGCCGGACGATTCACTGGACGACAAGGACAACGCCCGATGAAATCCCTGTTCGCTGTTGCACTGCTGCTGCCCACGCTTGCCTTTGCGCAGGCCACCCCCGTGGGCCTCTGGAAGACCATCGACGACGACGGCAAAACCGCGAAGTCGCAGGTCCGCATCAGCGAACAGGGGGGCACCCTGGTCGGCAGCATCGACAAGCTGCTGGATCCCACCGCGCCGGCCGATGCCAAGTGCGACAAGTGCACCGACGACCGCAAGAACCAGCCGGTGCTGGGGCTGCAGATCATCCGCGGCGTGAAGCCGGATGGCGATGGCCTGTGGGGCCACGGCGAGATCCTTGACCCCAATAACGGCAAGACCTACCGCACCCGCTTGAAGCCGGTGGACGGAGGCAAGAAACTCGAGGTGCGCGGCTACATCGGCGCCCCTCTGTTTGGCCGCACCCAGACCTGGGTGCGCGTCGAGTGACAAGTCAGTTGGGGACAGAGCAGTCGGGCAAGCCCGCCTGGTCAGTCCCGCAAGTTCATCAGATTCCCAGGAGATAACCCCATGAGTCGATTCCAAGTCCGCAAGGTCGCCGTGCTGGGCGCCGGCGTGATGGGCGCGCAGATCGCCGCCCACCTCGTCAACTGCAAGGTGCCGGTTGTGCTGTTCGACCTGCCTGCGAAGGAAGGCCCCAAGAACGGCATCGTCACGAAGGCCGTCGACGGCCTGAAGAAGCTCAAGCCCGCGCCGCTGGGTGATTCGGCTGAGGCCGCGCTGATCCAGCAGGCCAACTACGAAGAGCACCTGGACGTGCTGAAGGGCTGCGACCTCATCATCGAGGCCATCGCCGAGCGCATGGACTGGAAGCTCGACCTCTACACCAAGATCGCGCCGTTCGTGGCGCCGCACGCCATCGTCGCGTCCAACACCTCGGGCCTGAGCATCACCAAGCTCTCCGAAGTGCTGCCCGAAGAAATCAAGCCGCGCTTCTGCGGCATCCACTTCTTCAACCCGCCGCGCTACATGGCGCTGGTCGAGCTGATCAACACGCCGACCACGCAGCCGGAAATCCTCAACCAGCTCGAAGCCTTCGTCACCACGTCGCTGGGCAAGAGCGTCGTGCGCGCCCACGACACGCCCAACTTCGTCGCCAACCGCGTCGGCATCGCCGGCATGATGGCCACGATGATCGAGGCCGAGAAGTTCGGCCTGAGCGTGGACGTCGTCGACGACCTGACCGGCAAGAAGCTGGGCCGCGCGTCGTCGGGCACGTTCCGCACCGCGGACGTCGTCGGCCTGGACACCATGGCCCACGTCGTCAAGACGATGCAGGACAACCTGAAGGACGACCCGTTCTACAGCACCTACGCCACACCCGCCGTGCTGGCCGGCCTGATCGCCAAGGGCGCGCTGGGCCAGAAGACCGGTGCCGGCTTCTACAAGAAGGTGGGCAAGGACATCCAGCGCCTGGACTTCGCGACCGGCGAGTACGTTGCCGGCGGCAAGAAGGCGGACGAGATCGTCGCCCGCATGCTCAAGAAAGCCCCGGCCGACCGCCTCAAGCTGCTGCGTGAGTCCACCAACCCGCAGGCCCAGTTCCTGTGGGCCATCCTGCGCGACAGCTTCCACTATGCCGCCGTGCACCTGAACACCGTGGCCGACACCGCGCGCGAGATCGACTTCGCGATGCGCTGGGGCTTCGGCAGCCAGCAAGGCCCGTTCGAGCTGTGGCAGGCCGCCGGCTGGAAGCAGGTCGCCGAGTGGATCAGCGCCGACATCGCCGACGGCAAGGCCCTGAGCAGCGCGCCGCTGCCGGCGTGGGTCACCGAAGGCCCGGTCGCCGAAGCCGGTGGCGTGCACACGCCGCAAGGCTCGTGGAGCGCCGCCGAGGGTAAGTTCAAGCCGCGCAGCGAGCTGCCGGTCTACAGCCGCCAGGCCTTCCGTGAATCGC
The DNA here is from genome assembly GCF_058794515.1 of Roseateles sp. GW823-FHT07B05. Lineage (NCBI taxonomy): Bacteria > Pseudomonadati > Pseudomonadota > Betaproteobacteria > Burkholderiales > Sphaerotilaceae > Roseateles > Roseateles sp. GW823-FHT07B05. The sequence continues at coordinate 85,076 of NZ_JBXAGX010000001.1, forward strand.
TGCTGGGTACCGGCGCCGCCGACCCGCTGAAGTCGGGCACCGAGCTGTTCAAGAACGACGAAGTGCGCGTCTGGACGCTGGACGGCAAGGTCGTCATCGCGTCCATCACCGCCAAGCTGCACCTGATCAGCCCGGCCGTGACCGAAGGCCTGCTGAAGGCCGTCGAGATCGCCGAGGCCGATTACCAAGGCCTGGTGATCTGGAGCCCGGACGACGTGTTCTCCGCCGGCGCCAATCTGGAAAGCCTGATGCCCGTCTTCATGAAGATGGGCAGCAAGGGCATCGCGCCGGAAGAGAAGAAGCTGCAGGACATGATGCTGCGCCTGCGCTATGCGTCCGTGCCGGTCGTCGCCGCGATGCGCGGCCTGGCGCTGGGCGGTGGCGCCGAGCTGGCCGTGCACTGCGCGCGCCGTGTCGCCCATGTCGAAAGCTACGTGGGCCTGGTCGAAGTCGGCGTGGGCCTGGTGCCCGGCGGCGGCGGCCTGACCTACATCGCCCGCCGCGCGGCCGAGATGGCCGCTGCCGGCAACGCCGGTGCCGACATCCTGAGCTTCCTGAAGGACGGTTTCCTGACCGCGGCCACGGCCAAGGTCGCGACGTCGGCGCACGAGGCCAAGAAGAACGGCTTCCTGCTGGACAGCGACATCATCGTGCCGCACAAGGACGAGCTGCTGCACGTGGCCACGGCCACCGCCATCGGCATGTCCGAGGCCGGCTACCGCCCGCCGCACAAGGCGCTGTTCCCGGTCGCCGGCCGCAGCGGCATCGCGACGATCAAGGGCCAGGTGGCCAACATGCGCGACGGCGGCTTCGTCAGCGCGCATGACTACCACCTGGCCGCGGCGATCGCCGACGTGGTCTGCGGTGGCGAGGTCGAGGCAGGCTCCCTGGTAACGGAGGAGTACCTGATGGCGCTGGAGCGCAAGCACTTCTGCTCGCTGCTGGACAACCCCAAGACGCAAGAGCGGATCATGGGCATGCTGCAGACCGGCAAGCCCGTCCGCAACTGAGATCGAGCCCGTGAACCGGCTTCAACGCACGCTCGCCAAGCTGGACGGTTTGCCGTCTCCGCTGCGCGGGCCAGCGCGCAACTTCGCGCTGCGGCGCGCGGTGCCCTTCACCGGCACCGCGTCGCTGGATTTCGTCGCGCTCACCCCCGAGCGCAGCGAGATCCGCGTGGCCAACAAGCGCCCCGTGCAGAACCACATCAAGGGCGTGCATGCGGCGGCGATGTCGCTGCTCGCCGAGACCGCCACCGGCATGGTGGTGGGCATGAATGTGCGCGACGACTGCCTGCCGCTGTGCAAGTCGCTGCAGGTCAACTTCAGGAAGCGTGCCACCGGCGGCCTGACCGCCAAGGCGCACCTGACGGCCGCGCAGCGCTCCGCGATGGCGAACGAAACCAAGGGTGAGGTCAAGGTCGCCGTGACCGTGACCGATGAAGCCGGCATCGAGCCGATCGAGTGTGAATTTGTCTGGGCCTGGGTGCCCAAAGAGAAAAAGCCCCAGGCTTGAAAGGAAACATCATGAGCAAGCAAGTTCAAGACGCCTACATCGTCTCCGCCACCCGTCTGCCCATCGGCAAGAGCGGCCGCGGCTACTTCAAGAACACCCGCCCCGACGAGATGCTCGTCAAGGTCATGCAGGCCGTGCTGGCGCAGGCCCCGGGCCTGGACCCGGCGGCCATTGAAGACGCCATCGTCGGCTGCTCCTTCCCCGAGGGCGAGCAGGGCATGAACATCGCCCGCGTGGCCTCGGTGCTGGCCGGCCTGGGCCCGACCATCGGCGGCGTGACGATCAACCGCTACTGCGCCTCCGGCATCACCGCCGTGCAGATGGCCGCGGACCGCATCCGCGTCGGCGAGGCCGACGTGATGTTCGCCGGCGGCGTCGAGTCGATGTCCATGATCCCGATGGGTGGCAACAAGCCCAGCCTGTCGCCGCTGATCTTCGAAAAGGACGAGAACATCGGCATCGCCTACGGCATGGGCCTGACGGCCGAGAAGGTCGCTGCGCAGTGGAAGATCAGCCGTGAGGCGCAGGACGCGTTCTCGGTGGAGTCGCACCGCCGCGCCGTGGCTGCCATGCAGGCCGGCCACTTCGACGCCGAGATGACGCCGTTCGACGTCATCGAGCGCACGCCCAACCTGGCTGACGGCACGGTCAACACCAAGACCCGCACCGTCAAGCTCGACGAAGGCGCCCGCCCCGACACGTCGCTGGAAGGCCTGGCCAAGCTCAAGCCGGTGTTCGCCGCCAAGGGCAGCGTCACCGCCGGCAACAGCTCGCAGACGTCCGACGGCTCGGGCGGCCTGCTGATCGTCAGCGAAGCTGCGCTGAAGCGCTACAACCTGACGCCGCTGGCCCGCTTCGTGTCGTTCGCCGTGCGCGGCGTGCCGCCGGAGATCATGGGCATCGGCCCGATCGCCGCCATCCCGGTCGCTCTGAAGGCCGCTGGCATCACCGCCGCCGACCTGGACTGGATCGAGCTGAACGAAGCCTTCGCCGCCCAGTCCCTGGCCGTGCTGAACGACCTCGACAGCAAGGGCATCGAGCTGGACCGCGCCAAGGTCAACCCCAACGGCGGCGCCATCGCGCTGGGCCACCCGCTGGGCGCCACCGGTGCCATCCGCGCCGCGTCGGTCATCCATGGCCTGCGCCGCACCGGCGGCAAGTACGGCATGGTGACAATGTGCGTCGGCGCCGGCCAAGGCGCTGCTGGCATCTTCGAAAGGCTGTAACCTATGGACCGTCGCCGCGCGCTCAAGACCACCACCCTGCTGCTCGCGGCGGCGCCCCTGGCCGGCTGTTCGGGCCGGCTCAAGACCTTCCTGACCTGGAAGGAAGCGCAGCAAGCCGTCCTGGACCTGCTGTTCGTGCCCAAGGTCGTCGACGGCAACCCGTGGAACCTCAGCCAGGTGCTGCAACATCTGGCGCAGAGCATCGAGTTCTCGATGCAGGGCTTCCCGGCGCTCAAGGGCGCCTGGTTCCGCTCCTCCGTCGGCTCGGCGGCGTTCGCGGTCTTCAATGCACGCGGCTCGATGAGCCACGACCTGAGCGAGCCCATCCCCGGCGCGCCGGCGCTGGACGCGGCGCAGGCGCTCAAGGTGTCGGTGCAGCGGCTGCTCGACGCGATGGACGCCTTTGCCCAATTCAACGGTACGCTGCGGCCTCATTTCGCCTACGGCGAGCTGACCAAGCCGCAGTACGAGCGTGCCCATTTGATGCACTTGGCGAACCACTGGACACAGTTCCAAGCCAAGACCGCAGTCGCGTGAAGGACCTCCCATGACCATCAAGACCTACACCGTCAACGGCGTCGCGACGATCGAGATCGCCCGCCCCGAGAAGAAGAACGCCATCACGCAGGACATGTACCAGCAGATGGCCGATGCGCTGCGCGCGGCCGACGCCGCGCCCGAGGCGCGGGCCGTGCTGATCACCGGCCAGCCGGGCATCTTCACGTCGGGTAACGACCTGGAGGACTTCATGGGCCGCCCGCCGCGTGGCGAGGACGCGCCGGTGTTCCAGTTCATGCATGCGCTGGTGGATTGCGGCAAGCCGGTCGTGGCGGCCGTGACCGGTGCGGCCATCGGCATCGGCACGACGCTGCTGCTGCATTGCGACCTGGTCTATGTGGCCGACGACGCGCGCCTGGCCATGCCCTTCGTGGGCCTGGGCCTGGTGCCGGAGTTCGCGTCCAGCCTCGTCGTGCCGCAGCTGATGGGCAACCGCCGTGCGGCCGAGAAGCTGCTGCTGGGCGACCCGTTCACGGGCGAGCAGGCCGTCGAGTGCGGCATCGCCAACGGCGTGCTGGCCGGCAGCGAGGTGCTGAACCATGCCCGGCGCGTGGCCGAGCGTTTCAACAACCTCGCGCCCGGCGCGGTGCGCGACAGCAAGCGGCTGATCCGCGACGCGCAGCGCGAGGCCGTCAAGGCGGCCATCACGCGCGAGGCCGAGCTGTTCAGCGCCCGCCTGCGCAGCCCGGAGGCCATGGAGGCCTTCCAGGCTTTCTTCCAGAAGCGCAAGCCGGACTTCTCGAAGTTCTCCTGACGCCTATCGGCGCACCAGACCCACCAGCAGGCCGATGACCGCCAGGATCAGGAAGCCGTAGAACAGCAGCTGGGCAAAGCCGGCCGCGCTGGCGGCGATGCCGGTGAAACCGAACACGGCAGCGATCAGGGCGATGACGAAGAAGATGATGGCGTAACGCAGCATGGCGGACTCCTCTCGGTTGACGCCTTGACGGCGCATGCGTGCAGCCTAGGACCGCGGCCGTGTTCGCCGTGCCGGACGGCGCGGGCGTGCGAGGTCGGACACCGCTGACACCGTGACACAGGAAGTGACCCGCCCATGCGACTGACGCTGGCCAAGCTGCTGCTCGGGCCGCTGCTGATCTGGCAGGGGCGGCGAGTGCGCGCGACGGCACTGCGGCTGCCCGAGGCGGCGGGCGCGCGTTCGCTGGACGGCGGGGCACTGCGCCTGCTCATCGTGGGTGATTCTTCGGCCGCTGGCGTCGGTGCGGCACATCAGGACGAGGCGCTCGCGGGCCGGCTGGCGCAGGCCCTGGCAACGCGGCTGGGCCAGCCGGTGGGCTGGCAGCTCGTGGCCACCAGCGGCCACCGCAGCGTGCAGGCGCTGGCGGCGCTGCGGGCGGCCGAGCTGGCCCCGGCCGATGTGCTCGTCACGGCGCTGGGCGTGAACGACGTGGTCGACCAGGTCGCGCCACACGATGCGCTGGCGGCGCTGGACGCCATCGACGCGCATGCGCGCGAGCACACCGGCGTGCGGCTGAGCCTGCACTGCGCGGCGCCGCCCATGCAGTCCTTCCCGCTGCTGCCGCAGCCGCTGCGCTGGTTCTTCGGCCGGCAGGCGGCGCGCCTCAACGCGGCGCTGGCGGCGCAGACGCGAGGCCACGCCTGGCGCCGCGTCGTGCAGCTGCCCGAAGCCATGCAGCGCGACGCCGCGGCGCTGATGGCCGCCGATGGCTTCCACCCCGGACCGCGCGGCTATGCGCTGTGGGCTGACACGCTGGCCGACCAGATCGTGGCGGCGTTGCCGAAGGTTGCGAAGCACTCAACAACTTGAGTGCTGCGGCGACAGGCCGCTTCCTAGACTGATCCGGCCGCAATCACGCGGCAGCACCGGCCGCAGCAGTGAGCAGTAGATGGCCGGGCACCAACGGAGACAACACATGCGGATCGACTTTCTCCGCCGGCATCTGCGCCGGCTGGGTGCGCTAGCCTGCGCGCTCTTCTTCATGGCCCTGTGCTCGCCCGCCATGGCGGCCTTCAGCCTCACCACGCTCTACGACAGCGGCAGCTCGTCCAAGGTGCAGTACCAAGTGGACACCGGCGGCGGCCTGGTGTTCAAGGTCATGGCCTACGACAACGGCGTCAGCACCCAGTCCAAGGGCGACCTCTCCAGCCTCGTCTACAACGGCGTGCAGTACGCCGACGCCAGCCGCGGCTCGCAGCTGAACTCGGGCTTCGACTACCTGTACAGCAACGTCTCGGCCGTCGACGTGCAGGCGCAGATGATCAGCAGCACCGGTGCGGCCACGCCTGCGTCGACCGCCAACGGCGGCGTCGTCAGCGGTGGCGCCTACGTGAAGATCACGGTGACGGTGAACAGCGCCAACGGCGGCGTGCTCAAGCACTACTACCTGGCCAAGAGCGGCGAGCCACGCATCTACATGGGCACCTATTTCACCGAGGAGCCCGACACGCTGAACCTGGTGCGCTTCATCGTGCGCGTGCCCATCGCGGCGCTGTCCAAGGGCGGCCCGGCCGGCACGCCCGGCGGCCTCACCGCCAACGGCAGCTGGGCGCAGGACCTGCGCGACACCAGCACCACCGTCGAGGCCAGCGACGTGTTCGGCATCCCCAGCGGCACCTACGCCGGCCAGACGCGCTCCAAGCACTACGCCAACATGCGCGTGAAGGACTGGCAGGCCTTCGGCGGCGTCAACAGCGGCGGCACGGTGGGCCTCTGGTTCTACCGCGACAACCAGGAAGGCGGCTCCGGCGGCCCGTTCTACCGCAGCCTGCTCAACCAGATCACGTCCACCAACAACGAGCTGACCTACATCGTCAACTACGGCGAGGGCCAGACCGAGGCCTTCCGCATGGGCGTGCTGAACAGCTACACGCTGATGTTCACCGGCGGCGGCGTGCCCGCGGCGCCGGACACCAGCTGGTTCTCGCTGATGGGCCTGGACGGCTACGTGCCGCCCGCAGGCCGCGGTGCCGTGGCCGGCGTGGGCCTGGCGGGCACCGACCCGGCCTACACCTACACCGTGGGCTTCGCCAACAGCCAGGCGCAGTACTGGACGACGGCCAACCTCGCCAACAGCGGCTACTTCAAGAGCGCCGGCATGCGCCCCGGCAGCTACACGCTGACGGTCTACAAGAACGAGCTGGCCGTCTACACCGGCAGCGTCAACGTGACGGCGGGCGGCACGACGGCGCTGAACACGCTGACGATCAATGCCGACCCGGCGGCCACGCCGGCGCTTTGGCGCATCGGCGCCTGGGACGGCTCGCCGGCCGAGTTCGTCAACGGCAGCCGCCTCACCAGCATGCACCCGTCCGACAGCCGCATGAGCAGCTGGGTGGCGCCCAGCTTCACCGTCGGCAGCGCCACGGCCGCCACGGGCTTCCCGGCCTACCAGTGGAAGGACGTCAACAACGCCCGCGTCATCACGTTCACGCTGACCAGCGCGCAGCTGCAGAACCTGACGCTGCGCCTGGGCACGACAACCGACTTCAACGGCGCCCGGCCGCAGGTCAGCGTCAACGGCTGGACGTCCGCCGTGCCCGCCGCGCCGCCCAAGGGCTCGCGCAACCTGACGGTGGGCACCTACCGCGGCGTGAACCGGCTCTACAGCTACGCCATCCCGGCGTCGGCGCTGGTGGCCGGCACCAACACGGTGACGATCAACGTCGTCAGCGGCACCAGCGGCACGGGCTTCCTCAGCCCGGGCTTCTCCTACGACGCGGTCGACCTGATCGCGACGCCGTGACCTGAAGCCCCGCGCCCGGCCCGCGTCAGGCTCAGGGCTTGACCTGGCGCGGCTTGCCTTCGCGGTCGATGGCCACGTAGGTCAGGTTGGCCTCGGTCACCTTGACCACGTGCAGGTTCTCCGGGTCGCGCTCGGCGAACACCTCCACGTGCACCGTCACCGACGTGCGGCCCACGCGCGTGATGGTGGCGTAGAAGCTCAGCAGGTCGCCCACCGAGACGGGCTGCTTGAAGATGAACTCGTTGACGGCCACCGTCGTGATGCGGCCGCGCGAGAGGCGCGCCGGCAGGATGGAGCCGGCGATGTCCACCTGCGCCATGATCCAGCCGCCGAACACGTCGCCGTTGGCGTTGGAGTCCGCGGGCATGGGCATGACTCGCAGCACGAGCTCGCGTTCTCCGGCCTGGTGTTGTGCGGGGCTTGAATCTGGGGGCATGGCGTTCACTTGTGACAATCGGTCTGCCCGCCATTTTCGGCCCTGACCGCCTCATGAGATCCACGCCGCGCGCCATTGAACTGCCCACTTCGCCGAATGCTGCCGCCGTGCGCGGCGATTGGGGCACGGTCGGCCGCCTGCTGCCCTACCTGTGGCGCTACCGCTGGCGCGTCGGCCTGGCGCTGGCGTTCATGGTGGGCGCCAAGCTCAGCAACGTCGGCGTGCCGCTGCTGCTCAAGCACCTCATCGACAGCCTGGACCTCAAGCCCGGCCAGCCGCAGGCCTTGCTGGTCGTGCCGCTGGGCCTGCTGGTGGCCTACGGTGCGCTGCGGCTGTCGACGTCGCTGTTCACCGAGCTGCGCGAGCTGATCTTCGCCAAGGCGACGGAGGGCACGGCGCGCAGCATCTCGCTGCAGGTGTTCCGCCACCTGCACGACCTGTCGCTGCGCTTCCACCTGGAGCGCCAGACCGGCGGCATGACGCGCGACATCGAGCGCGGTACGCGCGCCGTGCATTCGCTGATCAGCTACTCGCTCTACAGCATCGTGCCGACGCTGATCGAGGTCGTGCTCGTGCTGACGCTGCTGGGCGTCAAGTTCGACGCCTGGTTCGCCGGCATCACCGTCGCGGCGCTGGTGGTCTACGTCACGTTCACCGTCGTCGTCACGAACTGGCGCACGCAGTTCCGCAAGACGCTGAACGAGCTGGACTCGGTGGCCCACAGCAAGGCCATCGACTCGCTGCTGAACTACGAGACGGTCAAGTACTTCAACAACGAGGACTTCGAGGCGCGCCGCTACGACGAGAGCCTGGAGAAGCTGCGCAAGGCCCAGTTGAAGAGCCAGACGACGCTGTCGATGCTGAACACCGGCCAGCAGCTCATCATCGCGACGGCGCTGGTGCTGATGCTGTGGCGGGCCACGCAGGGCGTGGTGGCCGGGCAGATGAGCCTTGGCGACCTGGTCATGGTCAACGCCTTCATGATCCAGCTCTACATCCCGCTGAACTTCCTCGGCGTCATCTACCGCGAGATCAAGCAGAGCCTGACCGACATCGAGAAGCTGTTCCTGCTGCTGGACCGCGAGCGCGAGGTGGCGGACACGTCGGGCGCGGTCGACCTGCAGGTGAGCGGCGGCAGCGTCCGGTTCGACGACGTGCGCTTCGCCTACGACCCGGCGCGGCCCATCCTGCATGGCGTCAGCTTCGAGATCCCGGCGGGCAAGAAGGTGGCCGTCGTGGGCCCCAGCGGCTCGGGCAAGAGCACGCTGGCGAGGCTGCTGTACCGCTTCTACGACCTGGACGGCGGCGCCATCCGCATCGACGGCCAGGACATCCGCGCCGTCACGCAGAGCAGCCTGCGCGCGGCAATAGGCATCGTGCCGCAGGACACGGTGCTGTTCAACGACACGGTGGCCTACAACATCGCCTACGGCCGGCCCGGCGCCAGCACCGCCGAGGTGGAGGCCGCGGCACGCGCGGCGCATATCCACGGCTTCATCGCCGCCACACCCAAGGGCTACGACACGATGGTGGGCGAGCGCGGGCTGAAGCTGTCGGGCGGCGAGAAGCAGCGCGTGGCCATCGCCCGCACGCTGCTGAAGAACCCGCCCATCCTGATCTTCGACGAGGCCACGTCGGCGCTGGACTCGACCAACGAGCGCGCCATCCAGGCCGAGCTGGAGTCGGTGGGGCAGAACAAGACCGTGCTGGTCATCGCGCACCGGCTGTCCACCGTGGTGGACGCGCACGAGATCCTGGTGCTGGAGCAGGGCCGCATCCTCGAGCGCGGCCGGCACGACGAGCTGCTGGCCCGCGGCGGCCGCTACGCCGAGATGTGGCGGCTGCAGCAGTCGGGCGAGTAGCGCAGGCGCGTCAGGCCTTCTGCAGCACGAACCCCGGCGCGGCCACGCCCGGCCACAGTTCGTACAGCACCTCCACCTTGTCGGTGCCGCCGTTGCGCGGGCTGGACGGGATGCCCAGCGCCCGCGCCGCGGCGATGCTGAGCTCGCCCACCTTGTTGGCCGGGCCGCGGTCGGCCACGACGCAGTCCACGCTCTTGCCGCGCCAGGTCACCCGCGCCTTGCAGCCGCGCACCACGCCGGCCGTGCGCTGCACGACGAGCGGCGGCACGACGATGTAGGGCACCGTCTCGGCGTCCACGTAGGCGGCCGGGTCGTCCAGCGCCTTGCCGGCGTGGCGGTACCAGGTGGTGGACGCGATGACGCCGCCGGGGAACACGCGCGGCTGGTTGTCCGGCCCCAGCAGCACGATGTCGCGCGCCCAGTTCTGCGCGCAGACGACGCGGCCGCTGGCGTCGATGCGCATGCCGCCGTTGGCCAGCGCCTCGGTGCCGCTGTCGTCATCGCGATAGGCCGCCGGGCCGCCGGCCTGGCCGTTGGCGCCGTCGGCGTCGATGTCGGCATCGGCGGTGAAATGCACGCGGCCGTCGCTGTCCTCGCGGATGGTGCAGACGAAGCCTTCGCCGTCGATGGTGCCCAGCGTGCGCGACGTGACGGTGGCGGCTGGCGCCACGGCCGGCGCGGCGGCCGGCGGCGTCATCACCTCGGGCGCGGCGGCGTCGCTCAGCATCACCGGCGCGGCCGGCTGGGCGGTGCCCAGCGCGTCCACATGCTCCCAGACGGCCTGCATGCCCTGCGCGTTGATCAGCGCCCGTGCGGCGTCCGACGGGCTGGCCGGGCAGCGGCCCCACTGGAAGTGCGGCAGGTCCGCCATCTTCCAGTCGCCACCCCAGGTGCAGCCGTGCTTCTTGAAGATGGCGCCCACCTTGCGGAACCAGGCGTCGCCCTCTGGCGGCGACCAGAACTTCTGCGCGTGCACCACGTCCACCGCCAGGCCGAAGCCGTGCCAGCTGTGCAGGTTGGACGGCGCGTTGGTCACCGGCTTGTACGGCGGCTTCACGGTGCGGCCGCGCTGGTAGTACATGGCCGCCAGCCCGGCCGAGCGGTAGGCCTCGTAGACGAAGGCGTTGAGCCCGTTGGCGGGGCTGTTGCACTCCGCGATCGCCGCCTCCACCGCAGCGCGGAAGGCCGGCGCCAGGCGGGTGAGGTCGCGGTTGACCATCAGCTCGGAATCGCTGGACCCGGCGCTCATAGCGGAATCTCCTGCGGGTTGGTGCGGCCGTCGCGCCAGGCATGCGCGACGAAGTCGGGCGGTGGCGGCGCCCCCGGTGACGGGGTGGGGGGCGCCGGCGCGTCGGTGGAGGCCTGCGGCGCGGCGGCCGCAGCGACGGTGACCGCAGCGGCACTGACGGCGTCCTTGGACGGGTCGGCGCGGTCCTCGCTGCCTTCCTCGCGGCTCTTCTCGCGCGGCTTCACGGTGGAGCGGATGACCATGAACTTGTTCAGCAGGTCGAACCAGAACGGCGCGCCCAGCATCACGGCGAACGCCGTCATCAGCCAGCCGAACGCGACGCGCACGTGCGAGTAGCCCGTGGGCGTGCACTGAGCGGTGTTCTCGATGCGGCACATCTGCACCGGCGTCAGCTCCCGCACCGACCAGTCCGCGGGGTTCTTCGCGTCGAGGTTGCCGGTGCGCCAACCCATGGGCATGCCCACCTTCTCCAGCTCCTCGCGCGCCCGCTGCGCGGCGGCGATGCCGCTGGCGGCCGACGCGCCGGGTTCAGGGGGCTTCACCTGCGCCGCCGCCGTGACCACCGTTTCGCGCAGCGTCTTGTCCACCGTCAACCGGCCCATCACGTAGATCGCGTCCACGTTCAGCGCGGCCGCCGCCGCCAGGCCCAGCGCGAACAGCACGGTCTGCGTGCGGCGCTTGTACCAGCCCGAGGCGCGGTCCATCGCGCCGTCGAACCAGTTCTGCAGGTTCTGCGTCAGCTGGGCCAGGTCGCCGCCGCTGTGGTCGATGGCGCTCAGCACCGCGCGGCGCAGGAACGGCGACTGCAGCTCGGCCGCACGCTCGCGCAGCTGTGCCAGCGTCAGCGGTGCGTGCGGTGCCGCCTCGCCGCTGGCGCTGGCCGGGCCGCGCGCCACCAGGTCTATCAGTGCCCGCGCGAAATGCCCGGCCGGGATGTAGGACGGCAGGTTGCGGCGCAGCGACCACGGCATCTGCCGCGCGCGCGACACGCCGGGGACCCAGTTCGTCAGCCGGTTCACGGCGAGGTTGCCGGGGTCGTAGCCGCCCTGGTAGAGCGAGGACACCAGCGGGTGCGCGTAGACGTGGGCGGTGAGCTGGCCGCCCTCGTCATCCAGCAGCGTGCGCATGCCGCGCTCCAGGTCCATCGCGCGCCACTTGAAGATGCCTTCGATCCACTCCTTGATGCCGGTGCAGATCAGCGACATCAGCAAGAACAGGAAGGCCATGCCGATGGCCACTTCCAGCGTTTCCGAATTGAACATGGCGTGCAGCCTCCGGTGGTGCGCCGCGATTGGAGGCGCGGGCCCGGCCCGCGTCATCCCCTGTTTTGCTGAGGGCGGGCCGCCCGCTCAGGCCACCAGCAGCGGCCGCGGCGCGTCGGCGCCCGCGGGCTCGGCCACCATCAGGAAGCCCGGCGGCAGCTGGCCCGTCAGCTCGGCCATGGCGAGCAGGAAGGTCGCGAACGGCCAGGCCAGCCCTTCGCCCAGGCCGGTCAGCGACTGGCTGGCCACGGTCACGGCTTCCAGCGCCTCGCGGATGTCGCGCAGCGGCCGCTCCACCCGGGCGCGCGTGGCGGTGGGCAGCTCGCCGTCGGGCGCGTCCTGCAAGGCCTGCCGCACCGCCGCGGCCGAGCCGTGCAGCGCCGCCGCGGCGCGCAGCACGCCGGCGAAGCGGTGGAACACGCAGAACCGCAGGTTGATCTCGGTGACGCCCGAGGAGTCCTTGACGCCGTCGAACCCCAGCCGCGTCGCGTACTCGATGCCGGGGGCGCGCGGCGCCACGTAGCGGGCCTCGTACAGGTCCAGGTACGCCACCATGCGGCCCACGGTGCTGTCGCCCTGGAAGAACTCGTCGGCCTTCTCCCGCAGCGCCTCGCTGGGCGAGGTGGCGGTGAAACCCTTCATGCCGGCATAGACGTCGTCCAGCGCTGCCAGGCCGTGCCGCAGGAAGGCCGCCATCACGGCCGCGCGCGGCTGGGCCTCGAACTTCAGCCAGTCCGCCGGCCCCAGCCTGACCGGCACCGCCACCGTCAGCCCGCGCCAGAACGCGGCGCGCTGCTCCGGCGTGGCGGGCTCGCCCAGCAGCGCGCCCACGTCCCGCGGCGGCCGCACGCCCACGCGTGCCGCGTAGTCGTCCACCAGCGCCTGCACAAAGCCCTTGTCCACCTGGCGGCCGCGGGCGGTGAACGCGCCGTCCAGCGCCACCTCCACGCGCCGCACGCCGTCGGCCAGCGTCAGGCCGGCGCTGACGCCCAGCATCGCGGTGCGCGCCAGCCAGGGGTTCAGCGTGCGCGCATCGACCTGCGCGAGGGCCTTGGCGGCGATCAGCCGGCCCCACAGGTCGGCCTTGAATTCCATGTCGACGAGGCTCACCCGCGTGTCCGTCAGCGCGGCGCCGAACAGCGTCAGCGTGGCCGACTGCGTCTCGATCGCCTTGGCCGCGCTGGTCAGCCAGCCCTCGTCCAGCTCGAACGCATGGCCCGCCTGCGCGGCGTCCACCAGCTCGCCCAGCAGCGCGATGCGGCCGCTGCACAGCGACTGGTACAGCGCCTGCGCGGCGGCCTGGTCGCCCTGGCCGCTGAACCAGCCCGCCACTGCGATGCCGCGCGACTGGCTGCGCTGGATCTGCGTCGCCAGCGTCAGGCTGAGCTTGGCCTTCTTCGCGTCCGACAGCGCCGCCAGCAGCCGCTCGCGCGCCTGGCCATAGGCGCCCAGCGCATGCGTTACGGCCTCGGGCACCGCGCCGTTCAGCCGCTTGAGCTCCTGGCCGATCTTGTCGCCCAGCGCGCCCAGCGGCGCGAGCACGGCGTCCAGCGCCGTACCGGTCTTGCCGGTCAGCGCGGTCTCGAGCGCGGCCACGCGCTGCTGCCACTGCTGCGTGGCCTGCGCCAGCGCGTCGGTGGCGGCCTGCCTCAGCGGCGCCTTGAGCTCGTCGGCCAACGGGCGCTGGCCCAGCAGCCGGTCCAGCCACACGGCCAGCAGCGCGTCCGCGTCGGCCGTGCCGTCCACCAGGCCGGTGAGGGCGCCGTCCAGCACGGCGGTCAACGGCTGCGTGAGCTGGCTCACCCAGCGGGCCTGGGTGGCGCCTGCATCCGCCTGGCCCAGTGCGATGAGGGCCAGCGCCCGCACATCCTCGTCACCGAGCTGGTCCGCGGCGATCTGCGCCAGCCGCTGGCCCAGCGCCGTGCCGGGCTGCGTCAGCGCGGTCAACGCAGCCGGGTCGACTGCTGGCCAGGCCGCCCGCAGCGCGCGCTCGGCGCTGGCCGCCAGCGCGCTCAGGTCCAGCGACGCCGCCAGCGTCAGCGCGAACGCGTCCGAGCGCGCGTCCAGCACCTCCAACTCCACCTTCAACCCCCACCGGTCGTGCCGCTGCTCGGGCCGCACATGCAGGCTGACGTCGGCCGTGCGCGCGAACTTGACGTGGGCATCCACGCCGACGCTCAGGCCGATTTCCGCGCGGTCGCCGTCGAGGCCGTAGGTCCAGCCGCTCCAGCCCTGCCGGGCGCCGGCGCTGAGCTGGGCGTCCAGCGTGCCCGTCAGGTCCAGCCGCAGGCCCCAGAAGTCGGGGCTGGGTGCGAGCGCCATCAGGCCCGTGTAGTCGTTGGGCAGCCGCCAGAAGCGCGTCGACGCGGCCACCGCGTCGACCAGCAGCGTGCTTGTTGCATCGCTGAAATACCAATGCAGCCGTGCGCCGGCCGCCGCCGAGAACGCGGCCGAGGCCTGGCCCCACGTCGAGATGGCCTGCTGGCCGGTGAGCCCGGCGGTGAGCGCCAGGTCCGCGCCCACCGACAGCGCGAGGCGCCCGTCACCCGGGTGGATGTTCAGCTGCTCGCGCAGCGCCTCGTCCAGCACGTCCACCGTCACGACCGCCGAGGCGCCGGCGGTGGCGCCCCAGTCCCAGCCGAACTCGGTGGTCTGCGCCGTGCCGGTGCGGTCCAGCAGCGGCAGCGCGACCTCGGGCTCCGGCTCCTGCGGCAGCTGGCCCAGCGGCGTCAGCAGCAGCTGCCAGTGGCGCTCGGCGCCCAGCGCCTTCAGCGCGTCGGGCAGGGCGGTCGAGAAGTTCCAGGTCTTGAGCCGGGCGATCAGGGCGGGGGCGAGCTGCAGTCCGGGCATGGCGGTCGTTGCGGGAGTGAAGGCCGCGCAGCGTAGCCAGCGCCCGGCGGCGCGCCATCCGCAATATCGTGGAAACCGGCGGGCCGGTCAGTGCGGCTTCTTGGGCTTCTCGAAGCTCTTGGGGCGGTAGACGTTGCCGTCCCATTCGCCGTCGGTGCGGCTGCCTTGCGCGGACTCGCGGGCCCGGCGGATGACGCGGTCGGCCTCCAGCACGGCAGCGCGCGTCTGGCGCTGGCGGCGGCGCCAGCCGATGGCACGGTCCACCTGCGCCCGCAGCCAGTCGCCCAGCCGGTCGAGCGCGGCATCCACGCCGCGGCGCAGCCGCAGCGGCAGGGCCATGTGCACGGCCAGCGCGATGCAGACGGTGAGGCCGAAGGATGCGAGCACGGTGTGAAGCATGGTCTCAGTGTGAACCAAAGCGGCAGCCGCAGCCACCTGCGTTGAGGGGATAAAGACCGGCGGTCAGGCTTTCTGGCGAATCGCCCACAGCGCCAGCATGGCGTCAGGAATCGTCCGGCTGGCCTCGTCGCGGGCCTGGGCCGAGCCTTCGGCCAGCGCGCCGTCGGGGCTGCCCAGCGCGGCGATGGGGGCCAGCAGCGGGCCGGTCTCGGCGCCCTCGAACCACGGCGCCCAGGCGTCGGGCGCCAGGTCCACCGCCGTCAGGAAGCCGGCAGCCCAGTCCTCGGCGTCGGCGTACTCGGTGTCCTCGTCCTCGCCGTCGGCGAAGCTGAAGATGGGCTCCCAGCCCTGCGGGTGCTGGGTCCAGGCGGCGGCGATGGACTGCAGGTGGCGCAGCACCAGCATGACGACCTTCTTGCGCTGCTTGCCGCTGGCGAAGGGGGCGTTGTCGTCGGGGTTTTCGGCGTCGCCACCCCAGACGACGGGCAGCCAGTCGGCACCGGGCAGGGCGGCCAGGTCACGGCCCGGCGTCAGCAGCAGGCCGGCGAGGTAGCCGTCCAGCGCCTCGATGTTCAGCGCGGCGTCGGCGGGCAGCGCGGCCAGCAGTTCGTCGAGGTCGTTCAGTTCCTCGTCGGCCAGCGGGCGGTTGTCGGAGGCGGGGTTGTATTGCGGGTAGTTCATGGGCGGGGTCCTGCGGCTCAGCCGTGGCGGCCGTGGCGGCTCTTGGGTTTCTTGCTGTCGAATTCGGTCAGCTGCGCCTTCAGCAGCGCCATCAGCACGCGGGCATTCTGCTCGGTCATCACCAGCAGGCTGCTGGGCTCCAGGCCTTCGAGGGGTTCGCGGCTGGAGATCAGCGCGTCGACCTTGAACAGCACCTGGCCGTGGACATTGTTGGCGGCGGCCTTGAACTTCTGGATTTCGATCTGGTGGGTCTTCATGGGGCAATGGATGGGCCGGCAGGCCGCCATCTTGCCATTCCGGCCGGCGGGACATTTAATGTGGCGCATGGCCCGGCCCGCTCGACTCGAGATTGCCGGCGCGGTCTACCTGATCGGCGCCCACTGCCCGTCCGAGAGCGGCCGGCCCGCTTTTGCCGACGACGCGGACCGCAGCGAGATGCGCGCGCTGCTGGCCCAGGCGCTGCACCGCTTCGACGCCGTCGCGCTGGCCTATGCGCTGATGCCCGACCACTACGACCTGCTGCTGTTCACGCGCCGGGCCAACCTGTCGGCACTGATGCGCCACGTCAACGGCGTCTACACCCAGCACCGCCAGCGCCGCCACGGCTTCGGTGGGCCGCTGTTCCAGGGGCGCTTCCATGCCGTGCTGGTAGACCGCGAGAAGCACCTGCTGGACGCCTGCCGCTGGGTGGACCTGAACCCGGTGCGCGAGGGGCTGTCGCACGGTGCGGCCGAATGGGCCGGCTCCAGCTTCCGCGCGCTGGCTGGGCTGGAGGCGGCACCTGACTGGCTGGACGTCGACGGCCTGCACAGCCACCTGCTGAACAAGCAGGCCGTCACGGCGGCGCAGCACCGGCTGGCGGGCGACCGCTATGCGCGGCTGGTGGCGTCCGACCCCGGTCTGCAGCTGTGGCCGGGCCGGCTGCGCGAGCAGATCTTCCTGGGCGACGCCGACTTCGCCCGCCGCATGCGCGCCGCCGCGGTGGCGCCCAGGCGCGTGGCGCGCACGCCCTGGGCCGAGTGGCTGCGGCGCGCCGGCGGCATCCGCGAGCAGGCGCTGTGGCTGGCGCATACCGAGGGCGGCGTCGCGATGACGGACCTGGCGGCGCAGCAGGGCCTGTCGGTGTCCCGCATCAGCCGCCTGATCGCCGCAGCGGAAAGAGCGGTTTGAAGCGCCGCGCGCTGCTGCTGGCCGGCCTGCCGCTGGCCGCTCGCGCGGCGGACTACGCCGGCCCGCTGTTCGACGCCCACCTGCACTACAACGACGACGCGCAGCAGCCCCACCCGCCGGCCGACGTGCTGGCGCGCCTGGCCCGCGCGGGCGTGCGCGGCGCGCTGGTCAACAGCCGGCCCAACGACGGCACGCTGCGGCTGGTGGCCGAGCCCGGCGCGCAGTGGGTGCCGTTCGTGCGGCTGTACCGCAACCGGGCCGACTACAGCGGCTGGTTCGCCGACGACAGCATCCGCCGCATGGTGCTGGAGATGCTGGCCCAGGGCAGCCCGGCGGGGCCGTTCCGCGGCCTGGGCGAGTTCCACCTCTACGACAGCGCCAACGCCGACGGCCCCACGGCGGTGGCGCTGATGCAGCTGGCGCGCGAGCGCGGCCTCACCGTGCTGGCGCATGTGGACGCCGCGGCCGTGGACAAGCTGCTGGGCCACGCGCCCGGCGCGTCGCTGATCTGGGCGCACACGGGCATCGCCGGCGAGCCGGTGGCGCGCGTGCGCGAGCTGCTGGGGCGGCACGCCGGCCTGCGCGGCGAACTGTCGTACCGGCCCGGTGTCACCGCCGACGGGCGGCTCACGCCCGAGTGGCGGGTGCTGCTGACGGACCACGCCCACCGCTTCCTGATCGGCTCCGACACCTGGGTCACGCAGCGCTGGCAGCACTACGAGGCCTTGTTCGCCGACTACCGCGGCTGGCTGGGCCAGTTGCCGGGCGAGGTCGCGCAGCGCATCGCGTGGGGCAACGCGGCGGCGCTCTTCCAGCTCAAGGCGGCCGGGCCGTCAGCGTGACGCGCTGGCCCAGCGGGTCGATAGCCCGCGGGCAGGTTCGGCGAAACGGATGTCCAGCACGTACTGCTGCGGCGTGCCGGCCTGGCATTGCAGATCGCCGACGGCCAGGCGCACGGGCGTCTGGTACTGGCGCGAGCCCTGCAGGTTCACCAGCCTGGCGCGGCCGTCGGCGCCCACCTCGAACAGCACGCGCACCTCGGCGTCGCGGCCCACGCGGCGCTTGGCGGCGTCCAGCGCATCGGCCAGCTGGTCGCCCGCGGCGGGGCAGTTGGCGGCGGGCGCGGGGGTGGCGAAGGCCGGCGCGGCGGCCAGCGCCAGAGTCAGCAGAGGCAGGATGACTTTCATGGGATCTCCTTGGCAGGACGTGATGCCGCAAAGTTAGACATCGCCGCCGTGCCTGTCTGCCGCCGTCGGACGAAGCGCAGGATGGAGGCGTCGAACTGCAGGCCGCGCCCGACGCCGGCGCCGCGCCCCTGACTTTCCTCATGGGCGCGGCGGGCCGCGTGCAGCGCCTACGATGCGGGCCATGCTCAAGTTCTTCGTCCAACGCCCCTGGTTGAGTGCGCTCGTCGGCATCCCCGTGGCGGCCGTGCTGCTGGGTGCCATCGTCGCGGCCTTCATCTGGGTGCAACTGCCCGCGCTGGACACGCTGACCGACTACCAGCCCCACCAGCCGCTGCGCGTGCTCAGTGCCGACGGCCAGCTCATCGGCGAGTTCGGTGCCGAGCGGCGCCGCTTCGTACCGCTGAAGGACATCCCCAAGCCCATGCAGGACGCGCTGCTGGCCGTGGAGGACAGCGACTTCTGGACGCACTCGGGCATCGACTTCGGCGGCATCGTGCGGGCGTTCTTCCGCAACCTCACGCACAGCGGCCCGCTGCACGGCGCGTCCACCATCACGCAGCAGCTGGCGCGCGACACCTACCTCAGCAAGGAGCAGCGCTGGACGCGCAAGATCGTCGAGGCGCTGCTGGCCATCAAGATCGAGCATGCGCTGAGCAAGCAGCAGATCCTTGAGATCTACATGAACCAGATCTACCTCGGCAACCGCGCCTACGGCTTTGCCGCGGCGGCCGAGCGCTACTACGGCAAGACGCTGGACAAGCTCTCCACCGCCGAGGTGGCGCTGCTGATCGGCCTGCCCAAGAACCCCAACGGCCTGAACCCGGCGGTCTACCCCGAGCGTGCGCGGCGCCGCCAGGCCGTCGTGCTGGAGCGGCTGGCCAGCGTGGGCCTCATCACGGCCGAGCAGGCCAGGGCCGCGCGCGAGCAGCCGCTGGCCATCCAGCGCCCCAAGCGCCTGGCCGGCGTGGCCGACCATGCCGCCGAGCAGGTGCGCGCCGAGATCGTGGCCCGCTACGGCGAGGACGCCTACACGCGCGGCCTCACCGTGACGACGACGCTGCTGTACGCCGAACAGGCCGCGGCCCAGCAGGCGCTGCGGCATGCGCTGTTCGAGCTGGAGCGCCGCCAGCCCTTCCGCGGCCCGGAGGCGACCGTGCCGCTGCCCGAGGGGGACGGCCTGGACGATGCGCTGGACGCCGCGTTCGACGCCAACCCCGACCTGGGTGAGCTGCGCACCGCCGTGCTGCTGTCGCAGGACAAGGGCGCCGCCACGCTGGTGCTGGCCGACGGCGAGCGCATCACGCTGAAGGGCGCGGCGCTGCGGTCGCTGCAGGGCGCCAAGCGCGGTGCCGTCGTGCGCGTGCTGGAGTCCAACAAGCAGTGGCAGCTCAGCCAGACGCCGCAGGCCGAGGGCGCCGTCGTCACGCTGGACCCGGCCACCGGTGCCATCCGCGCGCTGGTGGGCGGTTTCGACTTCACGCGCAACCAGTTCAACTCCGCTACGCAGGCCTGGCGTCAGCCGGGCTCGGCGTTCAAGCCCTTCGTCTACTCGGCCCTCATCGAGCAGGGCGGCTGGGCCGGCACGCTGGTCAGCGACGAGCCCTTCGTGCAGGGCGACTGGTCGCCGCGCAACTACGACGGCCAGTACGAGGAGGCGCTGACGCTGCGCGAAGGCCTGGCGCGGTCCAAGAACATGGTGACCATCCGCGTCGCCCAGGCGCTGGGCCCGCAGCGGGTGCGTGGCTGGGCGGCCAAGTTCGGGCTGGACGAAGAGCGCCAGCCGCTGAACCTGACCATCGCGCTGGGCACCGGCGACGTCACGCCGCTGCAGATGGCCCAGGCCTACGGCGCCTTCGCCAACGCCGGCCAGCTGCCCACCGGCTGGCTGATCCAGAAGGTGCAGGACGCGCAGGGCGAGACCATCTGGCAGGCCGACCCGCCCAAGCCGCGCACGGCCGTCAGCGCGCGCAACGCGTTCATGACGTCGCAGCTGCTCGCCGCCGTCACGCGTGAGGGCACCGGTGCGCGCGCCAGCGCGATGCTGGGCCGCTGGGACCTGTACGGCAAGACCGGCACCACCAACGACGCCGTCGACGCCTGGTTCTGCGGCTTCCAGGCCGCGCGGGCCGGCGCGGTGTGGATCGGCTACCCCAAGCCGAAGTCGCTGGGCGAGCGCGAGAGCGGCGGCGGGCTGGCGCTGCCGGTCTGGGCCGCGACGATGGCCGTGGCGCTCAAGGGCCAGCCCAACACGCTGCTGGCGCCGCCCGAGGACGGCGGGCTCGTGAAGGTGGGCGACGACTGGTTCTACAGCGAGTTCGCCGGCGACCTGGCCATCGCCCGCATCGGCGTGGCCGCGTCGGCGCCGCAGGAGGCGGCGTCGGACGTGCCGCCCCCGACTCCCTGAGCGCGCCGCTGCCCACTGGCGCCGGCGGCGACCGGTGTGGCGACTTACGCAAGCAACGTGGGGTAACAGCTGTCCGGGAGGCCCGGCCCTAGAGTGGGTGCCTCCGCTGCCACAGACCCGATCGCCCATGCGCCACGTCCTGCCTGCCCTTTCCGCGTCGACCCTGCTGCTGTTTGCCGGCTGTGCCGCCGTGCAGGACGGGCGGCCGGGGCGCCCGCCGGTGCAGGGCAGCATGGCCCAGGCGCCGTCGGTGGCGGGCGTGGCGCAGGAGAGCTTCGGCAAGGCCGGCTGGGGCCGGCAGGGCGAGTTCATGCTCAGCGGCCAGCGCGTGCGCTACGAGCGCGGGGCCGAGCGGCTGTCGCTGTTCGACCCGCTGCCCGCCGGCGTGCGTGCGCCGCTGAGCTTCAGCGCCGGCGACGTGGTGGTGAGCTGCGAGGGCTGGACGCCCGAGCAGAGCGCCAACGGCCGCCTGACCGACAGCAAGCCCTGGGTGTTGAGCTGCAAATGGGGCGCGGGGCCCGCGGCCATGCTGCAGATCGGCGAGGGCCAGATGCGCCGGGGCAAGCTCAGCCGCGAAGGCGCCTACCGCCGTGGCGAGCTGACCGTGGGCCTGCGCTCGGCGCATCTGCTGGACGGCAGCCCGCAGCCGCAGACCGCGGCCGTCGGCTACGAGATGCTGCACCAGGGCACCGTGGTGGGCAGCCTGGACCTCAGCGGTCCCGTGCCGCGGCTGCGCCGGCCCGACCCGGCCACGCCGCTGGGCCGCGCAGTCACGGAAGCTGCGCTCGCGCTGGCGCTGGTCTCGGAGCCCGCCGGCACGCGCTGACCGCGACGGGCATGACGCCCGTCACGGGTGAGGACCGGCAGGGGCCGGCGCGATGCCGAGGGAGGGGCTGCACAGCCCCTGTGGGCCGCGTTTGCGACAGCACCGGCCCGCGAGTAGGCGCGTCGCGAAGCTGGGGCTGGCCGCCCCAGCGAGCGGCGCAACACCCGCGCGGGCCGGTGCTGTCGCAAACCCGCAGGGGCGTGGCTTTGCCGGCGCGGGGCGGCGTTGCGAACCTTGCCCAGGCACGAGCCTGGGCGGCGGTCAGCGCCTTGCCCCGCATCCGGCAAAGACCTCGCCGCGGCCCGCAGGGGCTGTGCAGACCCTCCCTGGAGTCCGGCCTTCCCTGTGACGTGAAGGACCGGTGATGTGGAAGACGAGGGCGGCGATGGCCGCGGTGGGCGTGGTGCTGCTGGCCGGCTGCGGCGTGGTGCGCGAGGCGCGCATGGCGCAGCCCGCGTCGCTGGCGGCGGTGCAGGAGGAGTCGTTCGGCAAGCCGGGCTGGGGGCGCAGCGGCGAGTTCGCGCTGGCCGGCCAGCGCGTGCGCTACGAGCGTGGCGCGGACCGGCTGTCGCTGTTCGACACGCTGGCCACCGGCCGTGCGCCGCTGCGCTACACCTGGGCCGGCCCGACCGGTGACCGCGAGGCCGACTGCACGGCCCGTCAGACCGAGGTGACGGCCGGCGTGCTGGCGCTGGCCACCAAGCCCTGGACGCTGAACTGCCGCTGGCGCGGCGCGTCGGACGCGACGCTGCACATCGGCGAAGGCCGCGTGCAGTGGGGCCAGCAGACGCGCGAGGGCCGCTACCAGCGCGGCGACCTCACGCTGGGCCTGCGCTCCGTGCACCAGCTGGAAGGCAGCGCCTTCGCGACGGCGGCGCCGGTGGGCTACGAGCTGCTGCTGGGCGAGCGCGTCGTTGGCAGCGTGGACCTGAGCCGCGGCGTGCCGCGCCTGCGCCGCCCCGACCCGGCGACGCCGCTGGGCCAGGCCGTCACCGAGGCCGCACTCGCGCTCGCACTGGTGTGGGAGCCGGCCTGAGCGGCATGGCGGCCGTGGCCCGGGCCCACAATCGAGCCATGACCGTCGACGCCACCCGCTACGCCGAACAAGGCTATCTCGTCATCCCGGGCTTCAAGTCTGCCGCCGACATCGCCGCGCTGCGCCAGCGTGCGCTGCAGATCGTCGACGCCTTCGACCCCGGCGAGCAGCGCCCCGTGTTCACGACCGAGGAGCAGCAGCGCCACGTCGACGACTACTTCCTCGACAGCGGCGACCAGGTGCGCTGCTTCTTCGAGGAAGAGGCCTTCGACGAGCAGGGCCGGCTGCGCGTGCCCAAGGAACTGGCCATCAACAAGATCGGCCATGCGATGCACGACCTGGACCCGGTGTTCAGCGCGTTCTCCAAGGGCGACGCGCTGCGCGGCGTGGCCGCGGCGCTGGGGCTGGCCCGGCCGCAGGTCTGGCAGAGCATGTTCATCTTCAAGCAGCCCGGCATCGGCGGCGAGGTGCGCTGGCACCAGGACGCCAGCTTCTTCGAAAGCGACCCCGTCACCGTGACGACGTTCTGGTTCGCGCTGGAAGACGCCACGCTGCAGAACGGCTGCCTGTGGACGGAACCCGGCGGCCACCGCGGCCCGCGCGGCGTGCTGCGCGAGCGCTTCGTGCGTGAAGGCCGCAAGGCGTGGATGGAGCAGATCGACGCCACGCCCTGGCCCGCGGCGGACTCCGCGCAGGCCATCCCGCTGGAGGTGGAGGCCGGCTCGCTGGTCGTCTTCCACGGCCTGCTGCCGCACTACTCGGCCGCCAACCGCTCCGCCCGGTCGCGCCATGCGTACACGCTGCACGTGACCGATGGCGCCAGCCGCTACTCGCCGCGCAACTGGCTGCAGCGTGACGAGACGTTGCCGGTTCGCGGCTTCTAGCCCGTCTGCTCACCGCGCTCACAACTGGTCACGCCCCCGGTCTCTTGTCCTACAAGACGAGGGGCCTTGCGCCGGCAGGTCGCCCGCCCGGGTCACCTCAAAGTTGTCCTCACCGCAACGTCGATCCCGACGACAGGAGGCAACATGAAATTCCCGAAATCGATGCACGCCGACGGCTGGGCCAACCACATCGAAGCCACCGATGCGCCCAAGAGGTCCAACCCCCTGGGCCCGGCGGGCTCCCGCCGCGGCGCCGGCGCCAAGATCTCGATCACCGCACCGCTGCATGACGGCCCGCCGGCCGCCGACACCACGCGCCTGCAAGCGCCGACCGCGTCGCCGCGCATCGACCCCGCGCCCACCGCGACGGGCGCTCGCACCGCCGCGCTGCCGCCGCAGCGCCAGAACTCGTCGAGCTGGGTGGTGCCCGCCGCGGCCGGCGCCATCGTCATCGCCGGTGTGGCCATGTGGGCAGTGAACCGCTCGCACGTCGAGCCGACCACGCCGCCGGCCCTGGTGACTGGCAGCGTCGAGCCCGCGACGCAGGTGGCCGCGGCCACGCCCGAACCCGCGCCGGCCGCGGACCGTGACGACAGCGCCGCCGCCACGCTCACCCCGCCGGGGGCGCTGCCGGAGCCCGCGCCCGCCGCCGAGCCCGCCCGCCTGGGCCCGCCGGTGACGACGGTCAAGCCTGCCGCGGAGCCTCGCCCCACCGCAGTGGCCAAGGCCGATGTGCCTGCGCCTCGCTCTGACATGGTGTTGCGCGCCAACCCGCGTGACACGGCGCCGGCGCCCACGCCGTACCTCCAGCCGGTCACACCAGTCGCGCCGGTCGCCGCGGCGCCGGTCGACACGCTGCCGCAGGGCAGCGCGCCGATCAACCTGCCGCCCACGGCCGCCGGCCCGGTCGCGGTGGCCACGCCCCAGGCGGTGCCGCAGGCCACGCCGGCGCCTGACACGGCCGCTCCGGTCGCCGCCGCGCCCGGCACGGCGCTGCCTGCCCAGGCTGCGCTGCCGGCAGCGGAGGACAGTGGTATCACGTTGAAGGTGCGCAGCGCGCTGCTGGCCGACGCGACGCTGGCCGCCGTGCCCATCGCCGTCAGCACCGACCATGGCGTCGTGAAGCTGGAAGGCCAGGCGCCCGACGCGCCCACCCGTGAGCGTGCGACGGTCGTGGCCGCCAGCGCCGTGGGCGTGAAGGCGGTGGACAACCGCCTCACGCTGCCGCCGGCCACCGTGGTGGGCCAGGCCCCCACCAGCACGCTCTGAGCGCGCAGGCCTGACGCAAAAAAGGCGCCCCGCGGGGCGCCTCTTTCATGGGCAGGGCCGGTTCAGTGGCAGAACGCGTGGCGGGCCGGCGCCAGTTCGGCGTCGATCAGCGCTTCTTCCGTCACGTCGCGGGCGGCTTCCAGCTGCAGGCACAGCTCGGTGATGCCGTCGTCGCGGCCGCCGACGACCTCGGGCAGCGGCGCGGTGGCGATGTCGGTGGGCAGGTCGGCCAGCGCACCGATGAGCTGGAACAGCAGTTCCAGGCTGGCTTCGCCGTCCTGCGGCAGGTCGCGCGCGGCGCCCAGGCTGCGGGCCAGGTAGTAGCAGGCCTCGGCGGCGTTGTCGCAGGCCTGGGCCTTGAGTTCCAGGGCGCGGTTGCGGGCGTCGGCTTCCTCGCGCTCGTGCTGCGACTGCAGCGCGTCGAACGCGCCCAGGTCGGCCGGGACGGCATCGTCAAGCGAGAACGCGGCGAGATCGAGTTCGTTGGCCATGGTGGGGTCGGCGGTTCGGTCGAAGAACGGGTGTCATGCTAACGGCGCCGGGGGCGAGGGGGTGCCCCCTCATCCCGGGCGCCGCGGCACGATCCGCGGAACTAAGTCACTATTCAGCGCTTCTTCGCCGGACGCGTCCAGCCGGAAATGGCCACCTGTTTGCCGCGAGCCACAGCGAGGTCGCCCGGGTTGACGTCCTTGGTGATCGTTGAGCCGCCGCCGATGGTGGCGCCCGCGCCCAGCGTCACCGGGGCCACCAGCACGCAGTTGGAGCCCACGTGCACGTCGGCGGCGATGGTGGTGCGGTGCTTGTTGGCGCCGTCGTAGTTGGCCGTGATGGAGCCGGCGCCGAAGTTGACGCGCTCGCCCACGGTGGCGTCGCCCAGGTAGGCCAGGTGGTTGGCCTTGGCGCCGTCGGCCAGCGTCGCGTTCTTGACCTCGACGAAGTTGCCGATGTGCACCTCGGCGCCCAGCTGCGCGCCGGGGCGCAGGCGGGCGAACGGGCCGATCAGCGCGCCGGCGCCGACGCTGGCGCCCAGCTTCTCGCCGTCGATGTGCGTGAACTCATGGATGCGGGCGCCGGACGCGATGCTGACGTTGCGGATGACGCAGTTGGCGCCGATGCGCACGTTGTCGCCCAGCTGCACGTCGCCTTCGAACACGCAGTTGACGTCGATCTCGCAGTCCTGGCCGTGCGTCAGCGTGCCGCGCAGGTCGAAGCGGGCGGGGTCGGCCAGGCGCACGCCGGCGCGCATCAGGTCCTCGGCCTGCTGGGCCTGGAAGGCGCGCTCCAGCTGCGCGAGCTGCACCGGGTCGTTGACGCCCAGCACCTCGGTCTCGCTGCCGGCCTTGATGCCCAGCACCGGCAGGCCTTCCGCGACGGCCATCGCGACGATGTCGGTCAGGTAGTACTCGCCCTGGGCGTTGTTGTTGCTGAGCTGGCCCACCCAGCGCTTCAGCGCGGCCGTGGGGGCGGCCATCATGCCGCTGTAGCCCTCGTGGATGAGGCGCTGCTCGGGCGTGGCGTCCTTGTGCTCGACGATGGCCAGCACGCCGCCGTCGTCCTTGTTGCGGATGATGCGGCCGTAGCCGGTGGGGTCGAACAGGTCCACCGTCAGCAGCACGAGCGCGTGGCCGGCACAGGCGTCGATGAGCGCCTTGGCGGTGGCTGTCTCGATGAGGGGCACGTCGCCGTTGAGGATCAGCGTCGTGCCGTCGCCCACCAGGGCCGGCACGACCTGCTGGATGGCGTGGCCGGTGCCCAGCTGCGGCATCTGGCGCACGAAGGTGATGCCGGGCGCCTGCACGGCTGCTTCGACCTGCTCGGCGCCATGGCCCGTGATGACGATGCGCGCGTCGGCGGCCAGCGGCTCGCCGCTGCCGAGCACATGCGCCAGCAGCGAGCGGCCCGCGAGCTTGTGCAACACCTTGGGCGTTGCGGACTTCATGCGGGTGCCCTTGCCCGCCGCCATGATCACGATGTTGAGCGCCATGCCTGCCTTGCGACTTCTTTTTGCGAAGCCGCGATTATGGGCAGGCCGGCCGCCCGGCCGTGCTCAGCGCGATGCCTGTACGGAGATGCGGTGCGACTTCGGGTCGACCTTGGGGAACTCGGCCAGCGACGCGGAGAACAGCGGCCCCAGCAGCCCGTCGCCGGCGGAGAGGCCCTCGTTGCTGGCATGCGCCTCGTACAGCGCCTCGCCGCTGGCGCGGTCGCGCAGCAGCACGGCCACGGCGCGGTCGTAGCGGCGGTCGAAGAACGGGTCCTGGCGCCAGCCCCAGGGGCCGGGGCCCACGTAGCCGTAGCGCGGCGAGATCATCAGCCGGCCGCGCCAGCGCCACCACAGCGGGTCGTCCCAGGGCACGGGGTCGTAGGCGGTCACGCGGGCGCCCAGCGTGACGAGCACGTCGGCGGTCTTGGCGTCGGCGGCCGGTGTGAAACCGGCCTTCTCCAGCGCCGGGCGCACGGCGTCTTCCAGCGCGGTCTGGCGCTTGGCGGCTTCCTCGTTCTGCTGCTGCGAGGGCAGGCGGTCGAAGGCGTAGGTGCCGGGCTTGCGGTCGGCAGGCCAGTTGCCATAACTGGACACGTCGGCGGACACGGTGTACGGGCCGGCGCAGCCGGTGACGGCCAGCAGGGCCGCGGCGCTCAGGCTGGTGAGCACCAGCCGGCGGGTGGGTGTGAACATGCGAGCCTCCAGGGTTGGGCTGTACGGACGATCTTCAGGCGGGCAGTTTGCCGCACTGTGTCCGGACGCAACCAGATGTCAGCCGGTGGCGGCACAAAAACGCTGGCGCCCGACGCCCCCAGGGGCGGTCACGGCCCGTTCGATTCGCAGGCGGCCGGCGTGGGCGGCTGCACGAGGTCGGGGGGCGGGGCTTGCGTCGCGTCGTCCGTGACGACGGCCTTGCAGCGGCCCGGCGCGTAGACGCGCTGGGACACGGTGTAGGCCCGGCCCGCCTCGGGCGTGAAGCTGACGAGGCTGGTGCAGGTGTAGCGGGTCAACGGGCCGTTCACGCCGGTCACCGACACGGCGCTGGATGACGTGCCCTGCACGGCCACGTGCAGCGGCTGGCGGGCGCGCACCCGGGTGGACTTGGGGGTCTCGGACAAGTCGTAAGCCTTGCCCACGGTGCCAATGCGCCCGGACGCCGGCGAGGCCTGGCAGCCGCCGTTGTCGAAGACGCTGACGGTGGTCCAGGACGGAAAGTCCTTGCCCTGGTGCGCGATGGTCAGCGTGGCGGCCGGCGCGCTCGGCGGCGGCTCGGCGTAGCGGGTGGCGCAGCCGGCCAGCAGTGCCAGCCCGGCGGCGCCGGCCCATGCGCAGAGCCGGCGCGTCACTTGACGATGGTGATGCCGACGCTCTGCACGGGCGGGGCGCAGCTCTCGTCATCGTCGAACGCGATGTCGCCGCCGGCATCGGCAACGCCTGTCGCCTTGATGGTCTCGAACGGGAACAGCTTCTTGTCCATCATGTGCGAGGGCACGATGTTGGTCATGGCGGTGAAGATGTTGTCGATGCGGCCCGGGTAGCGCTTCTCCCACTCGTTGATCATGGCCTTGACCTGCACGCGCTGCAGGTTCTCCTGGCTGCCGCACAGGTTGCACGGAATGATGGGGAACTCGCGGTGCTCGGCCCAGCGCACGAGGTCGGGCTCCTTCACGTAGGCCAGCGGGCGGATGACGACGTTCTTGCCGTCGTCGCTGACGAGCTTGGGCGGCATGCCCTTCATGCGGCTGCCGAAGAACATGTTCAGGAACAGCGTCGTGACGATGTCGTCGCGGTGGTGGCCCAGCGCGATCTTGGTGCAGCCCAGGTCGCCGGCCACGCGGTACAGGATGCCGCGGCGCAGGCGCGAGCACAGGCTGCACGTCGTCTTGCCCTCGGGCACCAGCTTCTTGACGATGGAGTACGTGTCCTGGTTCTCGA
Source organism: Roseateles sp. GW823-FHT07B05 (assembly GCF_058794515.1). NCBI lineage: Bacteria > Pseudomonadati > Pseudomonadota > Betaproteobacteria > Burkholderiales > Sphaerotilaceae > Roseateles > Roseateles sp. GW823-FHT07B05. Next base: position 113,534 of record NZ_JBXAGX010000001.1, read on the forward strand.
TGTGGAAGTCGACGCCGCGGCTCTTGAGGTACGCGGGCAGCACTTCTTCCGGAAAGCCGGGCTGCTTCTGGTCGAGGTTGACGGCGATGAGGCTGAACTTGATGGGTGCGCGCTGCTGCAGGTTCAGCAGGATGTCCAGCATCGCGTAGCTGTCCTTGCCACCGGACAGGCAGACCATGACCTTGTCGCCGTCTTCGATCATGTTGAAGTCGGTGATGGCCTGGCCCACCTGGCGGTGCAGGCGCTTGGACAGCTTGTTGATCTCGTGCGCGGCCTTCTTGGCGGCGATGTCTTCGGCGGAGGCGGCCGGGGCGTGGTCGATGACGTCGGTGTTCATGGCGGTCGGGGAGTTCGTGGGGATGGTCACCATTGGCCGGTTTCGGCGCTGACGGCGACTTCGCAGTCCGGGAAGATTTCGAGCTTGGTCAGCTTCACGCGCACGCCGACGACGCCGGCCAGGCTCATCAGGCGGTTGCTGAGCTTGCCCACCAGCGCCTCGACGAGGTCGGTGTGCTCGGTGGTGCATTCGTCGATGATGGCCGCGCGGATGCGGCGGTAGTCGAGCACGCGGCCGATGTCGGCGTCGCGCGCGACGATGGGCAGCGCGCCGAGGTTGACCTCGGCGTCCACCTGGATGGGCTGCGGGCCGGTGCGCTCGAAGTCGAGGATGCCCAGGTTGGCCGCGAAGCGCAGCCCCTGCAGGTGGATGACCTGGCGGTTGTTGAAGCGCTGCGGCGCGGCCGTGGGGCCCTCCGGGCGCAGCGCCTGCTCGATGAGCTTGGCGGCCTGCACGCCGTCGGCCAGCGCCGTCTGCACGCAGGGGTGCCAGCGGCCGCTGGCGTCGCCGGCGACGAAGGCGTGCGGGCGGTCGTGCTCGCTGAGCAGCTGGAAGGCGGAGGGCTCGGTCTCGAAGCCCAGCAGCGCGGCGACGACGTCGAAGCGCTCGCCGCCCACCGTCACACCGGTGTCGTCCGGCCGCAGCGCGTCGGGCAGCGGCGTGGCCAGGCGCAGCTGGATGCGCGGGTGCGCCGTCACGCGGGCGACGAGGTGGGCCTGGGCGCGCCAGTCGCCGCGGGCCCACACGGTCACGTCGCAGCCGCGGTCGGCCAGGAACAGCGCGTTCTCGGCTGCGTTGTCGCCAGCGCCCAGCAGCAGCACGCGGCCGGCGGGCTGCGCGTCGCGGCGGGCCGTCAGCGTGGTGGCGTCCAGCACGCGCGGGTGCGGCACGCCGAAGTAGCGCGCCGGCCGCAGCAGCCGCAGGCCGGTGGCCACCAGTAGCGCCCGCGCCTGCACATGCTCGCCGGTGGCCAGCTGCAGCGTCCAGGCGCCTGCGGCGTGGCGGGCGGATTCGGCCGTGGTGGCGAGGCGCAGCGCGATGCCGGGCGTGGCCTGCACCTGGCTGGCGTAGCGCTGCGCCAGCTCGGCCAGCGCGCTGGCCGGCTGGCCCAGCACCCAGTCCTGGCGGAACGACAGCCCCCACAGCGCCGCACACAGCTGCGGCTCGCGCTCGACGAGCAGCGCCGTCAGCCCCAGCTGGCCCAGCCAGGACGCGGCGCTGCAGCCGGCGGGGCCGCCGCCGAGGATGGCGACGTCGACGCGGGTGGTCGGCAGGGTGTGGTCGGGCATGGGCGGGGGAGCAGTGGCGGCTGGCAAAGACCGCCATTGTCCCAAACTGCGCCTTCACCCCCTTGCCGGGGGGCCGCGGATCAGTAGGTGTACGTGAGCAGGACTGCGCCTTCCGGGGCCGTCTTGCGGCGCGCCAGCGGGCTCTTGCCGGCATCGCCCAGCAGGTGGCTGACGCCGCCGGTGGTCACCACGCTCCAGTGGTCGTCCACGCGGTGGGTCCAGGCCAGGTTCAGCTCGGTCTTGTAGAAGCCGGCCTTGGGCGTGAACAGCGCGTAGCCGGAGGCGGCCGACTGCGTGGGCGTGACGCCGAAGTAGGTGCGCAGGTACTTGCCGTCGCCGTAGCTGGCACTGGCGCTCAGCGACAGCGAGTCCTGCTTGCCCTGCAGCAGCGGCATTTCGGCGCCCAGGTGCAGCGCGCGGCCGTTCTCGCGCTGCGTCAGCGGCAGCTCCAGTGCGGCGCGCAGCTCGGCGCTGTCGCCCAGCTTGAAGCCGGCGCTGAACAGGCCCACGGCCGACGCCTTGACCTTGCCCATGCCCTTCAGCTCGTCGCTGCCGCCGCCCGTGCCCAGCACGTTGCGCTTCTTGTCGCTGCGCTCGCCGCGGGCGCCCAGGGCGGCGCTGAACTTGATGCCGTCCGCCTCGCTGCCCCAGCCGATGCCGCGCATCGTGCTGGCGAAGAAGCCGCTCTCGTGCTGGTAGTCCAGCAGTGGTGCCAGGCCCACCTGGTTTTCCTTGGAGCCGGCGAAGCGGGGCGACACGCCCACGCCGGCACCGACGGTCAGCGTGGAGGTCTTGGCGGGCGGCGCGTCGGCGGCGCTCGCGTTCACGGACAGGCCGGCCAGGGCCAGGGCGGAGAACAGCAGGCGGTACTTCATGGGTGTGACGTCAAACAGGCTGCGAAGGCATCCCGGTGACCCCCATGCTGCGGGCGCTGGCTAAAGCTTCCCTGGTCGCTTCATGAAGAAAGACTTAAGGCGCCAGCCCAGCAGCAGCGCGAGCAGGGCGCCGTAGACCGCCGGCTCGCCGAAGTTGTTCTTGCCGGCGCGCATCCAGATGAAGTGCAGCAGCGCGATGACGCTGACCGCATACACCGCCTTGTGCAGCAGCCGCCAGCGCGGCGCACCGAGCGCCTTGATCGCGCGGTTGAAGCTGGTGGCGGCCAGCGGCAGCATCAGGGCCCAGGCCGTGAAGCCCATCAGGATGAAGGGCCGCTTGGCGATGTCGGCGGCGATGGTGGCCACGTCCAGCCCCTGGTCCAGCCAGCCATAGGCCAGCAGGTGCAGTGACGCGTAGAAGAAGCTGAACACGCCCAGCATGCGGCGAAAGCGCGCCAGCGCCGCCAGCCCGGTCAGCTCGCGCAGCGGCGTGATGGCCAGCGTCAGCCACAGCAGCCGCAGCGTCCACTCGCCCAGTTCGCGGATCAGCTTCTCGGCCGGGTTGGCGCCCAGCTGGTTGTTGACCGCGCCATAGACCAGCGCGGCCAGCGGAGCCAGGCACAGCAGGAACAGCAGCGGCTTGGCGGCACGGCCGAGCAGTGCCGTCGTCAGTGCGCGTCGCATCGGCTCAGTAGTTCCTCTTCAGGTCCATGCCCGCGTAGAGCTGGCCCACCTGCGCCTCGTAGCCGTTGAACAGCAGCGTGGGCCGCTTCTTGGCGAACAGGCCGTCCTCGCCGATGCGGCGCTCGGCGGCCTGGCTCCAGCGCGGGTGCGGCACGTTGGGGTTCACGTTGGAATAGAAGCCGTACTCCTGCTGGGCGGCCTTGGTCCAGCTGGAGACGGGCTCCTTCTCGACGAGGCGGATCTTGACGATGCTCTTGGCCGACTTGAAGCCGTACTTCCAGGGCAGCGCCAGCCGCAGCGGCGCGCCGTTCTGGTTGGGCAGCACCTCGCCGTACATGCCGAACACCAGCATCGCCAGCGGGTGCATGGCTTCGTCGATGCGCAGGCCCTCGACGTAGGGCCAGTCCAGCACGCCCGAGCGCACGCCGGGCATCTGCGACCGGTCTGCCAGGCTGGTGAACTCCACGTACCTGGCCTTGGACGTGGGCTCCACCTTCTTGAGCACCTCGGCCAGCGAGTAGCCGACCCAGGGAATGACCATGCTCCAGCCTTCCACGCAGCGCAGCCGGTAGATGCGCTCTTCCATCGGTGCGAGCTTGAGCAGCGTCTCGATGTCCAGGCGCATGGGCTTGGCGCATTCGCCTTCCACGCTGACCGTCCAGGGCCGCGTCTTCAGCGTGTGGGCGCGTTCGGCGGGGTCGGACTTGTCGGTGCCGAACTCGTAGAAATTGTTGTAGGACGTGGCGTCGGCGTAGCTGGTGGGCTTGTCGATCACCATCGCGCCGGGCACTGCCGACCGCGCGCCGGGCAGCTTGGGCAGCTTGCCGCCACCCGGGGCGCCCTGGGCCAGCGCCAGCGGCGACGCGGCGGCCACGCCCAGGCCGGCGATGGCGCTGCGGCGGTTCAGGTAGACCTGCTGCGGCGTGATCTCGCTGGGCAGGGGCTCGTGGGGGAAGGGGGTCTTGATCAGCATGGAACTCTCGGCAGGTGGTGGGTGTGCGTCGCCCGGCTGGCGGCGCAACTTACACCGGCGCTGTGCGGGCTGCCCGAGGTCATGCGTAAAGCCGAGGGCCGGGTGGGTGGACGCTTCATGCCCGTTGACCAGCCGCGCGCGCCACGCCCTTGATTTGCATCATGGTCAAGGGTTAACCCTTGGTTCAAACTCGGATCGCTGCTTGAAACGGCCTTCACCAGAGGCCCCGCAGCGGAAAAACAGGAGAACCCTCATGTCCACGTATGTCGAAGTGCTGGTGCCCGCGCAGCCCTTCACCCCGCGCCTGGCCACCTGGCTGGGCGATGTCATCGACCTGATGCGCACCTGGCGTCAGGTTCACGCGCTGCACGCCGAGCGCTCCCGGCTGGCGCGCGAGGCGATGGCCTTGCGCCGGCTGGCCCAGGAGCTGGAGTCGTCCATGCCGAGCATGGCGGCCGACTTGCGTCGCGCGGCGGACGGCGCGTTCTAGCGCTGTCGCGCCGGCCGCGTTCAGGCGGCGGCGGTCAGCCGGGCGGTGATGAGCGCCAGTGAGCCCAGCGCGGTGGCCGGATCGCTGCCGTACTGGGCCTGCACGATGGCGCCGTCGACGGCGGTGGCCAGGGCCTCGGCCGTTTGCCGGCGCTGATCCGACGGCGGCAGCAGGGCGGCCAGGGCATCGGTCATTTCCTGCTTGTGCTGGCGGGTGACCTCCACGACGGCCGGCAGCACCGGCCCCAGCTCGCTGACGCCGTTGAGAAAGGCGCAGCCGCGGAAGTCGCCCAGCGCCTGGCCGCTGAACCATTCCTGCATCGCCGGCACGAGCGCCTGCGCGCCCGCGGCAGCGCCGCCGTGACGCGCCAGCGCCGCGTTGAACCACGCCATCCACTGCGCGTGGCGCAGGTTCAGGTACGCCAGGATGAGGTCGTTCTTGCTCGGGAAGTGCCGGTAGAAGGTCACCTTGGTCACGCCCGCCTCGGCGATGACGCGGTCGATCCCGGTGGCCCGCAGGCCCTCCGCGTAGAAGAGGTCATGCGCCGTGCGCAGGATGCGTTCTCGGGCCGGGAGGTCGGCGGTGCCGGTTTGCGTGCTCATGTTGAGACTATAGACAGGTCTGTCTACATGCGCCACAATCCGGCACGTAGACAGATCTGTCTACGTGCCGCCGGTCTGCGGCCCCTCATGACCTCCTCCTGAAAGCCTCCGCCATGGACACCCGCCCCCCGCTGCCTCCCTTCAGCCGAGAAACCGCGATCCAGAAGATCCGCCTGGCCGAAGACGGCTGGAACAGCCGCGACCCCGCACGCATCGTGCTGGCCTACAGCCCGGACACTGTCTGGCGCAACCGGGCGGAGTTCCCGCGCGGGCGCGCCGAGGCGCAGGCGCTGCTGGAGCGCAAGTGGGCGCGGGAGCTGGACTACCGCCTGATCAAGGAGCTGTGGGCCTTCGAGGGCCATCGCATCGCCGTGCGCTTCGTCTACGAATGGCACGACGACGCCGGCAACTGGTTCCGCAGCCATGGCAACGAGAACTGGGAGTTCGACGACCAGGGCCTGATGACGCATCGCCACGCGAGCATCAATGACCGGCCGATCAAGGCCGAGGACCGCAAGTTCCACTGGCCGCTGGGCCGCCGCCCGGACGACCACCCCGGGCTGACCGAACTCGGCCTTTGAACGACATGGGCAGCGCCGCCTGCCCGGCCGCCGGCTCCCGACGCCCGCTCGTCACGGGCTCACGCGGTGAGCCAGGCGGCCTGCACCATCGTCCCATGCAAGTTCCTGAACACCTCCCTCAGCGGCCGCCGGGCGCCGCCGACAACGGCATCCTGGCCCGCGTGCCGAGTCAGTTCGTGGCGCAGGCGGCGCGCACATTGCCCGATCCCGCCTGCACCCTGGACGACGTCATGTCCGTCGATATCGATGCCGCCTGGGCCGGGCGCGTGCGCCTGATGTTCAAGCGGCAGCGCTACTGCCGGCCGCGGGCGAAGGCGGCCTACTTCGCCTGGCACTGCGTCCACGCCGTGCCCGCGCCCACGGCGGGCCCCGACGAGCCAGCCGGCGGCACCGCGCAGGTTCGCGGCGAGCGGCCGCACGCGGACCGGGGTTGACGCTTGCCATCGTGCCCCCGCGGTGGCGCCGCACGCGGGCCGTGAGGGCGACCCGTGGCGCCGGGCCGGCGGGGGCCGCCCGGACGACGCCCGTTCGACGGCCGCACTGGCGGGCCGGCGCTCAGCCAGGCACGTGGCTGCTCAGCAGGCTCCGCACCTTCGTGGTGATGATGTCCACCGCCGGGCCGTTGGCGCCGTGCGGCAGGATCACGTCGGCATTGCGCTTGGTCGGCTCGATGAACTGCTTGTGCATGGGGCGCACGGTCTCCAGGTACTGCTGCACCACCGACTCGGTGCTGCGGCCGCGCTCCGAGATGTCGCGCTGCAGCCGCCGGATGAAGCGCACGTCCGAGGCCGTGTCCACGTAAATCTTCAGCGACATCATGTTGCGCAGCTTGGTGTCGTACAGCGCGAACAGGCCTTCGACCACGATCACGGGTGCGGGCTTCACGGCAATGGTCTGGCTGGACCGGTTGTCGGCCGCGAAGTCATACACCGGCATCTCGATCGCCTCCCCCTTGCGCAGCGCGGCCAGGTGCTGCGCCATCAGTGGCCAGTCAAAGGCATCGGGATGGTCGTAGTTCTGCTTGCGCCTGTCCTCCGGCGGCATGTGGGACTGGTCGCGGTAGTAGTCGTCCTGCATCACCACCGCCACGTTCTCCGTCCCGATGGCGGCCAACACCTGGCGCGTCACCGTCGATTTGCCGCTGCCGCTGCCCCCTGCGACACCGATGACGAAAGGCTTGTGGGAGGTTTTGGGCATGGGAGCGTGGGGCGGGTGTGAGCAAGGCCTGCCAATTTACAAGAGCTGGCGGGCAGGCCTGGGGTGGTGGTGGGCGCTGACGAGGCTGGAAGCCGAACTTCGAACCGAGGCGGGTTGTTGAGCGCTGCCGACCCGGAGGGGCCCTTCATCTCGCCGAATTGCTGAATCCGATGCGGTCGTTCGAAGCCCGGATATCGGCACATTCACTCAGACGGATTCCCCAAACTACTCCTCTTGATGCGTAACGCATTCGCATCCCGCATGGTCGCATTGCAAGTAAACGGGCTTGAGCTGTGACGCGAGGTAGACGCCTACGTAGATCAGGAGAGCCAAGGCGACTGTCATGACTCGGATTGTGTGGCGGCCCGAGAGACTGCCTATCGAAAGCAGACCTTGGCCGCCTGCCGCTCCTGGCCGACAGCGACCACCGCATCACCGACACCCGACGGTCCCCGCAGAGCGCGCCCCCCGACGCTCGAGCAAACTCTCTCAGTCGTCCGTGGCGACGATCCTGGTCACCTGAAATCCCGGCTCTCCGTCGGCAGCCGGCCCAGCCACGGATTGAGGTTCTTGAACCCCTGCGCCAGCAGGTGCCGCACATCGCCATCCCCACGCTGCCACACACCCTCCACCGCCAGCAGCCGGGCGCCGAGGATGGTGCTGCGGTGTTCCTCGTAGACCTTGGGCCAGACGATGACCTGCACGTTGCCGGTCTCGTCTTCCAGCGTGACGAACAGCGTGCCCTTGGCGGTCTGCGGCTTCTGGCGGCCGGTGACGATGCCGCAGGCCTTGGCGCGGCGGCCGCTCTTCACCTGGTCGAGCTGCCGGGCCGACAGCAGGCCGTCCCGCGCCAGGCGCGGCCGCAGCAGCGCCAGCGGGTGGCGGCGCAGCGTGAGGCCGGTGGCGGCGTAGTCCCACAGCACTTCCTCGCCCTCGGCGGCGGCGGGCAGCGCGAGGTCGTCTTCGGGCAGCAGGCTGCCCTGCAGCAGCGCCGGCATCGCGTGCAGTGCCGAGGCCTGCCAGACCTGCTGGCGGCGGTGGCCGGCCAGGCTGGCCAGCGCGTCGGCGGCGGCGAGGTGTTGCATGTCGGCCTGCGTGAGGCGGGCGCGGTGGGCCAGGTCTTGCGGGTGGATGAAGGGGCTTTGCGCGTGGGCCGCTGCGATGCGCAGGGCCGCCTCCGTGCCCAGGCCGCTGACGAGGCGCAGGCCCAGGCGCACCGCGGGCTGGTGCTCGCCGTCGCGGCGTTCCAGCGTGCTGTCGTGGTGGCTGTGGTTCACGTCGATGGGCCGCACCTCGACCTGGTGCCGGCGCGCGTCCTGCACCAGCTGGCTGGGCGTGTAGAAGCCCAGCGGCTGGCTGTTGAGCAGCGCGCACAGGAAGGCCGCGGGCTCGTGGCATTTGAGCCAGCTGCTGACATAGGTCAGCAGCGCGAAGCTGGCGGCGTGGCTCTCGGGGAAGCCGTAGCTGGAGAAGCCCTTGATCTGCCGGAAGATGCTTTCGGCGAAGGCGTCTTCGTAGCCGTTCCTGCGCATGCCGCTGACGACCTTGTCGTAGTACTTGTCGAGCACGCCGGGGCGTTTCCAGGCGGCCATCGCGCGGCGCAGTTCGTCGGCCTCGCCCGCAGAAAACCCGGCCGCGATCATCGCGATCTGCATGACCTGCTCCTGGAAGATGGGCACGCCGCAGGTGCGGTCGAGCGCGTCTTTCAGTTCATCCTTCGGGTACTTGATCTGGTCCTTGGTGAGCAGCCGGTTCTTCAGGTAGGGATGCACCATGCCGCCCTCGATGGGGCCGGGCCGCACGATGGCGACTTCGACGACCAGGTCGTAGTAGGTGCGCGGCCGCAGCCGCGGCAGCATGGACATCTGCGCGCGGCTCTCGATCTGGAACACGCCGACGGTGTCGGCCTTGCAGATCATGTCGTAGGTGGCCGTGTCGTTGTCGGGGATGGTCAGGTCGATGGCCGTGCCGCGCAGCGGGTTGACGAGGTCGAAGCATTTCCTGATCGCCGTGAGCATGCCCAGCGCCAGCACGTCGACCTTCATCATCTTCAGCTCGTCGATGTCGTCCTTGTCCCATTCGATGACGCTGCGGTCCTTCATCGTCGCGTTCTCGATGGGCACGAGCCGCTCCAGCACGCCGGCCGTCAGCACGAAGCCGCCGACGTGCTGGGAGAGGTGGCGCGGCAGGCCGTTGAGCTGGCGGCCCAGCGTGATGAGCTGCTGCAGGCGCGGGTCATCGCCGGGCAGCCCCAGGCGCTGAAGCAGCGCGGCGCGGTGATCCTCGGGCAGCACCTGGCCAGGCCAGCCGCTGTGGTCCTTGCTCATCACCTCCAACTGCTGTTCGCTGAAGCCCAGCGCCTTGCCGACATCTCGGATGGCGCTCTTGGGGCGGTAGCAGATGACGACGGCCGTCAGCGCGGCGCGGTCGCGGCCGTACTTGTCGTAGAGGTGCTGGATGACCTCTTCGCGGCGCTCGTGCTCGAAGTCGACGTCGATGTCCGGCGGCTCGTTGCGCTCGCGGCTGATGAAGCGCTCGAACAGCAGCGTCGATCGATCCGGGTCCACCGACGTGACGTGCAGGCAGTAGCAGACGATGCTGTTGGCGGCCGAGCCGCGCCCCTGGCAGAGGATCCCGATGCTGCGCGCGAACGCGACGACATCGGCGACGGTCAGGAAGTAGTGCTCGTAGCCCAGCTCCTCGATCAGCTCGAGTTCGTGCTCGATGCGGTGCTTCCACTTGTCGGGCACGCCGCCCAGGCCGTGCTCGTTCCACGGCCAGCGCTTCTCCGCGCCGGCATAGGTGAGGTGGCGCAAGTGCTGGCGTGGTGTCACGCCGGCAGGCACGACCTCGCTCGGGTACTGGTAGCGGATCTCGTCGAGGCTGAACGTGCACCGCGCCGCCACCTGCAGCGTCTCGGCCATCAGCTCCGCCGCGCACAGCTGCGAGATGCGGTAGCGGCTGCGCAGATGCCGCTCGGCATTGGGCTGCAGGTCGAACCCGCATTCGGCCACCGTGCGGCCCAGCCGCGTGGCGGTCATCACGTCCTGCAGCGCCTTGCGCGAGCGCACGTGGAAATGCACGTCGCCGGCGGCGACGAGCGGCAGCGCGGTGGCGTCGGACAGCGACTGCAGCCGCTGCAGCCACAGCGCGTCGCTGGCCTCGCGCAGCAGCTCCACGGCCAGCCACGCGCGGCCGGCAAAGTGGCGCAGCACCCAGTGCGCCGGCGTCATCAGGTCGGCGTCGCTTGCCTCGCGCGGCAGCACGAGCAGGGCCAGGCAGTCGGCCAGCTTCTCGGGCGCGAGCTGGCGAAAGTAGAGCGTGTACTCGCCCTTGACCGGGCTGGCGCGCCGCAGCCGCGTGATGAACTGGCTGAGGTTGCCGTAGCCGTTGAGGTTCTGCGCGATCAGCACGAGCTTGAAGCGCGGCGTGCCGGTGTCGTCGCGGACGAGGAACTCGCTGCCGATCAGCAGCTTCATGAGCTGCGGCTGCTCGATGCCGTCGACCGGTTCGCCGGCCTCGGTGGCAGCCTCTTTCAGCGCGTGGTGCGCCGCCTCGCGCATCTCGCGCAGCTGCTTGTGCGCGCGCACGACGCCGGCCAGCGAGCATTCGTCGGTGATGGCCAGCGCCTCGTAGCCTTGCGTGACGGCGCGCTCCACCAGCTCGGCCGACTCGGACGCGCCGCGCAGGAAGCTGAACGCCGTCAGGCAGTGCAGCTCGGCGTAGCGCGGCAGCTCGCGAGGCGGCGGCTCGCCGGGCCGGGCGGTTGGGCGCGGCGCGGCCGAGGTGTCGAACGCCTGCGCGTCGGCCACGCGGCGCATGTCGGCGTCCGACGCGAAGCCGAGCCGGCGCAGCTCGTGCAGGTGCTCGTCGCGGTCGGACTGCGGCGGGCTCATGCGAACACCCCGTGCAGGAACCAGCCCGACGCGTCGGATTCGGTGGCCGACAGCCGCTCGTGATAGACCCACAGCAGCCCGCGCGCCGCGCTGCGGTAGACGTAGTAGTCGCGCGTCTGCAACTGGCCCGGGCCTTCCCACCAGCCGGCCTCGATGCGGTGCGGCCCGCTGATGCGCGCCAGCGCACCGGCGTAGACGGGCTGCTCCCGCGCATCGCAGCGCAGCGGCAGCGGCGGCTCCACCAGCCAGGTGGGCTGCGGCCCGGGCGGCTGGCGCACGGGCGGCGACGCGGGCGCGGGCCAGGGCTGCCAGCGCTGCATGCGGTCCAGCCGGTGGTCTTCGTGCAACCGGCCTTCGCAGACACGGCCGGCACCCAGCCGCACCGACAGCCGCTCCAGCAGCGCGTGCGTCGTCGCACGCTCGGCCGGGTCGGACGGGCCGGGCAGCAGGCTGTGGCTGCCTTCCTGCAGCGGCAGCACCGTGTCGGCGCTGAGCGTGATCTCGCCGGCCGGTGCGGCCAGCGTCGTGCGGGCCAGGTGCTCGCCCAGCAGCCGGGTCAGCCGCGCGAGGTCACGCGTGGTGTCGGCGGTGGCCAGCGTCAGCTCGCCGCTGCCGGCCACGTCGCGGGCGCACATCGCGTCGTGCTGCCAGGCCAGCCGCAGCGTGCGCACGCCGGCATGGCGCGCGGTGAGAAAGGTGCAGAGCTGGCGCAGCAGGGTCTCTGCAAAGCTCAGCAGCACGGGCGCGTGCTCGACGCGCCAGGGCAGCTCCAGCCGCGCGTCGAAGCGGTCGGGCAGCGTCAGCCAGTCATGTGCTTCGGGCAGGTCGCCGTAGGCCCGGTCCAGTGCCACCAGCAAGGCGGGGCCGAAGCGCCTGGCCAGCGCCGGGCGCGGCAGCCGGCGCAGCTCGCCCAGCTGCGTGCAGCCCAGCCGGGCCAGCATCGCGTGGTGCGCGTGCGCGGCCGTGAGGGCGGCCAGCGGCAGGGCGTCCAGCCGGTCGGCGAGCCGGCCCTGGCGGGGCGCGCCGGGGCTGCGTGCCAGTGCCAGCGCCGCCAGCGCGGTGGGCGCCCAGGCCATCGCGCCCAGCGCCAGGCCGGCCTGCGCAGCGTCGGCCTGCAGTCGCAGCCGCAGCGCGCGGGCGCCGCGGAACAGCCGCAGGCTGGCCGACACCTCGGCCACCACCGCCTCCTCCAGCCGGGCGACGCGGGGCGTGAAGCTCAGCGCCAGCCAGGCCAGGGCGTCATTCCCCGCTGCATCAGGCGTGCAGCACAGCGCGAGCCAGCGCATCGGCGCGCTCCAGCGGAGGGGACGCCGGCGCAGGGGCGGGCGAGGGCGCCGGGCCCGGTGCCGGCAGGGGCTTGCGCTTGGCGGCCGTCAGCAGCGGCTCGACCGCACCCGGCACAGCGGGCAGTTCCAGCCAGCCCTCGTGCGCCGGGCCGCGGCGCTTGAGCAGGTGCACGTTCAGCGCCCAGCCGTCGCCCGGTTGCACGACGAGGCGCAGCGGCGCGGCCGAGGACTGCTGGCCCGCGCGCTCCGGCCGCACGAGGAAGGCGGGCGCGTCGGAGCTCAACGCGCTGACCTGCAGCCGCCGGATCTGCTCCGGCCGCGCCTGGGGCAGCCAGGCCAGCACGGCCACGCGCGACTTGATGGCCTGCTCCGCGGCCCACAGCGCTTCAGCCGGCGTGGCGGCATCCACCCAGATCAGCGCGGACGGCGGCAGCCCCAGCGCCTGCAGGCCGGGCAGGTGCGGCGCGTGTGGCGGGTTGATGAGCAGCAGCGAGCGCAGCGCGGGCTCGGCGGCACGCGCCCGGCGGCCCGGCGCGGCGGCGGGCAGCGCCTGGCCGGCCCACCAGCGCTGCAGGGCCGGCGCCAGCAGCCGCCACTCCAGCACGCCGAACTGCGGCGTCAGCAGCTCGGTGACGGCGCGCAGCGGCCAGCCACCGCCGGGCAGCTCGCCGTCCAGCGCGGCAAAGCCGCTGGGCAGCGTCGGCGTGGCGGCGGCGCCCAGGCTGCTGCCACGCCACAGCCGGCCTTGCAGCAGGGCTTCCAGTGAGGGCTGGCCCGGCGGCGGATGGCCCGGCGCGGGTGGGCTGGCATAGGCGGTGGCGGGAGCGGACAACATGGCCGTGCAGACGGAAAACGGAGACAACGGGGGAAGAAAGCGGAGCCTGGATGAGACCACAATACTGTATACATATCCAGTATTTTCCGACTATCCACCTCGGTCGCCCGCTAGCATTCCTGTCCTGGGTGCCGCGCGTCGCCCGCGCAACTTCCAGGAGATTTGCCGATGCCGATGAACGACTACCTGGTGCTGTCCCGTGGCCAGTGGGACGAAGACGCCAGCCCGCAGGCCGTGCAGGCGGCCATCGATGCGTTCTACGTCTGGTACGAGCGGGGCCTGGTCGAGGGGCGGCTCAAGCCCGGCAGCCGGCTGGAGCCGGGCTGCCGCGTCGTCGCCAAGGGCGGGCTCATCACCGATGGCCCGTTTGCCGAGACCAAGGAGTGGGTGGGCGGCTACTGGTTCATCGTCGCCGAGACGCTGGCGCAGGCGGCGGCCATCGCGGCCGAGAACCCCTGCCTGCAGTTCGGCCTGACGATGGAGATCCGCCCGCTGGACGGCACGCGTGCCGACGTGACGGTGGCGACCAACGAGACGCCGGCGACCTGGCGTTAGGGGTGGTGAGGCGTCAGGCGAACCCGTCGCCGTCGAAGTTCACCTCGTCCTCGTCGCGCGCCAGCGTCGGCGGCGCGTCCTTGGGGCGCATGGCCTCCAGTTGCTCGCGCAGCTTGGCCACCTGGTCCAGCCAGTAGTTGGGCGAGCCGAACCACGGGAAGGCCAGCGGGAAGGCCGGGTCGCCCCAGCGGCGGGCCAGCCAGGCGCTGTGGTGGATCATGCGCATCGTGCGCAGCGGCTCGATGAGGCGCAGCTCGCGGTCGTCGAACTCGGCGATCTGCTCGTAGCCGTCCAGCACGGCGTTGAGCAGCTGGCGCGCGGCATCGGGCTCGCCGGGCAGCAGCATCCACAGATCCTGCACGACCGGGCCCATGACGGCGTCGTCCAGGTCGACGAAATGCGGCCCGCGGTCGGGCGTCCACAGGATGTTGCCGGGGTGGCAGTCGCCGTGCAGGCGCGTCAGCGGCAGGTCCGGCAGGCTGTCGAAGGCGGCCTGGATGCTGTCGATGCAGCGGCGCGCGGCGTCGTCCCAGCTTGCGGCGATCTCGGGCGGGATCGCGTCGTTCTGCATCAGCCAGTCCCGCGCCGCCTGGGCCGGCGCGGCGCTGGCCCAGGACAGCCGCGCGGTGAACGGCCGCTGGCGACCGACGCCGTGCAGCCGCGCCAGCAGCCGGCCTATCCAGCGCAGCACCTCGGGGTCTTCCAGCTCCGGCCCGCGCCCGCCCTGCCGCGGCGTGACGGCCAGGCGCTGGCCCTGGTAATGGAACAGCGTGGTGCCGCCGTCCAGCACCCACGGCGCGGCGACGGGCACCTCGGCGGCGGCCAGTTCGGCGGCGAAGGCGTGCTCTTCCAGAATCTGCGCGTCGCTCCAGCGGCCCGGCCGGTAGAACTTGGCGACGCCCACGCCGCGGCCGGGGCGGTCGTCTTCCAGGTGGACCTGCAGCACGCGGTTCTCGAAGGAGTTGAGCTGCAGCATCCGGCCGTCGGCGCGCAGGCCGGCGGCGTCCAGGGCGTCGAGCATGAACTCCGGCGTCAGGTCGCCGAAGCTGAGGTCAGGGGTCGCGTGGTGCATCCGGCGAGTGTCGCCGGGATGGGGGCCTGCCAACCCCAGGGCAATGGGTCGCGTTGTGGCCAGAAAGCCCGCGAGCAAGGCGCAAAGCGGAGCCGGGTTGGACACCCGGCGAGCATTTGCAACGCCGCGCGCGGGCTCTCTGACCACAACCCGAAGGGAACGCCCGCCGCCAGGGGCCACTCGGCGTTACGCCACTTGCCCGCACACAGGTGCTGGCGGCGCGCCGCGCCTTGATTGGCCCCGGGCGGCGGGCGTTCGCGACCCATTGCCCTGGGGTTGGCAGGCCCTTAGCGGCGGCGGGGGCGCTCGGTCGCGTAGCGCGGCGCGTCGACGACGACGCCCACGATGTCGTCCATCATGGCTTCCTCGTCGGCATCGTCCAGCACCGGCAGCGTGCGCGGGTTGAAGCGCGCTGCATCCAGCTGGCGCTGCGGTGCGCGGCGCTCGGCCGGCGGGCGATGCGGGTAGGGCGACTGCGCCCGCGGCTGGCGCGGCTCGGCATAGCCCGGTGCCTCGTTGCCGCCGAAGACGCCGGCGTCCTGCCACAGCGGCAGCGGCTGCGAGAACTGGCCCCAGTCGCTGCCGAACTCGTCGTCGCTGGCGCGGCGGCGCGGCAGCGCGGCGGTGGCGGGCGGCGCCGGCAGCGGGCCGCGCGGGTTGCTGCCCTGCGGCACCAGCAGCTGCAGTTCAGCCACGCTGGGCAACTGGTCCATTGCGCAGCGCAGGTAGCGCACGCGGCAGGCCGACAGCACGGCATGCTTGATCTGCAGGCTGCGCGGCGTGACGCCGCGCTCGCCTTCCAGGTCGATCGCGGCCAGCACGCGGCCGTTGGGGCTGCAGACGGCAAACGTCACGTGCGAGGCGCCCAGCAGGTCGAACCAGTAGCGCACTTCCTTGGCCTCGGTCGGCTGGCAGAAGCGCACCAGCGGCAGCTTGGACAGCACGACGTGGTGGGGCAGCGCCTCGCGCAGCAGCCGGAAGACACGCCGCTCGTCGGTCGTGAACACGGGCCTTGCCGTGAGCGACCACTCTCCGGGAAGGCCCTTGTTGGCGTAGGCCGGCCGCCGCAGCGCCCAGACCAGGCTGATGGCCAGGCCCAGCACGCAAACAGCCAGCGCGGCGATCCAATAGATGGCGTACGGCATGTCCCTCGGGGAGTTCTGCGGCATCGCCGACAGGCTCGCGGCGCATTAGTAGATCAATGTAGCGTAATCAAGGGACAGGCCATTACTCGTTAGCCCCCGTTCCCCCGGGCTGAGGGGGAGCGGGCCGCGTCACTTATTCCTTGGCGGCGCGGCCGGACGCGTCGAAATGAGCCTTGACCTCAGCGACGCTGTCGACGAAGTCGTTCAGCACGCGGGCCTGGCGCTTGAACTGGAAGTCCAGTTCGCCCAGATGGCGCTCCAGTGCCTGCTCGACCTGCGATCCGAACGAGTCCGGCGGCAGGCGCAGGTAGGCGGCGGACTCGCTGCCGTCGCGCTCGACGACGGCGCCGGCTGCCGTGGCGATGCGCAGCATCGGGCGGTTCTCGCTCAGCGCGTGGATGAAGAGGGTATCGATGCCGCGGTTGCGGGCGTGCAGCCCGGCGGTCTCGAACAGCCGCCGGCCCAGGCCGCGGCCGCGCGACTCGGGCAGCACCGACACGCCGAACTCGGCCATCGTGCGGGTCGGGTCGCCGGGCAGGGGCTGCCCGTAGGCCAGGTGGGCCAGCGCCACCAGCTTCAGGCTGCGGTTGAAGATGCCCAGCACCTCGTCGCGGGCGAAATCGAGCGACAGCGCGTACTTGCGGATCTGCTCGTCCGACGCCGCATAGCCGAAGCGCAGGTAGCGGTCCCGCGCGTCCATCGCGAACAGGTGGTCGATGATGCGGCGGCGGTGGCGGCGGGCCAGCGAACGGATGGGCACCCAGGTGGCCAGCCGCTCCAGCGCCGCGCGTGCGGTGGCCAGCGGGCCGGTGCCGGCGTCGGCGGGGGGCTCGACCGGCGGCACGGGCGGCGGCGGATGCGGGTCCGGCCCGAACGCCGACAGCACCTCGTCCCAGCCCGTGGCCGGTGCGGCGGGTGGTGTCGTGGGGGCGGGCTTGCGGGGCATGGCGGGTGATCCTGTGCGGAGGTTAACGCGGCGGCGGGTTCCAAACCATGGGCTTCGCTGCTACACTCGTCGGCTTTTCCGTCAAAGGCTGCGGGAAAGAAACCAGTTGAGAGGCTGTGCAACAGACACAGCACCGAGGCCGGTCAGCAGTTTCAGCCATTCATCGCCGGCTTCCTATCAGGGGCCGGCACAGCGAAAGCAACTCTCATGAAGACCTTCAGCGCCAAGCCGGCCGAAGTGACGCACGAGTGGTTTGTGATTGACGCCACCGACAAGGTGCTCGGACGTGTTGCCAGCGAAGTGGCACTCCGTTTGCGCGGCAAGCACAAGGCCATTTACACGCCTCACGTGGACACCGGTGATTTCATCGTCATCGTCAACGCCGACAAGCTCCGTGTGACCGGCAACAAGGCCACCGACAAGGTGTACTACCGTCACAGCGGCTTCCCCGGCGGCATCTACGCAACGAAGTTCAAGGACATGCAAGCCAAGCACCCCGGCCGCGCGCTGGAGAAGGCCGTCAAGGGCATGCTGCCCAAGGGCCCGCTGGGTTACGCCATGGTCAAGAAGCTGAAGGTCTACGCAGGTCCCACGCACCCGCACACCGCCCAGCAGCCCAAGGCTCTCGAGATCTAAGGAACGGCCATGATCGGAAACTGGAATTACGGCACTGGCCGCCGCAAGTCGTCGGTCGCTCGCGTCTTCATCAAGAAGGGCACGGGTCAGATCATCGTCAATGGCAAGGCCATCGACGTCTACTTCGGTCGTCAGACGTCCATCATGATCGCCAAGCAGCCGCTGCTGCTGACGAACAATGGTGAAGCGTTCGACATCAAGGTGAACGTGCACGGTGGCGGCGAGTCCGGCCAGGCCGGCGCGCTGCGCCTGGGCATCACCCGCGCGCTGATCGACTACGACGCGACGCTGAAGCCCGAACTGAGCCGCGCCGGCTTCGTCACGCGTGACGCGCGTGAAGTCGAGCGTAAGAAGGTCGGTCTGCACGGCGCCCGTCGCCGCAAGCAGTTCAGCAAGCGTTAATCGCTTCACGACTCCACAAAAGGCCGCTTTATCGCGGCCTTTTGTTTTTGCGCCGACAATCCATCTATTCGTTTTCGCACAGATTCTGAGGAGCCCGCCATGAGCGCCGTGCTTGATACCCCCACCGACATCCCCGTGCCCCTGGTCTTCACCGACAGCGCCGCCGACAAGGTGCGTGACCTGGTGGCTGAAGAAGGCAACCCGGACCTGAAGCTGCGCGTGTTCGTGCAGGGCGGCGGCTGCTCGGGCTTCCAGTACGGCTTCACGTTCGACGAGGCCGTCAACGACGACGACACGCAGATGCAGAAGAACGGCGTGACGCTGCTGATCGACTCGATGAGCCTGCAGTACCTGACGGGCGCCGAGATCGACTACAAGGAAGACCTGCAGGGCGCGCAGTTCGTCATCAAGAACCCGAACGCCACGACGACCTGCGGCTGCGGGTCCAGCTTCTCGGTCTGAGCGCGGAGCTGCTTCACGCCGACAGGCCGCCCTCGGGCGGCCTGTTTGTTTTTCGGAGTGGCGCTATTCGGCGTCGTGCTGCGAGGTGGCCGGCAGCAGCGGTGCCAGCGCGTCGAACAGCGGCGGGCGGCCGTGCCGGAACTCGTTGATCATGTTGAGGTCGGTGATGACGCCAGGCGGGTCGACCGACGGGCTCTGGCGCAGGTGTTCGCGCGCGTCCAGCAGCGGCGCGTTCAGCAACTGCCAGCCGATGCCCTGGGGCTCGAACAGCGCGTCGCCCAGGCAGGGGCGAGCGTCGATGTGGCAGGCGCGCAGTGCGGCCTCGGCGCCGGGGTGGCGCTGCAGCGGCCTGTCGCTCATGTAGGCGAAGTTGCGGTAGCGCGCCACCTGCCCGAACACCGCCAGCGCCGTGGCGTAGGCGTCCAGGCTGTCGGTGGTGTTCATCGCCGCGATGCCGCCCGGCGCCAGGTGGCGCTGCAGTTCCTGCAGGTACTCGCGTGACAGCAACAGGCTGGTGTAGGCCCGCCAGTGGAAGGTGGTGTTCTGGAAGATCAGGTCGTAGCGCTCGTCGCGCTGGGCGCGCAGCCAGCGCCGGCCGTCGTCGATGTGCAAGCGCACGCGCGGGTCGTCCAGCAGCGGTGCCACCGCGGGGTGGGCGGCGATCAGCGTGCGGTAGCCCGGGTTGATCTCGACGATGTCCATCTGCTCGACGCCTGGGAAGCCCAGGATGGTGCGCGCCCAGGCGCCGCTGGACAGGCCGATCACCAGCACGCGGCGCGGGCGCGGGTGCAGCGTCGCCATCAGGTAGGCGCGGTCCAGCATGTTGGCGTTGCGGCCCATGTCCACGCTGATCAGGCCGTCGTAGGCATTGCCGCCGTAGGTGATGTCGCCGCCGGGCCGCACGATGGTGTGCAGGATGCCGTGCTTGTTCTGGATCAGCTGCCCAACCTTATCCGCGTCGTCGCCGCGCACGGCCAGGCGCTCGACGACCTGCAGAGGCCTGGCGACGAGGCCGGCTGCCAGCGCCGACAGCAGCACCGGCAGCAGCAGCCAACTGGGACGTCGCGCGGGTTCGGTCATCAGGCAGGCCAGCGCCAGCAGCGCGGTGCCTGCCGCGACGACGGCCCAGGCGCTCTCCACCGCCAGCACGTCCAGCAGCCAGAAGCCGGTGATCAGCGGCCCCAGTGCCGAGCCCATCACGTTGGCCAGATAGACCTGCGACACCGATCGACCGAGTCCAGCGCGAGCCGTGCCGGAGCCCAGGTGGTGCACGATGGGGAACAGCACACCCTTGGCGCCTGCGGTCAGCGCGATCAGCAGCAGCAGTGCCGCGAGGCGTGCCGGCGTGTAGCCCAGCAGCGGCACGGCCAGCTGCAGCGCGACGATGTCCAGCGCGGCGGCCCAGCACAGCACGCGTGCTGCCGAGGCCAGCAGCCGCGGGCTGCGCGCGCACAGGCGCCGGCCCACAACGGCACCCGCCGCGATGCCCAGCAAGAAGGCCACCAGCACCAGCGCGAAGGCCTGCGGCCGGCCTTGTTGCCCGAAGCCCAGCAGGCGCACCCACAGGATCTCCTGGCTCAGCGACAGCAGGCCCATGCCGAAGGACAGTGCCCAGGCCAGGTGGCGCATCATCAGTCGCCTTTCCCACGCAGCGTGGCGGCCACCGCCAGGCTGGCCAGGGCGTTGAGGCCGGCGGCCAGCCAGACGGCCTGGCGCAGGTCCAGCCAGTACAGCAGCAGGAAGCCCATCGCGAAGGCCCCGCAGGCGGCGCCCAGCGTGTTGATGAAGTACAGCGTGCCGGTGGACGCGCCAACGTTGCCCGAGCGCTGCCAGGCGTGGGCCACCAGCATGGGCAGCGTGGCACCCATGCACAGCGTGGGCAGCATCAGCAGCGCGAAGCTCAGGCCGGCCGCTGCGGGCCGCGACAGGCCGGCGAATGCCGCGGCGCAGGCCTGCAGCAGGTCCACGCTGGCTAGGCCGTAGAGCGCGATGGCCGCCTCGAAAAGGCAGAACGCGAGCAGGATGCGCGCCGGCCAGCGGTCCGCCAGCCAGCCGCCCAGCACGGCGCCCAGCCCCAGGCCCAGCATGAAAGTGGAGACGATGATGGTGACCGACTCGATGTCCACGCCCACCACGACGAACAGCAGGCGCTGCCAGGCGAGCTGGTATACCAGTGCCGCGAAGCCGGACAGGAAGAACGCGGCGGCGACGGGCAGCGGCGTGGCGCGGGGAAGTCGGCGCAACGGTGGGCTTTCTGGGCTAGGCCGGGTGCAGCGCCCCCAGCCGCCGCAGCCCGGCCGCGCCGGTGACGGCCGGCAGGTTGCCGGGGCGGTGCTCGACGAAGCACCGCGCTAGCCAGGCGAAGGCCGCGGCCTCGACCTGATCGACCGGCAGGCCGTGGGCGGCGCTGGATTCGACCGCGACGCCGGGGAGCAGGTCGGACAGGCGCTGCATCAGCTGTCCGTTGAGGGCGCCGCCGCCGCAGGCGATGAGCGATCTGGCTGCCGGCATCTGCGCCTGCAGCGACTCGGTCACGCAGCGTGCGCTCAGTTCCAGCAGCGTCGCCTGCACGTCTTGCGGCGCCAGCCCTGGCGTGAGTCGGGCCTGCAGCCAGCCGAGGTGGAAGAGGTCGCGGCCGGTGCTTTTGGGTGGCGCCAGCGCGAAGAAGGGTTCGGCCAGCAGCGTGGCGAGCAGGGCCGGCAGCACCCGGCCCGTTGCGGCCCAGGCGCCGTCGGCGTCGTAGGCCTGGCCCTGGTGCCGGGCGATCCACCCGTCCATCAGGCAGTTGGCCGGTCCGCAGTCGAAGCCGCCGGTGCGGCCGTCGGCGAACAGCAGGCTCAGGTTGCTGATGCCGCCGAGGTTGAGGACGGCCGTGTCCTGCCCGGTCGTGCCGAACACGGCGCGGTGGAAGGCCGGCACCAGCGGCGCGCCCTGGCCGCCGGCGGCCACGTCGCGGCTGCGCAGGTCGCAGACGACATCGATGCCGGCCTGCTCGGCCAGCAGCGCGCCGTTCAGCAACTGCGTCGTGTAGCCGTCGATGCCGCCGGGGCGGTGCCGCACGGTCTGGCCATGGGCGCCGATGGCGGCGACCTGCTCGCGGCGCGTGCCGGTGGCTTCGAGCAGCTGGGCGACGACGTCGGCATAGCCGCGTGCGACGGCGTTGGCCGCCAGCGCGGCGCGGTGCAGTTCGTTGTCGCCCGGCGTGTTGAGAGCGAGCAACTCGTCGCGCAGCGCCGGCGCGAAGGGGGCGTGGACATGGCCCGTGACGGCCAGCCGGCCAGCGTCGAAGAGAACCCCGTCGATGCCGTCGAGCGAGGTGCCCGACATCAGCCCGATGTAGAGCTGGGCGTCAGTCGGCCGCAGAGACGCCATCCATCGTCTCGGCGACGGCCAGCTGGGTCTTCACGCTGGCCACCGTCTGCTGGAACTGTGCCTTGGCGTAGCCGGGCAGCGTGACGGCCTCGGAAGCGCGGGCGATGGCGCGCGGGTCCATGTGGCGGCCGCCGACGCGGAACTCGAAGTGCAGGTGCGGGCCTGTGGC
This sequence comes from Roseateles sp. GW823-FHT07B05, assembly GCF_058794515.1. NCBI lineage: Bacteria > Pseudomonadati > Pseudomonadota > Betaproteobacteria > Burkholderiales > Sphaerotilaceae > Roseateles > Roseateles sp. GW823-FHT07B05. The sequence goes on from NZ_JBXAGX010000001.1 coordinate 135,338, forward strand.
CCAGCCGGTGGCGCCGACTGCGCCGATGCGCTGACCCTGGTCGATGCGCTGGCCCTTCTTGACGTCGATCTTGCTCAGGTGGGCGTAGACGGTGGTGCGGTCGCCGCTGTGGCGCACATGCACGACGTTGCCGAAGCCGTTCTGCCAGCCCGCCATCTCGACGACGCCGTCGCCCACCGAGCGCACGGCGGTGCCGGTGGGGGCGCCGTAGTCGGTGCCGTTGTGCTGGCGCCAGGTGTTCAGGATGGGGTGGAAGCGCATCGCGAAGCCGCTGGTGATGCGCGAGAACTCCATCGGGCTGGCCAGGAAGGCGCGGCGTTTGCTCTGGCCGTCGAAGCCGTAGAAGCTGGCCTTGCCGGTGGCGCTGTCCTTGAAATAGACGGCCGAGTAGGTGCGGCCGTTGTTCGTGAACTCGCCCGCCAGCAGGCGGCCGACGCCGCCGTCCCAGGTGATGGGCTCGCCGTCGGCGGTCAGCGTCTCGTAGACGATGCTGAAGCGGTCGCCCTTGCGCAGCTCGCGGTGGAAGTCGATGTCGCCGGAGAACATGTCGGCCATCTGCGAGGCGATGGCGTCGGGGATGTTGGCGTCGTCGGTGGCGGCGAACAGCGAGGTGCGGATGCTGCCGCTGCCCAGCGCGACCTGGGCCTGCAGCGGCGCCTGCTCGGTGCGGGCCGAGAAGCCGGCGCCGTCGCGGGCGATGGTCAGGCGCGTGAAGTGGCTGCCCTGCTGCTCGACCTTCTCGGCGGGGAAGCGCACGACGATCTGCTGCACCTGGCCCGAGGCGTCTGCCATGACGTGCACGCGCTTGCCGGCGCGGCCTTGCAGCACGCGACGGCCCAGCGGGTCGTTGCGCAGGAAGGCAGCGGCGGCGGCATCAAAGGCGCCGGCGCGGCGCAGCAGCGTGTCGGGTGTGTCGCTGGAGCGCGTGATCTCGGTGCGGGCCAGCCCGATGCTGTGGGCGGCGAGCTCGTCCAACTGGGCTTCGATGCTGGGCGTGGCCAGCGTCTCGACGACGGTGCGCTTGGGCAGCGCGGCGGCATCCGGGGCCAGCGGCGCAATGCCGAAGGCGGTGACGGCGAAGCAGCTGAGCGCTCCGACGACCGAGGCGGTCAGTGCGCGCGGGTGACGGGCCGCGAAGGCTTCGGCGCTGCTGAGGGCAGTTTTGACTTGCGCTAGGCGTTGCTGGAAAACGGTCACGCTCGGTATCCCGGGGGTTGTCGCTGGGGCAATCCCGGCCGGGCCGGTTCCACGCGAAGGGGCGGCAGTGACGCTGCCCTTAAAATCCTGCTTGGTTGTGTTGAAACAACACCCCCAATTCGAAGGGTGAATTCTAACGGCTTTGTCCTACCCGGCATGCCGGTTTACCCCGATGGATCAATCACTTAACACTTTCATTCGGTTTGTTGCCGAATGCGCCGCGCCATGTCCGACGCTCCCCAATTCCCGATCACCGATGCCGTGCTGGAGGCGCTCGCCATCTCCCGCCGCGGCGTGGAAGAGCTGCTGCCGGAAGGCGAGTGGACGAAGAAGCTGGCCCGCTCGGCCGCGACGGGCGTGCCGCTGCGCATCAAGCTGGGCCTGGACCCGACGGCGCCCGACATCCACGTCGGCCACACGGTGGTGCTCAACAAGATGCGCCAGCTGCAGGACCTGGGGCACCAGGTCATCTTCCTGATCGGCGACTTCACGTCGCTGATCGGCGATCCGTCGGGCCGCAACGCGACGCGCCCGCCGCTGACCAAGGAGCAGATCCAGGCCAACGCCGAGACCTACTACGCCCAGGCCAAGCTGGTGCTGGACCCGGCGAAGACCGAGATTCGCTACAACTCCGAGTGGTGCGAGCCGCTGGGCGCGGTGGGCATGATCCAGCTGGCGGCCAAGTACACGGTGGCCCGCATGATGGAGCGCGACGACTTCACGAAGCGCTTCGCGGCCGGCACGCCGATCTCGGTGCACGAGTTCCTGTACCCGCTGATGCAGGGCTACGACTCGGTGGCGCTGAAGGCCGACCTGGAGCTGGGCGGCACCGACCAGAAGTTCAACCTGCTGATGGGCCGCCACCTGCAGCAGGAGTACGGCCAGGAGCCGCAGTGCATCCTGACCATGCCGCTGCTCGAAGGCCTGGACGGCGTCGAGAAGATGTCCAAGTCCAAGAACAACTACATCGGCATCACGGAAGCGCCGAACACGATGTTCGCCAAGATCCTGTCCATCAGCGACGTGCAGATGTGGAAGTGGTACGACCTGCTGTCGTTCAAGTCCATCGCCGAGATCGCCGCACTGAAGGCCGAGGTCGAGGCGGGGCGCAACCCCAAGGACGCGAAGGTCGCGCTGGCCAAGGAGATCACCGCGCGCTTCCACAGCGCCGCGGCGGCGGATGCGGCGGAGCAGGACTTCATCAACCGCTCCAAGGGCGGCATCCCGGACGACATCTCGACGGTGCAGCTGACTGGCGCGCCGCTTGGCATCGCCCAGGTGCTGAAGGCCGCCGGCCTGGTGGCGTCCACCAGCGAGGGGCTGCGCATGGTGGAGCAGGGCGGCGTGCGCCGCGCCGGCGAAGTGATCTCGGACAAGGGCGTCAAGCTGGACGCCGGTGAGCACGTGCTGCAGGTCGGCAAGCGCAAGTTCGCGCGTGTCGTGCTGAGCTGAGGCGTCAACGCCGAAAAACGCATGAACTGGGGCGATTTGATTCGTTGGCTGAGTTAGCCGCGGGTTGCAAGCTGGCGCGTCTTTGGTCGCCTCCGCTTGCAGTTCATGACTTTCTCGTCCCGCACTTCCTTCCCGTTCACACCGCGCCTGCTGGCGCTCGCCGCGGCGGCCGCCGCCGCACTGCCGGTCGCCGCGCAGACCGCTGAGCCGGTCTCGCTGCAGCAGGTCGTCGTCACCGGCACGCGCCGCGTCGACCGCACGCTGTCGCAGTCCGAGTCCGCCGTCGACGTCATCAGCGCGGCCGACCTGCAGCGCAGCGGCAGCACCGAGCTGGCCACGGCGCTGGCGCAGTTGCTGCCGTCGCTGAACTTCCCGCGCCCGTCGCTGACCGACGCGTCCGACGCCGTGCGCCCCGCGCAGCTGCGCGGCCTGTCGCCGGACCAGACGCTGGTGCTCGTCGACGGCAAGCGCCGTCACACCGGCGCGGTCGTCAACATCAACGGCACGCAGGGCCGCGGCTCGGCGCCGGTGGACCTGAACGCCATCCCCATCTCGGCCATCGAGCGCGTCGAGGTGCTGCGCGACGGCGCCGCGGCGCAGTACGGCTCGGACGCGATCGCCGGCGTCGTCAACATCGTGCTGAAGCGGGGCGCCAAGGGCGGCGCCGTCACGGCCGAGGTCGGTGGCACCGACCGCGGCGACGGCCAGCGCGGCCAGCTGGGCGCCAGCTTCGGGCTGGACCTGGGCGCCGGCAGCTGGCTGCGGCTGGCGGCCGAGGCCGGCCACCAGCAGCGCAGCAACCGCGCCGGCGTCGACGCGCGTGACGCGGCGACCGAGCCGCGCAAGGGCCAGGTCAACAACCGCCTGGGCGACCCCGACAGCACGAAGAAGTCGCTGCTGCTGAACGGCCAGGCCGAGCTGGGCGGCGGCGTGCAGCTGTACGGCAACGCCAGCCTGAACCAGCGCGACACCACCAGCACCGCGTTCTGGCGCACGCAGGCCACCGCGGCGGCCAACGGCGTGGCCACGCTGTTCCCCGAGGGTTTCCTGCCGCACGAGGACAGCCGCACGCGTGACGTGGGCCTGGTGCTGGGCCTGCGCGGCGAGGCGGCCGGCTGGCAGTGGGACGCCAGCCTCAACCACGGCGAGAACCGCTTCGACATCGCCGTGTCCAACACCGCGAACTACTCGCTGGGCGCGGCCAGCCCGACGCGCTTCGACGCCGGCGGCCTGCGCAACCAGCAGACGCTGCTGAACGTCGACGCGACGCGCGAGCTGGACTGGGGCCTCGTGCGCCCCGTGCTGCTGTCCGCCGGCGCGGAGCTGCGCCAGGAGCGCTACGAGGTCGTGGCCGGCGAGCCCAACTCCTACACGGGTGGCGGCGCGTCGGGCTTTCCGGGCTTCCGGCCCGGCGATGCGGGCAGCCACCGCCGCCACAACGTGTCTGCCTACGTGGGCCTGGAGGGCCAGCTGACGACGGCCTTCAGCGCCAGCGCCGCGCTGCGCGCCGAGGACTACAGCGACTTCGGCCGCGCGACGGCGCTGAAGCTGTCGGGCCGCTACGTCGTCAGCCCGGCTGTCGCGCTGCGTGGCACGGTGTCGACGGGCTTCCGCGCGCCGTCGCTGGCGCAGCAGTACTTCGCGACGACGTCCACCAACCTCATCAACGGCGCGCTGGTGGAGGCCGGCACCTTCACCGTGCCGTCAGCCGCAGCGCAGGCGCTGGGCGCCCAGCCGCTGAAGGCGGAGAAATCGCGCAACGCCAGCCTGGGCCTGCAGCTGTCGCCCACGCGTGACTGGCAGACGACGCTGGACGTCTACCAGATCGACATCGATCACCGCATCCTGCTGTCCGGCAACCTGTCGCTGCCGGCGGCGCTGCGCACGCAGCTGGCTGCGCAGGGGCTGAACGTCAGCGCGGGCCGCTACTTCACGAACGCGCTGGACACGCGCACCCGCGGCGCCGACCTCGTCAGCACGCTGCGGCAGGACTGGGGCGCCGCCGGCCGCAGCGAGTTCACGCTGGCCTATGGCTACACGCACAACACCGTGCGCCGCGTGGCCGACAACCCGGCCGTGCTGACGGCCAACAACCTGACGCTGATCGATCGCGTGACGCTGGCCCGCGCCACCGTCAGCGCGCCGGACGACAAGCTGCTGCTGGCCGCCGAGCACCGCTGGGGCCCGTGGAGCGCCCGCGTGGCCGCCACGCGCTACGGCGACTACGAGGTGCGCCAGGCCAGCACCGCCAACGACCAGCGCTTTGCCGCCGCCTGGCTGGCCGACGTGTCGGTGGGCTGGGCCCAGGGGCCGTGGCGCGTGGACGCCGGCGTGGAGAACCTCGGCAACCGCTACCCCGACCGCGTCATCGCCGCCAACGCGGTGGGCGGCATCCTGACGTACAGCAGCTTCTCGCCGTTCGGCTTCAACGGCCGGCAGTACTTCGCGAAGGTCGGCTACCGCTGGTGACGCCGTCAGGCGCTCTGGCCGCGCTTGTCGGCGTACATGCGGTCGTCGCTGCGCTGCAGCAGCGTCTGCATGGACTCCCCGGCGCGCGCCTGCTCCAGCCCGATGCTGATGCTCACGCGCAGCCCCGGCGCGATGGCGTCCCAGCCGTGCTGCTGGACGGCCCACTTCATGCGCGCGCAGACCTGCTGCGCCTCCGCCAGCGTCGCGCGGTCGAACAGCACGACGAACTCGTCGCCCGCCATGCGCGCGACGAAGTCGCCGGTGCGCACCGACTGTGTCAGCACGCTGGCGACGACCTTGAGCACCTGGTCGCCCACGTGGTGGGAGAAGCCGTCGTTGATCTGCTTGAAGCGGTCCACGTCGATGAGGGCCACGCAGGTCTGCCGGCCCGGGTTCATCGGCGTGGCCATGCAGGCCTGCAACTGGCGGTCCAGCGCGCGCCGGTTGGGGATGCGGGTCAGGCTGTCCTCCAGCGACAGCCGCTCCAGCATGCGTGAGCGGAACTCCAGCCGCAGGATCTGGTTCGCCGACGTGCGGGCCTCCAGCTGCCATTCGGCGGCCTGGTCGCGGCTGTCCAGCGCCTCGCGCCGGATGGCCTGCTCGCGCTGGTAGAGGCGGCGCAGCTCGTCGGCCTCGGCGCGGCTGTCGCCGCGCGCGCGCTCCAGCGTCGCCACCACGCGGTGCCCCAGGCAGGCCAGCTGCTCATGCTCGGCCTGCGTGGCGGCGCGGATCATCTCGCGGCCCAGGTCGGCGGCCAGGCCCAGGTCGTGGCAGGCCCAGGCGGCCTCGGTCTCCAGCCAGTGCCGCATGCCCACCAGCCAGGTCGCGCGGCCGTCGCGGGCCTGCCAGGCGTCGCACCACTGCAGCTCGGCCGCGGCGGCCTCCAGGTCGCCCGACCACGCCGCGGCCAGCCCCTTGAGCACGTGGAACAGCGTGCGCGTCGCCTCGGTCATGCCCAGCAGCAGCCCCTCGTCGCCGTGGCGCTCGATGATGTCGCCGCAGTCCACCAGCCGCGCGTGCAGCTTGCCCACCGACGGCGCGATGCCGGACTCGAAGCGCAGCACCGCGAACCGGAACGCCTCCAGGAAGGCCAGGTTGAGCAGCGGCTGCAGCGGGCTGGCCGAGGGCTCGTCGACATGGACGAGGTCGGCCGAGCGCTCCAGCGCCGACTCGGCGCGGCCGAAGTCCTGGCCCCAGCAGAAGGCCACGCCCAGGTAGTTGTGCACCAGCGGCTGCAGGTGCGACAGCGGCAGCCCGTCGGACAGGCCGACGGCCAGCAGCGCGCTCTCGATGGCCTCGTCCACGCGGCCCAGGTTGGTCGCGACATGGGCCAGCGTCGTCAGCGCCATCACCTCGCTGGCCAGGTCCTGCGCCTGGCGCAGCAGGTGCACGGCGGACTGGCTGTTGCTGTAGGCGCGGCGCAGCTGTGACAGCTGCCGGTCGCAGTCGGCCAGGCAGGCGAGCGCGCGGCCTTCGTGCAGCATGTTGCGGCCGGCCTGGGCGTTCTTCAGCACCTGGCGGGCGAGGTAGGTCGCCTGCTCGATGTCGCCCACCTCCAGCGCCTCATGCGCGCGATGCAGCGCGAAGTCGTCGTTGCCCTCGGTCACGTTCTGCCCCTTCCCACGCGTGGCCGGCCCCGTCGTCGTCGACGCGCCGGATGCGCGTGGCGGCGGCCGCGGGGCCAGGTTGTTGTGCAGCCCGAATGGTGGCGGCAGTTGTGGCCGCCACGCCGCTGTTGCACCGCAACAACCGGCCCGACCTGCCGAATCCCGCACGCTGGCGCGGCCCGGGTGGGGCCGGCCGGCGGGGGGCGCAGCGTCAGGGCTTCACGGGCCGGGGGTAGGCGCCCGGCTTCACGACCGGCACCGGCTGCTCGGCGATGCGCTTCTTCAGCTCGGCGATGGCGGCGTCCAGCTGTGCGTCCTGGCCCAGGAAGGTGGCGCGGGGCAGGTTGTCCACCTCGATGTCCGGCGACACGCCCACGCCTTCGATGAGGAAGCGGCCGCTGGCGTCCATCTGGCCGGTCTCGGCGGCGCGCATGATGCCGTTGTCCAGCAGGCGGTTCTGGTCGGACAGCCACACGCCGGCGCCGGAGCTGCGCTTGCCGATGACGGGTCCGATCTTCAGCCGCTTGAAGCCTTCGGAGAAGGTCTCGCCGTCGCTGTAGGTGTCCTCGTTCATCAGCACCACGGTGTGGCCGCGCCAGACGTTCTGCATGTTGGCGTAGACCGGCGCGCCTGCCGGCGAGCGCGGCTGCCAGAAGGCCCAGGCGCGGCGCAGCAGCTTCTCCAGGATCCAGCTGTCGATGTTGCCGCCGTTGTTGTAGCGCACGTCGATGATGAGGCCGTCGCGGTCACCGGCGGCGTAGAACTCGCGCACGAAGTCGGCGATGTCGTTGGGCCCCATCGCGCGCAGGTGCACGTAGCCGATGCGGCCCTGGCCCAGCTGCTCCACCGCGCGGGCGCGGCTGACGCGCCAGTCGTTGTAGCGCAGCTGGTTCTCGCGCATCTGCGCCACCGGCGTGACGATGCGCTGCACCGCCTTGCCGTCGGCACGCTTCACGTCCAGCAGCACCTGGCGGCCGGCCTGGCCGCGCAGCAGCTCCAGCAGGTGCGGCGCGTCGGCCGTGGGGCGGCCGTTCACGTGCGTGATGACGTCGCCCACCTTCAGGTCGACGCCGGTCGCCGCCAGTGGCGGGGCCTCGGCGGGCAGCTCCAGCTCGTGGCCGTAGATGGCGTCGATGCGCCAGCCGCCCGGCGCGCGCGAGAAGCGCCCGCCCAGACCGGCCAGCGCCGGGTCGTCGCTGCCGGGGCGGGTGTCGCCCGGGCCGACCTGGCTGTGCAGCGCGCCCAGCTCGGACACCATCTGCGCCATCAGCTCGGCCAGCTCGACGCGGTCGGTCACGCGGTCCACCAGCGGCTCGTACTTGGCGCGCACGGCCGCCCAGTCCACGCCGTGCATGTCCTTGTCGTAGAAGTGATCGCGGTGCATGCGCCAGGCGTCGGCGAACATCTGCTTCCACTCGGCGCGCGGCTGCGTGGCGATCTGCCAGTCGCTCCAGCGCACGGTCAGCTTGGACAGGTCGGCCGGCAGCTTGGGCGCCGCGTCGACGATGAGCACCTCGGGCGCGCCCTGGCCCTGGTTGCGCACCAGCATCAGCTTCTTGCCGTCGGCGCTCAGCTCGTAGGCGCGGGCGTCGCCCGCCAGCACCTCGGGGGCGCCACCCTGGTTGTCGATGCCCACGGACTTGAGCTGCGTCTTGCCGTCCAGGTCACGGTCCAGGAACCACAGCCGCTTGCCGTCGGTGCGCAGCGCGCGGTAGTTGCCGGCCGGCACGGGCAGCTCGATGAGCCGCTCGTTCAGCCCTTCGAACACGATGGCGGGCTTGCCCTTCTTGTCGGCGGGCTTGTCGGCGGCCTTCTTGTCGTCCTTGGCGTCGGGCTTGCGCTCGGTGGGCGCCTTGTCCGTGGCCTTGCGGTCCTCGGCGCGCTGCTCATCGGCCTTCTTCTCGGTGGCCGATTCCAGCTCGTCCTTGGCCGCGAACGGCGAGCGCAGGCCCGGCTGCAGCGCGACGGCGTACAGCTTGCTGCGCAGGCCGAAGAACGGGCCGGTGTTGCGGTCGCCCCAGGGGCTGCCGTTGCCGGTGGTGGCGAAGTGGCGGCTGGACGCGAAGTACAGCCACTGGCCGTCGGGGCTGAAGGCGGCACCTTCGGCGTCGTAGCGGTCGCCGGTCAGCGTGTGCGTGCGGCCGTCGGCCACGCGGTAGAGCTGCAGCTGCGAGCGGTCGGCGTGGCGCAGCGACTGCTGCCACACCAGCACCTGGCCGTCGGGGCTCCAGGCCTGCAGCTGCGGCGAGTCGCCCATCGTGCTGCGGGCGATCTCGCGCGTGGCGGCCGGGGCCTTGGGGTCGCTCTTGAGATCGGTCAGCCAGACGCGGCCTTCCTTGTCCGTGTGCGCCAGCCAGCGGCCGTCGGGCGACGGCAGCAGCTCGCGGCGCTGCATGGCGCCGCCGTGCGTCACGCGCTCGGGCTTGCCGGTGCCGTTGGCGGCCAGGCGCCAGATCTCCTGCTCGCCGCTGAAGTCGCAGACGGCGAACACGCTCTTGCTGTCGCTGCTGAACTCGCCCTTCTTGCAGCGGCCGTCGGCCGGCTGCGGCAGCTCGGCGCGGCGCAGCGCCTGCACGCCCTGCGTGGCCAGGTGGCCGCGCGCGGCCAGCAGCACGCGCTCGCCGTTGGGCGCGAACGAGTGGTCGGTCAGGAAGTCCTGCGGCTTCTTGATCCAGCGCTCGCGCATCTGGTCGAAGTCGCCGGCCAGCGTGATGTCCAGCTTCCTCGGCGCGGCGCCGGGCGTGAGGTCCACCGTGTAGAGGTCGGCGCCCAGCGCGTAGACGGCGCTGCCGCCGTCCACGTCGGCGTGGCGGATGTCCCAGCCCTTGTGCGTGGTGTGCTGGCGCAGGTCGCCGCCCTGCGCGTTGACGGACCACAGGTTGACCGAGCCGTCGCGGTCGGACAGGAAGGCGATGCGCGCCTCGCCGCCGGCGGTGCGGTAGGGCAGGGGGCGGCGGTCGTTGTTGCCTTCGGCGACGAAGGGGCGGGCCTCGCCACTGCCGGCCAGGTCCAGCGCCCACAGCCGCGCGATGGCGCCGCCGCGGTACTGGCGCGCGTTGTCGCTGCGCAGGCCGCTGCGGGTGAAGTACAGCGTCTTGCCGTCGGCGCTCAGCGCGGCGTCGCTGGCCTGGCCCACGGGCAGCTGGCGGCGCTGGCCGGTCTTCACGTCGATGGCGAACAGCTGCGCGCCGGGGCGGGCGTCCAGGCCGGTGTAGAGCACCTCGCCGGCGGCCGTGAAGCCCCAGGCGCGCATGCCGCCGCCTTCCCACGTCAGCCGCTTCGGCGCGCCGCCGGCCACGGGCATCAGGTAGAGCTCGGTGCCGCCGTCGTACTGGCCCGTGAACGCCAGCCACTGGCCGTCGGGCGACACGACGGGCTGGCTCTCCAGCCCCGGGTGGGTGGTCAGCCGCTGCGCAGTGCCGCCGGCGCTGGCCGCGCGCCAGAGGTCGCCCTCGGCGACGAAGTAGACGCTGTCGCCCTGCAGGGTGGGCTGGCGGTAGAAGCCGTTGGTGCCGGCCATGGCGCTGGTGGCGCCGGCCAGGCACAGGGCCGCGATGGCGGCGAGACGGAACGGGGGCATGGGTTCTCCTCGAAGAGCCGGCATTGTGTGACTAGGGGGACGGGTGGCGATTCGTCACATCGGGTGAATCCGGAGGCCGGGTGGGGGCGTAGACCGCCCAGATGCCAAGCCGGCATTGCCACACAGGATGCCCCCCATGACTGCCCGACTCCACCGCATCGCGCTGGCGGCGCTGCTGCTCGGCCTGGCCGCCGGCGCCCAGGCGTCCAGCCACCGTGAAGCGCCCTTCATCACCACGGTTCCCAAGGTCGACGCGACGGACTTCTACCTGTTCCGCAGCTACGAGGCCGGCCGCGACGGCATGGTCACGCTGATCGCCAACTACCTGCCGCTGCAGGACGCCTACGGCGGCCCCAACTACTTTGCGCTGGACCCCAACGCGCTGTACGAGATCCACATCGACAACACCGGCGACGCCAAGGAAGACCTGACCTTCCAGTTCCGCTTCAAGAACCGGCTCTCCAACGGCGGCGCCGGCACCAGCCTGACGGTGGGCGGCAAGTCGGTGGGCATCCCACTGATCCAGAGCGGTGCCGTGGCGAACGTGAAGGACGCCAACCTGCAGGTCAACGAGAGCTACACCGTCACGGTGGTGCGCGGCGACCGCCGCAGCGGCACGGCGCAGGCCGTGGCGCACGCCACCAGCGGCGTGACGACGTTCGACAAGCCCGTCGACAACATCGGCGGCAAGACGATTGCCGACTACGCCGGCTACGCGGCCAAGCATGTCTACCCCATCACCATCCCCGGCTGCGCGATGCCGGCCAAGGTGTTCGTCGGCCAGCGGCAGGATCCGTTCGCCGTCAACCTCGGCACCATCTTCGACCTGGTGAATGCGCCGGTCTCCGTCATCACCGACCCGTCGCTGATCAATGCCGCGCCCAACACCATCGGCGACAAGAACGTCACCACGCTGGCGCTGGAGGTGCACAAGGACTGCCTGAAGAGCGCCGGCAGCGACGTCATCGGCGGCTGGACGACCGCCAGCCTGCGCCAGGGCCGGCTGCTGGACCCGACGCCCAAGAGCGGCCACCAGACCACCGAGAAGGCCGGCGGCGCGTGGGTGCAGGTGTCGCGGCTGGGCATGCCGCTGGTCAACGAGGTCGTCATCGGGCTGAAGGACAAGGACAAGTTCAACGCGTCCAAGCCGAAGGACGACGCCCAGTTCGCCGACTACGTGACCAACCCGACGCTGCCCGCGCTGCTGGAGATCGCGCTGGCGCTGCCCAACACGGCGCCGACGAACTTCCCGCGCACGGATCTCGTCACGACCTTCCTGACCGGCATCAAGGGCGTCAACCAGCTCGCCACGGTGACGCCTTCGGAGATGCTGCGGCTGAACACGGCCATCGCGCCCGTGCCGTTCGCGCAGCAGAACCGGCTGGGCATCGTCGGCAACATCCTGGCCAGCGGCAGCGACAACGCCGGCTACCCCAACGGCCGCCGACCCAAGGACGACGTCGTCGACATCTCGCTGGTGGCCGTGATGGGCGGCCTGTGCGTGGCCAACGGCGACACGGACAAGCTCGCACTCGGCGCGGCCTGCAAGCCGTCGGCCGTGCCGCTGGGCGCGACCGCGTTCAAGCTGCACGACGCGGTGGACCAGGCCGTCGTGCCGCTGCTGCCTGCTTTCCCGTACCTCAACACGCCCATCCCGGGCGCCAAGTGAAGGAGGCCGCCATGCGCACCCTGATGACCACCGTGGCGGCCGGTGCCGCCAGCCTGGCCCTCGTCGCCTGTGGCGGCGGGGGCGGCGACAGCAGCGGTCCGGCGCCCGGCCCGGCGCCCATGCCCATGCCCCAGACCGCCGTGCCCGACAGCGCCATCACGTCCAGCGACGCCTTCGTCGGCTACCTGAACACGCGCGCCACCGGTGACGAGACCAGCGACGCGCTGACGCTGCCGGCCGGCGAGCCGTTCACCAGCGAGACCGAAGAGCCCTACGCGATCTGAGCATGAAGGCGCTGCTGGCCCTGCTGCTGGTGCTACCGCTCGCGGCGGCGGCCGAGCCCTTCACGCCGAAGGACGACGCCGACGTCGTGCAGCGGCTGCCCTACCGCATGGACGCCGCCGAGCGCGCCCGCCGCGCAGCGCTGGCGCGCGACCCGGCCCAGCTGCCGCTGGCTGTGGCCGCCGCACGCGCCGCGCTGGACCGCGCCCGCACGCTGGGCGACCCGCGCGAGCTGGGCATTGCCCAGGCTGCGCTGGCGCCCTGGTGGGCGCGCGCCGACGCCCCCGCCGATGCCGTGCTGCTGCGCGCCCGCGTGCAGCAGGCGCGGCATGAGTTCGACGCCGCGCAGGCCGACCTGCAACGCCTGCTGGCCCGCGGCGACCTGGCGCCCGCGCTGCGCGCGCAGGCGCTGCTGGACGCCGCGGCCATCCACCAGCTGCGCGCCGAGCTGCAGCCGGCGCGGGCGTTGTGCGAGCAGCTCCAGCCGCTCGCCCCGCTGCCCGCGGCGGCCTGCCTGGCCGAGCTGGACAGCCTGTCCGGCCGGGCTGCCGAGGCGGCCCCCGCGCTGGCCCGCCTTGGCGGTGGCCGCCACGAGCCCGCATGGCTGACGCTGATGCGCGCTGAGCTGGCCGAGCGCCAGGGCGATGCCGCCGCGCCGGCGCTGTACCGCCAGGCGCTGCATGGCGCCGACGACGTCTACACCCGCGCCGCGCTGGCCGACTGGCTGCTGGCCCGGGACCGCGCGGCCAACGCGCTGGCGTTGACGCAGGGCAGCGACGCCGATGCGCTGCTGCTGCGCCACGTCATCGCGCTGCGCCGGCTGGGCCGCGACGCCACTGCGCCCACCGCTCGGCTGCGCGACAGCCTCGCCGCCGCCGACCGCCGCGAACCCGGCCGCCACGCCCGCGAGCAGGCCCGCTTTGCGCTCGACGTGACCGGCCAGCCGCGCGAGGCACTGCGGCTGGCGCAGGCCAACTGGGCCTGGCAGCGCGAGCCGGCCGATGCCGTGCTGCTGCTGCGCGCCGCCCAGGCCGCCGGCCGCGACGGTGAGCCCGCGCGCCGCGAGCTGGCCCGCTTCGTGCGCGAGCGAGGCTGGCAAGATGCGCGGCTCGCCGCCCTCGACCGGAGCCTGCTTTCTTGATTCTTCGCGGACTCGTCCTGCTGCTGCTGTTCTGCGCCGGCGCCCGTGCCTGGGCCCACCAGTCCAGCGAGGGCTATCTCAGCTACCGCGTTCACGGCGCCGCCGTCGAGCAGCGCCTCGACCTCGCGCTGCGCGACCTCGACCGTGACCTCGGCCTGGATGCCGATGGCGACGGCACGCTCGCCTGGGGCGAGGTGCGCGCGCGCTGGGCCGACATCGAAGCGCTGGCCGACACCGGCCTGCGCTTCACCGCCGATGGCGTCGCCTGCACGCGCGAGCAGCCCGCGCCGCCGCAGCTGGACGAGCACAGCGACGGCATGTATGCCGTGCTCGTCACGCGCTGGCACTGCCCGGCCGACGTGCGCGAGCTGGTGCTGGACTACCGCGTCTTTGCCGCCACCGACGCCGGTCATCGCGGCCTGGCCCGTCTCGTCGGCACGGCCGGCGAGCCGCTCGTGCTGGTGCCCGGCGGCGCCCCGCAGCGGCTGAGTGCCAGCAGCGCGGGCCTGGGCAGCTTCGTCGTCGACGGCATGGCCCACATCGCCAGTGGGCTGGATCATCTGCTCTTCCTCGCCACGCTCATCCTCGTGGCCGTGTGGCACCGCGACGGCATCGGTTGGGCGCCGCGCGCCAGCGGCCGCAGTGCGTTGGGCGAAACGCTCAAGCTCGTCACCGCCTTCACCGTGGCGCACTCCATCACGCTGGGCCTGGCGGCCAGCGGTGCCATCGACCCGCCGTCGCGCGGGATCGAGTCGCTGATCGCGCTGACCGTGCTGCTGGCGGCGCTGGACAACCTGCGCCCCTTCGTGCCCGGCCCGCGCTGGGCGATGGTCGGGTTGTTCGGCCTCGTGCACGGCGTGGGTTTTGCGGGGCCGCTGAAGGACCTGGGGCTGCGCGGGCCTGAGCTGGTGCTGCCGCTGCTGGGCTTCAACGTCGGCGTGGAGCTGGGCCAGCTCGCGGCGGTGGCGTTGCTGCTGCCGTTTGCGGTGCTGCTGCGCAAGCGCCCGGTCTACCGGCGCTGGATCGTGCCGGCGGGTTCCAGCGCCATCGCCGCGCTGGCCCTGCTGTGGCTGATCGAGCGCAGCCTGGCCTTGCAGCTGTTGCCCTGAGGCCGGAGCGGCGGGTGCTGCGCCGGCACTGGCCGCTCGGCCATCGGCCGCGCCCTGTGGGTCTCGGCCCGGCGTGCCGCCTTGCCGCCTACAGCTTCGGCAGCGGTTGCTGCTTCTGCTTGTTCAACTCGCCTTCGCGCTCCTGCGCCAGCAGCTTGCCCAGCTGGCGGCCCTCCGCGGTCATCGTCTCGAAGTCGACCATGCTGACGAGGATCTGCTTGAAAGGCGTGTCGGGGTTGTCGGATTGCAGGTTCAAGTCAACGCGTATGGCGCGCTTGCAGCCGGCAGCCGTCGCGTTCTCCAGGATGGCCATGTAGTTGACCGTGCCCCTCATCGCATGGCAATAGGCGGGCAGCGACCCTTGCGCGCCGGCCGCGCGGTCCACCCAGCCGAACTGGCCGGTGCCGGGCCGGCCGTTGTGGGGGCCGTATTTCTGGTCCAGGGACTTCACGACCTCGCCGACGATCAAGGGCTTCGCGTACGTTTCCGAACGACTCACGGCGACCAGCTTGCCGGTCATGGCGCCGTAGGCGACGGCGATGGAGTCCGTGGCCCCGATCTCCGGCCCCGGCCGCTCGAAAGTCACCTCGGCCATGCGCTGCGGCAGGCCGAACTTGGCGGGGTAGGCGGTGGCGCGGGCCTGCTTGTAGCCCAGGGCGCGGGCCACCTGTTCCACCTCGGCGGCGGTTTGGCCGATCTTGATGCCCACCGTCTCCATCACCAGGGGCACGGACTGCGCGTGGGCGCCACACGCGGCAGCAGACAGGGACAGGGCGAGGGCGAGGCCGCGAATCGACATGGGGCTCCGGAGAGTCGTTGAGGTGGCCGGGATTCTGTGGCGCCTGGCGCCCCCCGAAAGGGCGATGCGGGCGCTACCCCCTTGTTCGAAGTCCTGCGCGCGTGGCCGCTCGCAGCCGCGCTCAGCGCGCGGCGATGCCCGCCGTCACCTGGCCCGCCGGCACGTGCACCGCGGCGCTCTCGACATGACCCACCTGGTCGTCGAAGAAGAAGTCCGGCTCGAACTCGCGCAGGAACTCGCCCTTGGCCAGGCCGCCGAGGAACATGGCCTCGTCGACCTCGATGTCCCAGTCCATCAGCGTGCGGATGGCGCGCTCGTGCGCCGGCGCGCTGCGCGCCGTCACCAGCGCCGTGCGCACCGCCATGCCGGGCACCTGCTGCAGCACGTGCAGCGCCTGCAGCACCGGCTTGAACGGGCCGGCCGGCAGCGGGCGGTGGGCGTGCTGGGTCTCGTGGGCCTGGAAGGCCGCCAGGCCGTCGCGCTGGAAGACCTGTTCGGCCTCGTCGGAGAACAGCACCGCGTCTCCGTCGAACGCGATGCGCAGCTCGTGCGGGTGCGCCGCCGACGCACGCGCAGCCTGCGGCATCACGCGCGCCGCGGCCACGCCGGCGGCGAGCGCCTGGCGCACGTCGTCGTCGTTGGCCGACAGGAACAGCTGCGCCGACAGCGGCCGCAGGTAACGCCACGGCGACGCGCCGCGCGTGAACACGCCGCGCTCGATGGGCAGGCCGTAGTGCCGGGCCGAACGGAACACGCGCAGGCCCGACATCGGGTCGTTGCGCGACAGCACCACCACCTCCACGCGCGGCGTGCCGCCGGCGTTGAACGCCAGCAGCTTCTTCACCAGCGAGAACGCGACGCCCGGCGCGGCCGGCTCGTCCAGCAGCCGCTGCTGCAGCGCCATGTAGGCATGGTCGTCATGGGCCTCAAACACCTCGTTCTCGGCCTCGAAGTCGAAGAGGGCGCGCGACGAGATCGCGACGACGAGTTGACCGTTCAGCGTGGCAGGCATGCGCCGATTGTCGCGGCAGGGGCGCGGGCCTAGGATGGAACGGCACAGGGAGAAAAGCGTTGAAACGCAGAGATTGCCTTGCCACCTGCCTGGCCTGGGCCGGGCTGGCCCGGGGGCAGGCCTTGCACGCCCCGCCCACCGCCATCGGCTTCGACGAGGGCAGCCTGCCCACCATGTACCGCGCCGCCGCGTCACCGGCTGCGCGCGGCATCTACCCGGCGCTGGTGGGCGCGGCCTTCGCGGCCATGCACCGGCCTTGCGAGCTGCGCGCGCTGCCGTTCAAGCGCATGCTGACCGAGGTGGACGCGGGCCAGCTGATCGCCGGCGCCGTCATCCGCACGCCCGAGCGCGAGCAGCGCTGGCTGTTCAGCCAGCCCTATTTCCTGGAGCGGTTGGCGGTGTACTCCACCGGCGCGCCCTACCAGGGGCTGGACAGCCTGCAGGGCAAGCGCGTCGGCGTCATCCGCGGCTGGTCCTACGGCGAAGCGTTCGACACGGCGCGGCGCCAGGGCCGTTTCGTCTGCGAGGACGTGTCCAGCGACGTGCACAACTTCGCCAAGCTGCTGCGCGAACGCATCGACTACGCGGTGGTCACCGAGCTGGGCGGGCGCATGCTGCAGCAGTTGGCGGCCTACGAGGGCCGCGTGATGGCGGGCAATGCGGCGCTGGGCGCCACGGCCATCCACCTGGCGCTGCCGCGCACGCAGGACGGCGGCGCGGCGCTGCTGGCCGCCTTCAATGCCGCGGTGGAGCTGCTGCACCGGGACGGGCTGGTGGAGCCGCTGGTGGCGCGCGAGATCGCGGCCGCGGCCGAGGTGGCGCGCACGCTGCCCGCGGGCTGACGGCGGCCCCCCAAGCTTGGGAGGCAGGGCGGCCGCCGCGCGGCCCTACCATGCGGCCCGCGCGACCGGGCAGGCCGGTCGCCGACGATCTTGTTCAAGAGTGGGCTGGGGAGGCTTGCGAATGCAGAAGATGGCCCGCGCGACGCTGGCGCGATCGCGCAACCCGGCGCAGCGTTGCGTCGTCGAGCTGGTGGCGCTGGACCTCGCGTCCGACACTCGCCACGTGGTGACGGTGCGCGATGCCACGCGCGAGTCGACGCTGACGCCCAGCCCCTGCGAGCTGGCCGAGGCCCGGCGCCGCGCGCTGGACTACCTGCGCCGCCGCCTCGCCGCCGGAGACCAACTGCTGGCGCACGACGGCTTCCCGGAGCTGGCCGACTGGGCACCGCAGCCCGCTGCCACGGCGCCGGGGCCGGCTGCTCCGGCGGGCGATGTGCCACCGGCGATCGCCCAGCTTGTCGCCCGCTTCCAGCCGGCGCGCTGGAAGCTGCTGCCCCCGCCGCGCCGCGCGCGGGCCGCGTGGCGTGTGGCCGAGGTCGGCGATGCCGCCGCGCCCGACGGCGCCGTGCAGCAGGCGCTGCGCGGCCTGGTGCCGCGCCTCGTGGAACTGCTGGGCAGCGGCGACGACCTGCTGGACCTGTGCCTGGCCGCCGCCATCGGCCGGCTGGGCGACGCGGGCGCCGCCGAGGCGATGCAGGAGCTGTCCCGCCGCGGCCGCAGCCCGGCCACCTGCCGCATGGCCCGCCAGGCGTGGCTGATGCTGCAGACGCCGGCCGGGCGTGCCGCCCATGCCGAGACGCTGCTGCCCGGCTGGCGCGAGGAGCTGCACGGCGACCAGCCCAGCGATGCGTTGCTGGCCCGCGTGGAGGCGGCGCTGCCGCAGCGCGGCGCCACCTGGCCCGAGCTGCTGCTGGACTGGTACGACATCGCCTGGACGCAGCCCGAGCCGCGCGCCGCGCTGCTGCGGCTGCTGCAGGCGCTGCCGCTGCAGGCGCCGCACTTCCAGGGCATTCGCTACGTCTACAAGGCCGCCGAGCTGCGGCGCGACGCCGAGGTGGTGGGCCTGCTGCATGCGCGCTTCGAGACCGGCACGGCCGCGCTGGGCCAGGTGGGTGGCCGGCAGTACGTGTCGCCCGCCACCGGCGGGTGGATCCAGCGCGCCACGGGCGGTGTGCGTGCGCCGGCCCGCGCGTTTGGCAAGCGCACGCGCGACTACCTGCGGCTGCGCGCCTGGCGCCAGCTGCGCCGGCTGGCTGCGCTGGGGCATGCGCATGCGCCCGAGCTGGCCGTCGGGCTGCTGCTGGGGCTGGTGGACGACGAGCAGCCCGCGCCGCGCGAGGAGCGCCGCTGGGAGGTCGTCAACGGCCGCTATGAGCCGGTGACGCGGCTGTATCCCCGCGGCTCGGGCTGGCTGCTCGTGCAGCGGCTGCTGCTGGCGCGGTGGCCGGGGCTGCACGCCAGTCCGCGGGCGACGCGCTGGTGGACGTTCCAGCCGCTGGACACCAGTCGCCCGTTCGCGCAGCGGCCCGAGGCGCTGCAGGCGATGTGGGACGCCCACCCCGAGGCCTTGCTGCAGCTGTCGCTGCGCAGCCGCAGCGGGCTGGTGCAGGCGGTGGCGGCACGCGCGCTGCAGGACCATGCTGCCTTCGTGCAGCAGCAGCCACCCGGCGTGCTGGCCGCGCTGCTGCGCAGCGACTACGAGGCCGCGGCCGCGCTGGGCTTTGGCGCCGTGCGCGAGCGGCTGGCGGCGCTGGCCGACCCGGCGGCCCAGGTGCCGTGGCTGGTGGTGATGGCGGCCAGCCCGCATGCGCCGGCGCGTGACCAGGCGCTGCTGCACCTCGCCGGCGACCCGGCCGTGTTTGCGCAGCACCCCGACCTCGTCGTGGCGCTGCTGCTGGCCGCGGACGGCCGCGTGCGCAAGCAGGGCCTGGGCCTGGCGTTGCTGGCGCCGGCCGAGCCGCTGCTGCAGGAACTGCTGGGCGCGCTGCTCGCGGCCGACCCTCAAGACCCCGGCCTCGCGCCGGGCGCCGCGCAGGCCGAGCCGCTGCTGCAGGGCCCGCTCGCGCCGGCCGCGGCGGCCTGGCAGGGGCTGGGTGCGCTGCTGCCGCTGCTGGACCATCCGGTCACGGCCGTCGTCAACCTCGCCGTCAGCTGGCTGCTGCTGCACCCCGCCGGCCTGGCCGTCGTGCCGCCGACGACGCTGACGCGCCTGCTGTCCGCGCCGGACGGCGAGCTGCGGGCCTGCGGCGCGCGGCTGCTGGCGGCCTTCCCGGACGACGTGCTGGGCCGCCAGGTGGACCTGCTCGTCACGCTGGCCACGCAGCCCGCGGCCGGCGTGCGTGCCGCCGTGGGGCCGGCGCTGATGCGGCTGGCCGCGCGCGACGCGCCGCTGGGCCACACGCTGGCCGCGCGGCTGCATGCGGCGCTGTTCCAGGGCGAGGCCGGCGAGGGCCTGCACGACGACCTGCTGCGCTGGCTGACGCAGGACCTCGCCGCCTTCGCGCCGGCGCGCGATCCGTCCGGCGTGTGGCGCGCGCTGCAGGCCCGCAGCGGCGGCGCGCAGCGCTACGGCGCCTGGGCGCTGCCGGGCCTGGCTGCCGGCGACTACAGCCTGCGCCAGCTCGCCACGCTGGCCCGCCATGCCGACGTGGCCGTGCGGCAATGGGCCCTGCAGATGCTGGACGCACGGCTGCCCGCGCAGCCCACGCCCGAGCAGGTGGCCGAGCTGCTGCCGCTGGCCGACGCGACGTTCGACGACGCGCAGGCCTACACGCGCGAGCTGTTCGGCGAGCGCCTGCCGGACGACGCGCTGAGCGTGGAGCTGCTGATCGCGTGGGTGGACCACCCGCAGCCGTGGGGGCAGACGCTGGGCCGCAGCCGCCTCGTGCGGCGCATGAGCGCGGCCGACGCGGCGCTGTGCCTCACGCGGCTCAGCCAGCACCCCAGCCCGGCCGTGCAGCTGTTCGTCACGCAATGGCTGCTGGCGCTGCCCACCGACGACCCCGCTGCGCTGGCCGGCCAGCTGCGCGCGCTGACGCCCTATCTGCTGACCGTGCTGAGCCAGGTGCACCGCGGCCGTGTTGCCAAGACGCGCGTCACCGAGTTCCTGCGCGCGCAGGTGGCCGCGCCCGAGACAGCGGCGGTGGTGGCCGAGATCTTCGCCCGCCAGGTCGTCACGGCCAGCCTGACCGACCAGCCGCAGTACATCGCCGGCCTGCGCGACATCGCGCGCCGCCACCCGCAGCTGCCGCTGCCCTTCCTGCGCTGGCAGCAGCCCGAGGTGCCGACCTGACCATGCAGTTCCGCTACAAGTACTACGGCGCCACGACGGTGGACGACAGCGCCACCGCGCAGGCCTTCCGCTTCGCGCCCGACACGCTGCGCTCGCCCACGCATTTCCAGGGCGAGCTGCGGCGCGACTCGCACGCCCACCTGGTGTTCCGCGAGGCGCTGTCGGCGCTGCACGCGGTGGTCGTCAGCGACCAGCGCTGGCGCGGCCGCGACCCCGGCGCCTACCAGGCCTGGCTGCAGGCCAACGAGGGCCGGATGCTGGCGACCTTCATGGCCCAGGCAGAGGCGCTGAAGGCCCGGGCCTCGGCGATCACCCGCGAGCTGGCCCAGCTGCGCGAGAAGAAGGCGGCGCTGCTGCAGCCCTTCTACAAGGCCCGCGCGCGCTACTTCGACGGGCTCTACCAGGCCAACCGCGATGCGTGGTTCGTGCTCGACCCGGTCATCACCGTGCACCCCGAGCGCCTGCTGTTCGAGGCCTTCAGCCAGGACGAGTCCAGCTACTGCGCCGTCAGCATCCGGCACGACGTGTTCGACCGCGTCGGCGAGATGGCCTGCGGCACCACCAACATCGACTACTCGGCCGGCTTGTTCGAGGAGTTCCAGAAGATCCGCGACTACAAGGCCACGCGCTTCGACGTGGACCCGACCGGCTTCACCGTCGCGACCGGCGACGACCCGGCCTTCGTCGAGGAAAAGATCGACCTGCCCGACAGCTGGGTGCGCGGCTTCCTGCAGGTGTCCAGCGCGATGACGCTGCCGGCCACGGTGCTGGAGCTGCACCCGATGGACCTGCACAACCTGTGCAGCGCGCTGCGCCAGCGCAAGGAGCGCGCCGGGCCGCGCTCGCTGCGCTTCGAGCTGGCGCCGGGGCAGCCGGCGCGCATGGTGCTGGAGCCGTGGAACATCGAGCTGACCGCGCGGCGCAGCGCCGTCGTCGGCACGCCGCTGGCCGAGCCGCGCACGGTGCGGCTGTGGGGCCGGCGCCGCCTGCTGACGCTGGAGCGCCTGATCGCGCTGGCCACCCGTGTGCGCGTGCACCTGCTGGGCTCGGGCATGCCGAGCTTCTGGGTCATCGAGATGGGCGACGTGACCGTCACGCTGGGCCTGTCGGGCTGGACGGCCAATGACTGGTCGGCCGCCGGGCGCTTCGACCTGCTGCAGGCGCGGCACGAGGTCAGCGAGGCCAGCCAGCTCGCGGTGGCCGCGGCGCTGCAGTCGACGTGGATGGCGACACCGGCCGAACTGTCGGCACGCACCGGCCTGCCGCAGGCCGACGTGGACGCGGCGATGACCGCCTGGGTGCAGGCCGGCCGCGCGATCTTCGACCTGCCCGCCGGCCGCTACGCGTGGCGCGAGCTGTCGCGCGAGCCGCTGCCGCTGGAGCGCCTGCGCTTTGCCAGCCCCGAGGAGGCGCAGGCGCTGGCGCTGATCCATGCCGGCGGCGTGCGCATCGGCAGCATCCGCCAGGAGGCGTCGCGCCTGCTCATCGACGGCACGGTCAAGGCCGGCGAGCGCAGCTTCACGCCGCGGCTGACGCTGAACGCCGACCAGCAGCTGCAGGACGGCCACTGCGGCTGCAACTTCTACAGCCAGAACAAGCTGCGGCGCGGGCCCTGCCAGCACTTGCTGGCGCTGCGCCAGCTGGCCCAGCCGCAGCTGGACGATGCGACCAAGAACAGGGGGGCGTGATGACGAAATCCGTGGCTACACTGCGCCCGAGTGCAGTGCGTGGGCTCTTGCAACCCGGGCGGTGTTTCGCCGCCCTTGTGAACTGCCGTTCTACGCACCACGGGGTCCGTCTTCACTGTGCCGGGCTGCCACCCGCCGCGCAATGCCGATGGGGTTCGCTTCGACCGCATTGGCGCGGCGGGTGGCGCCCGGCGTCGAGTGGACAGACCCCGTCCCTCAAGCCCTTCGGGCTCTTCGATGAGAAGCGCACTGCACTCACCTTTTCTGCGCTGACCGCGGAGGCTGCATGACCGAGCGCATGCCCTCGCGCGCGGAGCTGCTGGCCCGCATCGCCCTCAGCAGCAAGGACGCCGTCGTCCTCGCAGAGATGCAGCGCCTGGGCTACTGGCCCAAGGGTGCCCAACAACCCACCATCGAAGCGGCGCTCATCGAGCGTGAAGCCGAGTTGCAGCAGGCGCTCACCGCGTTGCAGGGCGAGCTGCAGGTCAAGGGCGACCCGCAGGCCGCGCTGCTGGCGATGCGCCGCGAGCGCATGGCGCAGGCCCGCGAACAGCGCGAGGCGCGCGCCCAGGCCCGCGAGCGTGAGCGCTACGAGCGTGCGCTGCGCTGGCACGCGGCCCGCCAGACGCAGGCGGGCTACCTGGGCGAAGGCGTGTCGGGCGGCCTGGGCGCCGAGACCGACCCGGAGGCCGCCAAGGCGCGGCTGCTGGCGGCCGGCCTGCCGGCGCTGACGACGCCGCTGGAGCTGGCACAGGCGATGGGCTTGAGCCTGCCGGAGCTGAAGTTCCTGTGCTTCCACCGCGAGGTGGCGCGCAGCACGCATTACCGGCGCTTCCACCTGCCCAAGAAGACGGGCGGCGTGCGCACCATCTCCGCGCCCATGCCGCGCCTGAAGCGCGCGCAGTACTGGGTGCTGGACAACCTGCTCGCCAAGGTGCCCGTGCATGCCGCGGCGCACGGCTTCCTGCCGGGGCGCAGCATCGTCAGCAACGCCCAGCCGCATTGCGGGCAGGACGTGGTCATCAACCTCGACCTGAAGGACTTCTTCCCCAGCGTGCACCAGCCGCGCATCAAGGGCGTGTTCCGCGGTCTGGGCTACGGCGAGGCCGTGGCCAGCCTGCTGGCGCTGTTGTGCAGCGAGAACGCCTGCGACGAGCTGACGGTGGATGGCGAGCGCTTCTTCGTCGGCGGCAAGGGCCATGAGCGCGTGCTGCCGCAGGGCGCGCCCACCAGCCCGATGCTGACCAACATCCTGTGCCGCAAGCTGGACCGGCGCCTGCAAGGCCTGGCGGCCAAGCTGGGTTTTGCGTACACCCGTTATGCCGACGACCTGACCTTCTCGGCCGCGGGCGAGGCCGCGCAGCGCGTCGGCAAGCTGCTGCGCCAGGTGCACCACGTGCTGCGCGACGAGGGCTTCACGCCGCACCCCGACAAGCAGCGCGTCATGCGCCGCGGGGCGCGCCAGGAGGTGACCGGCATCGTCGTCAACAGCCAGCCGTCGGTGTCGCGCGAGGAGCGCCGCAAGCTGCGCGCCGCGCTGCACCGCGCCGGCCAGCAGGGGCTGCAGGCGGCCACCTGGCAGGGCCAGGCCGCCACGCGCGACACGCTGGTGGGCTATGCGCGCTTCGTGCACATGGTCAACGCCCAGCAGGGCCGGGCGCTGCTGCAGCGGGCGTTGGCGCTGCCGGGGCCCGCGGGTGCCGCGCCTCGGGCTGACGCGTTCCGCGCGCAGGCCGCCCGTGGCCAGGCGCCGGCGCGCGGGCAGGGCGACTGGTGGCAGGTGGCCCCGGTGCCCGAGCCGCAGCTGGCGCTGACGGCCGGCCAGATGAAGGCCGCGCGGCAGGCCCGCATCAATGCCGAGCGCGCCGCGCGCACCGAGGCGCGCCGGCCGGCGCCCGCCGGGGCCGCATCGTCACCAGCCCAGGCTCGGGCCGGCACGCCGCCCGCCGCCACTCCGGCGGCCGGGGGCGACAAGCCCGTGCTGTGGGGCCGCTATGGCCTGCAGCTGCTGGGCTTCCTGCTGGTGGCGCTGGGCCTGCACAGCGTGGTGTTCTTCTTCCTGGCGATGATCTGGCAGAGCCAGTCGCTGAAGAAGCGCGACCTCGGCTGGGGGCGGTTCGCGGCCGGCGTGTGCCTGCTCGTCATCGCCGTGTCGCTGCTGGACGGCCTGCTGCGCCGCTGAGGCGGCCTGCCGGCCCGCCGGCTACTGCATGAAGCCGATGCGGCCCTTCTTCTGGCCGGCGGCGGGCAGGTCCTCGCACAGCACGGTGCCGCGCCGCGCGAGGCGGGCGTTGCCGAACGCGGTCATCCACGCGCGGCGCATCTCGCGCGGGGCGAGTTCGGCCATGCGGTCCAGCACGGCGCCGCTGGGCTGCTCGTCGAAGCGGCGGCCCCAGTCGTGGCTGCCGCGCAGCCTGGCGTACAGGCGCAGCGCGATGGTGCGGGCGGCGGCGAAGTCGGGCGCCTGCACCTCGAACACGTTGACGCGGTTCAGGATGGGGTCGGGGATGGCGCGTTCGTCGTTGGCCGTCGCCACCCAGATGACCTGGCTGGCGTCCACCGCCACCTCGGCGAACTCGTCGATGAAGGCGCTGGCGGTGTCGTGCTCCAGCAGGCTGTACAGCGAGCCGAGCGGGTCGTAGGCGGCCTCGCCGCCGGCCTTGTCGATCTCGTCCACCACCATCACCGGGTTGGCGTACTCGCCGTCCACCAGCGCCTCGAAGACCTTGCCCGCCCGCGCGCCGCGCCACTGGCTGGACGCGCCCGACAGCACCCAGCCGGCCGTCAGCGAGCTCATGGACACGAAGCCCATGCCGGTGCCCAGCAGCTCGGCGAGCTGGCGGGCGAAATGCGTCTTGCCGACACCCGGCGGCCCGAGCAGCAGCAGCGGCGTGATCTCCAGCGCGTCGCTGCTGTCGTTGCACAGCGCGATCTGGCGGCGCACGTCGTCCAGCACCTCGTGGAAGTTGGGCAGCTCCTCGTAGAGCGCGTCCATCGCGGGCAGGCCCGAGGGCTTGACCTGGAAGCGCTGCTCGCCCTTCTCGAGCATGCGTTCGTAGGTGGCCCGCAGCGACTCGTGCTCCTTGGGTGGCAGCTTGTCCAGCCGCCGGCTGACCTCTTCGAGCCGGTAGATGCTGCGCATGCGCGCCAGCGGGATGCGGGGAGGGACACAGGTGATGGCGGTACTGCTCATGGCGTGAATCCTCGATGTCCTCGTGATTCAAGCAAAACACGGGCCGCTTGTGGACTCCGAAGAAGCACCGATTCAGGGCCCTTGCACCCCGCTTTGCACCACGTCGGCCGGCGCGGCGTGTGACGCAATGCGCGCAATCCTGGGGTTTACCCTTGCGGCGGGCTGGCGGTCGACGCCGAACGCACCGAACATGCGCGGTTTACAGGAGGAATCGCATGTCCATGTTGTCTGCCGTCCAGGGGTCCATCGGACGCCGCCTGGCCTGGGTGCTGTCGGCCATCCTCGGCCTGTTGCTGCTGAGCAGCGGCCTGGCGGTGTGGGAGCTGCGCAAGCTCGGCACTGAGGTGGAGAGCATGTTCAGCCGCGACCTGAAGGTCGAGCGCGCGGCGGCCGACTGGATGCGCAACACCAGCTCCGGCGTGCAGCGCGCGGCGGCCATCGCCAAGAGCACCGATGCGTCGCTGGTGGAGTACTTCGCGCCGGCGTCGGCCGCGGCCATCCAGGAGACCAACGAGCTGCAGAAGCTCATCGAGTCGGAGCTGGATTCGCCCGAGGAGCGCGAGCTGTTCAACCGCATCGGCGAGCTGCGCAAGGCCTACCTGGCCGCCCGCGACGCCGTCAGCAAGGCCAAGAAGGCCGGTGACGTCGACGGCGCCAGCAAGATCTTCACGGAGCAGTTCGAGCCCACGTCCAAGCGCTACCTGGAGGGCGTCGTCGAACTGGCCACGCGCCAGCGCGCGCAGCTGGACGCGTCGGCGCTGCGCGTGGAAGCGCTGCGTGGCCGCACCGTGGCCGTGCTCGTGGGCGCGACGGCGATGGCGCTGGTCATCGGCATCGTGCTGAGCGTGCTGCTGACGCGCAGCATCACCGGCCCGCTGCGCACGGCCGAGCGGGCGGCGCGCCAGATCGCCGACATGGACCTGCGCGGCGAGGCGCAGGCGCACTACGGCACCGACGAGGCCGGCCAGTTGCTGCGCGCGCTGGACGCGATGCGTGAGGCGCTGCGGCAGGCACTGCAGCAGGTGCGCGGTGTCGTCGACAACATCAGCACGGCCAGCAGCGAGATCGCCAGCGGCAATGCCGACCTGAGCGCGCGCACCGAGCAGGCGGCGTCCAACCTGGAGGAGACGGCCAGCGCGATGGAAGAGCTGACGAGCACCGTGCGCCACAGCGCCGACTCGGCTGCCCAGGCCAACCAGCTGACCGACTCCGCCACCGACGTGGCCCGCCGCGGCGGCAGCGTTGTGTCGCAGGTGGTCAGCACGATGAACGACATCCAGACGTCCAGCCGCAAGATCGGCGACATCATCGGCACCATCGACGGCATCGCGTTCCAGACCAACATCCTGGCGCTGAACGCCGCGGTGGAAGCCGCGCGGGCCGGCGAGCAGGGCCGCGGCTTCGCGGTCGTGGCCGGCGAGGTGCGCACGCTGGCGCAGCGCTCGGCCGAGGCTGCGCGCGAGATCAAGGCGCTGATCGGCGCCAGCGTGGACCGGGTGGAAGCCGGCTCGCGGCTGGTGGCGGATGCCGGCAGCACGATGGAGGAGATTGTCGGCAGCGTGCAGCGCGTGACGGACATCGTTGGCGAGATCAGCACCGCCGCCCGCGAGCAGAGCGAAGGCATCGGCCAGGTCAACCTCGCCGTGGCCGACCTCGACAAGATGACGCAGCAGAACGCCGCGCTCGTCGAGCAGTCCACCGCCGCCGCCGAAAGCCTGAAGGACCAGGCCGCCCGCCTCAGCAGCGTCGTTGCCGCGTTCCGCCTGAACTGAAGCCCCCGGCGAAACCGAGGCCCCCCGAGGGGGTGGCGATGCTTGCGGCATCGAGCCGCCAGCACATCGCCCACGCGGGCCGGCTTGGGGCGGCCCGGCGCTCTTCCCGAAACACCGGCGCCCGATGCGCGCGCAGCGCCGCATCCCCTCCAGCGACTCCCACTGATCCGGCTTTGCCGGTCAGTCGGGAGTGCCCCTTGAGGGGCCGCAGCTCCGCTGCGGTAGGGGTGGTCTACTTGACCCAGGTATTGAGCTGAATGATCGGCAGCAGCACCGCCAGCACGATGACCAGCACGATGGCGCCCATCGCGACGATGAGCAGCGGCTCCAGCAGCGTGGCCGCGGCCATCGAGCGGCGCGTCACTTCCACGCTGAGCTGGCGCGCCGCGCGGCCCAGCATCTCCGGCAGCTGGCCGGTCTGCTCGCCCAGGCGCGCAAACATGGCCAGGATGCCGGGGAAGCGCTTCTTGCCCGCCAGCGCCGAGCCCAGCGGCGCACCCTCGCGCACCTGCACCAGCGCGTCCAGCGCGTCGGCCTGCATGGCGCGGTTGGACAGCGTCTCGGCGGCCGCCTGCAGTGCCTTCAGGATGGGCACGCCGGCACCGGCCAGCATGGCCAGCGTGCCGGCGAAGCGCGCCGCGTTGTAGCCGCGCGCCAGCCGGCCGATCAGCGGCACGCCCAGCAGACCGGCGTCGAAGCGCAGCCGGAAGGCTGGCGCCTTCAGCGCCTGGCGCAGCAGCAGCGCCCCCGTCACCAGCGCGGCCAGCATGGCCCAGCCCCAGGTGCGCACGAAGTCGCTGACGGCCAGCATGCCGATCGTCAGCGCGGGCAGTGTGCGCTTGGAGCTGGTGAACACGGTGGCGATCTGCGGCACCACGTAGGTGACGAGGAAGATGACGATGAGCACCGAGATCATCGAGATGATGGCCGGGTAGGCCATCGCGCCGACCAGCTTGCCCTTCAGGTCCTCGCGGGCCTCCAGGTCGTCGGCCAGCTTCTCCAGCACCTGGCCCAGCGCGCCGCTCTGCTCGCCGGCGGCGACGACACCGCGGAAGACGTCATCGAACTCGCGCGGCGCCGTGGCCAGCGCGCGGGCGAACGTCGAACCGGCATTCACCTCGGCCTTGAGCTGGCTGATGAGCTCGCGCTGGCGCACGTCCTCGCTCTCGTCGGCCAGCGCGGTGAGGGCGCGCTCGATGGGCAGGCCTGAGCCCACCAGCCCGGCGAGCTGGCGCGTCCACACGGCCAGCGCGGTGGCGTTGAACACGCGGCGCGTGAAGCGGCTGCCTTCCTGCGCGCCGTGCTGCTGCACCTGCTCGATGGCCAGCGGCGTCAGGCCCAGCGCCCGCACCGCGGCCCGCGCGGCGCGCGGGTTGTCGGCCTCGATCAGGCCGGTGTTGTGGCGGCCGGACTCGGTGAGGGCTTCGTACTTGTAGGCGGGCATGTCAGCCCTCGCGTGTGACGCGCAGCACTTCTTCCAGCGACGTCACGCCGGCCTCGATCAGCCGCTCGCCGTCCTCGCGCATCGAGCGCAGGCCGTTGGCCTCGGCGGCCGCCTGCAGCTGGCTCTCGGGCGCGCGGTTGTGGATGAGGCCGCGCACGGCTTCGTCGGCCACCATCAGCTCGTAGACGCCGGTGCGGCCCTTGTAGCCGGTGTGGCCGCAGGCCTCGCAGCCGACGGGGTGCCAGCGTTGGTGTTCGTCCTGCGTCTTGCAGACCGGGCACAGCCGGCGCACCAGCCGCTGCGCCAGCACGCCCAGCAGCGAGCTGGACAGCAGGAAGGGCTCCACGCCCATGTCGGTCAGCCGTGTGACGGCGCTGGGCGCGTCGTTGGTGTGCAGCGTGGCCAGCACCAGGTGGCCCGTCAGCGACGCCTGGATGGCGATCTGCGCGGTCTCGTAGTCGCGGATCTCGCCGATCATGATGACGTCCGGGTCCTGGCGCAAGATGGCGCGCAGCGCCTTCGCGAAGGTCAGGTCGATCTTGGCGTTGACCTGCGTCTGGCCGATGCCGGGCAGCTCGTACTCGATCGGGTCTTCCACCGTCAGCACGTTGGTGGTGCTGGTGTCCACCGTCTGCAGCGACGCGTACAGCGACGTCGTCTTGCCCGAGCCGGTCGGGCCGGTGACGAGCACGATGCCGTGCGGCTGCTGCACCAGCTTCTTGAATGCGGACAGCACCTGGCCGTCCATGCCCAGGCCTTCCAGCGTGAACTTGGATTCGCTCTTGTCCAAGAGGCGCAGCACGGCGCGCTCGCCGTGGGCCGACGGCAGTGTGGACACGCGCACATCGATGGCGCGGCCGCCGATGCGCAGCGAGATGCGGCCGTCCTGCGGCAGGCGCTTCTCGGCGATGTCCAGCTCGGCCATGATCTTCAGGCGGCTGATCAGCGCGGCGTGCAGCGCCTTGTTGGGCTGCACCACCTCGCGCAGCGTGCCGTCGACGCGGAAGCGCACCGAGCTGCTGCGCTCGTAGGGCTCGATGTGGATGTCGCTCGCGCCGTCCTTGGCCGCCTGCGTCAGCAGTGCGTTCAGCATGCGGATGATGGGCGCGTCGTTGGCGGCTTCCAGCAGGTCTTCCACGGCGGGCAGATCCTGCATCATGCGGCTCAGATCCACCGCGCTCTCGACCTCGCCGACGACGACGGCCGCGCTGCTCTCGCTGCCGGCGTAGGCGGCGTTGATGCGCTCGGCCAGCGACGCGTCGGCCTCGGACTCCAGCTTGTCCACGGCGTACAGGCGGTGCACTTCGGACAGCGTGGCCCAGCCCACCTCGGGCGAGGCCCACAGCGTCAGCGCGCTGCCGTCGTCCTCCAGCAGCACGCGGTGCGCCTTGGCGAAGGCATAGGGCAGGGGGTGGCGGTTGGCGGCCATGGGAGCGTGCCGGCCTTACTGCTGGGGCACGGGGGTCTTGCCGACCGGTGCCTTGGGGTCGGGCAGCACCGGCGCGCCGGTGTCGGGCAGCGCCCAGTTCTTGCCGGGCTGGGTGTTCTGCTGCACGGCGCGGATGCTCTCGTAGCGGTCCATGCTGAGCTGGTTGGTGCTCTCGGCGGTGCGCAGCACGACCGGGCGCAGGAACACCATCAGGTTGCTCTTCACGCGCTTGCGGTTCTTGTTGCCGAACAGGTTGCCCAGCAGCGGGATCTTGGACAGCCCCGGCACGCCGGCCTCGCCGTCGTCGTAGTCGTCCTTCATGAGGCCGCCCAGCACGATGATGTCGCTGTCCTCGACGACGACGGTAGTCTCGATGGCGCTCTTGTCCAGCGTCGGGCCGTTGACGCCCTGCGCCGTCACGTTGGAGTTCTCCTGGTAGACCTGCATGCGCACGGTGCCACCTTCGCCGATCTGGCTCTTGATCTTCAGCGTCAGGCCCACGTCCTTGCGGTCGACGGTCTGGAAGGGGTTCACGGTGCCGCCGGTTGACGAGCCGGTGTTGGCGTAGGAGCCCGTCACGAAGGGCACGTTCTGGCCGATGACGATGCGCGCCTCCTCGTTGTCCAGCGACACGAGGTTGGGCGTGGACAGCACGTTGGCGCCGGTCTGGCTCTCGAAGAAATTGGCTACGGCGCCCAGCGTGTAGACGCTGCCGAACTTCTTCAGGATGCCGATGTTCAGGCCCGTGGGTGCGGGCGACGAGGTCTGCGCCGTCACGATGGCGCTGGTGCCCGTGGCCACGGCGCCGGTGGCGTTGATGATGTTGGCCAGGCCGGTGCCGTAGTTGGTGCCGGCGCCGTAGATGGTGGCGTCGCCCTTGTTGCCGAACAGGTTCTGCCACTGCACGCCGAACTGGCCGGCCTTGCTGTTGTCGATCTTGACGATCAGCGACTCGACGTAGATCTGCGCGCGGCGCGAGTCCAGCTGCTCGATGACGGCGCGCACCTGGCGGTACAGCGGCTCGGCGGCGGTGATGATCAGCGAGTTGGTCGACGGGTCGGCCTGCACGAAGCCGCCGGTGGACGGGCCGGCCGACGCGCTCAGCGGCGTCGTCGCGGCGGCGGAGATGCCGCCGCTGCTGCTGCTGCTGCCGCTGGCCGTCGTGTTGCCGGTCATCGACGCGTTCTGCCCGCCGAAGCTGGTGCCCGCGCCGGCCAGGCCGCCGGTGTTGCCGGTGCTGGACGAGCTGTTGCCGCTGCCGCCGGCGTTGGCCGCGCCGAAGGCCGCGCGCAGCACGGTGGCCAGCTTCACGGCGTCGGCGTTCTTCAGGTAGACGACGCGGATGTTGTTGCCGCCGTCCGGGCTGGGCTGGTCCAGCTTGTCCACCATGGAGCGCACGGCCGCCAGCCGCGTCGGGTTGCTGGCGCGCAGGATCAGGCCGTTGGAGCGCGGGTCCACCAGCACGTTGACGGCGCTGCTGCTCTGCCCCGGCACGGCGGCGCCGGCGGTCTGGCCGCCATCGGCCAGGCGCTGCACCAGCGGCGCCAGGTCGGCCGCGACGGCGTGCTTCAGCGGCACGATCTCGATGTCGCTGCTGCCCGGCGTGTCCATCGCCGCGACGATCTTGGCGATGCGGTTCAGGTTGTCCGCGTAGTCGGTGATGACCAGGCTGTTGTTGCCCGGGTTGGCGTTGATGGTGTTGTTGGGGCTGATCAGCGGGCGCAGCACGGCGACGAGGTTGTTCGCGTTCTCGTGCTGGATGCGGAAGATCTGCGTCAGGATCTGGTCGCCCCGGGCGCCGCTGTTCTCCACGGCCACCGAGCCGGCCTGCAGCTTGGCGTCGGCCTCGGGCAGCACCTTCAGCAGCCCGGCGCTCTCGACGACGGTGAAGCCCAGGCCGCGCAGCCCGGCCAGGTAGTTGCGGTAGGCCTCGCCCACCGACACCGGCTGCTCGCTATAGACGGTGATGGTGCCCTTCACGCGCGGGTCGATGATGATCTGGCGGTCCAGCATGACGCCGATGGCGCGCGTGACGGCCTCGATGTCGGCGTTGACGAAGTTCAGCGTGACCGGCGAGCTGGCCTTGACGGCCGGGCCCTTGCCCGCGCCGGGGCGAGCGCGCTGCACGGTGGCGTTGTCGGGCTGCGCGAGCGCGCTGCCGGTGGCCAGCAACAGCGCGGCGAGGGCGGTGGCGGTGCGGTGGAGATTCATGATCATCCGATCGTCAGGACGGAGCGCGCGCCTTGGCGGCGCCCGATGATGTTCAGCAGATTGTTCAGCGCTTCCTCGCGGCCCGGCGCGGCCGTGGCCTCGCCGGTGAAGCGGCTCTTGCCGCCCGGGCTGAGCACGCCCACGCCGGTCAGTTGCAGGGCGCCTTCCAGCGTGGACAGGCGCAGCGTGCTGCTGCCGGGCGCGCCGGGGTCGGCCATCAGCTCCAGCCGGTAGCTGCCCAGCGGCGCGACGGTGGAGATGCGCGACGACAGGTTCAGCAGCTCCAGCTGCGCGCTGCCGAACTGGCGCCAGCGGCCCTGCACGGACTCCAGCCGCAGCTCGCGCGCCGACAGCCGCAGCGAGCCGCCCAGCTGCAGCGTGTTCCATGGCGTGCCCAGGCCCGCCAGCACGCCGGCCGGCAGCCGCGCGAGCCAGTCGGCGCGGTTGTCCACGCTGATCTCCATGCGGCCCAGGCCGGGCTTGATGCCCAGCAGCAGCTCGCCGTTGATGCAGCAGTCCTGCCGCGCGGCCAGCTGCAGGCCGGCGCCCTTGAGGCTCATCTTCCAGTGCAGCCGGCCGGGCAGCGACGCCGCGTCGCGCGCGCCGGCGCCGCCGGTCAGCACCAGCACGCCGGAGCCGTTCCAGATGCTGCCGCGCGTGTCGACGATGAGCAGGTGGCCGCCGGTGGCCGAGGCCACGCTGCCCGCCAGCCAGCTGGCCGGCGCGAAGATCACCAGTGCGCCCAGCAGCCCGATGACGGCGCCGGCAATGCTCCAGGCGCGCGGCGCGCCATGGCGCACGGCACGGCCGGTGCCCAGCGTGCTGGCGCTGAACACCGAGTCCTGCACCGTGACCGGCGCCATCAGCGCGGGCTTTCTCTTGAACCAGGCCATCAGGCGCCCCCTCCGAGGCTGAGCACGAGAGTGCCGGAATAGCCCGTGGGGCCGCGGGTGAGCTGCGCCTCGACGGGCCGCGCGCGGGCGGCCGCGCGCACCTCGCCCAGCCAGGCCTGCAGCGCCGGCGGCGTGATGCCGTTGAGCGTGACGATGGCGCGGTCGCCGGCCACGTTCAGCCGCGCGGCGGGGCCGAGGTGCTCGACGGACGCCTTCAGCGCCGCCTCGGCCTGCGCCGGCGGCACCGGCGGCGCGGCGCGCAGCTGGCTGGCTTCCAGCGCCTGGGCCTGCATCTGCTGCAACTGCGCCTCGGCCAGCTCCAGCTCGGCGGGGGCCGTCTTCAGCGTGCGCAGCGCCGGCGCCAGCAGCACGCTCCAGGCCAGCAGCAGGCCCAGCAGCACCGCCACGACGCTCAGCGCCAGGCGCTCACGGTCGCCCAGCGCCAGCCACTGTGTCAGCGCCTGCGCGCGCAGCTGGCGCCACTGCGCCTGCAGGCCGTTGGCATCGGGGGAATCGAAACGGGCCATCAGCGTCGTCCTTGGGCGCTGGCGCGGCTCAGCGTCAGCTTGCCTTCGCTGGCATCGAGCTGCCAGCCTTCGCTTTGCAGCTGGCTGCGGAAGTTGTCGACCTGGGTGGGGCTCCAGCCCTGGGCCGACGCGGTGAGGCGGCCGGGCTCGAAGGCCAGCGCCTCGGCGGGCGGGCGGTCGGCGGGCCAGGCGGTGGCGGCGGCGCCCAGCAGCGCCTCCAGGTCCTGCTCGCCGACGCTGCCGGCGCTGGCGCGCAGCAGGTCCAGCTGCTTCTGCATCTGCACCGGCGCGTCCAGGATGGCGCGCACCTGCGGGAAGGCGGCCGTCAGCGTCGCGTTGACGGCGTCGCGGCGGGCGGCAATCTCGCGCTTCTGGTGCCAGGCCCACAGGTTCAGGCCCAGCAACTGCACGACGATGAGCGCGCCCAGCCCCCAGCGTACCGGCTGCCAGGGCTTGCGCATCAGGTTGCGGCTGATCAGCCGCAGCGCGCGTGTGCCGCGGGCGCGGGGGGCGAGGTCGAACTGGCGCAGGTTCCACGGGTTGTGGATGACGCTCAGCGCGCGCTGCGCCGGCGTCTGCACCGTGACCGTGGCGCCCAGCCAGCGTTCCGCACTGGTGGCGATGCTGGCGGCCGCCGTCCATTGCGCCGCGCTCACCACGCCCGGTGCGAAGAACTGGCGCGCCAGGCCGCCCTGCAGCGGCAGCGTGGCGACGCCGTCGGCATGGCTCCAGCGCAGCGACACGCCCTGGCCGTCGCCACCGGCGGATTCGAAGAAATGCCCGCGTGGCAGCTCGTCGGGCCAGGACAGTGGCGCGACGCGGTCGATGAAGACATGCGCGGCGTCCAGCTGCGCCAGATGCTCGGCCAGCCAGGGCTTGGCCGTGATGGCCACCCAGGCGGTGTCGCCGCCCACGGCATCGGGCTCGATGGCGAAGTGCAGCGCGTCGGGGTCGTCCAGCAGCGACTCTTCCAGCTTGCCGGCCAGTGCGGCGCGCATCTGGCGGCCGGTGCGCGGCAGTTCCACGCGGCGCCAGCTGACGTCGGACTCGGCCGGGATGGCGATGACGGTGTCCGCCGAGGGCAGCGCGGTGGCGGCACTGCGGCCTTCGCGGTGCACGTGCTGGTCGTCGGTGGTCAGCGCCCAGTCGTACTCGTGCGGCGCGCGCGCCGGTTCGGACGCGGCTTTGCCCAGCGCGCGAAGGCGCGTGCGGGGGGGCAGGAACAGCAGCAGGGTGCTCATAGGGGCTGGCGGGCGCGGCGCATTCTAGGAGGGGGCTGTGGCGGTGGCTGGCAGAAGGGCGGCGGCGGTCACAAGTCTTTTCATCGATCCAGCAACTGGCTGACGCGTTCGCGGGCCAGCACCACCGTGTTGCTGCCCTGGCGCTCGACGAGCGAGCGCTGCTCCAGCTGGCGTTCGTCCAGCCGCAGCCGGCCGGTGACGATGAAGAAGGACGAGTCCACCGACGCGCGGCCGCTGCCGAGCTGCACGTTGGCGGGCAGGAAGGCGGCCGCGTCGGCCGTGTTCTGCAGCGGCTTGGCCTTGCGGCCCTGCACCAGGCGCTCGGCGGCGGCCAGGTTCATGTTGTCGAACAGCGCGGCGATGACCTCGCGCGGCGCGGTGTTCAGGTTGACCGGCGTGGCCTTGGGCAGCAGCACGACATAGGGCTTCAGGCGCTGCAGCGTGTCGGCGTCCAGGCCCAGCCAGGCGAGCTGGTCCAGCCCGGCCGGCTGCAGTGGGCCGCTGGTGGCCGCGGGGGCACTGGCCGGCGCGCCGGCGGGGGCGCTCGCGCCGCTGGCAGGCGCCGGGAAGGCGGCGCGCAGCCCGTCGATGATGATGGTGGCGGTGCCCGGTGGCGCGTTGACCTGGCCGCACAGCCGCTGCAGCGTGCGCTCCTCCAGCGGGTCCACCTGCGCGCTGGCCACCAGCGCGCGCAGGTTGTAGCGGCTCTGCGCGTCCTCGATGAAGCCGGACAGGAAGGCCTCGGGGCCGTCGTCGGCGCTGGCGGTCGACGGGTCGGCCGCGAGGAAGGTGGACAGCCGCGACTCTGCCAGCGGCGTAGCCCAGAACTCGCCCAGGTGGTCAATGCCGCGGGCATCGGACTTCAG
Source organism: Roseateles sp. GW823-FHT07B05 (assembly GCF_058794515.1). Classification (NCBI taxonomy): domain Bacteria; kingdom Pseudomonadati; phylum Pseudomonadota; class Betaproteobacteria; order Burkholderiales; family Sphaerotilaceae; genus Roseateles; species Roseateles sp. GW823-FHT07B05. The sequence goes on from NZ_JBXAGX010000001.1 coordinate 171,053, forward strand.
GATCAGCCGCGCCCAGTCCAGCGCGCCCTGCAGCACCCAGACGGCCTGCGCGCGGGCGCGGTCGGCGGCCTCGATCTGCACGGCGCGGTACTGCTGCCACACCATGCCGGCCGCGAGGCTGGCCACCAGCGTGACGATGATCATGGCGGTCAACAGCGCTGCCCCGCGCTGGTGCAGGCGGGCGCTCATCGGACGGTGACCTCCAGCTCGCGCGTCAGCGTGCCAGCCAGGCCGCTGCCTTCGGCGAACTGCATCGCGATGCGCAGGCCCGACGGCGCCTGGCTGGCGGGTCGCGGGTTGACGGGGCCGGCGTTGGCCTGCGCCGTGCCGCCGGTGGACTGGCAGTTGCTCCACGCATTGCCCCAGAAGCAGTAGAACTGCCAGCCGGCCACGCCCTCGAAGGCGCGCAGCGCCGGGTTGCGCGAGGCCAGCTGCTGCATGCCGCGCTGGCGCTCGGTTTCCAGGTCCTGCACGGTGCGCACGCCGGGGCTTTCCCAGCGCCACAGGCTGCCCTCGCGCAGGCTCCACACCACCACCTGCAGCCCCAGTGGCGCCTGGCGCGTCAGCACCAGGTTGCCGCCGTCGAAGGCCAGTGGCTGGATGGTGCTGTGGCTGTCCTGCACGGCGCGCAGGTCGACTTCCCACTGCGCCAGCACGGTCTGCAGCCGGGCCGTCTGCGCGAGGCGGGCCTGCGCGATCTCGCGGCTGCGGGCCAGCGCGTCGATGCCGCGCCAGGCCATCGCGGCCATCGTCGCCATGACGACGAGCGCCACCAGCACCTCGACGAGCGTGAAGCCGCGCGTGCGGCGGGGGGGGGCGCTGCGCATCAGATGCGGCCCACGATGGTGGTCAGCGTCAGCATGGGCAGGCCCTCGTCGTTCGCGACGTCGGCGTCGACGCGGCGGAAGTCCGGGTTCAGCGTCGAGCTGACTTTCAGCTTCCCCGCGTAGGTGCGGCCCAGTTGCTCGCAGCTGAACGGCGACTCGCCGATGCTGGGGAACTGCTGGTTCAGCCGGATCTCGGTCAGCATGTTCTCGGCGCACCACTGCGCCGCGCTGACCTGGGCCAGCCGGTCGGCGTTGTTGGCCAGCGCGCCGGCAGCCTTGATGCCAGCGCCCAGCGCGATGGCGACGATGACCAGCGCCACCAGCACCTCGATCAGCGTGAAACCGCGTTGGCGACGGCCGTTCATGGGTTGACGACCTCGAACGCGGCCAGGCCGTCCGTGCCCAGCACGACGCGCTGCTCGCCCAGTTGCAGCCGCAGCCGCTGGGCCGGGATGATGGGCTCGGGCCCGAGCACCAGGCCGGGGTTGACGGCGGTGGCGTTCTCGATCGTGACGGCCACCGGGTCGCCCAGCCAGCGCGACGGCAGCTGGATGGTCTTGGGCAGGCCCGTGAACTGAAAGTCTTCGCCGGTCTTCACGCTCTTGGGAATCCAGCGCACCGCCAGGCCCGACGCACGGCTCTCGGCGCGGGCCGTTTCCAGCAGCGCGGCCAGCCGCTGCGCCTCGCGCTGCAGCTGCAGTTCGGTGGGGTCGCGCAGAGCCAGCGAGATGGTCGCGCTGGTGATGGCAATCAGCGCCACGACCACCAGCAGCTCGATCAGCGTGAAGCCGCCATCCGCGCTTCGTCTGCCAGGGCTCGATTGCGGGCCGAGCGCCGGGCCGCTCCCAAGCCGGCCCGCCTGGCGATGTGCGAGCGGCGCCATGCCGCGAGCGTCGCCGTCCCGATGGGGCACCGACCAGACTCGCTCGCGTTCAGCGACGCGAGGCTGGGCGAGGGGCATCACGTTATTGCCAGGAACCGACGTCCGCGTCACGGCCCTCGCCGCCGGCGCGGCCGTCGGCGCCGAAGCTGTAGACATCGACCTCGCCCTTCACGCCCGGGTTGGCGTACTGGTAGGGGTGGCCCCAGGGGTCGTTGGGCAGCTTTTCCAGGTAGGGCTTCCAGTTCGGCGGCGGCGTGCCGGCGGTGGGCTTGCGCACCAGCGCGTCCAGGCCTTGCTCGCCACTGGGGTAGCGCTGGTTGTCCAGCTTGTAGAGCTTGAGCGCCTGCATCAGGTTGTTGACGTCGGTGCGGGCGGCGGTGACGCGCGCGTCCTCGGCGCGGTCCAGCACGTTGGGCACGACGAGGGCCGCGAGCACGCCGATGATGACGAGCACGACCAGCAGTTCGATGAGCGTGAAGCCGCGGGCGATGGAAGAACGACGCATGACGGGCATGGAGAGCGCTGAGGCAGCGGTGAGCGGGCCATCATAATGGGCCATGGTTGCTCGATTGATGGCGTTCTCGGTGTGGCTGCTGCTGGGCGGCTCGGTGGCCTACTGGGGCCTGCAGTTGTTCGCCCGGCCGCTGGCGATGCCGGCGTCGGTGCTGCCCGCCACGGGCGGGCCGTCCGGCCCGGTGGATCTGAGCCGGCTGCTGGGCGCGGCCGCGCCTGAGGCGGCGCCCGCGCCCGAGGTGGCCGCGTCCACGCGGCTGCGGCTGCTGGGCGTCGTGGCGCCGAAGAATGCGAAGGCCGCCGAGGCCGGCGAGGGCGTCGCGCTGATCGACGTGGACGGCGTGCCGCGCACCGTGCGCGTGGGTGCCGTCGTCGACGGCGAGCTGCGCCTGCTGCGCGTGGAAGCCCGCAGCGCCAGCCTGGGCCTGCTGGGCCAGGCGCCGGTGCAGGTGTTGCAGCTCAGCCCGCCGACCGCGCCGGCCACCGGGTCGCTGATGGCCGCGGCGCCGTCGCCCGTCGTGCTGGGAGGCAACCCGCCGGGCACCGTCGCGCAAATGCCGCCGCCGCCCGGCGCACAGCCGCCGGTCTATGGCGCGCCGTTGCCGGAGATGGCGGCCAGCGGCGTGCCGCTGCGCCAGCGCTGAGGCGCCGTCAGCCGCCCAGCGTGGGCACGTGGGCGCCCGGTTCGGGGCGCATGGACAGGCGGGCCTCGGCCACTTCGTGCAGGTCGGTCAGCAGCGCCGCTGCCGAGCGGATCATGGGCCAGGCCAGCGCGGCGCCGGTGCCATCGGCGCTGTCCATGCCCAGCTCCAGCAGCGCCGACGCGTGGAACAGCGCCAGCGCCTCGTCCAGGCCGCGGTGCACATGGCTGCGGCAGAACACGGCGTAGTCGGTCACCGGCGCGCAGATCAGCGACGCCAGCTTGAGCGCCGCGCAGGCGGCGATGCCGTCCACGATGATGAGGCTGCGCTTGCTGGCGGCCACCAGCATGGCACCCACCATGACGGCCAGCTCATGGCCGCCAAAGGCCGCGAGCAGGTCCATCGGGTCCTTGGCGTCGCGGTGGCGGGCCTGGGCGCCGTGCAGCACTTCCAGCAGATGGGTCAGGTCGTCCTGGCGCATGGTCGGGCCGGAGACGACGAAGTCGCGCACCGGCTGGTCGGCCAGGCGCGACAGCACCAGCGCGGCGCACTCGGGCGAGCCCTGGCCCATGGCCGCGCAGGCCAGCACGTTGCCGGGCAGGTTGTCGGCGATCTCCATGCCCACGCGCACGCCGGCGTGGGCCTGTTCCAGGCTCATCGCGAACGCGGTGCGCGCATTGCGCGTGCCGTGCGCCACCTTGCGTGCCAGCAGCCGGGCATGTGGCGGCAGGTTGTCGGCGACGCCGCAGTCCACCACCGTCAGGTGCAGGCCCTGCAGCCGCGCGAACACGGACACGGGCAGCTGCGCATGCAGCGCCATCTGCACCTGGTCGCGCGTGGCGCGGCCCCACTGGGCACCCACGCCATCCACGACGATGCCGTGGTCGGCCGCGAACAGCGCCAGCACCGGGTCGCGGAAGCGGGGTGTCAGGCTGTTCTGCACCAGGCCCAGGCGCACGGCCAGCGGTTCCAGCTCACCGAGGCCGCCCGCGATGGCCGACCGTCGGTCGACGCGGTCACGCAGGGCTTTTTCCAGCTCGGGATTGGCGGTGGGGGAGATCAGCGACTGTTGGGCGACGGTCATGGCACAGGCGGTCAGAGGCCCCCGATTTCAACTCAACCCAGGAACAAGCGGTAGACCGGGTTTGCCGTCTCGTCCTCGAACGGATAGTTCAGGCCGCTCAGGAACTCGCGCAGCGCCGTGGTGGCGCCCTTGGGCACCTGGATGCCGACGAGGATGCGGCCGTGGTCGGCGCCCTGGTTGCGGTAGTGGAACAGGCTGATGTTCCAGTCCGGGTGCATGCTGGACAGGAACTTCATCAGCGCACCCGGCCGCTCGGGGAACACGAAGCGGTACAGCCGCTCCTCCTTGGCCAGCTCGCTGCGGCCGCCCACCATGTGGCGCACGTGCTGCTTGGCCAGCTCGTCGTTGGTCAGGTCCAGCGTCTCGAAGCCGGCCTTCGTGAAGGTGCGGGCCAGTTTGGCGGCCTCGTCGGGTTTGGAGATGCCGATGCCGACGAAGATGTGGGCGACGTTGGCATCGGCGATGCGGTAGTTGAACTCGGTGACGCTGCGCGGGCCCAGCAGCTCGCAGAAGCGCTTGAAGCTGCCGCGCGCCTCGGGGATGGTGACGGCGAACAGCGCTTCGCGGTGCTCGCCCACCTCGGCCCGCTCGGCGACGAAGCGCAGGCGGTCGAAGTTCATGTTGGCGCCGCACGTGATGGCGATCAGCGTCTGCCCCTTGGCGCCGGTCTTGGCGGCGTACTGTTTCACGGCGGCCACGCTCATCGCGCCCGACGGCTCCAGGATGGAGCGCGTGTCCTCGAAGACGTCCTTGATCGCGGCGCAGACGGCATCGGTGTCGACGACGATGAAGTCGTCCACCAGCTCGCGGGCGATGCGGAAGGTCTCCTCGCCCACCAGCTTGACGGCGGTGCCGTCGGCGAACAGGCCCACGTCGGTCAGCGTGACGCGCTTGCCGGCCTTGACCGAGCGCAGCATGGCGTCGGAGTCGGTGGTCTGCACGCCGATGATCTTGATCTCCGGCCTCAGCGCCTTGACGTAGGCCGCGACGCCCGAGATCAGGCCGCCGCCACCGATGGCGACGAAGATGGCGTCGATGGGGCCCGGGTGCTGGCGCAGCAGCTCCATCGCGATGGTGCCCTGGCCGGCGATGACGTCGGGGTCGTCGAAGGGGTGCACGAAGGTCAGGCCCTGTGCCTGCTCCAGCTCCTTGGCGTGGCCATAGGCGTCCGTGAAGCTCTCGCCGGACAGCACCACCTCGCCGCCCAGCGCCTTGACGGCGTCGACCTTGACCTGGGGCGTCGTCAGCGGCATCACGATGACGGCGCGGCAGCCCAGCTTCTTCGCCGACAGCGCGACGCCCTGCGCGTGGTTGCCGGCCGATGCACAGATGACGCCCGCGGCGCGCTGCTCGGCCGTCAGGTGCGCCATCTTGTTGTACGCGCCGCGCAGCTTGAAGCTGAACACGTCCTGCTCGTCCTCGCGCTTGAGCCAGACCTTGTTGGCCAGGCGCTTGGACAGCTTCGCGGCGTGCGTCAGGTCGGTTTCCCGCGCCACCTCGTAGACCCGGGCATTCAGGATGCGCTGCAGATAGCTGCTGCCGGGCGGCAGCATCGCGGGCACATGGGATGCAGGCGGGCGGCGGCGCGAGGCGCTCATCGGGTCTCCAGGTGGTTTTGTTGCGGCGCCGCATGATAGGGGAGACCCTCATGCGGCGCCTTTCGCAGCCGGCGGGATGATCGCGGGCGAAAAAAAAACCCGAGCTCTTGCAAGCTCGGGTTGAATCCACCATGGAGGCGGTGGAGGAGACAATCGGTGCGAAAGCGTTTTCGCTTGGTTTGAAGTTTAGCGCCGAGTTATGCTGCGCTGCAATATTTTTCTGTGAAAAATTGGAGCTTTGCCCCTAGATGAGCATGGAATGCACGGTGAGTTGGCTGGGCCCCGAAGGCCCCAGCGGCATGAGCTTCGTTGCCGAGACGGGCAGCGGCCATGTGTTGTCCATGGACGGCGCGCCCGATGGCGGTGGCCGCAACCTCGCGCCACGGCCCATGGAGACGGTGCTGGCCGGCACCGGCGGCTGCACCGCCTATGACGTGGTGCTCATCCTCAAGCGCGGCCGCCACGACGTGCGCGGCTGCAAAGTGGTGCTGAAGGCCGAGCGGGCGACGAGCGACCCCAAGGTCTTAACGGCCATCCATTTCCATTTCGTTGTCAGCGGCAAGGGCCTCAAGCCCGAGATCGTCGAGCGCGCCGTGACGCTGTCGCACGAAAAGTACTGCTCGGCCACGGCCATGCTGGCCAAGACCTCGGCCATCAGCACGTCGTTCGAGGTCGTCGAGGTCTGATCAGACGCGGTGGGCCACGGTCGTCATGACCTTGGCTGCCAGCCGCATCAGCCCCGTCACGGGCGCCGGCAACGGCGCGGCGCCGGCCGCGAGCGCGGCCTCGGCGTGTGCGGCCTCCTCGCGCTTCATCTGGTCCACGATGGCCCGCGAAGCGGTATCACCGGCCGGCAGCCGGTCCAGGTGCGAGGCCAGATGTGCCTCCACCTGGCGTTCGGTCTCGACGACGAAGCCCAGGCTCCAGCGGTCGCCCGCGGCGCCGGCCGCGCTGCCCCATGCGAAGGCGCCCAGCCACCACAACGGTGCAAGCCGACTGGTGTGCGTGCCCAGTTCTGCGACACGCTCGGCCGTCCAGGCCAGATGATCCAGTTCCTCCTGGGCAGCTTGCTCGAAGTGCAGCCGCAGCTCGGCCGTGCGCCCGAACAACGCCTGCGATTGATAGAGCGCCTGCGCGCAGATCTCGCCCACGTGGTTGACCCGCATCAGCGCCCCCGATTCGCGGGCCTCGTCAGCGCTCAATTCGTTGCGCGAATGCGCCGCCGCGGGTGACGGGCGCGCCGCCCGCGTGGGGGCGAAGACCGTCCTCAGGCCCGAATCGAGCGCGCTGAGCAGCTGGTCGCCAAGGCCCAATGGGCGATGCTTGGGTGGAGTTGTGTGCGAAAGCATTCAATTCACATGTATTTACATGAAGAAATCATGACAATGAGGCCTGCGTTGCCGACGGGCAACGGCAACACACAATTTCATATCCGGAAATTCCCGAAGGGGCCAAACCTGTAGTGGAATACGCGCACTTCCTCACAGGAGGTGAGCCCGGCCGACTCGGCCAGGGGCTCGTGTGAATATCTAGGAGTATCGAATGAAGAAAGCACTGATTGCCCTGGCCGTCCTCGGTCTGACCGGTGGCGCTGCTGTTGCGCAATCGTCCGTCACGCTGTTCGGCGTTCTGGACGCCAACGTCCGTTACACCAAGTCCAGCGGCCAGACGCTGAAGAAGCTGGACTCCAGCGGCCTGAGCACCAGCCGTTTCGGCGTGCGCGGCTCGGAAGATCTGGGCGGCGGCCTGAAGGCTGGCTTCTGGCTGGAATCCGAAGTCGGCGTCGACACCGGCGTGGCAGCCAACGGCGGCGCCTTCTGGGGCCGTCGTGCCACCGTGAGCCTGACGGGCGAATTCGGTGAAGTGCGCCTGGGTCGCAACAAGACCGCCTCGCGCCTGCACCTGGAAGACTTCGACCCGACGTCCGCCACGGGCCAAGGCAGCGTCCTGTCGGTCTACAGCAACCTGGGCAGCGGCAACAGCACGGCCTTCGGCCGCGCTGACAACCTGGCTTCGTACTCCCTGCCTGACGGCCTGGGTGGCTTCTACGGTGGCGTCGACGTCGCCGCTGGCGAAGGCGCGACCAACAACAAGCTGGAAGCTGCTCGCCTGGGCTACAAGGCTGGCCCGCTGAACGTGTCCGGTGCCTACGCCAACGCCACCGGCGTGGCCGGCAAGTACAAGCTGACCTCGGTCGGCGTGTCCTACGACCTGGGCGTCGCCAAGCCTTCGTTCGCCTACACGGAGAACAAGTACAACGCCGCCAAGCAGACCATCTACACGGCCGCTGTGACCGTGCCGCTGGGCCAGGGCCTGATCATGGCTTCGTACACCGACTCCAAGGCCAACACGGCTGCGGAAGGTGTGGCTGCCTACACGACCGCCGGCGTTGCTGCCGTCACGGGCGATGCCAAGCTGTTCTCGATCGGCTACGTCTACAACCTGTCCAAGCGCACCGCTCTGTACACGACCTACGCCCAGATCGACAACGACGGCAAGGGCACGTACTACACCGCCGGTTCGACGGCTGGTTTCGTCAAGGCTGGCCAAAAGTCCAGCGGCTTCGACGTCGGCATCCGCCACAACTTCTGATCCAGCGCCGCGACATTTGTCGCGGTCGATCAGCAAAGCCGCCCTCGGGCGGCTTTTTCATTTGTCTCGGCGGCGACAGGGGAATCGCTGTGGAAAAGGAACAACAGACCTTGTTTTTCGGGACAGTGGTTCGCTGAGAATAAGTTGGTTCATTATTCCTAGCAGGAGACAACGTTGATGAAAAAAGCTACTTTGGCCGTCGCCGTTCTGGCCGCCAGCACCTCTGCAGCCTGGGCTCAATCCAGCGTGACCCTGTATGGCATCGTGGACGCTGCCGTGCGCTACACGACGAACGCCAACCCGGGCACGTCGACCAAGACCGTCGTTCCCGGTGGCATGTCGCAAAGCCGCCTCGGTGTGAACATCACCGAAGACATGGGTGGCGGTCTGAAGGCGCTGGCCAACCTGGAGCACCGCCTGCAGTCCGACACCGGCGCGGTGTCCGGCAACCCCGACTTCTGGCGCCAGGCCTGGGTGGGCCTGCAGTCCAGCGAATTCGGCCAGATCCGCCTGGGCCGTCAGTACAACATCCTGTTCGACCTCTACACGTCGACCTTCGCCTCGTTCCGCTACTCGCCCTACATCGAGGCCTACAAGCCCGAAATCGGCCTGGCCATGACGGCTCGCCAGGACAACATGGTCAAGTACCTGGTCCAGCTGGGCAACGTCTACGGTGAAATCCAGGTCAGCGCCGGCGAAGGCGCGACTGGCGCTGCGGCCGCCCAGCCCGCCAAGACCATGGGCGCCATGCTGCGCTACAACGACGGCACCTGGGGTGCTGGCGGTGCCTACCTGCAGGCCGAAGAGCAGACGGGCAAGAAGATCAAGGCCACGGTGCTGGGCGTGTCGTACACCGACGGTCCCCTGTACGTTCACGCCTCCTGGGGCGAGAACAAGTTCGACGGCCTGTCCAACCTGATCACCTCGCCCACCTCGGTGAGCGATGCGGCCAGCGCTTTCCGCGTCGGCCTGACGACCCGCGGCGCTTACACCAGCGGCCTGCTGGGTGCCAGCGTGTTCAACACGAACTCCGCCGACATCAAGACCCGCACGATGTACATGTTCGGTGCGACGTACCAGCTGACGCCGCAGTTCAACATCGGCGCCAACGCCTGGCTGACGAAGCAGAAGCACTACGGTCTGGCGCTGGCTCCGCTGGGTCTGTCGACGAACGCGAATGTCTCGTCGAAGGCCGACTTCTTCGCCGTCGTGCTGGACTACGCTTTCTCCAAGCGCACCGATGTGTACCTGGAAGCCGACTACACCCGCACCAGCGGCTCGGTGGCCTTCGCCAACGGCGCCACCAAGCGCGGCGGCTCGATGCTCGGCCTGCGTCACCGCTTCTGATCCTGCGGGCGGCATACTGCCGCTCTGCGATCAACAAAAACGGGCCGCGTCAGCGGCCCGTTTTTCTTGGTGGGCACCACTCTTGCTCGTCTAGGGCTTTCCCTGGCAGTGAGGCCTTTCCGCCTTCGCCATGATCGCGCCTTCGCTCAGCGCCACAAGCGCGACAGGGTTCACCCGACCTCATGCTGGTTTTCATCCTCCGCCGTCTGGCCCAGGCCGCCATCGTCATGCTGTCGGTGGCCTTCATTGCCTTCATGCTGTTCCAGTACGTGGGCGATCCGGTCAACAACCTGCTGGGTCAGGATGCCACCGAGGAGCAGCGCACCGCGCTGCGCAAGGACCTGGGCCTGGACCAGCCCTTCCCGGTGCAGTTCGCGCGCTTCGTGGGCAATGCGGTGCAGGGCGAGTTCGGCATCAGCCTGCGCCAGGGGCGCAAGGTGTCGGCCCTCATCGTGGAGCGTTTTCCCGCCACGTTGGAGCTCGCGCTCGTCGCCGGCCTGATCGCGCTGGGCCTGGGCATCCCGCTGGGTGTCTATGCGGCCTTGCGGCGCGGCAAGGCCAGCGCACAGTTGCTGATGACGGGCACGCTGTTCGGCGTCAGCCTGCCCAACTTCGTCATCGGCATCGTGCTGATTTGGGTGTTCGCCGTCGAGCTGAAGTGGCTGCCCAGCTTCGGCCGCGGTGACGTCGTCGCGCTGGGCAGCTGGACCACCGGGCTGCTGACCCGCGACGGGCTGTTGCATCTGGTGCTGCCGGCCATCACGTTGTCTGCTTTTCAACTGACGCTGATCATGCGGCTGGTGCGCGCCGAGATGCTGGAGGTGCTGCGCACCGACTACATCCGCTTCGCCCGTGCCCGCGGGCTGACCGATCGCAGCGTCTATTTCGGCCATGCGCTGAAGAACACGCTGGTGCCGGTCATCACCATCACCGGCCTGCAGCTGGGCTCGCTGATCGCGTTCGCGATCATCACCGAGCAGGTCTTCCAGTGGCCCGGCATGGGGCTGCTGTTCATCCAGGCCGTGCAGTTCGCCGACATCCCCGTGATGGCGGCCTACCTGTGCCTGATCTCGCTGATCTTCGTCGTCATCAACCTTGGCGTGGATCTGCTCTATTTCGCCGTCGACCCGCGCCTGCGCGTCGAGGGCAAGGCGCACTGACGACCCGACATGGCTGTTGATGCCGATCCCAAGCCGACCGCGTCGGCCTCCGCGCTGCGCGGCTTCTTCGACGGCGACGTGTGGCATTCGTTCCGCACCTCGCCGGTCGCGATGCTGGCGGCGTTCATCGCGTCCGTCTGCCTCGTCTGTGCGCTGTTCGCCGGCGTGGTGGCGCCGCACAACCCGTTTGACCTCGCGACGCTGGACCTGATGGACTCGCTGAAGCCGCCGTCGTGGATCGAGGGTGGCGAGTCCCGGTTCGTGCTGGGCACGGACGGCCAGGGGCGCGACATCCTGTCGGCGCTGATGTACGGCACGCGCATCTCGCTGCTGGTGGGGCTGGCGTCGGTGCTGCTGTCCATCCTGATCGGCGTCACGCTGGGCCTGCTGGCCGGCTTCCTGGGTGGCCGCACGGACGCCTTCATCATGCGCATCTGCGACGTGATGCTGTCCTTCCCATCCATCCTCGTCGCGCTGATGATCAGCGGCGTCGGCCGCAGCCTGTTCCCGCATGCGCCGGACGCGCTGGCCTTCGTCGTGCTGGTGCTGGCCATCGCGCTGACCGGCTGGGTGCAGTACGCGCGCACGGTGCGCGGCTCCACGCTGGTGGAGCGCAACAAGGAGTACGTGCAGGCGGCCCGCGTCATCGGCGTCGGCCCGCTGCGCATCATGCGCCGGCATGTGCTGCCCAACGTGCTCGGGCCGGTGCTGGTGCTGGCCACCATCCAGGTCGCGTCGGCCATCATCACCGAGGCCACGCTGTCCTTCCTGGGCGTCGGCGTGCCGGTCACCAGCCCGTCGCTCGGCACGCTGATCCGCAACGGCAACGACACGCTGTTCTCCGGCGAGTGGTGGATCACCGCCTGGCCCAGCCTGACGCTGGTGCTCATCACGCTGAGCGTCAACCTGCTGGGCGACTGGCTGCGCGACGCGCTGAACCCCCGACTGCGATGACGGACCCGTTGCTTGAAGTCAGCCACCTGCGGGTGGAGTTCCCGACCCGCCGCGGCACGCTGCTGGCGCTGGACGACATCTCCTTCTCGATCGCGCCGGGCGAGATCCTGGGCGTGGTGGGTGAGTCCGGCGCCGGCAAGTCGCTGACCGGCGCGGCCATCATCGGCCTGCTGGACCCGCCGGGCCGCATCGCCGCCGGCGAGATCCGCCTCGCGGGCCGGCGCATCGACAACCTGCCCTACGAACAGATGCGGCGTGTGCGCGGCCGCGAGATCGGCGCCGTGTTCCAGGACCCGCTGACGTCGCTGAACCCGCTCTACACCGTCGGCCACCAGCTCGTCGAAACGATCACGACCCACCTGGACCTGACGGCGGCGCAGGCGCGCACGCGCGCCATCGAGCTGCTGGCGTCCACGGGCATCCCCGCGCCCGAGGCCCGCATCGACCACTACCCGCACCAGTTCTCCGGCGGCATGCGCCAGCGCGTCGTCATCGCGCTCGCGCTGGCGGCCGCGCCCAAGCTCATCGTCGCCGACGAGCCGACGACGGCGCTGGACGTGTCCATCCAGGCGCAGATCATTGCGCTGCTGAAGCAGGTCTGCCGGGAGCAGGGCGCGGCCGTCATGCTGGTTACGCACGACATGGGCGTCATTGCCGAGACCTGCGACCGCGTCGCCGTCATGTACGCCGGCCGCATCGCCGAGATCGGCCCGGTGGCCGACGTCATCCACCGCCCGGCGCACCCTTACACCGTGGGGCTGATGGGCTCCATCCCGGCCATGGACGAAGACCGCGAGCGGCTGCTGCAGATCGACGGCGCGATGCCGCGGCTGAACGCCATCCCGCCGGGCTGCGCCTTCAACCCGCGCTGCACGCGCGTCGTCGACCGCTGCCGCACCGACCGGCCCGAACTGGCCGACGTCAGCGCGACCCGCGCCGCCTGCTGGCAGCCGGTCACCGGGGAGGGCGTGCAATGAGCCGGCCACTCGTGGAAGTGCGCGACCTGGCCAAGGTCTTCGACGTGTCGCCGCCCTGGCTGAACCGCGTCGTCGAGCGCAAGCCCAGGGCCTTCGTGCATGCGGTGGACGGCGTGTCGTTCACCATCCAGCGCGGCCAGACGCTGGCGCTGGTGGGCGAGAGCGGCTGCGGCAAGAGCACCGTGGCGCGGCTGCTGGTGGGGCTGTACGGCGCCACGCGGGGCAGCGTCAGCGTCGATGGCGAGGACATCGCGAAGACGCTGGCCGGCCCGGGCGCGCTGCCGCTGCGCCGGCGCATGCAGATGATCTTCCAGGACCCCTACGCGTCGCTGAACCCGCGCTGGCAGGTGCTGGACATCGTCGCCGAGCCGCTGCGCGAGCATGGCCTCGTGAAGACCGATGCCGAGGCCCGCCAGCGCGTGGGCGAGCTGCTGAGTTCGGTGGGCCTGAACCCGGCCGATGCGCAGAAGTTCCCGCACCAGTTCTCGGGCGGCCAGCGCCAGCGCATCTCCATCGCGCGCGCCCTCGCCACGCAGCCGGAGTTCCTGGTCTGCGACGAGCCGACGTCGGCGCTGGATGTGTCCGTGCAGGCGCAGGTGCTCAACATCATGAAGGACCTGCAGCGCGAGCGCGGGCTGACCTACCTCTTCATCTCGCACAACCTGGCCGTCGTGCGCCATGTGGCGGACGAGGTCGGGGTCATGTACCTGGGGCGGCTGGTGGAGGTGGCCGACAAGGCCGCGCTGTTCGCCAGGCCGCAGCACCCGTACACGCGCATGCTGCTGGACGCGATCCCCGACATCCACATGACCGGCCGCGCCCGCACGCCGGTGCAGGGCGAGGTGCCCAACCCGCTGAACCCGCCTAGCGGCTGCAGCTTCCACCCGCGTTGCCCGCTGGCGAACGCGCGCTGCAAGGCCGAGCGGCCAGCGCTGCTGGAAGTCCGCGGCGTGCGCGTGGCCTGCCACGCGGTGGAGGAGGGGCGGGGCTAGCGATTCGCCGGGGCTGGCGCGGACGCCGCGTCGGCCGGCTTGGGCAGCGTCAGCGGCCCTTTCTGCCCGCAACCCGCAAGCGCGGTAAGGGTGATGGCCAGGGCGATCAGGCGCCCACCTACACTGACGGCAGAACTCTTCATTGCCGCAGTTTATGTCCCTGTCCGACGCCGATTACCACGCCAAGTCCCACGCGCTGCTCGCCCGCATCGAGGCGCAGGTCGATGCCTGGCTCGACGACGACGTGGTTGACATCGACGCCCACCGCACCGGCGGCCTGCTGGAGCTGAGCCTGCCGGGCGGCAGCAAGATCGTCATCAACACCCAGCCGCCGCTGCAGGAGATCTGGCTGGCCGCGCGCTCCGGCGGCTACCACTTCAAGTGGGACGGCACGCAGTGGGTGGACCGCGAAGGCCAGGAGTTCCTGGCGCGCCTCTCGCACAGCGCCAGCGAACAGAGCGGTCAGGCGCTGCAGTTCATCGCCTGACGGCACCTACCGTTTGAAGAGGTCCAGGATGGACTTCTTCTCGTCGTCCGTCGCCGCAGGGGGGGCATTCGGCTCGGCGGCGAGTTCCTTCACGCCGTTGCCGGCCGTGTATTCCTCGTAGAACCACTCGCCATTGACGTTGATGACGCCCTCGGGCGGCGTGATCTCGTCGACCGGCTTGTTCTTCAGCGCGACCAGCATGTACTCGATCCACACCGGCAGGCTCAAGCCCCCGCCGGTCTCGCGGTCGCCCAGCTTGCGCGGCTGGTCGTAGCCGATCCAGACGATGGCGACCAGGTCTTTCTGGTAGCCGGCGAACCAGGCGTCCATCGAGTCGTTGGTGGTGCCGGTCTTGCCGTAGATGTCGGGCCGCTTCAGCGTGGCCTGTGCGCGCGCCGCCGTGCCGCTGCGCGTGACCTCCTGCAGCAGGCTGCTCATCAGGAAGGCGTTGCGCGGCTCGATGGCTCGGGCGCTGTCAGCCAGCGTGACGGGCTGGGCCTCGTAGAGCTGGCGGCCCTTGTTGTCGGTGATGCGGGCGATGAGCTGCGGGTTCACGCGGTAGCCGCCGTTGGCGAACACTGCGTAGCCCTGGGCCATCTGCATCGGCGTCACGGAGCCCGCGCCCAGCGCCATCGTCAGGTAGGCCGGGTGCTTCTCGGCCTCGAAGCCGAAGCGGGTGATCCATTCCTGCGCGTACTTCACGCCCACCGAGTGCAGCACGCGGATGGACACCATGTTCTTGGACTTGGCCAGCGCCGTGCGCAGCGGCATGGGGCCTTCGAACTTGCCGTCGTAGTTCTTCGGCTCCCACGGCTGGCTGCCGGTGGTGCCGGCGTCGAAGAACAGCGGCGCGTCATTGACGATGGTGGCGGGCGTGAAGCCCTTCTCCAGCGCCGCCGAGTAGATGAAGGGCTTGAAGCTGGAGCCCGGCTGGCGCCAGGCCTGCGTGACGTGGTTGAACTTGTTCTTGTTGTAGTCGAAGCCACCCACCAGCGCGCGGACCTGGCCGGTGCGCGGGTCCAGCGACACGAACGCGCCTTCCACCTCGGGCAGCTGCGTGACGGTCCACTCGCCGCCGTCCTTCTGCTTCGCGCCCTTGACGACGCGGATGACGGCGCCGCGACGGATGCGCGTCTTGGGGTTGCCCTTGTCGGACAGGCCGGACGTGGCGGGCTTCAGGCCGTCGCCGGTGATGGTGATGGCGTCGCCGCTCTGCAGCACGGCGGTCACCTTCTTCGGGTCGGCGTCCAGCACGACGGCGGCCAGCAGCTCGTCGTTGGCCGGGTGATCGGCCAGCGCCTCGGCGATGCGGGCGTCCAGTGCCTTGGCGTCGCCGGGCAGGTCGGCATAGGCCTCGGGGCCGCGGTAGACCTGGCGCTTCTCGTAGTCCAGGATGCCGCGGCGCAGCGCGCGGTAGGCGGTGTTCTGCTCGGCGCTGTCCAGCGTCAGGTAGACGTTCAGCCCGCGCGAGTACGCTTCGTCGCCGTACTGGCTGAAGATCAGCTGGCGCGCCGCCTCGGCGACGAACTCGGCGTGCGAGGCCGACTCCTGCACGGGGCGGATGCGCAGCTTCTCGGCCTTGGCCTCGTCACGCTGCTCTTCCGTGATGTAGCCGGTCTCGTACATCCGCTCGATGATGTACTGCTGGCGGATGGTGGCGCGGCGCGGGTTGTTGATGGGGTTGTAGGCCGAGGGCGCCTTGGGCAGCCCGGCCAGCATCGCCGCCTCGGCGACGCTGAGCTTGTCCAGCGTCTTGCCGAAATAGACCTCGCTGGCTGCCGCGAAGCCGTGTGCGCGGTGGCCCAGGAAGATCTGGTTCATGTAGATCTCGAGGATCTTCTCCTTGGGCAGCGCCGCCTCGATCTTCAGCGCCAGCAGGATCTCGTAGATCTTGCGCGTGAAGGTCTTCTCGGTGGACAGGTAGAAGTTGCGCGCCACCTGCATCGTGATGGTGGACGCACCCTGGCTGCGCGACTCGCCGACGTTGGCCAGGCCCGCGCGGATGATGCCCAAGTAGTCCACGCCGCCGTGCTGATAGAAGCGCGCGTCCTCGATGGCCAGCACCGCCTCCTGCATGACCTTGGGTGTCTGCTGGATGGGCAGGTAGCTGCGCCGCTCCTCGCCGAACTCGCCCAGCAGCACGCCGCCGCTGGACAGCACGCGCATCGGCAGCTTGGGGCGGTAGTCGGTCAGCCCGCTGATGTCGGGCAGGTTGGGGTAGGCCAGCGCCAGGCCCAGCGCCAGCAGCAGCGCCACGGCCGCCGTGCCACCGGCCAGCAGGCCCAGCGCCCACAGCCCGAGCCGGCCCAGGCGGGCGCCTAGCGTGGCGGAGCGGGAGGCGGGGGCGGGGCCGGCGGCTGCGGGCGAGGGGCTGGGCGCAGCGGGTCGAGACTTGTCTTTCATGTGCCGGCAAAGCACGCCCGCGGGCGCAAGGAGAAGAGGCGGCGGATTATAGGAAGGGCCACCCGGCCGGCTTACATACCGCACATGCCCCCAAAAGGTGTGCCAAACGAACGCGACCCATGTGTTTTTCAGGAGCGTGCAAGCCGCTCCCTTCGTGTATGTTTAGCAACGTGGCGTTACCAGCTCGCGCCGGATTTCCGTTCGGTGTCAAAGGCTTTGCTGCTAGCATTCAAGTAACTTATTAATAGTCCGATACGTAACTCAACGCATCGGCGATAAAGGGCATGGGAATACTCGACGCACTTCTGGGTCGCACGCACCCACCCTTGATCGGTCTGGATATCAGCTCGTCCAGCGTCAAGCTGGTCGAGTTGAGCCAGACCAAGAGCGGCGAGTTCGTGCTGGAGCGTTTCGCCAGCGAGCCGTTCGAGAAGGGGTGGATCGCCGACGGCCAGATCGAGAAGTTCGATGAGGTGGCGGACGCCGTGCGTCGCGTCGTGGCGCGCAGCGGCAGCAAGACGCGCGACGCCGCGCTGGCGATGCCGCAGTCGGCCGTCATCACCAAGAAGATCATGCTGCCCGCCGGCCTGCGCGAGGAAGAGCTCGAGCTGCAGGTCGAGGCCGAGGCCAACCAGTACATCCCGTTCTCGCTGGACGAGGTGAGCCTGGACTTCTGCGTCATCGGCCCCAGTCCCACGTCGGTCGGCGACGTCGAGGTACTGATCGCCGCGTCGCGCAAGGACCGCGTGCAGGACCGCCAGGGTCTGGCCGAGGCGGCCGGGTTGCGCCCCGTCGTGCTGGACATCGAGTCGCACGCGTCGCGCATGGCGATGGGCCGGCTGATCGCCGCGCTGCCCAACGAAGGCAAGGACGCGCTGGTCGCGCTGTTCGAGATCGGCGCCGACACCACCAGCCTCAAGGTGCTGCGCGACGACGAGCTGCTGTACGACCGCGACCAGTCCTTCGGCGGCTCGCAGCTCACGCAGCTGATCTCGCGCCAGTACGGCTTCTCCTTCGAGGAGGCCGAGCAGAAGAAGCTGTCCAACGACCTGCCCGAGGACTACGACACCAGTGTGCTCAACCCCTTCGTCGACAGTCTGTCCCAGGAGATCGGCCGGGCGCTGCAGTATTTCTTCACCAGCACGCCGCACCACAAGGTGCACTACGTGATGCTGGCCGGTGGCACCGCGACGCTGCCGGGGCTCAAGGAGCGCGTGACCGACCTGACGGGCTTTGCCTGCATGGTGGTCAACCCCTTCGAGAACATGGGCCTGGCCTCGTCCGTGCGCGAGTCCAGGCTGCAACGTGAGGCGCCGTCCTACCTCACCGCCTGCGGCCTCGCGATGCGGAGGTTTTTCCAGTGATCCTGATCAACCTGCTGCCTTACCGAGAGGAAAGGCGCAAGCGGCGCAAGGCCGCGTTCTTCGTGGGCATGGGCGTGGCCGCTGCGGCCGGCGCCGGTGTCGTTGCCGCGGGCTACCTGCTGCTGCAGTTCCTGACGCAGGAGCAGCAGTCGCACAACGCCTACATCCAGAACGAGATCACGCGCCTCGAGGCGCAGATCAAGGACATCGCCAACCTGAAGGCCGAGATCGAGTCGCTGAAGTCGCGTCAGCGCGCGGTGGAAGACCTGCAGACCGACCGCAACACGCCCGTCCAGCTGCTCAACGACTTGGCGCGCCTGGCGCCCGAAGGCATCTACCTGACGGCCATCCGCCAGACCGACAAGGTCGTGACGGTCAGCGGCATCGCGCAGACCAACGAGCGCGTGTCGGAGTTCCTGCGCAACGTGTCGCGTGGCTCGGAGTGGCTGGAGAAGCCGGACCTCATCGAGGTGAAGCTGGCGGCCGTCACCACCAACACGCGTGATGCACGTCGCCTGCTGGACTTCTCCATGAAGGTCTCGATCAAGGTGCCGCCGCGCGACGCCGCAACGGGCGCCTCTGCGCCGACCAAGGGCTGACCGACATGGCCACCTCTTTGAAAAAGATCGACCTGAACGCCTGGTTCGCGGAGTTCGCCGCGCAGTTCCAGGAGCTCAACCCCAAGGAGCCCGGCCAGTGGCCGCTGGCTCCCAAGCTGGCTGCCGGGCTGTTCGTCATGGCGCTGGTCGTCGTTGGCGGCTACTTCGTGCTGCTGTCCGACGAGCAGGCGCGGCTGGAGGCCGAGTACGCCCGCGAGCCCCGGCTGCGCGACGATTTCCGCAACAAGCTGGGGCAGGCCGTCAACCTGCCCGAGTTGCGCAAGCAGAAGAGCCAGGTCGAGGAATACGTGACCCAGCTCGAGAAGCAACTGCCCGGCAAGGCCGAGATCGACTCGCTGCTGTCCGACATCAGCAGCGCCGGCGTCGGTCGCGGCCTGCAGTTCGAGCTGTTCCGCCCGGGGCAGGTGCTGGTGAAGGACTACTACGCCGAGCTGCCCATCGCGGTGCGCGTGTCGGGCCGTTATCACGACATCGGCGCGTTCGCGGCCGACGTGGCCAACCTGTCGCGCATCGTGACGCTGCACAACCTCATCGTTGTTGCGCCGGCCAACCCCGCCAGCCCGTTGAGCATGGAGGCGACCGCGCGTACCTACCGCTACCTCGATGCGACGGAAGTGGCTGAACAGAAGAAGGCTGCGACCAAGGCCGGAGGCAAGAAATGAGGCGCCTGCTGATTTGCCTGACCGCCACGGTCGCGCTGTCCGGATGCGGCACCGACATGGATGAGCTGCGCCAGTGGATGGAGCAGCAGCGCAAGGAGGCCAAGCCGTCCGTCACGCCGCTGCTGCCGCCCAAGAAGTTCCTGCCGCAGCCCTACGAGTCGGCCGCGGGCGTGGACCCCTTCAGCGCGCAGAAGCTCAGCGTCGCCATCAAGCAGGAGGCGGCCCAGCCCAACTCGCTGCTGACGGCCGAGATCAACCGGCGCAAGGAGCCGCTGGAGGCTTATCCGCTGGACAGCATGTCCATGGTGGGCAGCCTGACGCGTGACGGCAAGCGCTATGCGCTGCTGCGCGTCGACAACCTGCTCTACCAGGTCAAGGCCGGGGACTACCTCGGCCAGAACTTCGGTCGCGTCACCAAGATCAGCGAAACCGAAATCACGTTGCGAGAAGTCGTCCAGGACGCTGCGGGCGAGTGGATCGAGCGCACCAGTACCCTCCAGCTACAGGAGAAGGGACGATGAACACACTGCAGGAGAACAAGGCTATGGGCCGTAGCTGGATGCTGGGCGTCGCCTTTGCGCTGTTGGGCGCACCGGTGGCCTGGGCACAGACCCAGATCCGCGCGATCAACACCAGCCAGCAGGCTGGCGTGGATGTCGTGCGCATCGAGCTGAGCGAGCCGCTGCCGGCCGTGCCCACGGGCTTCACGGTGCAGACGCCGCCGCGTATCGCGATCGACCTGCCGGGCGTCGTCAACGGCATCGGCCGCAACCTGGTGGACATCAACCAGGGCAACCTGCGTTCGGCCAACGTGGCGCAGGCGGGGGACCGTTCGCGCGTCGTGCTGAACCTGCGCCAGGCTTCCACCTACAGCGCCAAGCTGGAAGGCAACGCGCTGGTGCTGGTGCTGAACTCGGCTGCCGCGGCTGCCGCACAGCCGCCGGGCGAGCCGGTGCACTTCGCGCAGAGCCTGAACGCGGCGCCGCAGTCGCTGCGCGACGTCGACTTCCGCCGCGGTGCGGACGGTGCCGGCCGCGTCATCGTCAACCTGCCGAGCAACCAGGTCGGCGTGGACATCCAGCAGCAGGGCCAGAGCCTGGTCGTCGAGTTCCTGCGCTCCAGCCTGCCCGACAACCTGCGCCGCAAGATCGACGTGACCGACTTCGGCACGCCGGTGCAGCTGATCTCCACGACGCAGGTGGGCGATCGCGTGCGCATGGTCGTCGAGCCCAAGGGCAACTGGGAGCACAGCGCCTACCAGAGCGACAACCAATTCGTGCTGGAGGTGCGGCCGCAGAAGGTCGATCCCAACAAGCTGACGCAGGGGCCGGGCTATGCCGGCGACAAGTTGTCGCTGAACTTCCAGAACATCGAAGTGCGCGCGCTGCTGCAGGTCATCGCCGACTTCACCAACTTCAACGTCGTCACCAGCGACACCGTGACCGGCAACGTCACGCTGCGCCTGAAGGACGTGCCCTGGGACCAGGCGCTGGACATCATCATGCAGGCTAAGGGCCTGGGGCTGAGGAAGTCCGGCAACGTGCTGTGGATCGCGCCCAAGGATGAGCTGGCCACCAAGGAAAAGCTGGACCTGGAGGCCAAGGCCGCCATCGCCCAGCTGGAGCCGGTGCGCACCCAGTCCTTCCAGCTGAACTACGTGAAGGCCGAGGAGATCGCCAAGGGCCTGGCGGGCCAGAGCATCGGCACGGGCGGCAGTTCGGGCGGCAGCGGCGGCTCCAGCAGCGGCACGCGCATCCTGTCGCCGCGCGGCAGCGTCATCTCCGAGGCGCGCACCAACCAGCTCTTCGTGTCGGACATCCCGAGCAAGCTCGAAGAGATCCAGGCCATGATCGCCAAGATCGACGTGCCGGTGCGCCAGGTGCTGATCGAGGCCCGCATCGTCGAAGCCAACGACCGCTTCGGCCGTGCGCTGGGCGTGAAGCTGGGTGGCTACGACGCCCGCGGCCGCGCCGGCGGCATCCCCGGCTACGGCGTCGGTGGCGACAACTACCTGACCGTGGGCAGCAACTACAACCTCGTCGGCTGGCAGACCCGCCAGAACGCCACCGACCCGGGCTACAACAACACCAACTTCGTCAACCTGCCGGCCAACACCTCGTCGGACAGCTTTGCCGGCGCCGTGGCCCAGACCATCGCCGTGTCGCTGTTCAGCGCCACCGCCAACCGCTTCCTGAACCTGGAGCTGTCGGCGCTGGAGTCGGACGGCAAGGGCAAGGTGGTGTCCAGCCCGCGCGTCATCACGGCCGACCAGGTCAAGGCGCTGATCGAGCAGGGCGAAGAGCTGCCCTACCAGGTCGCCACCGCCAGCGGTGCGACGTCCATTGCGTTCCGCAAGGCCAACCTCAAGCTGGAGGTCACGCCGCAGATCACGCCGGAAGGCAGCGTCATCCTGAACGTGGACGTCAACAAGGACAGCCGCGGCACGCTGACGCCGCAAGGCTACGCCATCAACACCAAGCACGTGCAGACGCAGGTGCTGGTGGAGAA
The DNA here is from genome assembly GCF_058794515.1 of Roseateles sp. GW823-FHT07B05. Taxonomy (NCBI): domain Bacteria; kingdom Pseudomonadati; phylum Pseudomonadota; class Betaproteobacteria; order Burkholderiales; family Sphaerotilaceae; genus Roseateles; species Roseateles sp. GW823-FHT07B05. Next base: position 192,665 of record NZ_JBXAGX010000001.1, read on the forward strand.
CGGCGGCACGGTGGTCATCGGCGGCATCTACACCCAGGACGAAGGCGAGACCATCAACAAGGTGCCGCTGCTGGGCGACGTGCCCTTCGTCGGCAACCTGTTCAAGAACAAGACGCGCACGACCTCCAAAACCGAGCTGCTGATCTTCCTGACGCCCAAGGTCGTCAGCGAGCGAGCCGCGGTGCGCTGAGCCCCAGACATTCAGAGATATCCAGGAGTTCCAGATGTTGCAATCCATCGTCACGCAGGGCTGGCGGCGCCTCGCCCAGGCTGCGCTGGGGCTGGGCATGGCCACCTTGCTGTCCGCCTGCGGCGGCGGCGGCGGCAGTGCCGGTGACCCGACCTTCCCAGGGACCGGCGGCGGCACCGGCGGCACGACCGGCACCACCGCGTCCGACCTCGTCCTCACGCTCAGCGGCGCCTCGCTGCCCACCGATGGTACGGGCTCGGTGCTCGTCACCGTCTATGCACTGGACGGCAAGCGCAACACCCTGGCCAACGTGCCGGTGTCCATCTCCGTCGACTCCAACGCGCTGGTCTCCACCAGCGACACCAAGACCGACACCTCCGGCGTCGTGACGGGCTCGGTCCGCATCGGCTCCGACCAGTCCAAGCGCACGATCACCGTGACGGCCGTCAGCGGCTCCATCACGAAGACGGCGCAGATCGCGGTCGTCACGCCGTCGCCGACCGGCAACACCAGCGGCCCGGCTCTGACCGTCAACCTGTCGACGACGCAGATCACGCCGGCCGTCGGCGCGACAGTCACGCTGTCGCTGAAGTCGGCCACCGGCGTGGCGCTGTCCGATGTCGTGGTGAGCCTGGCGACAGGCCGCGGCAACCTGGCCGACCTGTCGGTCGCCACCGTGCGCACAGATGCCAGCGGTCAGGCCACGGCAACGCTGAAGGCCAGTTCGTCCGGTGTGACCGGTGCCGACTACGTGACCGCGTTCGCCGTCATCGGGTCCACGTCCATCAGCGCGCAGCAGGCATTCACGGTCACCAACGCGCTGCCCACACTGACCGTCAGCCCGGCCACGGTCACGCTGCGTCTGTCGCAGCCGGCGCCTCAGGTCACCGCTACGCTGCGCGATGCGGCCGGCAACCCGGTGGCGAACCAGATCGTCAGCTTCTCGCCGTCGTCCATCATCAACGTGACACCGACGCCGGACACCGGTCCGACCGATACCAACGGCATCGTGCGCAGCACGCTCAAGCTGGGTACGTTCGCGGGCACCTCGTCGTCGACCGACACCCTGCGCGTGACCACCAACTACGCGAGCCAGTTCCTGGACAGCACCGTCATCGTGCAGATCGTCGGCGAGTCGCCGACGGCGACGATGACTCTGAGCAACTCCACGATCAACTCGACAACGGCATCCGCCACCGTCAGCGTGCTGGTGCGTGACGTGGGCGGTAACCCCGTCTCGGGCCAGGTGGTGCAGTTCAGCTCTCAATTCGGCCTCGTGAAGTTCGATGCCTCCACGGCAGTGACCGATGCCACCGGTGTCGCCAAGGTCACCGCGACGCAGGCCGTGTCGACGTCCAACGGCGCCGACGTCGTCCGTGCCAACGTCACGGTGAACAACATCGCCGCCACCGACAGCAAGCCGGTGCAGGTTGTCAGCGCCACGTCGCCCGGCACGCCGGTGCTGTCGCTGGGCCTGTCCTCGACGTCCGTCAGCGCCGCCGTGCCCGCCACCGTCACGGCCACGCTGACCGACTCGCGCGGCCAGCCGGTGTCCGGCCAGGTTGTCACTTTCGCGGTCGTGCGTGCGCTGGGTCGCACCAACGTCGGCACCGCGCTGACGGACGCGACCGGCAAGGCCGTCGCGCTGCTGTCGCCCGCCACGTCGGCGTCGGCCGGCGCCGACGAGGTCACAGCCACCGTGCAGTACTCCGGTTCCTCGTTGTCCGCGACGCAGGGCTTCCAGGTCCAGGCCACCAATGCCACGATTCAGAGCTTCGTAGTTGCGGATAGCTCCATTACTGCAACTAATCCTCTGTCTGCATACGGTCAGACTACCCTTCGCGTTACTCTCACCGGAGCAGCTGTCGAGTCGCCGGTGAAGCTGAGCATTTCGTCAGCATGTGCTGCGGCTGGTAAGGGCACGGTTTCTCCTGCCGCCATCTCGGCTACCAGCAATACTTTTGATGTGCAGTTCCGCGACTCGGGGTGTGCTACTGTTCAAAAGTCGGGTGATTTGCTGCAAGTCGTGATCGACGGCACCTCTACTGCTAAGCAACTTACCTTGCCCATCGCCGATCCAAATGCAACCAGCTTGGCCTTCATTTCGGCGGCCCCAGAGCAGATCTTCCTGAAGGGGTCTGGATTCACAGAATCTTCTATCGTCACATTCGAAGTTCGGGATTCAGCGGGTCAGCCGCTTCCGAACAAGCTTGTGGAGCTCCGTCTGCAGACGGGCGCGGGTGGTGTGAGTATGGAAGGGCGGGGTGTCGAGTCCGTCAGTCCGCTTTCCTCTGATCCGTTTACTCAGACTTCAAATGCGCTCGGACGCGTGTCTGTGAGGGTGAACTCTGGCACGCAACCCACGCCAGTTCGCGTTCATGCTTGTTTGGCGCCCTGTGCCGCTGGCGGCAATATCGCCACGGTGTCCAGCAACCTCAGCGTGGGCATCGGCCTGCCGTCGCAGCTGAACTTCTCGATGTCGCAGCGCACCTTCAACATCGAAGGCTATGACCGCGACAACACGCTCAACACCTACACCATCCTGGCTGCGGACCGCAGCGGCAACCCGGTGCCGCTGGGCACGGTGATCAACTTCGTCGCCGAAAGCGGCCAGATCGAGTCCAGCAAGCAGATCACGCAGATCAACGGCATCTCGCAGGCCACGGTGAACTACGCCTCCGCGTCGCCCAAGCCGGTGGACGGCCGCGCCACCATCGTGGCCTATGCGCTGGGGGAGGAATCCTTCATCGACAAGAACGGCAACAACGTCTACGACCTGAGCCAGAACGAGGAGTTCCAGGACCTCGGCAACATCTTCAAGGACCGCAACTACGACGGCCTGTACGACAGCGCCTTCGACGAGTACATCGGCCTGACGCTGCCCAGCAACACCAGCAGCACCTGCAAGACCTGGACGGGCACGGCTGGCATCCTGTTGCGTATGGACTCGTCGGTCCCATCGGTGCCCGGCACCTGTGACAACAAGTGGAGCGGTGCAGGCCAGGTCTACGTGCGGCGTGCGATGGAGACGGTGCTGTCCACGTCCACGGCACGTCCGCTGTGGCCGCTCGGCAGCTCTGCCACCGGCAAAGCGACCACACCCATCACACTGCAGGTGGGCCGCAACGTCACCGACACGGCGAACTTCTATGCGCTCAGCGCTGGTGACCGCGTCTGCAACGCCGGCACCACCGGCAGCGTGTTCCTGATCGCCGCCGACAACAACCCCGGCCTGCCCAAGTCGTCCGGCGGCTATGACGTCTATCCGCGCCTGAACCCGATGGCCGCAGGGACCGTGATCGGTGCTTCGACCACGACCGTCGGCTTCAAAGCCGAGCTGGCCGGCGGCTCACCGGTGGCCAGTTCGTATGACGCGACGGGTTTCGCTGTGGGCTACGACTTCGACACCGCCAGCGTGGGTACCGTGTTCGTCAACCTGACATCGCCCAGCGGCGTCGGCACGACCTTCAGTTTCACGATCCACAGGAATGCGTGCCCCTGAGTGGCGCTGAAGCTCACGCTCGTCGGCATGCCCGGCGGTGGCAAGTCCACCGTCGGCAAGCAACTGGCACGCCAGATCGGCGTGCCTTTTGTCGATTCGGACCATGAGATCGAGCACCGCGTCGGCGGCAGCGTCCGGCAGTTCTTCGACCAGCACGGCGAGGATGCCTTCCGTGACCTGGAGACCGAGGTGCTCGCCGAGTTGATCGCCCGGCCCGGTGACGGTGTACTGGCCACCGGCGGCGGTGCGGTGCTGCGCGAGCGCAACCGCGAGCTGCTGCATGCCGGCTCGACGGTGCTCTACCTCCGCTCCACGCCCGAAGACCTGTTCCGCCGCCTTCGTCATGACACGACCCGGCCGTTGCTGCAGGTGAAGGACCCGCTGGCCAAGCTGCGCGAGCTGCACCAGCAGCGCGACCCGCTGTACCGGCGCTGTGCGCACTATGTGCTGGAGAGCGCCCGCCCGTCGGTGCATGCGCTCGTCAACATGGCGCTGATGCAGCTGGAGCTGGCCGGCCTGCTGGACCCGTCCCGCGTGGCGGCCACGGTCGGCGCCGAGCCGCACTGACGGCGTCAGCCGGGGAGGGCGGCTCTTACACTCGCCGCATGCCCGCCACCGACACCGTCCACATCCCGCTTCCCGACGACCGCGACTACGAGATCCGCATCGGCTCCGGCCTGCTCGACGTGCCGGCCAGCTGGCAAGGGCTGCCCAAGGCCGCGGCGGCCGTCATCGTCAGCAACGAGACCGTGGCGCCGCTGTACGCGCAGCGCCTGCGCGAGCGGCTGCTGGCCGTCTATCCACGCGTCGACGTGGTTGCGCTGCCCGATGGCGAGCGGCACAAGGACTGGGCCGGCCTGAACCTCGTCTTCGACCACCTGCTGGGCCAGGCGCTGGACCGCAAGACCGTGCTGTTCGCGCTGGGCGGCGGCGTGGTGGGCGACATGACCGGCTTTGCGGCCGCCACCTACATGCGAGGCGTGCCTTTCGTGCAGGTGCCCACGACGCTGCTGGCGCAGGTCGACTCGTCGGTGGGCGGCAAGACCGCCATCAACCACCCTTTGGGCAAGAACATGCTGGGCGCGTTCTACCAGCCCGAACGCGTCATCGCCGACCTGGACACGCTGGACACGCTGCCCGACCGCGAACTGCGCGCGGGCCTGGCCGAGGTCATCAAGTACGGCCCCATCGCCGATGCCGGCTTCCTGTGCTGGATCGAGGACAACCTCGATGCGCTGCTGGCGCGCGACAAGGCGGTGCTGGGCTACGCGGTACGCCGCAGCTGCGAGATCAAGGCCGACGTGGTGGGGCAGGACGAGAAGGAGCAGGGCCTGCGCGCCATCCTGAACTTCGGCCACACCATCGGCCACGCGATCGAGTCTGGCCTGGGCTACGGCGAATGGCTGCATGGCGAGGCGGTCGCCTGCGGCATGGTGCTGGCGGCGGACCTGTCGCATCGCCTGGGCCTGATACCGGCCGACTTCACCGCGCGGCTGCGCACGCTGATCGAGCGCGCCGGCCTGCCGGTCGTGCCGCCCAGGCTGGGCGCCGAGCGCTACCTGCAGCTGATGCGGGTGGACAAGAAGGCCGAGGCAGGGGCGATCCGCTTCGTGCTCATCGAGGCGCTGGGACGGGCGGGGCTGCATGCCGTGCCCGACGCACTGATCGCCGACACGCTGGCCGCGCACGGAGCCGCCTGATGGCAACGGCGGCACGCCCGGCTTACGCCGCCGACCCGGCGCGCAGCCGCGGCCGTCGCCTCCCCGAGCCGGCCGCGCCGACGCGCAGCGAGTTCCAGCGCGACCGCGACCGCATCATCCACAGCACGGCCTTCCGCCGGCTGGTCTACAAGACGCAGGTCTTCCTCAACCACGAGGGTGACCTGTTCCGCACGCGGCTGACGCACTCGCTGGAGGTGGCGCAGCTGGGCCGTTCCATCGCCCGCAGCCTGGGCCTGGACGAGGACCTCGTCGAGGCCGTCGCGCTGGCCCACGACCTGGGCCACACGCCGTTCGGCCATGCCGGGCAGGACGTGCTGGACGAATGCATGCAGGGCCACGGCGGCTTCGAGCACAACCTGCAGTCGCTGCGCGTCGTCGACCACCTGGAGCAGCGCTACCCGGCCTTCGACGGGCTCAACCTCTGCTTCGAGACGCGCGAGGGCATCCTCAAGCATTGCTCGCGCCGCAATGCCGAGCTGATCGACGCGGTGGAGCCGGGCGGCATCGCGAAGCGCTTCCTGCGCGGCGGCCAGCCCAGCCTGGAAGCGCAGCTGTGCAATGTCGCCGACGAAGTGGCCTACAACGCGCACGACGTGGACGACGGCGTGCGCTCGGGCCTCATCGAGCTGGAGCAACTGCTGGAGGTGGAACTGGTGCGCGAGCACTGGCGTGCGGCGCTGGATGCGCATCCGCAGCTGGCCGGCAAGCGGCTGCTGTTCGAGACCATCCGCCGCATGCTGTCGGCGCAGGTCTACGACATCATCGACGCGACCCGCGCCGCGCTGGCCGAGGCGGCGCCCGCCGATGCCGACGCCGCACGCCGCGCCGACAGGCCGCTGCTGCGCTTCAGCTCCGACATGCGGGCCAGGAGCTCGGCTTTGAAGCGCTTCCTGTTTGCCAACCTGTACCGCCACCCGCAGGTGCAGGCGACGCGCGCGCGTGCGGAGCAGGTCCTGCGCGACCTGTTTGTCGTCTACGCCGGTGACGCCACGCAGCTGCCACCCGACTTCGCCGAGCGCCCCGACCGCGAGCGCGCCTGTGCCGACTACATCGCCGGCATGACCGACCGCTTCGCGATCCGCGAGCACCAGCGGCTGACCGGCAAGACACTCTTCTAAAAATGGGGTCGGAGTCGATTATGCTGCCCGAGCGCTCCGCGCCGGAGCAGCAAGGACTCGCATGGCCCGTCTTCCCCGCCTGATCCTGCCGGATCAACCGCACCACGTGATCCTGCGCGGCAACAACCGCCAGGCCATCTTTTACAGCGATCTGGATCGCGAGTACCTGCTCGCCACGCTGGCTGAGGCCGCCGGGCAGTACCGCGTCGCCGTCCACGCCTATGTGCTGATGGACAACCACCTGCACCTGCTGGTGACGCCGCCCGCGGCCGAGGCGCTCAGCCGCATGATGCAGTCGCTGGGGCGGCGCTACGTGGGCTGGTTCAACGCCCGCCATCAGCGCAGCGGCACGCTGTGGGAGGGGCGGTTCCGGGCCGGGCTGATCGAAGGCGAGCGCCACCTGCTGGCCTGCATGCGCTACATCGAACTGAACCCGGTGCGCGCCGGACTGTGCGCGGAGCCGGCACAGTGGCCGTGGTCCAGTGCCCAGCATCACCTCGGGCTGGCACGCAGTTCGCTAGTCACGGAGCACGAGATGTACTGGCTGCTCGGCAACACGCCGTTCGAGCGAGAGCACGCCTACCGCGAGTTCCTGGAGCAGGGCGTGCCGGTGGCTGAACAGGCGCATTTCACCGAATCGGTGCTGCGGGGGCGGCCCGTCGGCAGCGACGCCTTCCTGAAGCCGTTGGCGGTGGACCACGCGGCGGTGGTGACCCGGCGCCCGCGTGGCCGGCCGCGCAAGGTGGCTTCCGAGGTGCTGTCAAACGACAAGCAAGGTGCTTGACTATGGCCCTATTTATTTGAGGGCGGTACTTTTTGGTTGAGTTAAATTGACTCTGACCCCATTTTAATCAAGTTGCCGCATTTGCTGCACTGCATTACGCTTCCGCCCTGTTGTGTTCCAGGAGGGCGCCATGAGCCACGCCGCGCAGATTCAGTCCGAAATCCAAGACCTCGCCGAGAACGGGCTCTACCGTCCGGCCAATGAAAAGGACGCCTGCGGCCTGGGCTTCGTGGCTCACATCAAGGGCCAGAAGGCGCACAACATCGTCCAGCAGGGTCTGAAGATCCTCGAGAACCTGGACCACCGCGGTGCGGTCGGTGCGGACAAGCTGATGGGCGACGGCGCGGGCATCCTGATCCAGATCCCCGACGAGTTCTACCGTGAGGAGATGCTCAAGCAGGGCATCACGCTGCCCCCGCCCGGCGAGTACGGCGTCGGCATGATCTTCCTGCCCAAGGAAGCCGCCTCGCGCCTGGCCTGCGAGCAGGAACTGGCCCGCGCCATCAAGGCCGAAGGCCAGGTGCTGATCGGCTGGCGCGACGTGCCGGTGGACCGCGACATGCCCATGTCGCCCACCGTGCGCGAGAAGGAGCCGGTGATCCGCCAGATCTTCATCGGCCGCGGGCCGGACATCATCGTGCCCGACGCACTGGAGCGAAAGCTCTACGTCATCCGCAAGACGGCCTCGAGCGCCATCCAGGCACTGCACCTGACGCACAGCCGCGAGTACTACGTGCCCAGCATGAGCTGCCGCACGGTCATCTACAAGGGCCTGCTGCTGGCAGACCAGGTCGGCAAGTACTACCAGGATCTGGCCGACCCGCGCGTCGTGTCCGCCATCGCGCTGGTCCACCAGCGCTTCTCGACCAATACCTTCCCCGAGTGGCCGCTGGCTCACCCGTACCGCATGGTCTGCCACAACGGCGAGATCAACACGGTCAAGGGCAACTTCAACTGGATGCGCGCCCGCGAAGGCGTCATGAAGTCGCCGGTGCTGGGCGACGATCTGCAGAAGCTCTACCCGATCAGCTTCGAGCACCAGTCCGACACGGCCACGTTCGACAACGCCATCGAGCTGCTGACGATGGCCGGCTACCCGCTCGCGCACGCCGCGATGATGATGATCCCGGAAGCCTGGGAGCAGCATGAAGGCATGGACGAACGCCGTCGCGCGTTCTACGAATACCACGCCGCCATGATGGAGCCGTGGGACGGCCCGGCCGCGATGGCCTTCACGGACGGCCGCCAGGTCTGCGCCGCGCTGGACCGCAATGGCCTGCGCCCCGCCCGCTACTGCATCACCGACGACGACCTGGTCGTCATGGCCTCCGAGTCCGGTGTGCTGCCCATCCCCGAAAGCAAGATCGTCAAGAAGTGGCGCCTGCAGCCCGGCAAGATGTTCCTGATCGACCTGGAGCAGGGCCGCATCGTCGATGACGAGGAGCTGAAGAACCAGTACGCCAATGCGCGTCCCTACCGCCAGTGGATCGAGAACGTCCGCGTCAAGCTGGACGACATCGCCGTGCCGGAAGGCGCCCGCCCTGGTTTCGCCACGTCGCTGCTGAACCGCCAGCAGGCCTTCGGCACGACGCAGGAAGACATCAAGTTCCTGCTCGCCCCGATGGCCGCCAACGGCGAAGAGGGCATTGGCTCCATGGGCAACGACTCGCCGCTGGCGGTGCTGTCGGGCAAGAACAAGCCGCTCTACAACTACTTCAAGCAGCTGTTCGCCCAGGTCACGAACCCGCCGATCGACCCGATCCGCGAGAACATCGTGATGTCGCTGAACAGCTTCATCGGCCCCAAGCCGAACCTGCTGGACATCAACGCCGTCAACCCGCCGATGCGCCTCGAAGTCAGCCAGCCCGTGCTGGACTTCGACGACATGGCCCGCCTGCGCAACATCGAAGGCCCGACCAACGGCAAGTTCAAGTCCTGCGAGCTGGACATCACCTATCCCGTAGGCTGGGGCCGTGCCGGTGTCGAAGCGCAACTGGCCTCGCTGTGCGCCTCGGCCGTGGACGCCATCAAGGGCGGCCACAACATCCTCATCATCACGGACCGCCACCTCGGCGCCGACCGCATCGCCATCCCGGCGCTGCTGGCGCTGTCCGCCGTCCACCACCACCTGGTGCGTGAAGGCCTGCGCACGACGGCCGGCCTGGTCGTCGAGACCGGCACTGCCCGCGAGGTGCACCACTTCGCCGTGCTGGCCGGCTACGGCGCCGAAGCTGTCCACCCCTATCTCGCGCTGGAAACGCTCGAGGCGATGAAGGACGAGCTGCCCCCGAAGCTGACCGCCGAGCAGGCTCGCTACAACTACATCAAGGCCGTGGGCAAGGGCCTGTCGAAGATCATGTCCAAGATGGGCATCTCGACCTACATGTCCTACTGCGGCGCGCAAATCTTCGAGGCCATCGGCCTGAAGGCGGACTTCGTCGAGAAGTACTTCCGCGGCACGCCCACGCAGGTCGGCGGCATCGGCGTGTTCGAGGTGGCTGAGGAAGCCATCCGCATGCACGAAGGCGCCTTCGGCGACGACCCGCTGCTGGAGACCATGCTGGAGACCGGCGGCGAGTACGCCTGGCGCAGCCGCGGCGAAGAGCACATGTGGACGCCTGATGCCATCGCCAAGCTGCAGCACAGCTCGCGCAGCGGCAAGTTCGAGACGTACAAGGAATTCGCCCAGATCGTCAACGACCAGAGCAAGCGCCACATGACGCTGCGCGGCCTGTTCGAGTTCAAGTTCGATCCCGCCAAGGCCGTGCCGCTGGAAGAGGTCGAGTCGGCCGCCGACATCGTCAAGCGTTTCGCCACCGGCGCCATGTCGCTGGGCTCCATTTCCACCGAAGCCCACGCCACACTGGCCGTCGCGATGAACCGCATCGGCGGCAAGAGCAATACGGGTGAGGGCGGCGAAGACCCGGCCCGCTACCGCAACGAGCTCAAGGGCATCAAGATCGTCGGCGGCGCCAAGATCGGCGACGTGCTCGGCCACAAGATCATGGAGGCCGACTACGAGCTGCAAGAGGGCGACTCGCTGCGCTCCAAGATCAAGCAGGTCGCGTCGGGCCGCTTCGGGGTCACGACCGAGTACCTGGTCAGCGCCGACCAGATCCAGATCAAGATGGCCCAGGGCGCCAAGCCCGGCGAGGGCGGCCAGCTGCCCGGCGGCAAGGTGTCCGAGTACATCGGCTTCCTGCGCCACTCGGTGCCGGGCGTGGGCCTCATCAGCCCGCCGCCGCACCACGACATCTACTCCATCGAAGACCTGGCGCAGCTCATCCACGACCTGAAGAACGTCAACCCGAAGGCCGACGTGTCGGTCAAGCTGGTGTCGGAAGTCGGCGTGGGCACGATCGCCACCGGCGTGGCCAAGTGCAAGGCCGACCACATCGTCATCGCCGGCCACGACGGCGGTACGGGCGCGTCGCCCTGGTCGTCCATCAAGCACTGCGGCACGCCGTGGGAGCTGGGCCTGGCCGAGACGCAGCAGACGCTGGTCGTCAACCGCCTGCGCGGCCGCGTGCGCGTGCAGGCCGACGGCCAGATGAAGACCGGCCGCGACGTCGTCATCGGCGCGCTGCTGGGCGCCGACGAGTTCGGCTTCGCGACCGCGCCGCTGGTGGCCGAAGGCTGCATCATGATGCGCAAGTGCCACCTGAACACCTGCCCGGTGGGCGTGGCCACGCAAGACCCGGTGCTGCGCAAGAAGTTCACCGGCCGCCCCGAGCACGTCGTCAACTACTTCTTCTTCGTCGCTGAAGAGGCGCGCCAGATCATGGCCCAGCTCGGCGTGCGCAAGTTCGACGACCTGATCGGTCGCAGCGACTGGCTGGACACCAAGAAGGCCATCTCGCACTGGAAGGCCAAGGGCCTGGACTTCGCCCGCATCTTCCACCGCCCGAACGTGCCGGCCGACGTGGCCCGCATCCACAACGATGTGCAGGACCACGGCCTGGACAAGGCGCTGGACGTGAAGCTCATCGAGAAGTGCCTGCCCGCCTTCGAGAAGGGCGAGAAGGTGCAGTTCATGCAGGAGGTCAGCAACGTGCGCCGCTCGGTCGGTGCGCGCCTGTCCGGCGAGCTGATCCGCCGCAAGCCGGAAGGCCTGCCCGACCACACCATCTTCATCCAGATGGAAGGCACGGGCGGCCAGAGCTTCGGCGCCTTCCTGGCGCAGGGCATCAGCTTCTACCTGATCGGTGACGCCAACGACTACACCGGCAAGGGCCTGTCCGGCGGCCGCGTCGTCGTGCGCCCCAGCATCGACTTCCGCGGCGACGCAGCGAAGAACATCATCGTCGGCAACACCGCGCTGATCGGCGCAACGCGCGGCGAGGCCTTCTTCCGCGGCGTGGCGGGCGAGCGCTTCGCGGTGCGCCTGTCGGGCGCCACGGCGGTCGTCGAAGGCACGGGCGACCACGGCTGCGAGTACATGACCGGCGGCACTGTCGCCGTGCTGGGCAAGACCGGCCGCAACTTCGCTGCCGGCATGAGCGGCGGCATCGCCTACGTCTACGACGAGGACGGCCACTTCGCCAAGCGCTGCAACACCAGCATGGTCACGCTGGAGAAGCTGCAGACGGCGGCGGAGCAGGAAGCGGGCGTCGACAAGGCCATCTGGCACCGCACCAAGGGTGTCGACGGCGTGGACCGCGAGGCCCAGACCGACGAAGCCATCCTGCGCAAGCTGCTGGAAGACCACCACCGCTGGACCGGCAGCCAGCGTGCGCGCGACATCCTCGACCACTGGGCCGAGGCGCGCACCAAGTTCATCAAGGTGTTCCCGAACGAATACCGCCGCGCGCTGGGCGAGCTGAACGCCGCCAAGGAAGCCGCCACCACCATCGCTCAGGCCAAGGCGCCTGCAGCTGCGAAAGTCTGAGGAGCACCGTCGTGGGAAAAGTCACCGGCTTCATGGAGTACGAGCGTCTGGAAGAGGGCTACGAGCCCGTCACCGCTCGCGTCAAGAACTACAAGGAATTCGTCATCGCGCTGAACGTTGACCAGGCCAAGCAGCAGGGCGCCCGCTGCATGGACTGCGGCACACCGTTCTGCAACAGCGGCTGCCCGGTCAACAACGTCATCCCGGACTTCAACGACCTGGTCTACAAGGGCCGCCCTGAAGACTGGAAGCATGCGATCACGGTGCTGCACAGCACCAACAACTTCCCCGAGTTCACCGGCCGCATCTGCCCCGCGCCCTGCGAGGCGGCCTGCACGCTGAACGTCAATGACGACGCGGTGGGCATCAAGTCCATCGAGCACGCCATCATCGACCGCGCCTGGGCCGAGGGCTGGGTGCAGCCGCAGCCGCCCAAGGTCAAGACCGGCAAGACCGTCGCCATCGTCGGCGCCGGCCCTGCCGGCCTGGCCGCGGCGCAGCAACTGGCGCGCGCCGGCCACAGCGTCACGGTCTTCGAAAAGAACGATCGCGTCGGCGGTCTGCTGCGCTACGGCATCCCCGACTTCAAGATGGAGAAGTCCCACATCGACCGCCGCGTCGAGCAGATGAAGGCCGAGGGCGTCGAGTTCCGCACCGGCGTCATGGTTGCCGCGCTGCCGGAAGGCTCCAAGGTCACCAACTGGGCCAAGGACACCATCTCGGCCGACGAGCTGAAGAGCCAGTTCGACGCCGTGCTGCTGACCGGCGGTGCCGAGCAGTCGCGCGACCTGCCCGTGCCGGGCCGTGACCTGGCCGGCGTGCACTTCGCGATGGAGTTCCTGCCGCAGCAGAACAAGGTCAACGCCGGCGACAAGCTGAAGAACCAGATCCGTGCCGACGGCAAGCACGTCATCGTCATCGGCGGTGGCGACACCGGCTCCGACTGCGTCGGCACCAGCAACCGCCACGGTGCGAAGAGCGTCGTGCAGTTCGAGCTGATGCCGCAGCCGCCCGAGGTCGAAGACCGTCCGCTGACCTGGCCCTACTGGCCGATCAAGCTGCGCACCTCGTCCAGCCACGAAGAGGGCTGCGAGCGCGAGTTCGCCATTGCCACGAAGGAATTCATCGGCGAGAAGGGCAAGCTCACCGGCGTCAAGACCGTGCGCCTGCAATGGCAGGGCGGCAAGATGACCGAGGTCGAAGGCAGCGAGCAGATCCTGAAGGCCGACCTGGCCTTCCTGGCGATGGGCTTCGTGTCGCCCGTCGCGACCATCCTGGACGCCTTCGGCGTCGACAAGGATGCGCGCGGCAACGGCAAGGCCTCGACCGAAGGCGCCAACGCCTACAAGACCAACGTCGAGAAGGTCTTCTCGGCCGGCGACATGCGCCGCGGCCAGAGCCTGGTCGTCTGGGCCATCCGCGAAGGCCGTCAGGCCGCGAAGGCGGTGGACGAGTTCCTGATGGGCGCCAGCAGCCTGCCGCGCTGAGCCGCGGACATCAGGGCGTCGGCGGCGTCAGCACCTGCGCGACGCCCGCCCGGGCACCCAGGCAGCGCGCCGCGCCAGCCTGGCCGCCCGGCAACCAAGACCATCGAGGCTGGCCTGTGCCAGCCTCGAAGTCCATCTGCAGGCAGCGTCTGGCGGTGGCCGGCTCCGGCTCGAAGCGGCTGCCCTCCAGCGCGCGCTTGAACTGATCGCCGAACGCGCGTGCGGCATCGGCAGGCCAGGTGGCCGTGGCGATGTCTGTGGGGCGGCCGGTTTCGTCCAGCCGCAGGAAGGCCCGCACCTGCACGCCGTCGGCCGGCATCGGCGCGTCGGGCATGCCGACGTCGGAAGGCATCTCGGCGAAGCGGGGCGGCAGCGCATCGGCCCCGTCGCCGCCGGTGGGCGCGGGCGGCGCGGCGGGCGTCTTGTCTTCCAGCGCTTCGGGTGCCGCTGTTGGCGGCACCACCGCGATGGTCGGGGCAGGGGCGGGGGCTTCCTGCATCACCCGCGCCTGCAGCGGGCTGCCGCCGGCCGCGGCACTGCCCGCGTGCCCGTGCCGGGACATGGCGCCCCAGCCCAGCACGGCGGCGTGCACGGCCACCGCCAGCAGCACGCAGACGGCGACGGGCCGGGAACTGCTCATGCCCGCATGCGGCACGCCTACTGCTGCAGCAGGTCGCGCCAGGAGATGCGCCGCGTGCCACCCGACGGCGAATTGACGAGCGGGTCGAAGTACAGGTTGCTGCCGTCCGAGCCGCGTGCCAGGCCCACCAGCTTCTGGTTGGGCAGGCGGTAGACCGTCGGGCGCGAGGCCAGCACGTTGCCCAGCGCGGCGCTGGACGCCTGGCCGGTCTTGTAGTCGAAGTAGTTCACCCAGCTGCTGCCGCCCACCTTGCAGAGGTCGCCGGGCTGGATCACGTTGGACACCACCACCAGCGTGCCCAGCACCAGCAGCGGGTCGGTGTTGACGCGTTCGCTGGACTGCGGCAGGTCCACGAACCAGCCGCCGTTCTGCGCCAGGTTGACGGTGTTCACCGACGTCGTCGTGCGCACCGGTGCGCCGGCCTTGCACCAGCTGACGCCGCTCGGGCAGCTGCCGTTCACCAGCGTCTGCTGCACGAACTTGGCGCCCGCGCTGCGCACATCGCCATGGCCGGTGGCCAGCAGTGCGTCCTTGATGCCGTAGACGGACTGCTTGGTCGTGTCGGTCAGGTCGCTGTCGCCCAGGTAGCGGCCGGTGCCCACGTAGACCATGGCCACGCCGTCGGCGTCGCCCAGCTCGGGGCGCGACGTGATCGGCTGCACGATGCCGTCCGCGTTCTTCAGCGTCGTCAGCGCCAGCGCTTCCATGCCGGCGGCGCCGACGTTGTCATTGATGTCGAAGCGCCAGACATTGCCCAGCGAGTCGCCGCCGTAGACGCGCTCGATGGTGTTGTCCAGGCGGGCGTCGTTCACCCAGCCGCGGATGTGCGCCAGGCCGGCCGGGGAGGTCGTCGTGCCGGCCGACGTGGCCAGCCCGCCGGTCAGGCCGGTGACCGGCTGGCCGGTGTAGGCGTCCAGCACGAAGATGCGGCCCTTGCCGTCGCCGGGGTTCACGTTGTTGTAGCCGGACGGCAGCACCGCCACCCACGTGCCGTTGCGCAGCTTGCCGATCTCGGGCTGACCGAAGGTGTAGCCGAGGTTGTCGTTCGTGAACTCCCACAGCGCCTTCGGGTCGCTGGGGTCGGTCACGTCCAGCGCGTAGTAGGCGCGCCCACCGGCGCCGAGGCCACCGATGAGGATGGTGCGCCACTCCTCGCCCACCTTGATGTCCTGCACGAATGGCGTCGAGTCGACAAAGTACTGGTGGTTGGTCGCGTACTGCTTGTCGGCCAGGCGGTAGAGCTTGGGGATGACGGCTGTCGGCACGAAGGCCCACAGTTCCTTGCCGTTGCTGGCGTCGATGGCATGCAGCATGCCGTCGTTGGCGCCGACGTAGACCATGGCCTTGCGGCCGTTGGCCTCGGCCTTGGCCTGGAACTCGGCGTGGCTCTCGTCGGCGTACTTGACGAGCGCCTTGTTCACGTAGACGGCCTCGGAGTTCACGATGTCGCCCAGCACGTGCTTGCGGGCGCGGTAGTACTTTTCGGGCTCGCTCAGGTCGCCCTCGTTCGTGCGCACGCCGCGCAGGTAGTTCACCAGCGCCTCGCCGACGGCGTTGGTCTGGTTGTCGGTGGACAGGCAATAGGCCGGGCCCGAGCAGAACTGCGTCAGCTTCGGGTACTTGTTGGTGCTGTCCGCAGCAGTGACCCAGCTCGAGCCGAAGTACTTGGCGACGGTACTCGAGGCGATGTTGCTCCACTTGAAGTCCACCAGCCCGCTCGTCGCGCCACCGAACATCAGGATGCGCCGGTCACCCAGCGCGTCCAGTTCGTTCTGCGCCGACCAGGCGCCGGCGCTCTCCAGCTTGCCGGTCTCCAGGTTGATGATCTGGCTCTGCAGCTCGCCGAACCAGTGCGACGACGTGAAGTCGGAGACGAAGGCGCGGTTGTCCTGCGCCGACACGTTGGGGTTGCTGGTGGTGGCGGCCGCCGCAGCGGCGAGCTTGCCGTCGAACTGCTGCAGCGCGCTGGTCAGGCCCTTCTCCAGCGACGTGGGGCTGCTGGCGCTGAAGTAGGTGCCGCCGCCGTTGACGGCCGCGTGCCACAGGTCATCCACGGTGGTCAGCGTGTTGCTGACCGGGACCGGCCAGTAGCAGCTGCCGGAGGTCAGCCAGCTGCAGATGCCCGAGCCCGGGTTGGCGGTGTCGCGGTTCTTCACGGCCTCGTAGTCGGGAGCGCTGCCGCCCAGGTAGCCCTCGATGAACTGCATGTAGCCCGACACGCCCAGGCCCAGCGTGAACGTCATCATCGTCTGGTTGACGTTGGTCGGGTCATCGGTGCCGCAGACGTCCAGTCCCGAGCTGCCGCTGGTGCAGTTGCTGGCGGCCGTCGTGCGCAGGTCGGTGTAGTGGTAGTAGTAGGACACGTCGGCCAGCGTGTTGGCGGTGGCCGAGCCGTCGCGGATGGCGCCTTCCAGCGTCGCGGCGGAGTCCACGTCGCCAATGTCCGTGGTGCCGTTGACCCGCTTGGGAACCGCGGCTTCGTTCCAGAAGCCGTCGGTCGACAGGATGGCCGCGTTGCGCTGGCACGAGTACTGCACCGGGTCCTTGACGTTGCTGCCGTTGAACGAGGTGTCGTTGAGCTTGCCGGCGTAGATGCGGCCGGCCGTGGACAGCGCGGTGCGCAGCGGCGTCGAGCTGTTGGGCTTGGCGGCCGTCAGCTTGTCGAACCAGTTCTGCCGGTGCGTGGTCTCGAAGGTGTCGAGGTTGAGGTAGTCCTTCGTGGTGCTGTTGTTGATGCTCATGTAGCCCACGCGCCGGTTGCTGCCCACCTTGTTGAAGGCCAGGCTGGCGGAGGACTTCATCATCTGCATGCGCGAGTGGTAGTAAGTCCACCAGTTCGCGAAGTTCGTCATCTCCTCGTCGTAGGTGCAGTTGCCGGCCCGGTTGCCGGTGCCGATGGCGGCACAGTCGGTGCGCGTCGAGGGGCGCGCGTAGGTGGTCGTGTCCGAGTGGATGTCCACGCGCTTGAAGCTGCCGGCATAGCTGCCCGGCGTGCCGGGCGACCCGGCGTTGTAGCCGGAGAACTTCGGTGTGGTCGTGTCGACCGGGAAGGTGCAGTTCGTGGGCGTGCGCGTCAGCGTGGCGGTGGCCGTGGAGTTCTGCCCGAACGGCGCGTAGATGATGACCGTGCGGCCGCTGTTGGTGGTGTCGGCGTAGTAGCCGGTGGTCAACGAATTGGCGCGGATCTGGTCGCGGATGCTGTTGCCGAGGTTGTTGCGGTTGGTGTCGGAGACGCTGGAGGCCTTCATGAGGTTCACGCCCCCCACCGTGACCGCCGTGACCTGGATGGCGCAGCTGGGGTTGTTGTTGAACGTGAAGGTGGCCTTGGCGCGCGTCTGGGCCACGCCGTCGGTGCCGGCGCTGAAGAACTTGGTCGGGAAGCGCGCGAACGAGAACGTGCCGTTGCGGGTGGCCTGGCAGGCGGCCGCCGTCGGCGTGGACTTGCGGGACTCCGCGTCGCTGTTGCACCAGCGCACGGGCGCCGGGTAGACGTACTCGCCACTGGCGGTCGTGCTGCAGTTGCGCAGGTCGGGCTTGGTGCAGTACTCGGCCGGTGTGATGGTGTAGTAATGCGGGCCGAACTTGCGGTCCGCGGTGCTGGCGTTGTCGGGCGCGCCGGTGGCTACCTTGCCGGTGCCGGTCGCGGTCGTCGCGCGGAACGTGGTGTAGGCCTTGCCGCCGACGGTGCCAGGGAGCACGTAGTTGTCGTTGCGCAGGCAGTCGGTGAACGTGTTGTCCACGCACCATTCCGTGTCCGGGTAGCCCGTCACCAGGTTGATGGTGCCGGTGTTCTGCACGTCGTAGGCGTCGTTCTTGACGGACTTCCAGTCGTTGGTGATCGAGCGCCCCTGGCTGTCCCAGGACGTGCCGTCGGCCTTGACCGGCGGCACGTAGCGGATGGCCGGGTCGTAGGCCATGCCGTTGAAGCCGGCGGCCAGGAACGGCGGCTGGCCGCGGTTCGTGCCGAACGGCGCGGCGTTCAGCCAGCAGGCCGCGCTGTCGCTGCCGTTGATGCAGCAGCTGTTGGCGAAGTCACCGCTGTTCTCGGGCTTGGCGCCGCTGCTGCGGCAGAAGGCGTCGTTGACATGGTCGGGCAGGAAGTCGAAGTTCATCGACCCCGAGTCGTCCAGGATGAACAGCAGGTTGGCCTTGACCGCATCCGGGTTGGCGACGATCAGCGGCCGGTTGGAGATGTCCGTGACGGCTGCCGTGGCGGGCAGCGCCCAGGCTGCAGCCAGGAGCAGGAGGAACAGGCGATGGATCATGGGGGGCCTCGTGCGGTTGGGACTCGTCAGATCGAGACGACGGCCTGGATGAAGCTGGTGGCGTTGCGCGGGCCTTGCACGCGCACGGTGATTCGGTAGTAGACGGCGCTGGGTGCGTTCACCGTCGGCACGTTGCCGCGGCTGTTGCCCTGGCCGGCGCGTGTGGTCGGCGACGCGTCGCAGTTGGCCGACTGCGGCGGCCCGACCTGGCTGCACAGCCGGTGGATGGCGTACGACACCTGGTTGCCGTTGGCGTCCGCGGGCAGCTTGTTGACGCGCTTGGCGCCTTCCTGGGCCTGCCAGAAGCTTTCCCAGGTCTGGCCCAGGCTGAAGTCCGGATCGCTGCGCGTGGCGCTGTAGCTGCTGGGGTCGCCGGAGGTCGGCTCGACATGGTTGTTCAGCCGCGTGGACGGCACCGCCGCCGCGCCGCTGGCCGCGTTGGCCGGGGGAACGGTGGCGCGCGACTGCTGCTCCAGCCACGCGACGGCGCGCTCGATGCCCACGTCGGCCGCCTGCACGGCCGCCTGCTGGAAGGCCAGGTTGCCGGCGACGCGGTTGCCGCCCAGCACGCCGCGCATCAGGCCCACCGCCGCCAGCGACATCGCGCCCAGCACGATGAGGGCCAGCACCAGCACCAGGCCTTGCTGGCCGGAACGACGGGGGAGGGGCTTCAGCATGACGGGAAGGTGGTTTCGGCCGCGCCCGGCGCGTTGCGCAGCGGCGTGGTGGTTTCGAAGGTCTTGTAGCGGTAGCGCTGCCAGTCGTCACCGGGCATCTGCAACGGCGCCGACGCTGCGCCCGACCAGGTCGGCGCGCTGGCCGCCACATCCGTCGCCTCGGGCTGGCGGCTGCGAGCCACCAGCGCCACGCGCACGCCGACCACGCAGCCCCAGGCGGTGGGCGTGTTCAGCGTCGTGTTGACCGCGTCGAAGGTGTCCGCGGTGCCGTCGCGCGGCGTCGACGCGTCCCGCGCGTACTGCGCGCGCAGGCTGACGATGTTGTCGGCCACCTCGGTCCAGTTCTCCAGCAGCGCATTGGTGCAGTCCTGCGTCAGCATGTCGCACGCGGTGAGGCGCTGCGAACGCACCGCGTAGGCCAGGAAGCGCGGCGTGCGGCCCAGGTTGAACAGCACGCCGTTGGAGGCGTTGGGCACGCCCAGCGTCACCGTGACGGCGGCCGTCGTCGGCACCGCGGCCACGCTGGTCAGCGTCAGCTGGCAGGGGGTGGCGCGCGCCTGTGTCGTGACGATGACGCGGTCGCCGATCTGGTAGGACATGGAGCCCGGCACGGCATAGGTGGCCGGCCCGGGCTGCAGGCCGATGAGGCCGCCCTCCGGCGACGCCCAGCCGGCGCCGTAGGCGATCAGCAGCACGTCGGTCCCGTCGTCGCCCGCCGGGATGCCCGCCGGATTGATGATGACCGGCGCCAGCGATGCGACGCTGCGGCCGCTGCCCAGGTCCAGCTGGCACATCAGCAGCCGGTTCGACATGAGGCCCTGGCCGGCCTGACGCAGCTCGCGCTGCAGCAGGCTGATCGCGATGGCACCGGTCATCTGCGCGTCGTCGCCGCCAGTGGTCGTGCGGCGCTGCCCTTCGGACAGTTTGAACATCTGCGTGACCACCAGCACGGCCGCCATCGCGACGACGATGCCGACCATCAGTTCGACCAGGCTCAGGCCGCGTTCGCGGTGGGTATGGAGGCGGCGCATCATCGGATCTCGTTGACCAGCACGATGGAGTGCGGTGGGTCGCCTGACGCTTCGCCGGGCGCCTTCCAGCGCATGGTGATGGTCACGCGCGTACTGGGCAGCAGGCCGGCGGCGGGCGCGGACGCACCGTTGACGACGGCGTCCAGCGGCGCCACGGACGCCAGCACGACGGTGGGCGGGTACGTGCCGGCGCCGGGCAGGCTGGCTTCCACGCGCGACTTCCAGGTGACGTAGTCCGCACCGCCGCCGCCACTGCTTTTGAAGCGGGTGTTCAGTGTGTCGTAGTCGCGGGCCGTGATCCACATCTGGCCGATCAGGTCGTTGGCCAGCAGCGTCGCGTCGGCGCGGTACTTGGTCTGGCCGGACTGCTTGGTCGCACTGGCCTGCAGGCCCACCAGGCCCAGCACGCCCAGCGCGAAGATCAGCAGCGCGATCAGCACTTCCAGCAGCAGTACGCCGCGCTGCGCATGACGTCGGGTGGTTTTCATCAGCAGGCCTGCGGGTCGTCGCTGAGTTTGGGGTTGCACATGCGCACCTGTCCGGTCGTCGACACGAGGATGCGCAGGCAGGTGACCTTGCCGCCGTCCTTGGCGCAAGTGCCGCCGCCGGCCGCGGGCTTGATGTCGATGGCGACGGCAGCCGCGGCGGCACCCGCCCTCAAGGGGGACTGCCGGCCCAGGCCGTTGAAGATGACCTGGTCGGTGTCGGCGCTGACGGCCACGTTGCTGCCCGTCTCGCTGGCGGCGCGCAGCTGCAGGATGCTGGGGGCGGCCGTGCCGTCGGGCGTGCTGTCGCATTGGCCCTCGACCGAGTCGGTGTCTGGGTTGGCGTCCACCACGTCGACAACCCAGTTGCCGCCCGTCGTGGAGCGCTTGCAGTTGGCGCCCAGCGACGTGGTGAGCTGGAAGCGCACCTGCGTGTTGCGCGTCGTGGCCTCGCTCTTGGCGTACTGCAGGCCGGCGAGCAGACCCTCGGCCGTCGAGCGGATGCGGGTGCCGGTGATCCACGGGCCGAAGTTGGGCGCGGCCATGGCGAGCACCAGCGCCATGATGACGACCACCGCCATGGTCTCGATCAGGCTGAGGCCACGCTGGCGGGTGCTGCTCAGCACGTGCCGTCCTTCTTCGTGATCCAGCAGCTGCTGGAGCCGGTCCAGCCGGTGGGGCCGGAACTGGACTTGGCGCCGGCCTGGTTGACCGAGTAGGAGAAGCCGCTCATGGCGCCCTGGCCGGTGGCCACCAGCGTGAACGTCGTCGCGGTCGCTGCCGAGCAGGCGAAGGTGAAGTACTTGCTGGTGGTCGCGTCGTTGTCGCAAGCCTTCGCCCCGACGTAGGTGCGGTTGTCCTGGTAGTACTGCTCGATCAGCACCTGCTTGGTGGCCAGCGCCGACGTCGCGTCGGGCACACGCCCGCGCGTGATGTAGGCCGTGTACTGCGGCACGGCGATGGCCGACAGGATGACGATGATGGCCACGGTGATCATCATTTCGATGAGCGTGAAGCCGCGTTGGCTGACGGGACGGCGTGGCATGGCGGCGTGTTTCATGGGGGTGCGGCAATTTTGGTGGCGACGCTGCATTGCAGCCTACCGCTCGTCGCCGGGCCATGAGCGCTGGTCGATGGCCGGCCTGGATTTGTGAACTGGGCCACGTTTTGCGCGCGCCAGGCGGCCCTGGCCCCCCCTGCCGGGGGCGGAAACCCGGCTTCGGGCGTGCCTCGGTGTTTCCCCTATCATGGCGCCCTTTCATCCCGCTCGGCTCCGGCCCGCTCGCGTGACTCCCTTGGCAACCGCTCCCCTGATCGAACTGCGCAACGTCAGCTGCGGCTATGGCGATCGCGTGATCCTCGACGGCGTCAACCTGAAGCTCGAACGCGGCAAGGTGCTGGCGCTGATCGGCACCTCGGGCGGTGGCAAGACCACCGTGCTGCGGCTGCTGGGCCGGCAACTGCGCCCGATCTCGGGCCAGGTGCTGTTCGACGGCCAGGACCTGGCGCCGCTGGACCTCGCCGGCCTGTATGCCGTGCGCCGGCGCATGGGCATGCTGTTCCAGTTCGGCGCGTTGTTCACCGACCTCAGCGTGTTCGAGAACGTGGCCTTCCCGCTGCGCGAGCACACCGACCTGCCCGAGGCCATGATCCGCGACCTGGTGCTGATGAAGCTCAATGCCGTGGGGCTGCGCGGCGCGCGCGACCTGCTGCCCAGCGAGATCTCCGGCGGCATGGCCCGTCGCGTGGCGCTGGCCCGCGCCATCGCGCTGGACCCCGACCTCGTGCTGTACGACGAGCCCTTCGCAGGCCTGGACCCGATTTCTCTGGGCGTCGCCGCGCGGCTGATCCGCGACCTGAACGACGCGCTGGGCCTGACCAGCGTCATCGTGTCGCACGACCTGCACGAGACCTTCCAGATCGCCGACCACGTCGCGATGGTGGCCAACGGCCGCATCGTCGCGCAGGGCACGCCCGACGAGCTGCGCCACAGCGACGACCCGCTGGTGCGGCAGTTCGTCGGCGCCGAGGCCGACGGCCCGGTGCGCTTCCACCAGCCGGCCAAGCCGGTGGCCGAAGACTTCGGGGTGCCGGCATGATCGCCTTCGCAGCGCGCATCGGCGCCGGCGTGCGCCACAAGCTGGGCGACATCGGCGCCGCTTCCCGGCTGTTCCTCAGCCTTCTGGCGCGTTCGCCCAGGGCGCTGGCGCGCTTCGTCCTCGTGCGCGAGCAGGTGTTCCACCTGGGCAACAAGTCGTTGTCCATCATCGGCGTGTCGGGCCTGTTCGTCGGCTTCGTGCTGGCGCTGCAGGGCTACTACACGCTGCAGCGCTACGGCTCGGCCGAGGCGGTGGGCCTGCTGGTGGCGCTGAGCCTGGTGCGCGAACTGGGCCCGGTCGTCACGGCGCTGTTGTTTGCCGGCCGCGCCGGCACGTCGCTGACGGCCGAGATCGGCCTCATGAAGGCCGGCGAGCAGCTGACGGCGATGGAAATGATGGCCGTTGACCCCGTGCAGCGCGTGCTGGCGCCGCGCTTCTGGGGTGGTTTTATTGCCATGCCCTTACTTGCGGCAGTCTTCTCGGCCGTCGGCATCATCGGCGGCTGGCTGGTGGCGGTGCCGTTGATCGGCATCGATGCCGGCGCCTTCTGGTCGCAGATGCAGGGCGGCGTGGATGTGTTCGCGGACGTCGGCAACGGCGTCGTCAAGAGCCTGGTGTTCGGCGTGACGGTGACGTTCGTCGCGCTGCTGCAGGGCTACACCTGCCGGCCGACGCCGGAAGGCGTGTCGGCCGCCACCACGCGCACGGTCGTGCTGTCGTCCCTCGCCGTGCTGGCAGCGGACTTCATGCTGACCGCGATGATGTTTTCTATTTGAATGGAGTCAGGGAGTACACATGCAAGCCTCTCGACATGACGCCTGGGTCGGGTTCTTCGTGCTGCTGGGCGGCGCGGCGCTGCTCTTCCTCGCGTTGAAGGCCGGGAATCTGCTCAGCCTCAATTTCGACGCCACCTACCAGGTGTCGGCGCGCTTCGACAACATCGGCGGCTTGAAGCCGAACGCGGCGGTCAAGAGCGCCGGCGTCGTCGTCGGCCGCGTGGAGTCCATCAGCTTCGACGACAAGACCTTCCAGGCCAAGGTCGTCATCAACCTGAACAAGAACACCGCCTTCCCCAAGGACAGCTCGGCCAAGATCCTGACGTCCGGCCTGCTGGGCGAGCAGTACATCGGCCTGGAGCCAGGCGCCGACGAGAAGAACCTCGCCGGCGGCGACCTCATCAAGCAGACGCAGAGCGCCGTCGTGCTGGAGAACCTGATCGGCCAGTTCATCAACAGCAAGGCGTCCGACATGGGCAGTGCGGCACCGGCCTCCGGGGGCAAGCCGTGAGCGGGCTGATCCGCACCCTGGCGCTGATGGCGCTGATGCTGGGCCTGGCGGGCTGCCAGACGGTCAAGGGCGTCGGCAACCGCGTGGAGCGCGCCGTCGACAAGGTGATGGGCTCCAAGGGTCAGCGCATGGACCCGTGGGAGAACTGGAACCGCAAGGTGTTCGCGTTCAACGAGAAGCTGGATGCGACGGTGCTCAAGCCCGTCGCGACCGCGTACTCGGAGATCGTGCCGTCCCCCATCCGCACCGGCATCGACAACTTCTTCGGCAACATCGGCGACGCTTGGTCGGCCGTGAACCTGGTGCTGCAGGGCCGCTTCAAGGCCGGCGTCGAGCAGGGCATGCGCTTTGCCGTCAACTCGACGCTGGGCCTGGCCGGCGTGCTGGACATCGCCACCGAGGCGGGCCTGGAGAAGAACAGCCAGGACTTCGGCAAGACGTTGGGCCACTGGGGCATGGGCACCGGCGCCTACGTCGTCTGGCCGCTGTTCGGGCCGTCGTCGGTGCGCGACTCGCTGGCGCTGCCGGTCGACTGGCAGGCTTCTCCGGCCCGGGTGTTCGACGACGGCCGCAAGAAGGTGGTCATCACGACGCTGAACATCGTCAACACGCGTGCCAACTTCCTGCGCGCCGGTGAGATGCTGGAAGGCATTGCGCTGGACAAGTACACCTTCTATCGCGATGCCTACCTGCAGCGCCGCGGCAGCTTCGACGATGACGACGAGGTGGAGGTACTGGTGACCGGCAACGGCGATGCTGCTGCGACGCCTGCGCCGGCCGCGTCCCAGCCCGACGTGAAAACGCCGGCCGAGCCGGCTTCCGCGGCCTCGCGGTGAACCAAACCCGGGGCTGGCACGTTGAGTGACGGTCCCTGTCCAGAGAAAGCGACACCATGACTCTGCTGAATCCCCTGCGCCGCAGCCTGCTGGCCGTCACCGCCTTCGCCACGCTGGGCCTGGCTTCCGTGGCGCACGCCGCCGACGGCAGCGCCCCCGACCAGCTCATCCGCGGGCTGTCCATCGAGGTGCTGGAAACGGTCAAGTCCGACAAGGACATCCAGGCCGGTAACGTGAACAAGATCATCGCCCTGGTCGATGCCAAGGTGATGCCGCACGTGAACTTCCAGCGCATGACGGCGTCTGCCGTCGGCCGCTTCTGGCGCCAGGCCACGCCCGACCAGCAGGCCAAGCTGCAGGCCGAGTTCAAGACGCTGCTGGTGCGCACCTATGCCGGCGCGCTGACCCAGGTGAAGGACCAGCAGATCGGCCTGAAGCCGCTGCGCGCCCAGCCCACCGACACCGACGTCGTCGTGAAGACCGAGATCCGCGGCAAGGGCGACCCCATCCAGCTTGACTACCGCCTGGAGAAGTCCGGCGAGGTCTGGAAGATCTACGACGTCAACGTGCTGGGCATCTGGCTGGCGGACCAGTACCGCAACAGCTTCGCCCAGGAGATCGGTGCCAACGGCATCGACGGCCTCATCAAGAGCCTGGCCGACAAGAACGCCAAGGCCAAGGGCTGAGATCTTGAGCGGCTTGAAGCTTCCCGCGCGGCTGCGCATGGACGGCGCCCGCGCCGCCTGGGCGCTGATGTCGCCCGCGCTGCGCGCCGAGGCCGCCCAGGTGCTGGCCGCGGCCGGCCGCGAGGTGCGGTTGTCGGCGGTCGAGTTGAAGGATTTCGACTCGTCGGCGTTGAGCCTGATGCTGTCGGCCGCACGCCAGTGCAGCGAGCAGGGCGCCACGCTCAAGCTGGACGGCGCGCCCGAGAAACTGCGCGAGCTGGCCCGCGTTTACGGGGTGGCCGAGTTGCTCTGGCCGGTGAGCGTCCAGGGCGCCTGATCCTCGCGGGCCGAGCGCCGGGCCGCCCCAAGCCGGCCCGTCTGGCGATGTGCTGGCCGCTCGAAGCGGCGAGCATCGCCGTCCCCTCGGGGGGGGGGGCGGCTGGGCACGCCCGCGTTCAGCGAGGCGAGACCGGACGAGGGGCCGTCCAGCTAGCCTGCGTAGCGTTTCGCGCGCAGGTTCTTCTTGATCTCCTGCAGCACCGGCCGCAGGTGCTGGCCCAGCTTCAGCGCGACGCCGGTGGTCAGGATGTCCACGGCGATCAGGTGCAGCAGTCGCGACACCATGGGGCTGTAGCGGTCGAAATCCTCGGGGTGGTCCACCGCCAGCAGGATCTGCCCGGGGCCCAGCGCCAGTTGCGCCAGCGGCGACGCACTGGCCGTGATGATGATGATGGTCGCGCCCTTCTTGCGGGCGATGTCGGCGGCGTCCAGCAGGTCGCGGCTGCGGCCGGAGTTGCTGATGATGACGGCGCAGTCGCCCGGCTGCAGCATCGTCGCGCTCATCAGCTGCACATGGCCGTCGCTGGTGGCGACGGTGTTCACGCCGAGGCGGAAGAACTTGTGCTGCGCGTCCTGCGCGACGATGCCGGAGTTGCCGACGCCGTAGAACTCGATGCGCTTGTTGTGGCGGGCCGAGTCGGCCAGCGCGTCGATGGCGCGCTCGAACGCATGGCTGGCCGCGTCGTTGCGGTAGTGCAGCAGCGCGGCAACGGCGTTGTCGACGACCTTGACGATGATGTCCTGCGGCTTGTCGTCCTCGTCCACCGCGCGGTGCACGAAGGGCACGCCTTCGTTGACGCTGCCGGCGAGCTTGAGCTTGAAGTCGGCCAGGCCGTCATACCCCACGCTGCGGCAGAACCGCACGACGGTGGGCTTGCTGACATGCGATCGGTCGGCCAGCTCGCTGACCGGCAGGCTGGCGAAGCTGCGTGCGTCCTGCAGCAGCAGCTTGGCGACGCGCTGCTCGGCCGGGGGCAGGGCCGGCAGCGCAGCCTTGACGCGCTCGAGGATGCTCATGTCAGCTCCCCGCTCAACGAGTACGTTGCGCACCCCTCCGAGAGGGGGCGGCCTTGCTCGGGGTGGCCCAGCGCGGCGGCCTTCATTGCTCTTCTGCCCAGGAGAAGCCGTCACGCGCGACCAGCGCACTCGCGGCTGCTGGGCCCCAGGAGCCTGCCGAGTAGGGGCGCGGGCCGCTGGTGTCTGCGGCCCAGGCGTCCAGGATGGGCTCGACCCAGCGCCAGGCCTGCTCCTGCTCGTCGCTGCGGACGAACAGGTTCAGGCGGCCGGCGATGGCGTCCAGCAGCAGGCGCTCGTAGGCGCCGACGCGCTGCGTCGCGAACGCCTTGTCGAAGTCCAGGTCCAGCGACACCGGCGTCAGCTGCTCGCCGGCGCCCGCGCCCTTCTGGGCCAGCAGCTGCAGCTCCAGGCCGTCCTCGGGCTGCAGCTTGATGACGAGGCGGTTCGGCTGGCTGCCGCCCGGGAAGATCTTGTGCGGCACCTGGCGGAAGTTGACGACGATCTGCGCGTCGCGCTCGGCCAGGCGCTTGCCGGTGCGCAGGTAGAACGGCACGCCGGCCCAGCGCCAGTTGTTGACCTCGGTGCGCAGCGCGACGAAAGTCTCGCAGGTGCTGTCCGGCGGCACCTTCACCTCTTCCAGGTAGCCCGGCACGGCCTTGCCCTCGATGCTGCCGGCGCGGTACTGGCCGCGCACGACGTCGCGGGCGACGCTCTCCGTCGTGAAGGGCTTCAGCGAGCGCAGTACCTTGAGCTTCTCGTCACGGATGGCGTCGGCATCGTTGCTGCTGGGTGGCTCCATCGCGATCATCGTCAGCAGCTGCAGCGCATGGTTCTGGATCATGTCGCGCAGCGCGCCGGTGCCGTCGTAGAAAGCGCCGCGCGTGCCCACGCCCAGGCGCTCGGCCAGCGTGATCTGGATGTTGGCGATGCTCTCGCGGCGCCACAGCGGCTCGAACAGCGCGTTGCCGAAGCGCAGCGCCATCAGGTTCTGCACGGACGGCTTGCCGAGGTAGTGGTCGATGCGGAAGGCCTGGCTTTCGGCGAACACGCTGCGCACCGCGCGGTTGATCTCCTGCGCGCTGGCCAGGTCGTGGCCCAGCGGCTTCTCCAGCACCACGCGCACCTTGTCGTGATTCAGACCGACGGCGCCGAGCTGCTGGCAGATGCCGGTGAACAGGTGCGGGCTGGTGGCCAGGTACAGCACGACGGTGTCGGCGTTGCGCGCATCCAGCCAGTCCTTCAGGCCCTGGTAGTGCTCGGGCTGCGACAGGTCCATGCGGCGGTAGTGGATCAGCGCGCCGAACTTCTCGAATTCCTCGTCCGTGGGGCGCTTGGCGCCGTCCACCTCGCGGAAGCGCTCCTTGAGCCACTCGCGGTAGCGCTCGTCGGTCTGCTCGTCACGCGCGACGGCGAGAATGCGGCCGCCTTCGGGCAGCTTGCCGTGCCGGAAAGCCTGGAAAAGCGCGGGCATCAGCTTGCGCCACGTCAGGTCGCCGGTACCACCAAAGAACACGAGATCGAAGGACATCGGAAGCGTCTCCAGGCCAGGCCCACGCAGGGGGCGCTAACCGTTGTGTAACTAAGTTTCGTGAAATACTATGCAGCAGTTTCTTCGCCGGGTCAATCCGGAGCTCAAGCCATGAACCAGCTCGACCAACTCAAGTCCTTCACCACCGTCGTTGCTGACACCGGCAACTTCCTGCAGCTGGCGCAGTTCGCGCCGCGGGATGCGACGACCAACCCTTCGCTGATCCTGAAGGCCGTGCAGTCGCCCGACTACGCGCCGCTGCTGAAGCAGACCGTCGACGCGCACCGCGGGAAGTCGCTGGACGAGATCGTCGACCATGTGCTGGTGCGTTTCGGCCTGGAGATTCTGAAGGTCGTGCCGGGCCGCGTGTCCACCGAGGTCGATGCGCGCCTGTCGTTCGACAAGGCCGCCTCGCTGTTCCGCGCGCGCCGCATCATCGGCCTGTATGAAGCCGCCGGCATCTCGCGTGAGCGCGTGCTGATCAAGCTGGCTTCGACGTGGGAAGGCATCCAGGCTGCCGCCGAGCTGGAGCGCGAAGGCATCCGCTGCAACCTGACGCTGCTGTTCGCGTTCGCGCAGGCCGTGGCCTGCGGCGAGGCCAAGGTGCAGCTGATCTCGCCGTTCGTCGGCCGCATCTACGACTGGTACAAGAAGGCTGCCGGCCCGGCCTGGGACGAGGCCGCGATGGCCGGCGTCAACGACCCCGGCGTGAAGTCCGTGTCGCAGATCTACGGCTACTTCAAGCAGCATGGCATCAAGACCGAAGTGATGGGCGCGAGCTTCCGCAACATCGGCCAGATCCAGGCGCTGGCCGGCTGCGACCTGCTGACCATCAGCCCCGACCTGCTGGCGCAGCTGCAGGCGACGGACGCCACGCTGGAGCGCGCGCTGGACCCGGCCAAGGCCGTCGCCATGCCCGCCATCCACCTGGACGAAGCCGCCTTCCGCTTTGCGCTGAACGAGGATGCGATGGCGACCGAGAAGCTCGCCGAAGGCATCCGCCTGTTCGCCGTCGACGCCGGCAAGCTGGACAAGCTCATCGAAGCCGCCTGACCATGACGACACGCTGCGACCTCTCCCCCGTCTGGGCCGAACTGCAGGCCCACTACGCCGCGAGTGGTCGCGGCTTCGACATCCGCGAGGCCTTCCGGGCCGACGCGGGCCGCTTCGGTGCGCTGTCGTTTGAAGCGCCCGAGGTGTTTGCCGACCTGTCCAAGAACCGTGTCGACGCGCCCACGCTGGCGCTGCTGCTGAAGCTGGCAGCCGACTGCGGCCTGGAGGCGCGCCGTGACGCGCTGCTGCGTGGTGACCCGGTCAATCACACGGAAGGCCGCGCGGTGCTGCACACGGCGCTGCGTGCGCCGGCCGGCAGCGACGCGCCGTTCAACGCCGACGTGCAGGCGTCGCTGGATGCGATGCTGGCGTTCGCCGAGAGCGTGCGCCGCGGCGAACGGGGCGCGATCACCGATGTCGTCCATATCGGCATCGGCGGCAGCGACCTGGGCCCGGCGATGGTTGTGCAGGCGCTGCAGGCCTTCGGCCGTCGCGACCTGAAGCTGCACTTCGTGTCCAACGTCGACGGCCACGACCTGGCGCCCGTGCTGGCCGGCCTCGACGCGCAGCACACGCTGTTCGTCATCGCGTCCAAGACCTTCACGACGCAGGAGACGCTGGCCAATGCGCAGGCTGCCAAGGCCTGGTTCCTGGCGAATTTTGAAGGGGTAGGCGGCACGGACGTGGCGCGCCACTTCGTCGCCACCAGCAGCAACACCGCCGCCGCTGCCGCGTTCGGCATCGACACCGCGTTCGGCTTCTGGGACTGGGTCGGCGGTCGCTACTCGCTGTGGTCCGTCATCGGTCTGCCCATCGCCATCGCCGTCGGTGCCGACAACTTCCGCCAACTGCTGGCCGGCGCGCACGCGATGGACCAGCACTTCGCGTCCACGCCGCTCGCGCAGAACCTGCCGGTGCTGCTGGGCCTCGTCGACATCTGGTACCGCAACTTCCACGGCTTCACGAGCCGCAGCGTGGCGCCCTATCACCAGGGCCTGCGCCGCCTGCCGGCCTATCTGCAGCAGCTGGAGATGGAAAGCAACGGCAAGGGCGTGGACCTGGACGGCCATGCGCTGGCCATCGGCACGTCGCCGGTCGTCTGGGGCGAGGCCGGCACCAACGGCCAGCATGCCTACTTCCAGATGCTGCACCAGGGCACGGACGTCATCCCGGTCGAGTTCATCGCCGTGAAGCGGCCCAACCATGGCGCGACGGGCGAGCTGGCGGAGAAGCTGCTCGACCAGCACCGCAAGCTGCTCGCCAACTGCCTCGCGCAGAGCCAGGCGCTGATGCAGGGCAAGACCGCCGCCGAGGCGCTGACCGAGAAGGCGCCGACGGCCTCGGCCACGCTGGACCGCGACGTGCTGTCGCGCCATCGCAGCTTCCCCGGCAACCGCCCCAGCACGACGCTGGTGCTGGACG
Organism: Roseateles sp. GW823-FHT07B05; assembly: GCF_058794515.1. Lineage (NCBI taxonomy): Bacteria > Pseudomonadati > Pseudomonadota > Betaproteobacteria > Burkholderiales > Sphaerotilaceae > Roseateles > Roseateles sp. GW823-FHT07B05. The sequence goes on from NZ_JBXAGX010000001.1 coordinate 223,699, forward strand.
CGCTGACGCCGCGCTCGCTGGGCGCGCTGATCGCGCTGTACGAGCACCGCGTCTTCGTGACCGGCGCGCTGTGGGGCATCAACAGCTTCGACCAGTGGGGCGTGGAGCTCGGCAAGGCGCTGTGCAACCAGCTGCTGCCGCGGCTGGATTCCGGCGACACATCGGGCCTGGACGGTTCGACCGCCGGTCTGCTGACCCGACTGACCGCGGCATGAGGATCGTCTTCGACTTCGGCGGCGTCGTCTTTCGCTGGCACCCGGCCAGCTTCCTGGCGCGCGTCTGGCCGCACCGCATCGAGACGCTGGAGCAGGGCGCCCAGGTCGCGTCGGTGTTCTTCCAGAACTACGGCGGCGACTGGGGCCTGTTCGACCAGGGGCTGATCGGTGCCGACGAGGTCGTGCGTCGCATCTCGGCCCGCACCGGCTGGCCGCGCGGCGAGGTGGAGCAGGTCGTGCGTGCCGTGCCGGAGGAGCTGATGCCCATCCCGGCCACGGTGGTGCTGATCCGTGACCTGAAGGCTGCGGGGCACACGCTGCATTTCCTGTCCAACATGCCCGAGCCCTACGCGGACCACCTCAGCCAGACCTACCCGCTGACGGACTGGTTCGAGTCGGGGCTGTTCTCGGGGCGCGTCAAGCAGATCAAGCCCGGCACCGAGATCTTCGCGATGGCCGAGCGGCACTTCGGCGCGGCGCCGCAGGAGCTGGTGTTCCTGGACGACCACCCGGCCAACGTCGACGCGGCGCTGTCGCGCGACTGGCAGTCCTTCCTGTTCACCGATGCCGCCAGTGCGCGGCGCGAGCTGGTGTCGCGGCGTCTGCTCAGTGCCTGACCGGCTCGCCGCCGTCGGGCCCCAGCATCTCGTCGGGGTCCTGAGGCGGCGTTGCCGGCACGCGGAAGCTCTCGCTGGCCCACGCGCCCAGGTCGATCTGGCGGCAGCGTTCGCTGCAGAACGGGCGCCACTTGTTGCTGGGCGCGAACACGCTGTCGCCACCGCATTGCGGGCAGCGCACCAGGCGCTCGCCTTGAGCGTTCTTCTTCATTGGCACAACGCCAGTTCGAAACCGGTGTCCTCGGGTGCCAGCTTGAGCCGGCCTTCCTCGTCCTGGCGCATCAGCCGGATGGACACCATCAGCCGGTGGCCGGTGATCTCGGGGATCAGGCCCAGGCTGGGGTCGATGCGCATGCGCAGCAGCTGGTAGACGCGCCCGGCCGGCAGGCTTTGCTGGAACTGGCCGGCCGTGGCCGCCACCTTGTGCGGTGTGCCGGAGTCGCGCAGCAGGCCCAGCAGCACCTGCAGTGCCTCGGCCAGCGGCATCAGCGACTGGGCCCAGGCCATCAGGTCCTTGCGGCGGCGCACCGGCAGCAGCTGCTGCCAGTGGTAGTAGGCGGGCAGGTCGAACTCGCAGGTGCCACCCGGGATGCTGATGCGGCTGCGGATGCTCATCAGCCAGTCGTTGCCGGCCAGCGCCGCGCCGGTCTTGCCGCTGAGCGCGTTGAGCCGCTGGAAGGCGCCGTCGATGCGGGCGATGACCTCGTCCAGCCGCGTCTCGTCCAGCCCGGCATTGCCGCGGTAGGCGTTGAACTGGGCCTTGTGCTTCTCGAGCTCCTTCAGCAGGTCGCTCTTCAGGTCGGCGCGCGAGGCGACGTCGAGGATCTCGAACAGCGTGACCAGCGCGAAATGGTGATCCAGCGCGGGGTCGCGGGCCATCAGGGCGCCGAGGCGGTCGAACAGGTGTTCGAGGCGGAGCATCGTGCGGATGCTCTCGTTGAACGGGTACTCGTACAGGACCACGGCGGGAACTTCAGTCAGGGCGGCGTCATTGTTTCACAGCCCCAGCGTGCGGCCAGGCTCACGACCTCGCTTCTGAGTGCGGCCAGCGGCAGCCCGTCGTTCAGGATGACGGCGTCGGCCGCGGCGCGGCGGGCCTCACGCGTGGTCTGCGCGGCCAGCGCGCCCTCGACGCGCTCGTGCGTCCAGCCCGGGCGCTGCAGCACGCGGGCGCGCTGCGTGTCGACCGTGCAGTCGACGACCAGCACGCGCGCCACGCGCGGCCGCCAGCGACCGGACTCGACCAGCAGCGGCACGTCGAACACCACCAGCGGCGCGCGGGCCGACTCGGCCTGCGCCAGCGCCTCGGCGGTGATCAGCGGATGCAGGATGGCCTCCAGGCGGCGCTTGGCGGCGGCGTCCGAGAAGGCGAGGGCGCGCATGCGGTCGCGGTCCAGCGCGCCATCGGCCGTCACGAACTCCGCGCCGAACTGCTGGGCAATGGCCGGCATGGCCGCGCCGCCCGGCAGTGTCAGCGCACGCGAGATTGCATCGGTGTCGACGATGGCCGCGCCGGCCTCGCGCAGGAACCCGGCCACCGTGCTCTTGCCCGAGCCGATGCCGCCCGTGAGTCCGACGCGCATCTCAGCCCAGCTGGAACAGGCCGAGCACGTCCAGCAGTTCGCGCTGGCCCACGTACAACGCTGCCAGGCCACCGCCCACGAGGTAGGGGCCGAAGGGAATGTGGATCTCCCACTTGTGTCCGCGGAACAGGATCAGGAACACGCCCACCACGGCGCCCACCGCCGAAGACAGCAGCACGATGGGCAGCAGCATGGGCCAGCCCAGCCATGCGCCCATCGCGGCGAGCAGCTTGAAGTCGCCGTAGCCCATGCCCTCGCGGTTGCGCACCAGCTTGTAGAGCCAGTAGATCGACCACAGCGACACATACCCGGCGGCGGCGCCGATGACGGCCTTGTCCAGCGGCACCGTCCAGCCCAGCGCCGAGGCTGCGAGGCCGGCCCACAGCAGCGGCAGCGTGATGTCGTCGGGCAGGAATTGCGTGTCCAGGTCGATCATCGCCAGCGCGATCAGCGCCGCGACGAAGCCGCACCACAGCAGCGTCGTCGGCTGCGCGCCGAGGCGCCAGGACAGCGCGGCGAACGCGAGGCCCGTGAGCAACTCGATGACGGGATAGCGCTTGGAGATCGGCGCCTTGCAGGCCGCGCACTTGCCGCCCAGCCGCAGCCAGCCGACGAGCGGCAGGTTCTCGTGCCAGCGCAGCTGGTGGCCGCAGTGTGGGCAGCGCGAGCGCGGCGTGGCGAGGCCGAAGTGCGGCAGCGCCTCGATGCGGGTGCCGTAGTCGTCGACGGCCTTGGCCAGCTTGTCGGCGTCGGCCAGCGGCACCTGCGCGACGCGCGCCATCGCGGCGGCGTCGGTCAGTTGCGCGGCGGATTCATGCAGCCACTGCCGCTCCAGCATCCGCGGCAGCCGGTGGATGACGACGTTCAGGAAGCTGCCGATGCACAGGCCCAGGATGCCCAGCACCCAGGGCGAGAGCCAGATGGACCAGTCGATGGAGGCGAGGGGCATGGTGGGCGGCGTGTGGATGGATGCGGGCAGCAATCTACCCGCATTCCGGCGCACCGCGCCGCTCGGATCACACGACCGAGCCGATCTTGAAGATGGGCAGGTACATCGACACGACGATGCCGCCGATCAGGCCGCCCAGGATGACGATGATGAAGGGCTCCATCAGGCTGGACAGCGCCTTCACGGCTTCGTCCACCTCATCCTCGTAGAACTCGGCCGCCTTGGACAGCATGTGGTCCAGCGAGCCGGACTCCTCGCCGATGGAGGCCATCTGCAGCACCATGGTCGGGAAGATGCCGGTGGTCTGCATGGACGTCGTCAGCGCCGAGCCGGTGGACACGTCGCGCTGGATCTGCTCGGTGGCCTCCTGGAACACCGCGTTGCCCGACGCGCCACCGACCGAGTCCAGTGCCTCGACCAGCGGCACGCCGGCGGCGAACATCGTCGACAGCGTGCGCGTCCAGCGCGCGACGGCGGACTTGTACATCAGGTCGCCGAAGACCGGGATCTTCAGCAGGATGCGGTCCATGCGCTTCTGCAGCTTCTCGGAGCGCTTCCAGCTCTGGATGAAGAAGTACAGGCCGCCGCCGATGCTGCCGAAGATCAGGTACCAGTAGCTGACGAAGAACTCCGACATCGCCATGACGATGAGCGTGGGCGCCGGCAGGTCGGCGCCGAAGGACGTGAACACCTCCTTGAACGCCGGGATCACGAAGATCATGATGACCGCGACGACGATGAAGGCCACCGTCAGCACCGCGATGGGGTAGGTCAGCGCCGACTTGATCTTGTTCTTCAGCGCGACCGTCTTCTCCTGGTAGATGGCCAGACGGTCCAGCAGCGCCTCCAGGATGCCGCCCGCCTCGCCGGCCTCGACGAGGTTGCAGTACAGCGCGTCGAAGTACATCGGGTGCTTGCGGAACGCGGACGACAGGCTAGTGCCGGTCTCCACGTCCTGGCGGATGTCGTTCAGCAGCCGCGTCAGGCGCGGGTTGGTGGCGCCGCGGGCGACGATGTCGAAGGCCTGCAGCAGCGGCACGCCGGCGCGCATCATCGTGGCGAGCTGGCGCGTGAAGACGGCGATGTCCTTCTGCTTGATGGACGAGCCGCCGCTGGCGCGGCGCTTCTTGACCTTGTTGACGAGGATGCCCTGGCGGCGCAGTGTGGCGCTGACCATGGCTTCGCCGCCGGCGCGCAGTTCGCCCTTGACGATCTTGCCGTTGCGGTCCTTGCCCTCCCATTCGAAGACAAAGTCCTTGACGCCTTTTGCTGCGGCGGTGGCCATGCGCTCTCCTCGCGACTGTTCTATTCGTTGGTGGCCGACAGGACTTCTTCCAGCGTCGTGACGCCGACGCGGACCTTCACCAGGCCCGACTGCCGCAAATCACGCACGCCTTCCTTCCTGGCCTGTGCGGCGATGTCCATCGCCGTTCCCTCGGCCAGGATGATGCGCTGGATGTCTTCCGTGATGGGCATCACTTGGTAAAGGCCCACGCGGCCGCGGTAACCATTTGTGCAATTGCTGCAGCCCACCGCGCGGTAGGGCTTCCAGCTGCCGTCGAAGTCCTCCTCGACGAAGCCGGCCTTCAGCATCGCGTCGCGCGGGTACTCGGCCGGTGCCTTGCAGTTCTCGCACAGGCGGCGCACCAGCCGTTGCGCGGTGATCAGCAGCACGCTGGACGCGATGTTGAACGGCGCGACGCCCATGTTCAGCAGCCGGGTCAGCGTCTTGGGCGCGTCGTTGGTGTGCAGCGTGGACATGACCATGTGGCCCGTCTGCGCCGCCTTGATCGCGATGTCGGCGGTCTCCAGGTCGCGGATCTCGCCGACCATGATGATGTCCGGATCCTGGCGCAGGAAGGACTTCAGTGCCGCCGAGAAGTTCAGGCCGGCCTTGTCGTTGACGTTGACCTGGTTGATGCCCGGCAGGTTGATTTCGGCCGGGTCCTCGACGGTGGAGATGTTGACGCCTGGCTGGTTCAGGATGTTCAGGCAGGTGTAGAGCGACACCGTCTTGCCCGAGCCGGTCGGGCCGGTCACGAGCACCATGCCGTAGGGCCGGTAGATGCACGCCAGCAGGCGTTCCTTCTCGATCTTCTCGTAGCCCAGCGCCTCGATGCCCAGCTTGGCCGAGGACGAGTCGAGAATCCGGATGACGATCTTCTCGCCGAACAGCGTGGGCAGCGTGCTGACGCGGAAGTCGATGGACTTCGCGCCGAACTTGAGCTTCATGCGCCCGTCCTGCGGCACGCGCTTTTCGGCGATGTCCAGGCGCGAGATCACCTTGATGCGCGAGGCCAGCTTGTCCTTGATCGCGATCGGCGGCTGCGTGATCTCGCGCAGCTCGCCGTCGACGCGGAAGCGCACGCGGTAGTGGAACTCGTAGGGCTCGAAGTGCAGGTCGGACGCGCGCAGGTTGATCGCATCCACCAGCATCTTCTGCAGGAAGCGCACGACCGGCGCGTCCTCCACGTCGGCCAGCTCGGCGGCCTCCTGCTGCGGCGTGGCGTCGTCCTCGGCGATGTCGAAATCGAAGTCGCCGCCGGCGATGGACTCCAGCGTCTCCGTCGCGCTGACGCCGACGTTGCTGAGCATCTTGGTCAGCTTGTCGTGCTCGACGATGACCCACTCGGGCTGCAGCTGCGTCGCGAACTTGATGCGCTCGATGACTTCGAGGTCGGTCGGGTCCGCGCCACCGACGAACAAGCGGTTGCCGCGGCGTGACAGCGCGACCACCTGGTACTGCTGCGCCAGCTTCGCATCGATGACGTTCTGCGGCATCTTCTGCGGGTCCATCGCCGACAGGTCCAGCAGCGGCAGCGCCAGCGCACTGGACAGCGTGTGGGCCAGGTCCGACGCGGACACCTGGCCGCTGGCGATCACGGCGTTGACGAAGCTGGTCTTCTTCTCGCGGGCCTGGCGCACCAGGTCTTCGGCGGCCTTGGCTTGCAGCTTGCCGGCATGCACAAGCATGCGCGCAACCCCGGACAGGGCGGACTGGAGCGGCTCGGCAAGCGTGGTTTCCACTGCGGTGGCGTCGGCGACGCAAAGACCAGAAGTCCGTTGATTGTGCCAGCGGCCGAACCCGCGCCGGACCCGCGGATCTACCGGGTTTGCGGGACGGCGTCTGCGCGCGCCAGCCGGCAGCCCAGGCCATGGGTTGGCGCCCCGGGCCCGGGGCATGCCGGAGGCTGGGGCGTGTACGGAAACGGCCGAGGGGCTTCAGTGGCAGGTTTGCCCGGCTCTACCTGAGCTTGACGACCACCTTGCCCTTGGCGCGGCCCTGCGCCAGGTAGTCCAGGGCCTGCCTGGCCTCGTCGAAGGAGAAGACCCGGTCGATGACCGGCCGGATGCGCTCCGCCTTGAGCAGCTCGCCAATCTCGGCGAGCTGCCGGCCGTCGGGCCGCACGAACAGGAAGGCGTAGTCCACCCCCCGCTTGCCGGCCAGCTTCATCAGCTTGCGGCTCATCAGGCCGAACACAAACTTCAGGAAGAAGTTGAGCTTCTTCGCTTGCGCGAAGGCCGCGTCTAGCGGGCCGATGAGCGAGACGATGCGGCCGCCCGGTTTCAGGATGCGTAGCGACTTCTCCAGCGCGTCGCCCTTGACCGTGCCCAGCACTGCGTCGTAGCCCTGCAGGACCTGCTCGAACTCCTGCTTCTTGTAGTCGACGATCTCGTCGGCGCCCAGGCCGCGCACGAGCTCGATGTTGCCGGTGCTCACCGTCGTGCCCACCTTGGCGCCGAGCTGGCGCGCCAGCTGGATGGCGAAGGTGCCGATGCCGCCCGAGCCCGCCGGGATGAACACCTTCTGGCCGCGGCGCAGGGCCATGCGTTCCTGCAGTGCCTGCCAGGAGGTGAGCCCCACCATGGGGATGGAGGCCGCCTGCACAAAGTCCAGGTTGTCCGGCTTCAGCGCCGCGGCACTCTCCGGCACCGCGGCGAACTCGGCCAGCGAGCCCTTGCCCAGGTCGAAGATGCTCGCGAAGACCTCGTCGCCCGGCTTGAAGCGGGTGACCCGGCTGCCGACGTCGACCACCACGCCGGCCAGGTCACTGCCCAGCACCGCCGGCAACTTGAAATGCATGACGGGCTTGAAGGTGCCCACCGGGATCATGTTGTCGATGGGGTTCAGGCCCGCCGCGTGGACCTGCACCAGCAGTTCGTCGGGCTGCAGCGTGGGCCGGTCGATGTTCTCGAACCCGATGTCGGGCGACTTGCCGTAGCGCTTGAAGGTGAGTGCTTTCATGTGTGCTTCCTGGCCTCTGGCCAACTGGGTGTGCTGGTGTAGTGCGAGAGGCTGGCCCTCTAGGTCAGGCCGAACTGCTTGTGCAGCACCTTGTCGAACAGCGACCGGGGCAGGAAGCGCCGCGCGAAAGCGCCTTGCCGTGCCGACTTGCCGGACGGGTAGCGCAGCAGCGGGCGCGCGGTGAGCGCGGCCAGCACGATGGTTTGCGCGACGCTCTCCGGCGTGTCCGCCACGGCCATGGCGCGGTCGTAGGCAGCCAGGTAGCCGGCGCGCAGCGAGTCGTAGGCGCTCAACGGCTTGTCGGCGGCGGCCGTGCTCGACTCGAACGACGTCTTCGTCGCGCCTGGCTCGATGACGGCCACGCGGATGCCGAAGCCGCGCACCTCGTGGTCCAGCGATTCCGAGTAGCCCTCCAGCGCATGCTTGGTGGCCGAGTAGTAGGCGCTGAACGGCGAGGGGATGAAGCCCAGGCCGGAGCCGACGTTGAGGATGCGCCCGCTGCGCTGCTGGCGCATCAGCGGCAGCACCGCATTGGTCACGCGCACCACGCCATGGAAGTTGGTGTCGAACAGGGCGCTGACCTGTTCGATGGAGCTCTCCTCGGCGGCGCCCGTGATTCCGATGCCGGCGTTGTTGACCAGCAGGTCGATGCGGCCCTCACGCCGCGCGAGCTCGGCGACCGCGGCCTGCACGGAGGCGTCGTCGGTGACGTCGAGGGCCAGCAAGGGGTAGGCCCCGTTGGCGCCATTGGCGCCGCGCCGGCTGGTGCCGTAGACCGTGAAGCCGGCGGCCATCAACTGTCTCGCCGTGGCCTCGCCGATGCCCGACGAGGCCCCGGTGACGAGGGCAACGCGCTTGGGCTGGTTGGATGAACTCATGGGATGCCTGGGTAGAGGTTGCGGTGCCATGACGGCTCAGGGCAGGGACAGGTAGCGCTCGGCCACATGCGCCTGCTGGATGCCGGACAACAGCTGCAGCCGGGCGACTTCCAGGGCGCTCCAGCGCCCGACGTCATGCAGCGGCGGGATGGTCACGGGCTCGCGCCGGTCGAAGCCGACGAGAGCTGCATCGACCAGCTCGCCGACGTCCATCAGGTCGCTCATGGTGCTGGCGTCGATGCCGGCGCGCTCCCAGATCTCGGTGCGCGTGCCGGCCGGCAGCACGGCTTGCACGTACACGCCCTTGGGCGCCAGTTCGACGCTCAGCCCCTGGGACAGCAACTGCACGAAGGCCTTGGTGGCGCCATAGAGCGACATGCCGAACTCGGGCGCCAGGCCGACCACCGAGCCCAGGTTGACGATGGCGCCGCTGCCGGCTTCGGCGAAGCGCGGCGCCACGGCCGCAGCCAGCCGGGCCGGCGCGGTGGTGTTGAGCGCGATCAGGCGCTCGATGGCGTCGGCGCTCTGCCGCAGGATGCCGCCCGACTGCGCCGCGCCCGCGTTGTTGACCAGGATGCCGATGCGGCTGTCCTCGCGCAGCCTGGTTTCGACGACGGCCAGGTCAGACGGATTCGTCAGGTCGGCCTGCAGCACCTCGACGGCCACCTTGCTCTGCGCACGCAGGCGGTCGGCGAGCGCGTCCAGGCGCACCTTGTCGCGGGCAACGAGGACGAGGTCGTGGCCGCGTTGCGCGAAGCGCTCGGCGTAGGTGGCACCGATGCCGGTGGATGCGCCGGTGATGAGGACTGAGTTGCCCATGGACATGACGTGACCTTCTGATGAAGCGGTCAGCCATTATGATTACGATCATCATCCATTGTCAAATGTTTGATGATGAATGACATCAATATAGAATCGGCGCCGTTACAGCGACCAGATCCACCGCGAGCAAGCATGAAAGTCACCAAGGCGCAGGCGCAGGCGAATCGGGCGCACGTGGTCGAGACGGCCTCGCGGCTCTTCCGCGAGCGCGGCTTCGACGGCGTGGGCGTGGCCGACCTGATGGCGGCCGCCGGCTTCACGCATGGCGGCTTCTACAAGCAGTTCGGTTCCAAGACGGACCTGATCGCCGAGGCAACGGCATGCGGCATCGGGCAGACGACTGCGTTGGCCGGCGGTGCCGACCCGGCGGAGTTCGTCAGGCAGTACGTCTCGAGAGCGCACCGGGATGGCCGCGCCGACGGATGCACGATGGCTGCTCTGGGGGGCGACGCCGCGCGGCAGCCGGAGTCCGTCCGAACGGCTTTTGTCGACGGCATCGAGGGGCTGGTGGCCGGCATGAGCCAGCAGGGCAGCTTGTCGGGTGTCGATCCCGATCAGGCGCGTGCCAGGCTCCTCGACATGATGGCGCACGCGGTGGGGGCCATCGTCATGTCCCGGGCCTGCCCGGACGACTCACCCCTGGCCGACGAGATCCTTGCCGTCTGTCGCGACGCCATCCTGGGCACGATGCCCCAGCCGAAGCCGCCCACGGCGCCGCGGCGGCAACGACAGGCCCGATAGGGGCTCGTGACACGCCCGCGCGGTGACGGACTGCTGGCTGCGCTGTGCGCGACCCAAGGTGCGCCGCGGTGCGACATGCGGACAAACAACCCAGAAACGCAAAAAGCCGCGGAGTCCGCGGCTTTTTGCGAGTCCTTGCTGAACAAGGAAAATTCTGGTCGGGGTGAGAGGATTCGAACCTCCGGCCTCTACGTCCCGAACGTAGCGCTCTACCAGGCTAAGCTACACCCCGATGTCTTCGGCTGCGGTTGAATGTCAGGAATGACGCTCAACCGACCGAATTGCGAATTCTAGCAGAGATTCTGTCCATTTGTTGCAAGGTAGCAACTTTAGGCAATCTCCCGCCTGTTGCGCCTCGGTGCGGGCGGCTTCGCGGGTCGACTCCAGCGCGCCCGTGGAACGCACGATGGCGACGATGTCCTGCAGCTTCTCGAGCTCGCCTTCCTCGATGGCGTGGCGCAGCAGCGCGCGCTGCTCGGGCGTCGCGCGCTCCATCGCGATCAGCAGCGGCAGCGTCGTCTTGCCTTCGCGCAGGTCGTCGCCGATGTTCTTGCCGAGTTCGTGCGTGTCGCCTTCGTAGTCCAGCACGTCGTCGATGAGCTGGAACGCCGTGCCCAGCGCGCGGCCGTAGCTGGCGCAGGCTTCCTCGATCTCCGGCGACGCGTTCGCGAGCACGGCGCCCAGGCGCGCGCTGGCCTCGAACAGCTTGGCCGTCTTGAAGCGGATGACACGCAGATAGCTATCGACGGTGATGTCGGGGTCGTGCATGTTCATCAACTGCAGGACCTCGCCCTCGGCGATGACGTTGGTGGCTTCGGCCAGCACCTCCAGCACGCGCATGCGGTCCACGGAGACCATCATCTGGAAGGCGCGCGAGTACAGGAAGTCGCCCACCAGCACGCTGGCGGCGTTGCCGAACAGCGCGTTGGCCGTCGGCTTGCCGCGGCGCAGCGACGACTCGTCGACAACGTCGTCATGCAGCAGCGTGGCGGTGTGGATGAACTCGACGACGGCGGCCAGCTCGAAGCGCGCCGCGCCTTCGAAGCCCAGCGCATTGGCGAACAGCAGCACGAGCTTGGGCCGCATGCGCTTGCCGCCGGCATGCACGATGTAGTGGGCGATCTGGTCGATCAGCGCCACCTCGGAACTCAGGCGCTGGGCGATGACCGCATCGACCTGGGCCATTTCTGCGGCCAGCAGGGCGAGTGCCTCGGCAACTTGGGATGGGGGCGAGGCAGACTCGACGCGCACTCTTGACTCTCAAGCTAGGGATTGGGCCATTATAGAAACGGCCCGCGACCCGCTCCGGGACGTTGCGGGCATGCAGGCAGTCTCGAAGCCGTCGGCGCACCGCCAGGGCCGCGTTGCATGATCGGCAAGACTACGGGTATACTCGCGGGCTCTTTGCAATTCGTGCGTCTGGCGTGCTGGGCGTGGCCGGGTTGTCGAGAGAATCAAAACCCACAAAAAGGCCAGACGAACGCGCGGCGGCGAAAGCAGCGGCGGCAGTCCGGTGAGTGCACCCTCAAGGTGCGGAAGGAAGTCTATGTACGCAGTCATCAAGACTGGCGGCAAGCAATACAAGGTTGCTGCCGGCGAAAAGATCAAGGTCGAGCTGCTCGACGCCGAAGTCGGCGCCGTGGTCACGATCGACCAGGTGCTGGCAGTTGGCAGCGGTGACGGCCTGACCGTCGGCGCGCCGCTGGTGGCTGGCGCCACCGTCAGTGCCAAGGTCGTCAGCCATGGCAAGCACGACAAGGTTCGCATCTTCAAGCTGCGCCGTCGCAAGCACTACAAGAAGAGCCAGGGCCATCGCCAGAACTACACCGAGCTGGAAATCAGCGCGGTGAACGGCTGATCCCACCATCTTCTTTCGCTAATTTCTAGGAGCTAAACATGGCACAGAAAAAGGGCGGCGGTTCTACACGGAACGGCCGCGACTCCAAGCCCAAGATGCTGGGCGTCAAGGCTTACGGCGGTGAACTGATCTCCGCTGGCTCGATCATCGTCCGCCAGCGCGGCACGAAGTTCCACCCCGGCGTCAACGTCGGCATCGGCAAGGACCACACGCTGTTCGCGCTGGTCGATGGCCACGTGAGCTTCACCGTCAAGGGCGCCAACAACCGTTCGACGGTTGTCGTGACCCCGCTGGCCGCCTAAGGCGACAGCGATTGCGGGCGACGACATCGCCCGACACACGAGCCCCGGCCTGCCGGGGCTTTGTCATTTCTGAAGTCTGGCGCGTCGCACGACGGTGCGCCGGATTCAACCCAGCCATTACGATGGCCGACCGCCATGAAATTCGTTGACGAAGCCACCATCGATGTCGCCGCCGGGAACGGTGGCGCCGGCTGCGCGAGCTTTCGCCGCGAAAAGTTCATCCCGTTCGGCGGGCCGGACGGTGGCGACGGCGGCAAGGGCGGCAGCGTCTGGGCCGAGGCCGACCGCAACCTGAACACGCTGATCGACTACCGTTACGCGCGCCGCCATGAGGCGCGCAACGGCGAGGCCGGTCGCGGATCCGACTGCTTCGGCGCAGCCGCCGACGACATCGTGCTGCGCATGCCGGTCGGCACCATCATCACGGACCTGGAAACCGAGTCTGTCATCGGCGAACTGCTGGAGCCTGGCGAGCGCATCCTGCTGTGCAAGGGCGGTGACGGCGGCTTCGGCAACCTGCATTTCAAGACGTCGACGAACCGCGCGCCGCGGCAGAAGACGCCGGGCTGGCCGGGCGAAATCAAGAAGGTGCGGCTGGAGCTGCGCGTGCTGGCCGACGTGGGCCTGCTGGGCCAGCCCAACGCGGGCAAATCCACGCTGATCACGGCGGTGTCCAACGCCAAGCCCAAGATCGCCGACTACCCGTTCACGACGCTGCACCCCAACCTGGGCGTCGTGCGTGTCGCGCCGGAAAAGAGCTTCGTCGTCGCCGACATCCCCGGCCTCATCGAAGGCGCAGCGGAAGGCGCCGGCCTGGGCCACCAGTTCCTGCGCCATCTTCAGCGCACGCGGCTGCTGCTGCATGTCGTCGACCTGGCGCCGTTCGACCCCGAGGTCGATCCGGTCAAGGAAGCCAAGGCCATCGTCGCCGAGCTCAAGAAGTACGACCCCGAGCTGCACGCCAAGCCGCGCTGGCTGGTGCTGAACAAGCTGGACATGGTGCCCGAGGAAGAGCGCGCCGCGCGCGTGAAGGACTTCGTCAAGCGCTACAAGTGGAAGGGCCCGGTCTTCGAGATCTCGGCGCTGACCCGCGAAGGCTGCCAGCCGCTGATCCATGCGATCTACGACCACGTTGCCGCCGAGCAGCGTGTCATCGAAGAGCGCGACATCCGTTTCGATTCCCCCGATCCCACCGAATGAGTCTGCTGTCCAGCGCGCGCCGCATCGTTGTCAAAGTCGGTTCCAGCCTCGTCACCAACGAGGGCCGCGGCGTTGATGCCGAAGCGATCGCGAACTGGAGCCGCCAGCTGGCGGCGTTGGCGGGCGAGGGGCGCGAGCTGGTCATGGTCTCCAGCGGCGCCATCGCCGAGGGCATGAAGCGGCTGGGCTGGACGACGCGGCCCAAGGAGTTGCACGAGCTGCAGGCGGCTGCCGCCGTTGGGCAGATGGGCCTGGCGCAGATGTATGAAAGCCAGCTCAGCGCGCACGGCATGCACAGCGCGCAGGTGCTGCTGACGCACGCCGACCTGGCCGACCGCGAGCGCTACCTGAACGCCCGCTCGACGCTGCTGACGTTGATGGCGCACCGCGTGCTGCCGGTCATCAACGAGAACGACACGGTCGTCAACGACGAGATCAAGTTCGGCGACAACGACACGCTGGGCGCGCTGGTGGCCAACCTCGTGGAGGCCGATGCGCTGGTCATCCTGACCGACCAGCGCGGCCTGTATTCGGCCGACCCGCGCAAGGACCCGAACGCCCGCTTCATCGACAACGCCCAGGCCGGCGACCCGGAACTGGAGCGCATGGCCGGCGGCGCAGGCTCCAGCATCGGCCGTGGCGGCATGCTCACCAAGATCCTGGCCGCCAAGCGTGCCGCGGGCAGCGGTGCCGGCACAGTCATCGCCTGGGGTCGCGAGCCCGACGTGCTGCTGCGCCTGGCGCGTGGCGAGGCCATCGGCACCGCACTGCATGCCGCCACGGCCAAGCTGCAGGCGCGCAAGCAGTGGATGGTGGACCACCTGCAGATGCGCGGCGCCGTGAAGGTGGACGCCGGTGCCGTGACCAAGCTGCGCGGCGAGGGCAAGAGCCTGCTGCCCATCGGCGTCACCGAGGTGCAGGGCGACTTCCACCGCGGCGACGTCATCGCCGTGCTGGCGCCGGACGGCACCGAACTGGCGCGTGGCCTGGCCAACTATTCAGCCGCCGAGTCGCGGCTCATTGCGCGCAAGCCATCGTCGGAGTTCGAGAGCCTGCTCGGTTACGCGGCCGAGCCTGAACTCATCCACCGGGACAATTTGGTCCTCCGTTAGGACGGGCAAATTGCGGCGCAGCTCATATCGCTGGCGATGTGAGCGTAGACACAATTTGGTCCTCCGCTGAGTCAGCTCTGCGGCTCACCCTCGGGCGGCGTCGCCGTCGCCTCCAGCGGCATCGGCCCGCTGTGCCGCTCGCCGCGGTGTGCCGGCCGCATGCCGGCGCGCAGGTAGCGGTTGTGGTGGTTGATGCGGGGCAGGTAGCGGGCGAGTTCCGTCAGCGCCATCTCGTAGACGCCGCGCTTGAACTCGATGACGGCCTCCAGCGGTACCCAGTACTCGTTCCAGCGCCAGGCGTCGAACTCGGGGTGGTCCGTCGCGCGCAGGTTCATGTCGCAGTCGCGGCCCATCATCTGCAGCAGGAACCAGATCTGCTTCTGGCCCCGGTAATGGCCGCGCGCGTCGCGCCGGATGAAGTGCTCGGGCACCTCGTAGCGCAGCCAGTCGCGCGTCCGCGCAATGATGCGCACATGCTCTGGTGTGAGCCCCACTTCCTCGTGGAGCTCTCGGAACATCGCCTGCTCAGGCGTCTCGCCGTGTTTGATGCCCCCTTGCGGGAACTGCCACGAATGCGTCCGGATGCGTTTGCCCCAGAACACCTCGTTGCGCTGGTTGAGCAGGATGATGCCGACGTTGGGGCGGAACCCTTCACGGTCGAGCATAATCAACCTCAAATCTCTAGTTGGTTCGATTATTGCATCGGGCCGCGATTGCGGTAGCGCCCTCGCTAACCCGGAGAGTTCTCTCCCTTTTGTCGTGACTTGGCCGGGTTTTCACCCGGCCTTCGCATTCCAGCCCCGCCATGAAAGCCTCCCAGTTCTTCATCTCCACCCTCAAGGAAGCGCCCGCGGACGCGGAGATCGTCAGCCACAAGCTGATGATGCGCGCGGGCATGATCAAGCGGCTGGGCGCCGGCATTTACAACTACATGCCGATGGGGCTTCGCGTGATCCGCAAGGTCGAGAAGATCATCCGCGAGGAGATGGACGCCGCCGGCGCCGTCGAGTGCCTGATGCCCGTCATCCAGCCCGCCGAGCTGTGGCAGGAGACCGGCCGCTTCGACAAGATGGGCCCGGAGCTGCTGCGCGTGAAGGACCGCCATGGCCGCGACTTCATCGTGCAGCCGACGAGCGAGGAGGTCATCACCGACATCGCCCGCCAGGAGCTGCGCTCCTACCGCCAGCTGCCGAAAAATTTCTATCACATCCAGACCAAGTTCCGCGACGAGCGCCGGCCGCGCTTCGGCCTGATGCGCGGCCGCGAGTTCACGATGAAGGACGCCTATTCCTTCGACCGTGACGTCGACGCCGCCGGCCGCAGCTACGACAACATGTACGCGGCTTACTGCAAGATCTTCGAGCGTTTCGGCCTGGAGTACCGCGCCGTGGCGGCCGACACCGGCGCCATCGGCGGCGACCGCTCGCACGAGTTCCAGGTCATCGCCGAGACCGGCGAGGACGCCATCGTCTACTGCCCCACCAGCGACTACGCGGCCAACATGGAGCTGGCCGAGGGCGTGGCGCTGACGGCCGCGCGCGGTGCCGCGACGCAGGCGCTGGCCAAGACGCCCACGCCGGGCAAGGCCACCTGTGCGGATGTGGCCGAGCTGCTGGGCCTGCCGCTGGCGCAGACCGTCAAGTCGCTGGTGCTGGCCACCGACGAGCTGGACAAGGACGGCCACATCGTCAAGAGCCAGGTCTGGCTGCTGCTGGTGCGTGGCGACCATGAGCTCAACGAGGTGAAGGCCGGCAAGGTCGAGGGCCTGAAGGGCGGCTTCCGCTTCGCGACGGGCGCCGAGATCGACGCGCACTTCGGCTGCAAGCCGGGCTACCTCGGCCCCATCGGCCTGAAGGCGCCGCTGAAGATCGTCGCCGACCGCACGGTCGCGAACATGAGCGACTTCGTCTGCGGCGCCAATGAGGTGGACTTCCACTTCACCGGCGCGAACTGGGGCCGTGACCTGCCCGAGCCCGACGTCGTCGCCGACATCCGCAACGTCGTCGCGGGCGATCCGTCGCCGGACGGCAAGGGTGTGCTGGCCATCCAGCGCGGCATCGAGGTGGGCCATGTGTTCTACCTGGGCACCAAGTACTCAGCCGCGATGAACGCGACCTTCCTGGACGAGAACGGCAAGCCCAAGCTGCTGGAGATGGGCTGCTACGGCATCGGTGTGACGCGCATCCTGGGGGCGGCCATCGAGCAGAACCACGACGCGCGCGGCATCATCTGGCCGGACGCGATCGCGCCGTTCACCGTCGTCGTCTGCCCCATCGGCGCGGACCGCAGCGCCGACGTCAAGGCGGCTTCCGAGAAGCTCTACGACGAGCTTCGGCTGCTTGGCGTGGACGTGCTGCTGGACGACCGCGGCGAGCGCCCGGGCGCGATGTTCGCGGACTGGGAGCTGATCGGCGTGCCGCACCGCGTGGTGCTGGGCGACCGCGGCCTGAAGGAAGGCCAGGTCGAGTACCAGGGCCGCCGTGACGAGGCCGCGACCAAGGTCGCGGTGGGTGACGTCGTGGCCCACCTGAAGGGCCTGCTCAAGCTTTGAAGCGCCGGCTGCTGCTGTCGGGCCTGCTGGCCGCGCCCCTCGCGGCGCGGGCCGGCGCGCAGCTGGAAGAGCCGCTGGCGGACTCCATCCGCTCGGCGTTGAGCGCTTCCATCGCGCAGGCGGCGCCGCCGCGGCCGAAGTTCGACGACACCGAGGCGCGCATGGCCTACCTGCGCTGGTTGGGCGCCACCAGCGAGCGGCTGAAGAAGCGCAAGACCGAGACGCAGATCCGCATCGAGTTCCTGGAGACGGTCTGGTACGAGGCCCGGCGTGCGGGGTTGGAGCCTAGCTTGGTGCTGGGGCTGATCCAGGTGGAAAGCGGCTTCCGCAAGTACGCGATCAGCACGGCCGGCGCACGCGGCTACATGCAGGTCATGCCGTTCTGGACCAAGGCCATCGGCGATGGCAACGCGTCGGCGCTGTTCCACATGCAGACCAACCTGCGTTTCGGCTGCGTCATCCTGCGCCACTACCTGGACCGCGAGAAGGGCGACATGTTCCTGGCGCTGGGCCGCTACAACGGCAGCCGGGGGCGACCGGAGTATCCGAACGCCGTGTTCGGCGCGCGGCGCCAGTGGCTGCTGCCGGGCGAGACGTAAAGCCGGCTTTACAAGCGTGGCTTCCGGCCGGGCGGGGCAGGGCGGTTAGCCTTGAGGGTTTCGTCCACAAGACACCCTTGCCCATGCCCGCTGCCAAACGCATAGCGCCCCTGCTCCTGTCTGCCCTGATGGCCACCGGCCTGGCGGGCGCCCAGGCCCCTGCCGACAACCCGCTGCTGGCCACCAGCCCGCTGCCGCTGCGCTACCCGCAGTTCGACAAGCTGCGCGACGAGCACTTCGCGCCGGCGCTCGACCGCGGCATGGCCGAGCAGCTGGCCGAGGTGCAGGCCATCGCCGACAACCCGGCTGCGCCCACCTTCGACAACACCATCCTCGCGCTGGAGAAGAGTGGCCGGCTGCTGTCGCGCACCAACAATCTGCTGGGCAACCTGATGGGCGCTGACGCCAACCCGGCCCGCCAGCAGCTGCAGACCGATTACGCGGCCAAGCTGGCCGCCCAGCGCGACGCCGTGGTGCTGAACGCCAAGCTGTTCGCCCGCGTGCAGGCGCTCTACGCCCAGCGCGACAAGGCCGCGCCGTCCGCCGAGGGCAAGCGCCTGCTGGAACGCACCTATCGCGACATGGTGCGCGCCGGCGCGTTGCTGAACGACGAGCAGAAGACGCGCATGAAGGCCATCAATGCCGAGCTGGCGACGCTGGGCGCGCGCTTCAACAAGGCGGTGCTGGCCGAGGTGAACGACTCGGCCGTCATCGTCGACAGTGCTGAGGAACTGGCCGGCCTGACGCCCGCGCAGATCGCCGCGGCGGCCGACCTGGCTGCCAAGCGGGGCCAGAACGGCAAGTACGCCATCGCGCTGCTGAACACCACCATCCAGCCTTTCGAGACCAGCCTGCAGAACCGGGCGGTGCGCGAGCGGCTGCACCGTGCCTCGGTCGCCCGCGGCGCGCGCGGCAACGAGTTCGACACCCGCGCCACCGTGGCCCGCGTGCTGGCGCTGCGCCAGGAGCGCGCGGCGCTGCTGGG
Source organism: Roseateles sp. GW823-FHT07B05 (assembly GCF_058794515.1). Classification (NCBI taxonomy): domain Bacteria; kingdom Pseudomonadati; phylum Pseudomonadota; class Betaproteobacteria; order Burkholderiales; family Sphaerotilaceae; genus Roseateles; species Roseateles sp. GW823-FHT07B05. Next base: position 242,357 of record NZ_JBXAGX010000001.1, read on the forward strand.
CTACGCGACGCCGGCGGCTTTCGTGCTGGAGGAAGAGACGGCCAAGTCCGCCGACACTGTCAACGCGCTGCTGCGCAAGCTGGCCCCCGCGGCGGCCGCCTCCGCCAAGGCGGAAGCGGCCGAGCTGCAGCAGCTCATCGACAGCGACCAGGCCGCCAAGGGCCAGCCCGGCTTCGCACTGCAGGCCTGGGACTGGAGCTTCTACGCCGAGAAGCTGCGCGCCGCCAAGTACGGCTTCGACGAGAGCCAGCTCAAGCCCTACCTGGAGCTGACCAGCGTGCTGGAGCGCGGCGTGTTCTTTGCCGCCGAGAAGCTGTACGGCATCACGTTCAAGCGCCGCACCGACCTGCCGGTCTACCAGGCCGACGTGCGCACCTATGACGTGTTCGATGCCAACGGCAAGCCGCTGGCCATCTTCATCGCCGACATGTACGCCCGGCCAGCCAAGCGCGGCGGTGCGTGGATGAACTCCTACGTCAGCCAGAACCCGCTGGAGGGCACGCAGCCGGTGGTGGCCAACCACCTGAACATCCCCAAGCCGCCGGCCGGCGAGCCGACGCTGATGACCTGGGACGAGGTCAACACGCTGTTCCATGAGTTCGGCCACGCGCTGCACTACATGTTCAACCAGAGCCGCTATCCCAGCCTGGCCCGCGTGCCGCGTGACTTTGTCGAGTACCCGTCGCAGGTCAACGAGGTCTGGGCCGACTGGCCCAGCGTGCTGGCCAACTACGCCAAGCACTACCAGACCGGCGCGCCCATGCCGCGCGAGCTGCTGGACAAGGTGGCCCGTGCCAAGCGCTTCAACCAGGGCTACACGACGCTGTCCTACCTGCAGTCGGCCATCCTGGACCAGCGCCTGCACCAGGCCACCCAGGCGCCGGCGCCCGAGGCGCTGATGGACGTCGAGGCCCGTGTGCTGCAGGAGGAGGGCGTCGCCTTCCCGCCGGTGCCGCCGCGCTACCGCACGCCGTACTTCAGCCACATCATGGGCGGCTACTCCGCCGGCTACTACGCCTACATCTGGAGCGAGGTGCTGGACGCCGACACGGTGGAATGGCTGCAAAAGCGCGGTGGCCTGAAGCGCGCCAACGGCGACGCGCTGCGCGCCAAGCTGCTGTCGCGCGGCGGCAGCGAGGATGCGATGGTGCTGTTCCGCAACCTCGTGGGCCACGAGCCGGACATCGCGCCGCTGCTGGAGCGCCGCGGGCTGGTGCTGCAGAAGCAGCCTTGAGTCGCTGATTTGTCGCGGACTTCAGGCCCTGGCCGCGAGCGCGCCCGGGTAGCTCAGCGAGCTGCCCGTGGCCGACACCGAGAACACCACGCTGGACGTGCCGGCCTGCTGCATCAGCGACGTGTAGAGCGCCATGACACCGCCGGCGCTCCTGGCCGCCTTGGCGGCCTGCGAGATGGCGGCACTCTGCTGCAGCGTCGTCGACAGCTGCAGCGCGTCCTTGGCCTGTGTCGCAATGCGGTTGGCGAACGAGGGCCGGCTGGTGTCGGCCTTCAGGAAGGCCTGCGTGGCGGCCTTGTCGGCGTCGCTGCCCTTGAGGTCGACGCTGCCGTCGCTCTTCACGGTGAACTCGATCGGACCGGTCAGCTTGACGCTGGCCTTGCCCATCGCCGCGCGCAGGTCGGCGGACAGGACCTTCTGGCGGTCCTCCAGCGTCTGGATGGCGTTGGCGTTCTTGGGCGTGCCACTGACCCGCTGCATCGCGGCGGGCGAGATGGCGGCGGCGGTGGCCGACTTGCCATTGGATGCGATGGCCTTGCTGCCGTCCTGCCCCTGGTTGGACAGATAGCCGAGCAGCGCGCTGTTGATGCTGGAAACCATGGTGCCGGCATGTTGCGGCACAGCCTTGCGGCCTAACGCCGCAACAGCGAGGGATTGGCGGCCCTGCTTGGGCGATGCGGCGCCACGGTCCGGTCAAGCCCTTGAGCCGGGCCTGTGCCCTGTGATCCAGCACCGGCCCCGTTCGTCTTGGCGACCCTCGCGTGTCGCCCTGAGGCTCAGGCAGTGTCGCGCGTGCGCTGCGTGCCGGTGAATGCCAGCGCCTGGCCCAGGCACAGAAACGCCCAGGGGCTGACGACGTTGAAGGACAGAAAGAGACCGAGGACGAACGCGACGAAAGCCAGGACGGTCAGCGCGCCGCCGAGGCGTGCGCATTGCTGAGGAGACAGCCGGTGCCGCCAGACCAGGGCCGCCATCGCGGGCACGTACAGCGCCAGCAGACCCGCCTGCACCTCGGGGTGGAGCACGCCTTTGGTGAAGAGCGGCATGTCCGGGGTGCGTTCGGGCGCGAGAGCCCAGTAGCCCAGCACGGCGATGCGCAAGGCGCAGTCCAGCCCGGCCAGCGCCAGGGCGGTCCAGACGATCCAGGAACGCTTCATGGCCACGGCGTCCGTCATCAGAGGCCGATCCAGACCTTGGGCTGCGCCTGCGCGATGCCGGCCAGCTCCAGCACGCGCTCCACCGTCTCGGCGACCATCTCGTCGATGCTCTTGGGGTGGTGGTAGAACGCCGGCAGCGGCGGGAAGCAGATGCCGCCCATCTCCGTCACGGCCACCATGTTGCGCAGATGGGCCAGGTTCAGCGGCGTCTCGCGCACCATCAGGATGAGCTTGCGGCGCTCCTTCAGCGTGACGTCGGCGGCGCGCGTCAGCAGGTTGTCACCCAGCCCGTGTGCGATGGCCGCGAGCGACTTCATCGAGCAGGGCGCCACCACCATCGCGGCGGTCGAGAAGCTGCCGCTGGCGATGCAGGCGCCGATGTCGCCGGGCGAATGCGCATGGTCGGCTTCGGACTCCAGCGACGAGCGGTCCAGCCCCAGCTCGTGGTGGGCGTTCAGGATGCCGGCGGGCGTGGCCACGAGGTGAGTCTCCACGCCCAGCTCCCGCGCGCGCCGCAGCAGCCGCAGCGCGTAGGCCGCGCCGGTCGCTCCTGTCAGCCCGACGACGAGCCTTGAAGCCATCAGGCGGCGAGGGCCTGCTGCAGCTCGCCCGACTCGTACATCTCCATCATGATGTCCGAGCCGCCGACGAATTCGCCGTTGATGTAGAGCTGCGGGATGGTGGGCCAGTTGGCGTAGTCCTTGATGCCCTGGCGCACGGCCTCGTCTTCCAGCACGTTGAAGGTCTTGATGTCGCTGGCACCGGCGGCCTTCAGGATCTGGATGGCGCGGCCGGAGAAGCCGCACATCGGGAACTGGGCCGTGCCCTTCATGAAGAGCATGACGCGGTTGGACTTGACCAGGTCGTCAATGCGTTGCTGAACGTCGCTCATGGGGATCTCGGGTTTTATGAGGAAACCCGGATTATCGGAGACGGCGGCGCCGCGCCGTCAGTAGCTGTACGCCAGGCCCAGTTGCAGCAGGGGCTTGAAGCGCAGGTCGCGCATCGCATCCTCGAAGCCCTGGGCGCTGCTGCGGCCCAGCCGCATATCGCCGACCGTGCCGGACATCAGGCCCAGGTCGGCACTGAACGCGAAGCCGCTGCCCTTGAGCCGGCCCGTGTAGCCGATGCCCAGGTAGGACAGGTTGCCGCTGGGTTCCAGCGAGTAGGCGTCCAGCCGGCTGAGCGAGAAACTGCGCCGGCCGGCGGCCAGCGGGCCGCTGCCCAGCGCCAGGCCGCCGCTGCTCTGCGACACGGACAGCGGGCCCAGCAGCAGGCCGCCGGTGGCGCGCAGGCCGCCGTTGACGCCGGACAGGCCGGACTTGGTCAGGTAATAGTCGCCCAGCAGGTTGGCGCTGAGGATGCGGGAGCCGCCCAGATGGGGCGCGGCATCCAGCCCGCCATCGTTGCTGCTGAGCTGCACGCGGGCCTGCCAGCGCGGATTGGCATCGCTGTCAGCCGAGGCGGACGCGGTGAACAGGGCGGTAAGGCTCAGGACTGCAGCGCTGGCAAGGCGGGACATGGCGGGCTCCTGCGCGGTGCAAGATGGGGCACCGGAGCTAAATACTACGCCGCCCCCGATGACCGGTGAATGAGGAACTGACGGCAAAACCTCACGCAATGGGGTCTTGCATGTTCGGCGCGGCCGCTCAGGCGAGGCCTGGCCAGCGGCCGCCGCTGGCGCGCGCCCGGCCACCGAGGTCGCGGCGCAGCGTGATGTCCCCGAAACCATGGGCAGCCAGCTGTTGCGCCACCGCATCGGCCTGGTCCCAGCCGTGCTCCATCAGCAGCCAGCCACCGGCCTGCAGGTGGGCGGGCGCGCCGGCGGTGAGCTGGCGCAGGTCGGCCAGCCCGTCGCCGCCGGGCGTCAGCGCCGTGATCGGCTCGTGGCGCAGCGCCGGCAGGTGCGGGTCGTCGCCGGCGATGTAGGGCGGGTTGCTGACGATGAGGTCGAAGCCTTCCCCGGCCAGCGGTGCGAACCAGCTGCCGTGGCGCCAGTCGATGTGTAGCGCAAGCCTTTCACCATTCGCGCGGGCGACGGCCAGCGCGTCGGCGCTGACATCGACGGCCGTGACCTGCGCGCGCGGGCAGGCGGCCTTGAGGGCCAGCGCGATGGCGCCGCTGCCGGTGCCGAGGTCGACGACGCGGGGCTCGCCGGGCAGCGCGGCCAGCCGTTCCAGCGCCCAGTCGACCAGCGTCTCGGTGTCCGGGCGTGGGATCAGCGTGGCCGGCGTGACAGCCAGCGTCAGGCCGTGGAAGGGCTGCCAGCCGGTCAGGTGGGCCAGCGGCTCGCCGTCGGCCAGGCGGCGCAGCAGGCTTTCCGCGCCGGCCACGGGCGCGTCGCCGTGCGTGACGAGCCACGCACGCCCCTGGCCGGTCAGGTGGGCCAGCAGCGTCTGCGCGTCGCCGCGCTCGACGCCGAGCTGGCGCGCCAGGGCCAGTGCTTCATCGACCGTCAAGCCGGTGGTCATGCGCGGCCGGCCTCCAGCTCGGCCAGCTGCTCGGCGGCCTGCGCGGCCAGCAGGCCCTGGATGACGTCGCTCAGATCGCCGTCCATGATCTGCCCGAGCTTGTACAGCGTCAGGTTGATGCGGTGGTCGGTGAGGCGTCCTTGCGGGAAGTTGTAGGTGCGGATGCGGTCGCTGCGGTCGCCGGTGCCGACCAGGCCCTTGCGCGTGGCGGCCTCCTTGGCGGCGCGCTCGCTGCGCTCCTTCTCCTGGATGCGTGCCTGCAGCACCTGCAGCGCCTTGGCCTTGTTGCTGTGCTGGCTGCGGCCGTCCTGGCACTCGGCCACGATGCCGGTGGGCAGGTGGACGACGCGCACGGCGGAATCCGTCTTGTTGATGTGCTGGCCACCGGCGCCGCTGGCGCGGAAGGTGTCGATGCGCAGGTCGGCCGGGTTCAGCGTGATGGCCTCGGCCTCGTCGGGCTCGGGCATCACGGCGATGGTGCAGGCGCTGGTGTGGATGCGGCCCTGCGTCTCAGTGGCCGGTACGCGCTGCACGCGGTGGCCGCCGGACTCGAACTTGAGGCGCCCGTAGACGCCGTCGCCTTCGACACGGACGACCAGCTCCTTGTAGCCGCCCAGGTCCGACACGTTCTCGGACAGGATCTCGGTGCGCCAGCCCTGGCTCTCGGCGAAGCGCAGGTACATGCGCGCCAGGTCGCCGGCGAACAGCGCCGACTCGTCGCCGCCCGTGCCGGCGCGGATTTCGAGGAAGGCGTTGCGCTCGTCGTCCGGGTCCTTGGGGATCAGCGCGAGCTGCAGCTCCTGGTCCAGCGCGGCCAGCGCTGCCTCGTTGGACGCGATCTCCTCGCGGGCCATCTCGGCCATCTCCGGGTCGGCCAGCAGGTCGCGCGCGGCGGCCAGGTCGGCCTCGTGCGCCTGGTAGCGGCGGTAGCGCTCGACGAGACCCGACACCTCGGACTGTTCGCGGGTCAGCGCGCGGTAGCGCTTCATGTCCGACGCGATGCTGCCGTCGGCCAGGATGGTGTCCAGCTCGGCGAGACGGAAGCCGAGGCGGTCGAACTGCTGGCGCAGAGAATCTTTCATGGGGGGCGGGAGTGGCAGTCAGGGAACGGCGCCGCGGGCGCCAGACGACGGAGCGAGTTCTTCGCTAGGACTGCTTGCTGCGCAGGAACAGGCGCGAGACGGTCTGCGCCAGCAGCAGGCGCTGTTCGCCGTCGCTGGCGTGCAGCTCGGCCAGCGTGCCGTGCAGCAGCTTCTGCGTCAGGCCCTTGGTGAGGGCGTCCAGCACCTCGTCCACATCCGCGCCCTTGGCCAGCAGCTTGCGGGCGCGGGCCATCTCGATGGCGCGCCAGTCGTCGGCCTGCGCGTGCAGGGCCTGGATCAGCGGCACGGTGTGGCGCTGGTCCAGCCAGTGCATGAAGCTCTGCACGCCGGTCTCGACGATGGCCTCGGCCTGCTCAACGGCGGCCTGGCGCTTCTCGCCGGCGGTCTGCACCTGCTGGGCGAGCTCGTCGACGGTGTAGAGGTAGACGTCGTCCAGCTGGGCGACCTCGGGCTCGATGTCGCGCGGCACGGCCAGGTCGACCATGAACATCGGGCGGTGCTTGCGCTTCTTCAGCGCCCGTTCGACGGCGCCCAGGCCGATCAGCGGCAGGCTGGACGCGGTGCAGGAGACGACGATGTCGAACTCATGCAGGCGCTCGGGCAGGTCCGACAGGCGCACGGCCTCGGCGCCGAAGCGCGTGGCCAGCTTCTCGCCGCGCTCCAGCGTGCGGTTGGCCACGGCCATGTGGCGCGGCGTGCGGGCGGCGAAGTGCGTCGCCGTCAGCTCGATCATTTCGCCGGCGCCGACGAACAGCACGCGCGTCTTGGCCAGGTCCTCGAACAGCTGACCGGCCAGGCGCACGGCCGCGGCGGCCATGCTGATGGAGTGGGCGCCGATCTCGGTGGAGGAGCGCACCTCCTTGGCGACCGAGAAGCTGCGCTGGAACAGCTGGTGCAGCGTCGTGCCCAGCGCACCGGCGGCCTCGGCCTCCTTCACGGCCTGCTTCATCTGGCCGAGGATCTGCGGCTCGCCCAGCACCATGGAGTCCAGCCCGCTGGCGACGCGGAACGCGTGGCGGGCGGCGGCGCTGCCCTGCATCACATAGGCGTGTTCGCGCAGCGCGCCGGCATCGACGCCGCCGGTCTGGGCCAGCCAGGCGATGGCGGGCTGCACCTGCGCCTGCGGCGCCGCCACGTACAGCTCGGTGCGGTTGCAGGTGGACAGGATGGCCGCCTCGGGCGCGCCAGGCAGCTTCTGGCGCAGGCCGGCCAGCGACGGGGCGAGCTGCTCCAGCGTGAACGCAAACCGCCCGCGCAGATCCAGCGGGGCGGTGTTGTGATTCAGGCCGAGAGCGAAGACCGACATGGGTGGCAATTGTAGGATTCGCGGCCTTCGCCGCCCCTGACACGGATCAATCCCCGCATGAGCCCTTTGGATGCTTTCTGGCATATCGCCAACCTGTTCGCGCCCGCCTGGGGGCTGGCGGCGTTGCTGGCGGCGGCCATCAAGCTGGCCTGGTGGCGCGAGGCCCGGCCGCTGCGCTGGCTGCGGCTGTGGGGCTGGGGCGCGGCGGGTGGGGCGGTAGCCGTCGTGCTGTCGCTGGTGCTGCTGGGGCGCGACGGGCGGATGGCGGGCTACGCGTTGCTGGTGCTCGGCGTGGCCCTGCCGCAGTGGTACCTGCTCAGCGTCAGGCGCTGAGCACCTCTTCCGTCGTCACGACCTCGCCGCGCAGCGAGTGCGCGAAGGCGGTCGTGATGCGCACGTCCACCAGCTGGTTCATCAGCCGCGGCGAGCCGGCGAAGTTGACGATGCGGTTGCACTCGGTGCGGCCCATCAGTTCGGACGCGTCCTTGCGGGCGTTGCCAGTGACGAGCACCTTCTCGACCTTGCCCACCATGCCTTGCGAGATGCTGATGGCGTGGGCCTCGATGGCGGCCTGCAGTTCCTGCAGTCGCTTGACCTTGACCTCGTAGGGCGTCGTGTCCTCCAGCGCCGCGGCCGGCGTGCCGGGGCGCGGGCTGAAGATGAAGCTGAACGACGCGTCGAAGCCGACGTCGTGCACCAGCTTCATCAGCTTGGCGTGGTCCTCGTCGGTCTCGCCGGGGAAGCCGACGATGAAGTCGCTGGCCAGGCGCAGGTCCGGGCGGATGGCGCGCAGCTTGCGCACGATGCTCTTGAACTCCAGCGCCGTGTAGCCGCGCTTCATCGCCATCAGGATGCGGTCGCTGCCGTGCTGCACCGGCAGGTGCAGGTGGTTCACGAGCTGCGGGATCTTGCCGTAGGCCTCGATGAGGCGCGGGCTGAACTCGTTGGGGTGGCTGGTCGTGAAGCGCAGGCGGCGGATGCCGGGGATCTCGGCGGCGTACTCCAGCAGCAGCGCTAGGTCGGCGTGCTCGCTGGTGTCGCCCATCTTGCCGCGATAGGCATTGACGTTCTGGCCGAGGAGGTTGATCTCCATGACGCCCTGGTCGGCCAGGCCGGCGATCTCGGTCAGCACGTCGTCGAACGGGCGCGAGACCTCTTCGCCGCGGGTGTAGGGCACCACGCAGTAGCTGCAGTACTTGGAGCAGCCTTCCATGATGGAGACGAAGGCCGAGGCGCCCTCGACCTTGGCCGGCGGCAGGTGGTCGAACTTCTCGATCTCGGGGAAGGAGATGTCCACCTGCGGGCGGCGCTGCTCGCGGCGGGCTTCCAGCATCTGCGGCAGGCGGTGCAGCGTCTGCGGGCCGAAGACGACGTCCACGTAGGGCGCGCGCTCGATGATGGCCGCGCCTTCCTGGCTGGCCACGCAGCCGCCCACGCCGATCATGACGCCCTTGGCCTTCAGGTGCTTCACGCGGCCGAGGTCGCTGAACACCTTTTCCTGCGCCTTCTCGCGCACCGAGCAGGTGTTGAACAGGATGAGGTCGGCCTGCTCGGGGTCGTCGGTGGGCGTGTAGCCCTTGGCGGCGCCCAGCACGTCGGCCATCTTGTCCGAGTCGTACTCGTTCATCTGGCAGCCGAAGGTCTTGATGTAGACCTTTTTGGAGGTGTCGCTCATGGCTTGATCCAGGTCTGGCTGGCGGGGATGAACTGCCACGTGGCGGACTCGGCGGGCGTCGTCGGCCAGGGCTTGTTGGCGATCTCGGCGGGGTTCAGCACCCAGACGTCCATGATCAGCCCGCTGCCCTCGACCGTGTAGTGCACGATGGCCTTCTGGCCGGTGAGGCCGGCGGGCGGCACCCACAGGTTGGTGTCGGTCTTGATGCGGCTGCCGGGGGCGAGGCGCACGGGCCGGCCGTTCATCAGCGCGTCGGGGAACTGCGTGATGACGAGTTCGCCGCGCAGCGCGTGAGCGGGAAAGGCGCGGTGCTGCTGGGCTTGGGCCGTCAGGCTGGCGGCGGCCAGAAGCAGGGGGAGGGCACAGCGGTACATGGTATGTGTCCAGTGGCTGCGAAAGCGGGCTGAAAAGACAAACGGCCCGAGCTGTTGGTGCTCGGGCCGTTCGGATTTTGGTGGCGCTTCAGGGATTCGAACCCCGGACCTGCGGATTATGATTCCGTCGCTCTAACCGGCTGAGCTAAAGCGCCTAAGCCCGCCATTCTAAGCGCACTTTTCAGGGCTTGGCAAGAAGTGCTGAAAAATTTTGTTTCGGCAGGCGCTTCAGGCCCTCGACGACCTGGGCGGCGTTGAAGCGGGCGCCGGCGTCGTTGGTGTGCGTGCGGGCGTCGGAGAACAGGCCGTCCACCGTCTCGGCGCCGGCGGCGCGGTAGGCCGTGGCGACGAGCATCGTCAGGTCGACGAACTGCGCGCCGTGGGCGCGGGCCACCTGTTCGCCCCAGGCGGCGTAGTTCTCGAAGTCGCGGGGTTGATCGGGTTTCCAGCGGTCCTTGTGCGGGATGGGCGACAGCACGACGACGTTGGCGCCCCTGGCCTTGGCATCGGTGATGTAGCGGGCCAGGTACCAGCCGAAGCTCTGCACCATTTCCTTGGTGCCATCGGGCCGGGTGTCTTCCACGGTCTCCGGGCCGATACCGGGCACCGAGCCGCGGTTCTTGCCGGCGGGGTCGCCGATGCGCGCGCCGTCGTTGTGGCCGAACTGGATCAGCAGCCAGTCGCCGGCCTTCAGTTGCTCCAGCGCGGCGGCCCAGCGGCCTTCGGTGAAGAAGGTGCGGCTGCTGCGCCCGCCGATGGCGTTGTTGACGATGTTCACCTTGCTGGTGTCGAAGAACGCGCCGAGCCGCTCGCCCCAACCGAAGGCGCCGTTCTGGCCGCCGCTGCGCACGGTGGAGTCGCCGATCAGCACGATGCTGGGCAGCCGCGGGTCGCGCGGCGCTTCGACCTTGACCTTGCGGGCATCCACGACCGGCCGGTCGTCGCTGCCGTCCGGCGCGAAGCGCTGCTTGTAGACGTCCTCCGGCAACACCTTGTTCTGCAGCAGGCCGGCGATGACCAGCTGCGCGTTGACGGCAGCGCCGAGCCAGTTGGTGTGCACGGTCTCGGGGTCGGGCGGGAACATCGTGGCCACGATGTCCTTGCCCAGCGCCTCGTAGCGTTTGGCACCCCACTCGTTGAGGTCGATGAAGGCCACGCCTTCCTGCTTGGCGACCTCGGCCGCCCAGCCGGCGAAGTTGCCGCCGGCGCGGGTCACGGTCTTGCCGTCGGCCTCCCAGCGCTTGCGGATGACGGGCGACGCGACGACCGGCGTGGCGCCCGCCGCGCGGATCTCGGCGATGTAGCCGCGCAGGTAGGCGCCGTAGGTGACGACGGTCTCGGGTTTGCCGGTCAGCAGGTTGGTGATGGCTTCCTGCTCCGGCCCGGTGCCGCGCAGCACGCCGCGGGCGCGGCTGTTGTCGTTGACGGGGCTGGCGTCGTTGTGGCCGAACTGCATGACGACCCAGTCGCCGCGCTTGATGAAGGGCTTGGTGCGGTCCCAGTGCCCGCTGGTGCGGTAGGTGCGGCTGGACAGGCCGCCGACGGCGCGGTTGACGACGTTGATCTTGCTCGTGTCCAGGTAGGCGGCGATGGGCGTGCCCCAACCCCACTGGCCCTCGGCGCCCTTGCCCTGGCCGTCGTCGCGGCCGTTGCGCACGGTGGAGTCGCCGATGAGGATCAGCGACGGCAGCGCCGGGTTCGCCGGCTCGGGCAGCGTGACCTGGGCGCGCGCGGGGTCGGTGGTGGCGGTGAACTCCTGGGCCTGCAGCGGGGCCAGGGGCAGGGTGAGCAGCAGCGACGCGAGGAGGCGGCGGGTGGGCAGGGCGATCATGGCGCGGATGCTAGGAGCAGCCGGGCCGCGCGTGCCGGCCGCGTCGGCGCAAGTTCTTGAGCGATTGGCGGCCAGCAACATCCAGCAACGTGGCCGCTTCTAGAGTGCCGCCACCTTGAACCGGGAACCCACCATGTCGTTTCGCAAGACCTCCCTGCTGCTGGCCGTCCTGATCGCCGCGGCGCCGGCCTGGGCCCAGATCGGCCAGCGCTTCCCGTCTGAAAAGAAGGTCGTGGCCGATCCCGTCACCGGCACGCCGCTGACCTTCCTGACCACGCAGCCGCGTGGTGATGCCAAGATCTATCCCAGCCATCCGCAGTGGACGGCCGACGGCCAGTGGCTGGTGTTCCGCTCCAACCGCGTGAAGGGCGAGGCCATCGCCGTCAACGAGGCCAGCGGCGACATGGTGCTGGTCACCGAGGGCGGCTACGAGGGCATGCTCAATCTCGCGCAGTCGGGCGGCAACCGGCTGTACTTCCTGCGCAAGGACCCGGCCGGCGGCAACGACAAGGTCCGCCAGGCCGTCGAGGTGGACCTGGACCGACTGTTCGCCGACAGCAAGGCCGGCACGCTGAAGCCGGCGGGCAGCTACCAGCGCATCTTCGCCACGCTGCCGGCCGAGCTGGAGGCCTACGGCGACAACGCGCTGGACGCCGATGGCCAGTGGTTCTACTTCCGCATCCAGGGCAAGGCCTACGCCGGCGCCCGGCTGCCGGCGGGCACCAAGGCCGAGCTGCCGTTCGGCCCGCGCGGCATGGGCGCCGGCCCGCACGCCATCGGCAAGATCAACGTGAAGACGGGCGAGGTGCAGCACGTCGTCTCGGTGCCGTTCCAGATCGGCCACATCCAGAGCAACAGCTGGAACCCGGGCGAGCTGGTGTTCAGCTGGGAGACGGGTGGCAAGTCGCCGCAGCGCACCTGGACGGTCAAGGGCGACGGCACGGGCCTGCGCCCGCTGTACCCGGAGGCGCCGTACGAGTGGGTCACGCACGAGGCCTTCATCGGCCGCGACGAGGTGGCGCTGGCCATCATGGGCCACCGGCCCATCCCGGGCGTCGTCGACCCCCGGCGTGCGGCGGGCACCGCCGTCGAGGGGGCCAACCCCGGCCAGGAAGATGGCTGGGGAAACACCGGCACGCGCGAGAAGCCCACGGGCCTGGCCATCGTGAACCTGCGCACGCGCGAGATGACCATCGCCGGCCAGACGCCCTCGGGCAGCGGCCTGTGGCATGTGCATGGCTCGCCGGACGGCCGCTTCGCCGTGGGCGACGACTTCAGCCGCAGCCTCTACCTGATCGACCGCCGCACGCGCGAGATGGTGCTGCTGACCACCGGCCACAAGGACACCGCGCGGGACCACCCGCACCCGACCTTCAGCCCCGATGGCCGCAAGATCCAGATCCAGTCCGCCATGCTGGCCGCCGACGGGCGCGAGATGAGTATCTGCATCGTGCCGGTGCCGCAGGCCTGGCTGGACAGGAAATAGTATCTGGGCGCGTGGCTGAATGGGTTCATGAGTATTTCGCTGCTGGATATTTGAAATATTCAGACCCAACTGCCAAATATTCACGCGGGAGAATCCCGCCGCGCCGGCAGGCACCGGGACGGTGCCATGCGCGCCCACGCTGCGCCGCAGCAAGGCTGGGGATCGCGCACGGATTTGAGCGAATGGCGCACCAGTTCAGGGTTTACGAGAATCCAACCGATCAGCGCCGTGATTCTTTGGCGCGCGGTGAGCACGCTGTGAATCTCGACCCCTAGACTGATCTCAGGGGCAATAAGGGCGGCATATCGAGTGCGCGCCTGCAGATATTCGGAGATCGAGAATGCTGAAGAAGAATTCCGGCGCCATGCCGGTGTTGCGTTGGACGCCGCTGGCGCTGGCCGTGTCGGCCGCGCTGACCACCCAGGCTCAGGCCCAGCAGGCCGCCGCGCCCGCGGCTGCCGCGTCGGCACCGGTTGCCGCCGCTGCCAAGCCTGCGGCCAAGGACACCAATCAGCTCGAGACCGTCGTCGTCACGGGCATCCGCCGCTCCATCCAGAGCGCGATCGAGCGCAAGCGCAACGCCGCCACCGTCACCGACAGCATCGTTGCCGAAGACATCGACCAGTTCCCGGACAAGAACGTCGGCGAGGCGCTGTCGCGCATCACCGGCGTGCAGCTGACGCGTGATTTCGGCGAAGGCACGCAGGTCGCCATCCGCGGCGTCGAGCCCGACCTGAACCGCGTCGAGATCAACGGCATGTCGGTGCTCAGCGCCAACGGCGCCGGCGGCAACCGCGGCGCGGACCTGCGCGAGCTGGCCTCCGAGCTGATCGCCTCCATCGACGTCTACAAGGGCGTGCTGCCCAACGTGACGGAAGGCGGCATTGGCGGCACGGTGCGCATCAACACCCGCAAGCCGCTGGACTTTGCCAAGCGCACGATGGCGCTCAGCCTGGCCGGCGAGCAGGCCTCGCTGCGTGGCGGCGCGCAGCCGCGCGCTTCGCTGCTGGTGGCCGACAAGTTCCTGGACGGCAAGCTGGGCTTGATGGCCAACCTCGTCTACGACAAGGTCTACACGCGCGGCGACTTCGCCCGCAACACCGGCTGGACTTTCCTGCGCGACTGGGACAACTCCGCCGAGAAGACCCGCACCAGCCTGGACTCGCAGTACGCCGCCGTGACGACCAAGGCCGGCTGCAGCACCTTCACCGGCACCGCCCGCACCGCCTGCGAGACGCAGTGGTACGACTACGCGCCCAACACGCCCCGCGTGGGCATCTGGACGCGTGACAACAAGCGCACCACGGTCGACCTGGCGGCCCAGTACAAGTTCTCCAGCAAGTTCGACGCCGAGATCAGCTACCAGGCCAACTCGCAAGAGCAGCGCCTGAACGACCGCAACTACGGCACCAGCTTCGGCAACAACGCCAACAACGGCACGTCGCTGAACGCGGCCCACCAGCGCCTGGCCACGCAGGCCGGTGGCGTGGCCCCGGTCTACAACGCCAACGGCACGCTGCGCACGGCGGGCACCTGCGGCGCCGTGTCCACCACGGCCACGCCGGCCGGCATGACGTTCGACAACCATGTGGTCACCGGCTACACGGTGGGCGATTGCATGAACGTCGAGTCCAACGGCACCGGCCCGTTCGGCGGCTACAACGCGTTCAGCACGTCGGCACGCGACTTCAAGCTCAACATCGACTCCAAGTACCTGCGCACCGGCGCCCGCTACAAGGACGACCTCTGGCTCATCGAAGGCATGGCGGCCACCGCCAAGGCTGACTATGACAACCAGACCAACAACATCTCGATGTCGATGAGCGCGCCGGGCCTGAAGGTGTCGCTGGACGGCGACCATCTGCCGCACTTCGACTTCCCCGCGAACTACGACCCGACGAACCCCGCGTCGTACTACCGCGCGGACATCCAGTACCGCCCCATCCTCACCAGCGACCGCGAGAGCACGGCCAAGCTGGACTTCCAGCGCGCCATCACCGAGCTGCCGCTGCTGAACCGCCTGTGGTTCGGTGGCCAGTTCACGAACAAGCACACCAAGTCCTACGGTGGCGGCCAGCGCACGGTCAGCAACGGCGCGACGACGGCGACGTCCGACGACGTGCTGACGATGAGCGGTAACGTCAACGGCGCCCTCGTCTACGACCGCCTCGCGCCGGCCGTGGCGCCCATGCTGTCCAGCCCGTTCGGCTCGCCCAGCAACTACACCAAGTACGTCGACAAGGCGACGATGGCGGCGCTGGCCCAGGCGGCCCTGCAGCCCACGGGCGGCAGCGGCTTCTTCTCCGGCTACAGCGGTGTGTCGGGCTATCCGTCCGGCTGGCTGTCGCCCAACTACGCGGTCGCGTCGCAGTCCTTCGACACGTCGCTGTTCAACCTCGACCACGTCTACAACTCGCCCGGCAACGACGGCAAGACCTACCCGCAGCTGCCCACGTTCGACATCACCGAGAAGGTGTCTGCCGCCTACGGCCGCCTGGACTTCGGCACCACGGTCTACGGCATGGACCTGGACGGCAACGTCGGTGCGCGCTACGCCCGCACGCAAGCCCACGCCACCGGCACGGTGAACATCAAGACGGCGGTGTGGAACCCGACGACGCGCGCCTTCGTCGTCTCCGGCAACGAGACCGCCATCACGACGCTGGACCGCACCTACAACGACGTGCTGCCCAGTGCCAACGTCGCGCTGACGGCGCTGGACGGCAAGCTCATCACCCGCGCCGGCTGGGGCAAGGTGCTGGCCCGCCCGAACCTGTCGCAGATGGCGCCCAACGTCAGCTGCACGATCGGTCAGGGCTCCGACACCACCAACGGCGGTGACGGCTTCGATGACTGCACGGCCGGCAACCCGGGCCTGAAGCCCTACCGCGCCACCAAGTACGACCTGAGCTTCGAGTTCTATCCGAGCAAGAGCGACCAGTTCAGCCTGGGCCTGTTCCGCAACGACATCAAGAGCTACGTGCTGCCGCAGCGCCAGCTGTTCACGCAGACCGACTTCTTCGGCGACGGTCGCCTGTTTGACGTGACGATGTGGGCCAACGGCGAAGGCGCGATCACGCAGGGCGTGGAACTCGCCGCCCGCAAGGCGCTTAACTTCCTGCCCGGCTGGGCCAGCGGCTTCGGTGTGGACGTGAACTACACCCGCATGGGCTTCAAGTACCGCTCGGGCAAGGAACTCATCAACACGCTGGACGGCTCCGTGCTGCCGTATCCCGGCATGTCCAAGAACGCCTACAACGTGGGCCTCTGGTATGACCAGGGCATGGTCAACGCGCGCCTGGCCTACCACCACCGCGACAAGTACTACACCGGCGGCAACGACGTGACGGGCAACCCGAACTTCCGCGACAAGACGGCCTACCTGGATGCCAAGCTGCAGCTGCGCGTGACGTCCAACCTGACCATCTCGCTGGAAGGCAAGAACCTGACGGACCAGGCCGAGCTGACCTACGCGGGCGACCTGTCGCGCCCCAACGAGCTGGCATGGTCGGGCCGCCGCTACTACGTGACGCTGGGCTACAAGCTCTGATCTCCGGGCCTGGCCCGAGTGGCCAATCCTGTTGCGCCTGCTTGCCAGGCGCCCGGCCTCGCAAGAGGCCGTTTTTTTTGTTCGCCCCTCGCCCAGACCTCCGCGCTGGACGCGGGCGGTCCGGTCGGTCCCCCGGGGGACGGCGCTGCTTGGGAGCGGCCCGGCGCTCGGCCCGAGGCGGGGCATGACGGCCGCGTGAAGCGTGAAGATAGAAGGAACACGGACATGACTCTCTCGTCCTCGATCTCCAGGCTGGCCTGCAGCATGTTGCTGGCGGCCGGCGTTGCTGCGCAGGCCCAGCCCAAGCAGGTCGAAAAGCTGGACCGCGGCGTCGTCGCGCTGGCCACGTCGTCGGGCGTCTTCGTCAGCTGGCGGCTGCTGGGCACCGAGCCGGCAGGCGTGCGCTTCAACGTCTACCGCGACGGCCGGCGCGTCAACCACGAGCCGCAGGCGCTGACCAACCTTGTCGACGCGCAGGGCCGCCACGACAGCCTCTACACCGTGCGCGCCGTCGTGTCGGGCCACGAGCAGGCGGCGTCGGCGGCGGCGTCGCCGTGGAGCCAGCCCTACCTGCGCGTGCCGCTGCAGAAGCCCGAGGGCGGCACCTCGCCCGACGGTGTGGCCTACCGCTACGAGGCCAACGACGGCGCGGCGGCCGATCTCGACGGCGACGGCCAGTACGAGCTGATCGTGAAGTGGCAGCCGACGAACGCACACGACAACTCGCACAAGGGCTACACCGGCCACACGCTGCTGGACGCCTACCGGCTGGACGGCACGCGGCTGTGGCGCATCGACCTCGGCGCCAACATCCGCGCCGGCGCGCACTACACGAGCTTCCTCGCCTACGACTTCGACGGTGACGGCAAGGCCGAGGTCATGATGAAGACGGCCGACGGCACCGTGGACGGGCAGGGCACGGCTATCGGCGACGCCAGGGCCGACTTCCGCAACGAGGCCGGCTACGTGCTGGCCGGCCCCGAGTTCCTGACCGTCTTCAACGGCCTGACCGGCGCGGCCATGGCCACCGTCGACTACACGCCGCCGCGCGGCGACGTGGGCGCCTGGGGTGACGCCTACGGCAACCGCGTGGACCGCTTCACGGCCGGCGTGGCCTACCTGGACGGCCAGCGGCCCAGCGCCGTGTTCGCGCGCGGCTACTACACGCGCGCCGTGCTGGCCGCGTGGGACTGGCGCGGCGGCAAGCTCACACAACGCTGGGTGTTCGACAGCGCCGCCGACGAGGCGAGCAAGCCGGCCGCGGGGCAGGGCGCGCACTGGTTTTCGGTGGCCGACGTGGACGGCGACGGCCGCGACGACATCGTCTACGGCGCCGCCACCATCGCCAGCACCGGCCGCCTGCTCTACAGCACCGGCCTGTGCCACGGCGACGCGCTGCACGTCAGCAACTTCGACCCCGCGCGCGACGGCCAGCAGATCTACATGGTGCACGAGAGCCCGCGCTGCTACGGCGAGCATGGCCTGGAGATGCACGACGCCGCCACCGGCAAGGTGCTGTGGAGCATGTCCGGCAACAAGACCGACGTGGGCCGTGGCGTCTGCTTCGACATCGACGCCGCCCACCCCGGCGCCGAATGCTGGGGCTCCGTCGGCGGGCTGATGAACGCCAGCGGCAAGCTCATCAGCGACAGGCACCCGAATCGCTTCAACTTCGCCGTCTGGTGGGACGGCGACCTGCTGCGCGAGTCGCTGGACCATGTCGCCATCGACAAGTGGAACCCGGCCGCGTTCAAGTTCGAGAACCTGCTGAACGGCAAGCAGTTCGGTGCCGCGTCCAACAACGGCACCAAGGGCAACCCGGTGCTGTCGGCCGACCTGTTCGGCGACTGGCGCGAAGAGGTCGTCTGGCGCAACGAGGACAGCACCGCGCTGCTGGTGTTCTCAACCGCCATCCCGACCGAGCATCGCCTCGTCACGCTGATGCACGACCCGCAGTACCGCGTGCAGGTGGCCGCGCAGAACGCCGGCTACAACCAGCCGCCGCACACCAGCTTCCACCTTGGCGCGGCGATGAAGCCACCGCGCTACCTGCCCATCCAGGCCACGCCATGAAGTTCATCGCCTCGTTGACGCTGCTGGCCGCTATTGCCGGACTCTCCGGCTGTGCCACGCCCGAGCCCGCCCCGCGCCCGCTGTACCGCGACCCCGTGCTGGACGGCGCGGCCGACGTGTCGCTGGTGTTCAACCGCGGCCTCAAGCGCTGGGAGATGTTCTACACGAACCGCCGCGCCACGCTGCGGCTGGACGACCCCAAGGACGTCTCCTGGGTGCACGCCACGCCCATCGCCATCGCGACCACGGACGACGGCAACCACTGGCGTGCGGCTGGCGAGGCGAAGTTCCCCGCCGAGTGCACCGGCACCACGCTGTGGGCGCCGGAGATCCAGGACTTCGACGGCGTCTACCACCTGTGGCTCACCATCGTGCCCGGCGTCCACAAGAGCTGGACCGGCGAGCGCCGCATCGAGCACCTCACCAGCACCGACCTGCGCAACTGGACCTGCGCCGGCCGCGCAGACCTGGGCTCGCCCAAGGTCATCGATGCGTCGGTCATCCGCGCGCCGCAGGGCGGGTACCGGATGTGGTTCAAGGACGAGCAGGGCGGCAGCAAGCTCAAGGTGGCCGACAGCGCCGACCTGACCACCTGGACCGTGCGCGGCCCGGTGAGCCAGTTGCCCGGTGAAGGCCCCACAGTGTTCCAGTTCGCCGGCAAGTGGTGGCTGGTGGCCGACCTGTGGAAGGGCCTGCTGGTGCTGCGCTCCGACGACACGCTGACCTGGGAGGAACAGCCCACCCGGCTGCTGGCCGGCGTGGGCCAGCACCCCACCGACCGCGCCAAGGGCCAGCACCCCGGCGTCACCGTCGTGGACGGCCGGGCCTACCTCTTCTACTTCACGCACCAGAGCGGCGAGCCCGAGGCGAAGGCGGACGACCGCTGGCACCAGCGCACCGTCATCCAGTCGGCGGAGCTGACCGTGAAGGATGGCTGGCTCCACGTGGACCGCAACGCGCCGCCGCCGGACCTGCGCTCGGCGTTCAAGGCACGTTGAAGAGACTTCAATGAACACAGCCACAGAGGCACGGAGGCATAGAGACAGACGCACTTTCTCTGTGCCTCTGTGCCTCTGTGGCCTGTTGTTTTTCCTGGTGGGCGCGGCCCATGCGGCGCTGGGCATCTCCACCACGGCCACGCTGGGCAGCCTGCCGCTTGACGGCGCCGTCATCGTCGCGGCGCCCGACGCCGATCCGCTCGAAGCCTTCGTCGCGCAAGATCTGGCCGACGACCTGAAGCGCCTGGGTCTGCGCGCCGCCAGCAAGGGCGCCGTGCAGATCTGGGTCGGCACCGCCGGCCGTCATCCCCTCATCGACGCCTCGGGCCTGGACCTCACCAAGCTCAAGGGCTGCTGGGAGTGCTTCCAGATCGCGCTGCTGCGCGACCCGGCACCGGGTGTGAAGCAGGCGCTGGTCATCGTCGGCGCCGACCGCCGCGGCACCGCCTACGGGGTCTACACGCTGAGCCAGGCGCTCGGCGTGTCGCCGTGGGTCTGGTGGGCGGACCTGGCGCCGGTGAAGCGCGGCCCGCTGCACGTGAGCTTGAGCGAGCCGCTGCAAGATGGCCCCGCGGTGAAGTACCGCGGTCTGTTCATCAACGACGAGGACTGGGGCCTGCAGCCCTGGGCCGCGCGCACCTTCGAGCCCGAGGCCGGCAACATCGGGCCGCGCACCTACGAGCAGGTCTTCCGCCTGCTGTTGCGCCTCAAGGCCAACACGCTGTGGCCGGCCATGCACCAGGTGTCGGGCGCGTTCAACGCCAACCCGAAGAATGCCGAACTCGCCCAGCGCTACGGCATCGTCATGGGCAGCTCGCACGCCGAGCCCCTGCTGCGCAACAACGTGTCCGAATGGACCGCGCCGCACGCGCAGTACAACTACGCGACGCATCCGCAACAGGTGCGCGACTACTGGGCCGCGCGGCTGAAGGCCAACGGCCGGTTCGAGAACCTCTACACGCTGGGCATGCGCGGCATCCACGACAGCGGCATGCAGGGCGGCGGCAGCGTGGCCGAGAAGCAGGCGCTGCTGAACCGGCTGCTGACCGACCAGCGTGAACTGATCGCGCAGCACGTGGGCGACCCCGCAACAGCGCCGCAGGTCTTCGTGCCCTACAAGGAGGTGCTGCCGCTGCTGCCTGGGCTGGCGCTGCCTGACGACGTCACGCTGGTCTGGCCCGACGACAACTTCGGCTACCTGCGCCAGTTCCCCGACGCCGCGCAGGCGCAGCGGCCAGGCGGCTCGGGCATCTACTACCACCTCAGCTACCTCGGCGCGCCGCTGTCCTACCTGTGGCTGAGCACCACGCCGCCGGCGCTGGTGGCCGAGGAGATGGGCCGCGCCTTTGATGCCGGCGCGCAGCGGCTGTGGATGGTCAACGCGGGCGACATCAAGCCGCACGAGGTCAACCTCAGCCACTGGTTCGACCTGGCCTGGAACCCCGCCGCCGTGCGCGCGCAGGGGCAGCCGGCCTACCTGCGCAGCCTGGCGCAGCGGCTGTTCGGCGTCGCCGACATCGCGGACCTCTGGGACGGCTACTACCGCGTCAACTTCGAGCGCCGCCCCGAGCATCTGCAGTTCCATCTGCCCGGCGAGAAGGTGCGCCGCAGCGGCATGGCGCCCGGCGTGGTGAATGACCGCCTGGGCCGCTTCGCGCGGCTGCTGGCCCTGCTGGACACCGTACGCCCGCGCGTCGCCCCGGCGCAGCGCGCGGCGTTCTTCCAGCTCGTCGAGTACCCCCTGCGTGCGTCCGCGTTGGCCAACGAGCGCTTCTTCGCGCTGGAGCGCTACGCCACGACGCTGGAGCGCCACCCGGCCGGCGCCCGCGCCCTCGCCGCGCAGGCCGTGCGTGCCGACCAGCGGCTGAAGGCGCTGACCGCGCGCTACAACGCCGGCCGCTGGGCCGGCATCCTGGCCGAGGAACCTGCGGACGGGTTGTGGACCAGCTACCGCCAGCTGGCCCCACTGCTGCCCGCCGCCGGCCTGGGCGGCAGCGCACCCGACGCGCTGCGCGACCTCGCCACGGCCGCCGCCGACCTCGCGCCGCAGTCGTTGCCGGAGCCCGCCGCGCCGCTGTTGCGCGTCACGAGCCACGACGGTTGGCGCCGCGTGCCCGGCCTGGGCCGCGGCGACGGCGTGCTGGCCGCGCAGCAGCCGGGTGCCACGCTGGCACTGGCCGCCACCGCAGCGCCCATGCCGGCCAGTTGCCTGCGCGTGCACGTGTTGCCCAGCTACCCGCTCGCGGCGGGCGAGCCCTGGCAGGCCGACGTCATCGTCGACGGCCAGACCCACGCCTTGCGCTGGCCGCGCGGCACGCAGGATGCCGCCTGGGGCCAGGGCGTGCTGGCCAACCGGCTGACCGCCACGCTGGCGCTGCCCGACCGCGCCGCCGGCCCTGAACTGCAAGTGCAGCTCCGGGCGGGTCAGCGCGACCTGATGTTCGACGGCGCCGAGCTGCTGCCCGGCGCCTGCCGCCCCGGAGGTTGACCCATGAAGCTGCTGCGCCTGTTCGCCCTTGCCACGCTGGCCTGCAGCCTGGCCGCGCCGGCGGTCGCGCTCGACAAGCCGCGCGTCTTCGTGCTGACCGACATCGAGAACGAACCCGACGACGCGCAGTCGCTGGTGCGCTTCCTGACGTATGCCAACCAGTTCGACATCGAGGGCCTGGTGGCCACGACGTCCGTGCACCAGCCACGCAAGACCGCGGCCTGGCGCATCCGCGAGATCGTGGCCGCGTACGGCAAGGTGCAGCCCAACCTGGCGCTGCACGAACCAGGCTTCCCGGCGGCGGAGCGGCTGCTGGCCGTCGTCAGCGAGGGGCGGCCCGACTACGGCATGCAGGCCGTGGGCGAGGGCATGGACTCGGCGGGCTCCGACGCGCTGATCGCCGCCGCCGACCGCGCCGACCCCCGCCCGCTGTGGGTGCCCGTCTGGGGCGGGCCCAACGTGCTGGCGCAGGCGCTGTGGAAGGTGCGCGCCACGCGCCCGCCCGAGGCGCTGGCGGCCTTCGTCGCCAGGCTGCGTGTCTACGCCATCTCCGACCAGGACGACACCGGCCCCTGGTTGCGCAAGACCTTTCCGGCGTTGTTCTACATCGCCAGCCCCGGCTTCCACCCCGGTGGCGCGTACCACCACGCCACGTGGGCCGCGATGGGCGGCGACCTGTTCCACGGGCGCTTCGTCGGCGCCGATGCGACGCTGGTGGACAACGCCTGGGTGGACCGTCACATCCGCCGCGACAAGGGCCCGCTGGGCGCGCAGTACCCGCACATCGAGTTCATGATGGAAGGCGACACGCCCAGCTTCCTGGGGCTGATCGACAACGGGCTGAACGCCCCCGAGCATCCGGACTGGGGCGGTTGGGGCGGCCGCTACGAGTCCTACACACCGCGCCGCCAGAAGTGGCACCTCGACGCCGAGACGCGGCCGCTGTGGACCGATGCGGTGGATGAGGTGCGCGGCGCCGATGGCCGCTGGCACACCAGCAATCACGCGACGCTGTGGCGCTGGCGCGGCGCGGTGCAGAACGACTTCGCCGCCCGCATGGACTGGACGGTCAAACCCTACGCGCAGGCCAACCATCCACCGGTCGTGAAGCTGGCCCATGCCGAGGTGCTGACGGCGAAGCGCGGCGACACCGTGCAGCTCAGCGCCGCCGGCAGCAGCGACCCCGACGGCCAGCCGCTGTCGTATGAATGGTTCTACTACGGCGAGGCCGGCAGCTTCACCGTCTCCAGCGGCCGCTCGGGCCAGCCCATCGAGATCCGCGGCTTCGACCAGCGCGACGCGTCCTTCGTCGTGCCCGCACAGCGGGTCATGCCGCCGGGCACCGGCACGCTGCACATCATCCTGGCCGTGACCGACCACGGCACCCCGCGGCTCACGCGCTACCGCCGCGTCATCGTCAACGTCCAGCCCTGAGGTCGCCATGAAGCTCGCAACCCTGGCGCTTTCCGCCCTGCTGGCCCTGCCGCCCGCCCACGCCCAGAACCCGCTCGCGCTGGGCAAGGATCTGCGCACCGCCGACCCGTCCGGCCACGTCTGGCCCGACGGCCGGATGTGGCTCTACACGTCGCACGACGAAGAGTGCCAGGCCGACTTCCACATGAAGGACTGGATGGCCTTCTCGTCCACCGACCTCGTGAGCTGGACCAACCACGGTGCCGTGCTGTCGGTGAAGGACCTGGCCTGGGCCGACGACTACGCCTGGGCGCCCGACGCGGCCTACAAGAACGGCAAGTACTACCTCGTCTTCCCCGCCGGCACCGGCGTGAAGGACCGGCAGAACCCCAAGAACAGCACCAAGTGGATGGGCATCGGCATCGCCGAGAGCGATTCGCCCGCCGGCCCCTTCAAGGACATGATCGGCGCACCGCTGTGGCGCAAGCCCTATGCCAACGACCCGGTGCTGTTCATCGACGACGACGGCCGCGCCTACCTCTACAGCCGCACCTCGGGCGTCAACTACCTCGTGGCCGAGATGGCCGACGACATGCGCTCGATCAAGGGTGGGCTGCAGAAGATGGACATGGGCGGCTACGAGCCGCCGATGGAAGGGCCGTGGGTGTTCAAGCGGGGCGGCCTGTACTACTTCACGATGCCGGAGCACAACCGCATCCTGACCTACTACACCGCCACCGCACCCACCGGCCCGTGGACCTACCGCGGCGTCATCATGGACGCCGAGGGCGGCAACAACCACCACTCCATCGTGCAGTACCAGGGCCAGTGGATCTTGTTCTATCACCGCTGGCTGGAGACGCCGGGCGCGACCTGCAGGAAGACGCAGCGGCACGTGGCGGCGGAGTACCTGACCTTCAACGACGACGGCACCATCCGCAAGATCGAGCGGACTTCGGCGGGCGTGGGTGATTTTCCCCGCCGGGCAACACCTGGCACCGCTGCCGGCATGACAAAGTAGTTAGCGGACAAAGGCGCAGATAAGCGCTCATGAACGGGAGGAACTTGTCATGATGAAACCGGGTGCCAGGCGGCTTGTGTGGCTGGGCGGCATCGCTGGCGCCGGCGTCATCGCTTTCGCGTTGGGCGGCTGGCGTGCCGACGGCACCGTGGCGCCGCAGGAAGCGTCGGCATCCACGCCAGGGCCGTCAACGGTGTCTGTCGGCCCGGCGGATACGGCCCCTGCTGCCGCGCTGCCCGGCGCCTCCATGCCGGCCACGGCAACCGCAGCGATCCCGGCTTCTGCCGGCTGGCCTCTCCCGCCTGCGGACGTGTCGCGCCGGCAGCGCGACATCCAGATCGCCCTCAGCAGCGATCAGCGCGGCAAGGCTGGCGAGGCGGCGAAGCACATCCAGGACTGCCTGATGGCGGAGCGCAACGCCGAGCAGCGGCGGCAGCAGATGGCCGCCAGGCAGCAGCAGTTGCCGGAACCGCTTGCTCGCGCCTTCAGGGCCCAGCACGACGAGTTGCTCGCCTCCTGCCAGGCCGTCGATGCGGCGTCCCGCGCGCAGCTGGTGCCGTTGCTTCGCCGCAGCCTGGCCGAGGGCGACAAGGGCGCTGCGGCAGGCCTGGTGCAGGCGTTGGGAAAGGACTTCAAGCTGGCGGATGAGCCCGGCGTCGTCCCGGCACTGCGCCGTGACGCCTGGGACTGCGACCGCCTCTCGCAAAGCACGCTGAGTGGCCTGGCCCGGCGGGACCCGCAGCTGCTGACGCCCGACGAGGTCGGCGCCTTGCGCGATCTGCAGCGCCTCTGGATCAGCCGGGGTCTGGAGGCCGTGCGGCGCCAGGCCGAGGGTGACCCGAAGCGTCAGGCCGCCATCGACGGCATGCTGGCCACCCTCAAGCCGCCGCCCGAGGCCAACCTCGCGGAGGTGGCGCGAATCTCGGCCGATATCCAGAGCCGCTGCCCGGTGAAGCCGGCGGGCGCCGAGGTGCGAGGACGATGAGCGGCTGCCAGCAGATCAACACGCTGGCTGCCGAACGGTCGCTGCAGCAAGCCGCCCCGGCAGACCAGCGAGCGCAACTGGCCGCACGGCTGCTGCCGGTGCTGTCCTAGAACCGAAGTAGTCCACGTACTGGCGGTCCACGCCGCGGGCGACTTCCCGATGCGCGCTGGCAAGCGTTGACGCGGGTGAAAACTACCGCCCGGCACAGCCGCCTGACGTCGGCATAGTGCGCAGCCGTGATGACTGTGATCGCTTCGTTCCCATGACCCCCTTGGCGCGGCTGGCCACCTGGTTGAGCTGCATCGCCGGCGCCTGTGCGTTGGCCTGGGTTGCGACGGTGTGGCGTGTCGACGCGGCGATGCCGCCGACACCAACCAGGCTGCAGCCCTCGCCACCTGTGCCGTCGGCCGCGCGGGTTCAGCCGGTGGCCGCTGTTGTGGCTATGCCCGCCGATGTCGCCTCGTCGCCAGCAGTGCCTGCCTCGGAGCCCCTGCGCAGACTGCCGCCCGACGCGTCGCGCATGCAGCGCGAGATCCAGTTCGCCGCCGTCAGTGACCAGCGCGGCAAGGCAGGTGCCGCGGCGCGGCTGATCGAGCAGTGCATGGCGGTGGAGCAACTGCGTGCGCAGCTCGACGCGGGCCAGGTCCATCCGGCCCTTGTGGACCGGCGTCGGGCGTTGGCGCGAGAAGAAGACCTGGTCGCCTGTCAGGCCGTGGACGCGATGTCGCGCGCGCAATGGGTGCCGTTGCTGCGTCGTAGTCTGGCGGAGGGCGACAAGAGGGCAGCGTACAAGCTGATCACGGCGTTGGGTCGGGACTTCAACCCGGCCAACGAGTCTGCCGCCATGGCGAGCTTGCGTCGTGATGCCTCGGACTGCGACTGGCCTTCGTTGCGTCAGCTTTATTTCTTGGGCAAGCGGCACCCGGGTTCTGTGACATCGGACGAAGTCGGCGCGGTGGAGCAGATGGAGCGGCTGACCGCGGTCGCCCTGGGCGACAAGCTGAAGCAGCTCGCCGACGCCGAGGCCGATCCCGGCCGCAAAGCCGCTATTGATCGTGATATCGCCGCCATCAAGCTGCCGCCGGTGGTCGCCTCGCCCGAAGCCGTTCGCCTGGCAGCGGACGTCCGCACCCGCTGCGAGGCCGGGCCCTGAAGCGCGTCAGAACCGATACAGCCACCCCGCAAACACGCTCGCCTGATAGCGCCGCTCCACCAGCGGGCTCTTCTCCACCGGGCTGCCCAGCTTGATGCCCGACACGTCGGCGAACAGCATCTCGTTGCTGCCCGTCACGTAGGTCAGCCGCAGGCCCAACTCGGCCTGCGTGGTGGATGAGCCCACGTAGACCGGCCGGCCCGTCAGCGCCTCGGCGGGCTTCACGCCGAAGTAGTAGTCCACGTACTTGCGGTCCACGCCGCGCACGCCCGCGCGGGGCGTCACGGCCAGGTCGCCGAAGTCAAAGCGCTTCTCGTACTGCAGCGTGAAGATGCGCCCCTTGCTGTGGCCCAGCGCGTCGCCCACGGCCTCCAGCGAGATCTCGCCGAACCCGCTCTCCCAGATGGCGGCGCCGCCCAGCCACAGGCTCTCCTTGCGGCGCTCCATGCCGCGCAGGAAGTCCGAGTCCTTGGCCTTGTAGCCGTCGAAGCCGAAGCGCGTGCGCAGCCGGTAGCTGACCGGGCCGGTGCTACCCAGCTTCACGTCCACCGTGGGCAGCGCGACCGACACCCACTCGTTCTCGTAGATCAGCAGCGGCAGCACGCGCGCCTTGGTCTTCACGCCGCGGTAGGGTTCGCGCACGGCGCCGGCGCCGATGCCGGCGATGGTCAGCGAACCGGGCGTTGCGCCGCCGGGCGGCGAGGTCTGGGCCAGGGCCGGCGTGGCGATCAGCAGCGCGGCGGCGAGGCGAAGGGCGTGGGCTTGCATGGACAACTTCCTTGGATGGGGGAAAGAAACGCCGCGCAGCCTAGGAGCGCCGAATTAGCGCCGGCTTAGGGGCGGCCGGGCCTCGCTCACGGCGCATCCTCACGCTGGCTTAAGTCGGCACGTTTAAGCTGCCGCGCATGCGCGCACTGCTGGTGGAAGACGACGAGATGATCGGCAAGAGCCTGACC
This sequence comes from Roseateles sp. GW823-FHT07B05, assembly GCF_058794515.1. Classification (NCBI taxonomy): domain Bacteria; kingdom Pseudomonadati; phylum Pseudomonadota; class Betaproteobacteria; order Burkholderiales; family Sphaerotilaceae; genus Roseateles; species Roseateles sp. GW823-FHT07B05. The sequence goes on from NZ_JBXAGX010000001.1 coordinate 269,631, forward strand.
CAGGCGCTGGCCCGGGCCGGCTGGTCGGTGGACTGGGTGCGCGACGGCGAGCCCGCCCGCGCGGCGCTGGCCGACGGCGGCTACGCCTGCGTACTGCTGGACCTGGGCCTGCCGCGGCTGGACGGCCTCAGCCTGCTGCGCCAGCTGCGCGGCAGGGGCGAACTGACGCCGGTGCTGGTGCTGACCGCGCGCGACGGCATCGAGGACCGCATCGCCGGGCTGGACCTGGGCGCCGACGACTACCTCATCAAGCCCTTCGAACTCGGCGAGCTGCTGGCGCGCATGCGCGCGCTGCTGCGCCGGGCCGGCGGCGTGGCGCAGTCGCTGCTGGGCCAGGGGGCGGCGGTGCAGCTGGACCTGAACACCCGCGAGGCGCTGCGGGGCGGCCAGCGCGAGGTGCTGACGGCGCGCGAGTTCGCGCTGCTGCGCGCGCTGCTGGAGCGGCCCGGCGCCATCCTGTCGCGCGAGCAGCTGGAGCAGCGCATCTACGGCTGGGGCGAGGAGGTGGGCAGCAACATGATCGACGTGCTCATCCACGGCATGCGCCGCAAGTTCGGCGCCGATGCCATCCGCAACGTGCGCGGCCTGGGCTGGCGCGTGGCGCTGGTCGACGCGGCATGACGCGCCGCCTGCCGTGGCCGCGCTCGCTGCGTGGCCAGATGGTGCTGTGGCTGCTGCCGCTGCAGCTGCTGATGACCGGCGGGCTGGCCTGGCTGTTCGCCGACAGCTACGCGGTGACGGTGTTCGAGTTCATGGACGGGCAGATGCAGGCGCTGGCCCGCTCCCACGCCGCGCGCAGCTGCGCCAGCCTGGACCTGCCCGCGCCGCCGCAGCCGGAGCACGAGGTTTACGAAGGCGGGCAGTTCGTCGTGCAGCTGTGGTGCGTGCAGGACCCGGCCCGCCATGTCAGCGACCTGCCGTCCGCGCCGCTGCCGCTGCAGCCGGTGGCCGGCTGGCACGAGGTGCAGGCCGGCGATGCGCCGTGGCATGTCTACACGGCGCCGGCGGGCGGCAGCGAGGTGCGGGTGCAGGTGGCCCAGAGCCTGGTGTTCCGCCAGCGGGAGGTCAGCGCGCGGACCTTCCTGGCCAGCCTGGTGGGCCTGCTGCTGCTGCCGGTGTCGGTGGCCGTGCTGGCGCGCGTGGTGGGGCGGGCGTCGCGGCGGCTGCAGCAGTCGGCGCAGCAGCTGGCGCAGCGTGACGAGCACAGCACGGCCCCGGCCAACCTGCAGGTGCCGCGCGAGATCGAGCCGCTGGTGCAGGCCTTCGAGGCCGTGCTGGCACGGCTGCGCGGCGCGCTGGCGTCGCAGCGGCGCTTCGTGCAGGACGCCGCGCACGAGCTGCGCACGCCGCTGACGGCGCTCAGCCTGCAGCTGGAGAACCTGCGCCCGCACCTGCGCGAGGCCGGCGGCGACTTCGAGCAGCTGCAGCAGGGCATGCGCCGCGCCAGCCACCTGGTGGACCAGATGCTCAGCCTGTCGCGGCAGGACCTGGCGCCCGGCCCGTTGGCCGCCCAGCCGCTGGACCTGCGCGAGCTGCTGCGGGCCAGCATCGCGCTGGGCCTGGCCGAGGCCGACCGGCGCGGCGTGGAGATGGGCTTCGTGGACGGCGCCGACGGCCCCGTCGTGCTGCAGGCCGTGGAGGGCGACCTGCGCAGCCTGTTCGACAACCTCATCAGCAACGCGCTGCGCCACACGCCCGCGGGCGGCGAGGTGGAGCTGCGCCTCACGCGCGATTTCGTGGACGTGGTGGACAGCGGCGCGGGACTGCCCGAGGCGATGCGCGAGCGCGTGTTCGACCGCTTCTTCCGCATGCCCGACGCGCCGCCCGGCGGCAGCGGCCTGGGGCTGGCCATCGCGCGGCAGGCGGGCTTGCGCCACGGGCTGCGCATCGAGCTGCGGGCGCGGGACGACGGGCAGCTGGGTCTGGTGGCCAGAGTGCATCTGCCTTAAGTCCAGATTCATTCATGCCGCCTAGATTGGGCGGCATGAACTCAAGCCACCCCTCCCGCATCGCGCGCCTCGCGGCCTATGGCCTGCTGTTGGTGCTCGCCACGTTGACCGGCGCGATGGCGCTGCGCTACGCACTGCCCGGCCAGCCGTTTGCGCCGCCGCTGCCCAACCTGCTGATGCAGCGCGAGCTGCTGGTGCTGCATGCGGTGTGCGGCGGGCTGGCGCTGATGCTGGGGCCGTGGCAGTTCTCCACGCGGCTGCGGGCGCGCCGCCCCGGGCTGCACCGCGCGCTGGGCCGGGCCTATGCCGCCAGCCTGCTGCTGGGCGGGCTGGCCGCGCTGCGGCTGGCGGTGACGTCCGAGGGCGGCTGGGTGGCGCACGTGGGCTTCGGGCTGCTGGGCCTGCTGTGGCTGGGCAGCACGGCCGTCGCGCTGGTGCACATCCGCGCGCGGCGCGTTGCCGAGCACCGGCGCTGGATGCTGCGCAGCTTTGTGCTGACGGCCGGTGGCATCACGCTGCGGCTGCAGATCGTGCTGGGCAACCTGCTGGCCGTGCCGCTGGAGACCTACTACTTCGCGCTGGCCTGGACGTCCTGGCTGCCGCAGGCGCTGTGGCTGGAGTGGTGGCTGCGCCGCAGCCCGCCCGCGGCCGTGGCGGCCCGGCCGGAGTGGCCCGACACGCAGCTCGATCTGCGCTGAGCGCGCGCCGGCTCAGCCGCGCTGCGGCGTCGCCTGTTCGGCAAACCCGCGCCACACCGCCATGGTGCGGGCCGTGCGGCTGGGCGGCTCGGGGGCGCGATCGGGCGCCAGCGCCGCCACGGTCTGCGTGACGCGCACGAGGAAGGGCAGCGTCAGCATCAGCGGCAGCGCCGTCAGGCGCAGCGCCTGGCGCGTGCCGGGCGGTGTGTCGGCCAGCAGCACGGACGTGGGCAGCGTGTGCGCGTACTGCGACAGCTGCATCGTCACGGCCTGGTGCCACTGCGCGTTGACGCCGCTGAGCGCGCAGCGCTGGCGCTGGCCCAGGTGGAAGGCCGGCGGGTCGCCCTGGGCCGTGCGCTGGCGCAGCGCTGCCTGCAGCGCGGCGGGCAGCGAGGCGAGGAACTCGTGCCCCTCCAGCTGCGCCTGGCGCTGCCGTGCCTGGGTGCGCAGCGCGACGACCTGCGGGTCGGCCTCGTCCGCCTCGTCGATCATCTTCAGCCGGCGCGTGTCGTCGTGCAGCTCCCACAGCAGCAGGCGGAACTCATGCTCCGCCGGCGTCGCCTCATGCCCGGCGATGTACTCGAAGGCGTCGTGCGCCTCCACGGCGCAGCGCGCCAGCGCACTCATGGACGACACGTCCGCCAGCGCCGCGGTGGCGGCCTGGCTGCCGTCGGGCGCCAGGCTGCGCAGCGCGCCGCAGTGGGCCACCAGCTTGAGAAAGATCTTCAGCCCCGCCGCCACATACATGGCCTGCGGCGCATAGGTCGCCAGCGCCGCCGACACGGCCTTGCCGTGCTCCAGCACGGCGTCGAATTCGCGTACCTTGGACCGGTAGTCGCCCCACGTGTTGATCGCTTCCAGCATGCTCGATTCGTTGCCCAGACAAGCGCGCTAGCGTAGGCGATGTTTCACCGGCCCAGCTTGGTGGTCATCCAGTGGGCGGCCAGCGCGGGCCACTGGCCCTGCGTGCCGGCCAGCCCGCGCAGCGCAAAGCCGTGCTCGGCCTGCGGGAACACGTGGGCTTCCACGTCCAGCCGGTGCTGCTGCGCCGCGGTGATGAGGTTGAGCGCGTGCTGGATGGGCACGATGGGGTCGTGCAGCGCGTAGGCCAGGAACACCGGGCACTGCGGCAGGCCGTGCGGCTCGGTGGCGATGCCGATGGGCCAGGCGTCGTAGAAGGCCTGCTTCTCGGGCGGCGGGAAGTCGGGCTTGCCGGCGGGGAACTTGTGGTCGCGGTGGTTGGCGTTCAGCGGCGCGTAGGCGATGACGGCGCCGGCGCTCGCGCGCTGGCAGGCCATCACGCCGGCCAGGTGGCCGCCGGAGGACAGGCCCACGTGCAGCAGCGGCAGCGGCGGCAGCTTGTCGAACAGCGCCAGCGCGCGCAGGCCGTCCTGCAGCGCGATGTCGAACGGGTGGCCGTCCTGGCCGGGCAGGCGGTGCACCAGCACGTAGGCGTCCAGCCCCAGTGTGTTCAGCCACTGCGCGACCTCGACGCCTTCCTTGTCGTGCATCAGCTGCAGGTAGCCGCCGCCGGCATACACGAGGGCGCGGCCTCGTGCCGGGGTGGGGGACGGGTAGGCGTGCAGCTCGGCGCGCGTGGGGCGGCGGCACAGGCGGTCGGGGGCGTCGCCCTCGAAGACGTTGGGCTCGCCGGGGGACAGGGCAATGACGGTCATGGTCTGGTTTCGGGCAGGGGCAGGCCGAAGTCGGGCATGCCGTCGGCGGTGAAGGCGAGGGGTTGCACGCGCGTCGCGCGGCCGGTGTCCTTCAGCGGGTCGCCGGTGATGTCGCGGTAGTTGCGGGCGTGGAAGACGTTCAGCACCGTGCCATCGGGTTCGACGAGGAAGCTGTTGTGGCCGGGGCCGTACTGGCGGTTCTCGGGGCTGCTGCTGAACACCGGGCCGGGCGACTTGCGCCAGCTCTTCGCGTCCAGCAGGTTGGCGTCCGCGTCGGCCCACACCAGGCCCAGGCAGTACTCGGCACCGGTGCCGGCCGCCGAGTAGCTGACGAACACGCGGCCGCCGTGCACGAGCACGGCAGGCGCCTCGTTGACGACGTGGCGCACCTTCTCCCACGCGTACTCGGGCTGCGTGAGGCGCACCTGCGGGCCTTCCAGCTCGGTGGGGCTCTTCATGCGCGACAGGAAGATGTCGGTGCTGTGGTTCTTCTTGGCCGGGTCGGTCTGCGCCCAGGCCATGTAGCGCTGGCCGCGGTGCTCGAAGACGGTGGCGTCCAGCGTGAAGGTGTCCCACGCCGTCTTGAGCTGCCCGCGCTCGGTCCATGGGCCCTGCATGGGGTCGGCGCCGGCGTTCTCCAGCGTCCACAGGCGGATCTTCCACGGCTCCTTCGCCTCGCCGGCGCTGAAGTGGATGTACCAGCGGCCGTCCAGGAAGGCGAGCTCGGGCGCCCAGATGTGGCGGCTCATGGTGCCGCTGTCATGCTTGCGCCAGACGACCTGGGGCTGGGCTGTCGCCAGGCCGGCGATGGAGCGCGCACGGCGCAGTTCCAGCACGTCGTAGGCCGGCGCGGTGGCCATCAGGTAGTACCAGCCGTCGTGGCGCAGGATCTGCGGGTCGGCGCGCTGCGCGACGAGCGGGTTGGGCCAGGGCAGCGGTGCGGGCACCGGCGCGGCTGGCGCCTGCGCGAAGGCGGGCAGGGCTGGCGCGAGCAAGGCTGCGGCGAGCGTCGAGCGGCGCGAGATCAGCAAGGGCAAGGTCAGGTCTCCAGGCGTTGAAGCCGTCCATCGCGGCGTTCGAATCGGGTCGTCTGGCCGGCGGCGAGGCGCAGCGGCAGCGGGGGCGCTCCACGCCAGCGCAGCTCGGTGCTGCCGCCGGCGGGGCTGGCGATTGTCAGCGTCTGCACCTCGCCGCCCTGCCAGCTCATCGCGATCTCGAAGCCGCCGCGCGCCCGCAGGCCCGACACGCGACCGGCGGGCCACGCCGAGGGCAGCGCCGGCAGCAGCTCGATGCGGCCGCGGTGGCTCTGCAGCAGCATCTCGGCGATGCCGGCCGCGCCGCCGAAGTTGCCGTCGATCTGGAACGGCGGATGCGCGTCGAACAGGTTGGCGTAGCTGCGGCTGGGGTGCAGCAGCCGCTGCAGCACCGAGTACGCGTGCTCGCCGTCCTTCAGCCGCGTGAACAGGTTGATGCGCCAGCCGATGCCCCAGCCGGTGGTGTCGTCGCCGCGGCGCTCCAGCACGTTGCGCGCGGCGGCGGCGAGTGCCGGCGTGTCCTCGGGCGTGATCTGGTCCGACGGGTACAGCGCGTACAGGTGCGACACGTGGCGGTGCTTCGGCTCGGGCGCCTGCAGGTCCCAGTCTTCCATCCACTCCTGCAGCTGGCCGGCGGCGCCGATGCGGTCGGGCGGCAGGCGGTCGCGCATCGCCTCACAGGCCTTGGCGAAGGGGCGGTCGGTGCGCAGCTCGCGAGCGGCGTCGGCGCAGTGAGCGAACAGGTCGCGCAGCAGCTGGCTGTCCATCGCCGGGCCGGCCACGACCGAAGAGCCGTGCGGGTGCGAGTTCTCCGGCGAGATGCTGGGGTTGGTGACCATGAAGCCGCTCTTCGGGTCTTTCACCAGCGTGGCGAGCTGGAACTCGGCCGCGCCCTTCAGCAGCGGGTACAGGCGCTTCAGCAGCGCCGTGTCACGACGGAACAGCCAGCTCTGCCACAGCGTGTTGACGAGCCACACGCCGCCCATGGGCCACAGGCCCCACTTGGCGCCGTCGGTCGGCGCGGCCACGCGCCAGCCGTCGGTGTTGTGGAAGGCCACCCAGCCCGGCGCGTCGTACATCGCGCGGGCCACCTTGGCGCCGGTGAGGCTCAGGTCCTCCACCATCGCGATCAGCGGCTCGATGGTTTCGCCGATGTTGCAGACCTCGGCGGGCCAGTAGTTCATCTCCGTGTTGATGTTGATGGTCCACTTGGACCCCCACGACGGATTCGTCTTCTCGTTCCACAGCCCTTGCAGATTGGCCGGGAAGCGGCTGCCCGGCCGCGAGCAGGCCAGCAGCAGGTAGCGGCCGTACTGCAGGTAGAGCGACGCGAGGCCCGGGTCCTGCCCTTCGGCGAAGCGGGCGATGCGCTCGTCGGTGGGCAAGCTGCCGTGGGGGCCGGCGCCGAGGTCCAGCGCGACGCGGCGGAACAGGCGCTGGTGGTCCTCGCGGTGTGCGGTGCGCAGTGCCTCGGGGCCGCGGGCGATGGCTGCGGCCAGCGTCTGCCGGTTCAGCGCCGCCGGGTCGCCCGACACGTCGTCGAAGCGCTTGTAGCCCGTGGCGCCGGCGATCAGCAGCCAGGCTTCGTCGGCGCCCTGCACCTGCAGCCCGCCGTTGCGCGCCGTGACCTTGCCGCCCTTCGTGACGACCTGCAGCCGGCACTCGAAGGGCAGGCTGCCTTCCACGCCCAGTTGCGCGGGGCTCATGCCCGCCACCCACAGCGTGTGGTGGCTCTCGCCGCCGCTGGTCTTCTGGTGCGGCGCGGCCAGCGTGATGTCGGCGGTGATCCATTTCGGCTTGTCGGCCGTGAGGCGCACGACGATGAGCTGGTCGGCCGCCGAGGCATAGACCTCGCGCGTCAGCGTCGCGCTGCCGGCGCGGAACTGCGTCGTCGCGACCGCCTCGTCCAGGTCCAGGCTGCGCTCGTAGCCGCGCACGCCGTCCAGCCCGGGGAAGACGAGCAGCAGCTCGGCCAGCGGCTGGTAGCTCATCTGCCGGTTGGGCGTGCCCAGCATCGTCTCGTTGGCCAGCTTCTCGGCCTCGGCGTAGCGGCCGGCGAACACCAGCTCGCGCACCTGGGGCAGGCCTTCGCGCGCCTTCGGGTTGGTCGTGTCGTAGGGGCCGCCGCCGAAGAAGCTGTTCTCGTTGATCTGCAGCCGCTCGGTGTGCGTGCCGCCAAACACCATCGCGCCCAGCCGGCCGTTGCCCACCGGCAGCGCGGCCGTCCATTCATCGGCGGGGCGGCGGTGCCAGAGGCGCAGCGGGTTGGCTGCCGGCGTCTGTGCTTGCGCGGACGGCAGGGCCAGCAGCGGCGCGCCGTAGCGCAAGGCGATCTGTTGCTGGAGCCAGGTGCGACGGGAGGTGGTCATGGCAGCTTGTAGAACTCCGCTTCGACGATGGAGAGGACGCCGCGGCCAAGACGGCTGGCACCGGTGTCGACGATCTTCTGGTTGGCGACTTCGGTGTTCACGGTTTCCGCACCGCCTTGTGCCTCGCCGGTCAGCTCGATGCTGACGACCTGGCCGCGCTGGGGCTTCAGCGGCAGTGTCACGTAGCCAAGGCTGCGCGCCGTCAGGCCCCGCCACACCTCGGTGCCATCCATGCGGATGACCAGCGGGTACTGCCGCTCGCGCCAGCCGCCGAGCTTGAGCGTGATCTCGCTGAGCGTGGCGGCCTCGGCCAACTGGAAGCGGATGGCGCCCTTGCCGGCCTCGCTGGTCCATGACGTGCTCTCGTCGTCATCGAAGGCCTTGGCGGCGTCGCCGCTGGTGGCTTCGGCGCTGGCGACCGGGACGGTGATGCGGCTGACCTTGAACGATGGCGTGGCGGGTGTTTCACCGCGGGTCGACTGCGGCGCAACGCCGTCGGTGGGAAAGCGCGTGCTCAAGCCACCGGCGACCCTCACAGGCTGTGAACTCAGCTCCAGCATCGCGGGTGCGAGGCCAGCCGCTTCGGCGCGCAGCTTGATGACACCCGCCTCCGTCGTGCTGCGCACCAGCACGCGGTTCACGCCGCCTTCCACCGGCAGCTCGCGCGCGAGCACGTAGTTGCCCGGCCCCTGCGCGATGCCACCGCGCCATTCGGCCGGGCCGTCGAGCGTGAACTTCACCAGGTCCAGCGCGATGGGGTTGCGGCGCCCCTGCGCATCGACGACCTCGACCTGCACCAGCGCCAGGTCCGCGCCATCGGCCTGCAGGCCTTGCGGGTGGGTCTGCACGCCGAGCTTCAGTGCGGCCGGTGCGCCGGCCGTGATGCGCACGTCCTCGCAGACCTTGTTGCCGTCCTGGTCCAGGCCGATGGCACGCAGCTCGCCCGGCTCAAAGGCCACGCCGGGGAAGTTGAAGACGAAGGGCTCGTTGGCCTCGGCCGCGCCCAGCGGCCTGCCGTTCAACATCAGCAGCACGCGCTTGCTGCTTGCGACGACGGTGACCGTCTTCACCGTGCCGGCCGCGTAGTTCCAGTGCCCCAGCAGATGCGCGCGCGGCTGCTCGACGTCGACCCAGCCGTCCCACATCACCTGGTGCGCGAAGAAGCCGTCCTTGGGAATGCGCATCGCATCCACCTCGCCGCTGCGGCGGTAGTTCTCGGCGCCGCGGTGGTGGGTGTTGCTGTCGCTGAAGATGATGTTCACGCCGCCCGACGACACGCGCGTGCCGGTGCCGGGCCGTTCGCGCCAGAAGTCCACCCAGCGGCGCACGTCTTCCAGTGCGTGGCTGTCCTGGTTGCGGTTGTAGCCGGGGGCGGGCTGGCCCTTGTGCTCGGGGCCGTCGCCGTCCTTGTGGAACGGCGGCGACAGCTCGTCCCAGAACTTGCGGGCGCCCTCGTCGCGCGAGTACTCGGTGGCCCACATCGGGCGGCGCGCGCTCTTGTTGACGTAGAGCATCTCGCCGCCGTACTCGGCCACGTCCTGCAGCGCCTTGGACAGCATCTCGCGGCTGCCGGCCGCGCGGCCGCCATGCGGGTCGTAGCGGTCGCGGATGGCCTTGGCCTCGGCCATGTGCTCGGCGCTGACACCGCGGTTGCCCGTCTCGATCATCAGGATGCTGGGGCTGTTGCGGAAGTAGATGATGGCGTCGCGCATGGCCTCCATGCGCTGCTCCCAGCGCCGGCCGGTCACGTCGGCCTCGGAGTCGCCCGTGGGCATGGCCTGCATGAGGCCGAGGCGGTCCAGTGACTGCACGTCCTGCGCCCATGGTGCCGTGTGCATCCAGCGCACGAAGTTGGCGTTGCTGGCCAGCATCTGGCCGTTGCCGTAGTCGCTGAGCCAGGCGGGCACCGACAGGCCGATGGCCGGCCACTCGTTGCTCGTGCGCTGCGCATAGCCCTTGAGCTGGATGACGCGGCCGTTCAGCGTGACCCTGCCGTGGCTGAAGTCGGTCTGGCGGAAGCCGGTGCGCGTGACGACGGTGTCGACGGGCTTGCCGTCGACCGTCAGCGTGGTCTGCACGTCGTACAGCGCGCCGTGCCCCCAGCTCCAGAACTGCAGGCCGGCGACGGGCGCCTGGGCGCTGACGGTTGTCGTCGCGCCGGCGGCAACCGTCTGCGCGGGGGCCTTGAAGGTGGCGACGAGCTTGCCGTCGCGGTCGCGCAGCCGCACGTCGAAGCCAAAGCGGCGGGGCTCGTCGTGCTCGTTGCGCACCTGGGCTTCGGCGGTGATGGTGGCGCGCCGGGCCTTCTGGTCGAAGCCGGCCGCGTGGATGTAGACGCCCGTGGTGCCGAGGTTGGAGAACAGCGGCAGCGTCTGGTAGAGCCTGTCGGTGATGTGCAGCCGCAGGTTCTTGGGCAGGCCGCCGTAGTTGGCGTTGAAGTTCCTGTCGGCCCACTGGTAGCGCTGGTTCGTGGCCTTCTCGCGGTAGTCCCAGGCGTTGTCGGTGCGCACGGCGATGACGTTGTCGCCCGGCTTGACGGCGCGGCTCAGGTCGAAGCCGAAGGCGGTGATGCCGTTCTCGTGCAGGCCGACTCGTTGGCCATTGACCCAGACTTCCGCGGCCTGCCGTGCGCCTTCGAACTCGATGAAGACCTTGCGGGTTGCCACGTCGGCCGGCAGCGTGAAGCGCTTGCGGTACCAGGCAATGCCGGTGCGGTGGTCGACGATGTCCTTGGCGAAGGCGTCGTCCTCGTTCCAGGCGCGGGGGAGGGTGACGGGCTGCCAGCTCTGGTCGTCAAAGGTCGTCGACTCGGCACCGGGCGCGTCGCCGACGTGCAGGCGCCAGCCGGGGTTGAAGTTGTAGACCTCGCGGGCGGCGTGGGCCGAGAAGGCGAGGGCGAGGCTCGCCAGGAACGTGGCGATGCGTGGCAGCGTCATGGTTGAGACCCGGTGGGTTGGTGGCGAGCGTGGTGCCGGGATCTCGCCCCGGCGGGCGACCTGCTTTCTTGTGTCCACAAGAAAGCAGGCAAAGCAACGACCCCCGACCGCACCGCCCACGGAGCGCCGGCAGGCCAGCGGTCGATCACGGCCGCACCAGCCCCGCCGCCTGCGCTGCTTCGTCCAGCGTGTCACCGATCAACGCCAGGTTCTGGATGCCGGCCAAGCCCCATTGCGCCGAGTCGTTGGTGCTGATGCCGGCCTGCTCGTCGAGCGGGCGGATGACGTCGACGCCGCCGATGCGCCTCACCGCGCCGCCGCCGCGCAGCGCGCGCGACGCGAAGAACTCGCGCCACGCCCGCAGCGCCAGCGCGCGGTCTTTCTCGTGGAAGGCCGCGTAGGCCGTCATGCGCGAGCAGGTGTCGGTGAGGCTGCGGCCGCCCGGGTCGCGGCCCAGCAGCGCGGCGATCTCGTTCTTCGGCGCGTTGTAGTAGCGGCAGTACTCCAGCCAGGCGCGGCGGTAGGCCGGCACGTCCACCAGCGTCAGCAGCTCCGAGCTCATCTCGATGACGCCGAACACGCCGTTCAGGTGCGAGATGGAGATGTCTTCGCCCGGGCCCATGAACTTGCCGGTCTTCGCGTCGTACGGTGCGCCGCCGGCGAACCAGCGGCGCTTCAGGTCGCCGATGGTCTGCATGCCGTTGACGAGCTTGTCGCGCCAGCGCTTGTCGCCGGTGCGTTCCCACTCGGTCAGCCAGGCGGCGATCCACGAGCCCCACGTGGTGCCGAAGCCCACGCCGGGCAGGTCGGACGCGCGCGGCCCGGCGCCGGGCGGCAGCTTGCGCGAGATGTCGACCTTGCCAATGTCGGCGTCTGAGTCCAGCAGCTCGCGGATCAGGTCGCCGCAGCGCTCGTCGGCAGTCAGGTAGAAGTAGATGCGGCGGTAGGCGGCGTTGGAGATGCGCGGCTGTTTGGACGAGTCCGACCAGTGCTGTACGCCGTGGCGCGTGCCGAAGCCCTTCAGCTCACCGAGGTGGTAGACGTCCACCTCGCCGGTGTGGCGCGTCATCGCCTCGGCAAGGCGGAACACGTCGGCGCGGCCGGTGCGCAGGTAGCTCATCCACAGCCACAGGTCGGTGGACAGTTCCGAGTTGTCCCACGCGTAGCCGCCGATGTCGTAGCGCCACATGTGGCGGTCGGCGTCGTAGCTGTGCATCACGTCGCCGTAGTTCCAGAAGCCGTACCAGCGGTGCTGCTCGACTTCCTTCACGTACTGGCCCAGTTGCAGCGCCAGGCGGTCCTCGATGAGCTTGCGGGCCGGCGAGCCGGTGTCCACCGGGTCCCAGTCGCCGAACACGCCGGCGGCGTGCAGGCGCTGTGGCGTGAGGATGGGGCGGGCCGGCGTGGCGACCTGGTCGGCCATGTCGGAGAGGGCCTGGTGCGACGGCGTGGCGCCCAGCACCCACAGCTGCAGCTCCGACGTGCGCGCCACGCCGAAAGCGCTGTCCCAGCCCGGCTCGTAGTCCTCGTAGGTGATGTTGAGGCCTTCGATCTGCTTCTCGTGCGTGTCCATGTCGCCGGGCGAGCGGTAGGAGCGCATGTCCATCGCCGGGGCCGACGGCGAGTACAGCCAGGCCGTCACGTCGGCCAGCTCGGTGGCGGCGCCGCGCACGTCCAGCCGCACGGGCGCGCGCTGCCAGAAGTCCTTCAGGCCCAGCGCCACGCCGCCCGACGCGCCACCGGCGTAGACCAGCCCCTTGGCGCGCGAGCCGCCGTTCGAGTCGACCCAGGCCTGGCCGCCCTGCGTGCGCTTCTTCAGCGTGAAGCCGTCGGCATTGGCCTGGGCCAGCGAGAAGTCGTTCCACTCGGGAATCCACTTCAGGCCGTTCTGCACCGGCTTGGCCATGCCGCTCAGCGGGGGCAGTGCCTGGCCGGCGACCTGGGCGTCCTTGTAGGCCTGGCCGGGGTCGCGGCGCAGCCCGGTGATGGGCCGCACGGCCTCGCCCCACACGCCCACGCCTTCGCCGGAGAAGCGGATGTGGCGGTCGTGCGTCGCGTTGCTCATGGGCACCTGCGCCGTCACGCCGAGGCCGGCGATGAAGTCCTGGGCGGCGTCGCCGTCCCACACGAAGGTGTGGACGATGCGCACGCTCTCGGCGCCGGCGTAGAAGTACAGGCGCACGGAGAAGGGCAGCCAGTCGCGGCCATTGCTGCTGTGCGTGCCGTCGAGCTTCAGCACGGCGCGCACCGGGCCTTGCTGCTCGACGGTGACGGTTTTGACCTTGCTCGTGAAGGACTGGCGCGCGACCTTGCCGTCCAGTTCGGGATCGGCGCCGTCCTGGCGCAGCGCGACGAGCTTGAGGTTCTTCAGCGTGACGCGGCCGGCGCGCGTGGCCTGCTCGATGAGCACGCCGCCGCCGGTGGGCACGGTCCACGCGAGGTCGCCATGGGTCACGACGATCTGCGTGGCGCTCTGCTTCACGCTCAGCCCGCCGGCCGCGGGCTTGCCGCTCTCCAGCTTCAGCGGGCCTTGCGGCGCGCCGCCGGCGATGGCGTGCGCCGTCCACTTCAGCGAGCCGTCGGGCCAGTAGGCCAGCGGCCAGGACTGCAGCGGGTGGCTGCCGATCTTGAAGTCCAGCGCCTTCGCGGCGGACCGGACCTGGCCGCGCGGCCACGGCACGCCGAACGTGGCGCCCTCGAAGCGCGACGGCGGCACGCCGTCCAGCCAGCGCAGCGTCGTGTCGCTGACGGGAGCAGTCGTCGTCGGCAGGTTGGCCGTGGCGGCTTGGGCGGTCGGCAGGGACGAGGCGAGCGAGGCGACGGCGGTGGTCTGCAGGAAGCCGCGGCGGGAGAAGGGGGACGTTTTCATTTCAGGTGCTTCCCAACGAGTGGTGGTGGCGGTGCATGAATCTCTTCGGGCCGAGCGCTGGGCTGCCAAGGGCCAGAGGCCCTTGGCCTGTCGTAGGCACAACCAGTCCGCAGGGACTGTTTGTGTCCGACTCCAGTTCACCAAGCCGGCCCGCTAGGCGATGTGCATGCGGCTCAATGCCGCATGCATCGCCGTCCCCTTGGGGGACCGGCCAGGCTCGCCCGCGTTCAGCGCGGCGGGACTGGACGAGGGGCCGCATACCAGTCGGCGAGGACAGTGAAGGCCAGCTTGCGCTGCCCCGTCTCGGAGATCAGGCCCTTGCGGTTCCAGCCGTTCTGGAAGACCGGGTGCTCGCGGCGTGGTGAGCGGAAGTCCTTCAGCACCCAGGGCGACAGGCCGCGCAGCGTGGGCACCTGGGCGGCCATCGCGAGCGTGGCGCGGTAGTAGTCGGCCTGGTAGTCCTCGCTGAATTTGCGGCGCAGCGTCGGGTCGCGGAAACCGGCCTGCGCGTCGGCGCCGAACTCGGAGAACAGCAGCGGCTTGTCCGCCGGCAGCTTCCAGCTCAGCCGTGCCACACCTTCCAGCGTGTCGTCGCCGTACCAGCCGGCATACGTGTTGACGGCGATGACGTCGAGGGCCGCGAGCAGCGGGTCGGCGAGCTGGATGACGTCGCCCTTGCGCTCCACCAGCAGCGCCGCGGAGACGAGGCGGCTGTCGTCCAGCGCGCGCACGGTCTGCGCCAGCGCGGCGTGGAAGCGCGTGCGGTTGTCGGCCACCGGCGTCTCGTTGCCGATGCTCCACAGCACCAGCGCGGCGCGGTTGCGGTCGCGGTAGATCGTCTCGGCCTGCATGCGGCGGGCCTTGTCCAGCACTGCGGGGTTGTCCCAGTCCACCGTCCAGTAGACGGGGATCTCGCTCCACACCAGCAGGCCCAGTTCGTCGGCCATGCGCAGCATGGTCTCGTTGTGCGGGTAGTGCGAGAGGCGCACGTAATTGCCGTGCAGGCCGTGCTTCACCTCGCCGAGCAGCCGGCGCGCAGCGGCCTCGTCGAGGCGGCGGGCGGGGTTGGGGGCTATCTCTTCCTCGTGGATGGAGATGCCCTTCAGGAACACCGGCTTGCCGTTCAGCAGCACGTCGCTGCCGCGCACGGCGATCGTGCGGAAGCCGATGCGGTCGCGCACGCGGTCCCCGCCGGCCTCGAAGTCGACGTCGTACAGCGTCGGCGCCTCGGGCGACCAGCGCTTCAGCGATGCGGGCGCGGGCGTGTCGAAGCGTGCTTCGCCGTTGGCGTCGGTGCGGGCCTGCAGCGTGACGCCCAGCGCCGCGATGCGCAGGGTCACCGGCTGGTTGGCCGACTGCGGGCCGTTCAGCTGGGCGCTGCCGACCAGCCGGCCGGCATCGTTGAGGCGCAGCGTCGCGTCGTCGATGAAGGTGCCCTGCGTCTGGATCAGGGTGACCGGCCGCGTGATGCCGCCGTAGAGGTCCCAGTCGGTGATCTCGCCGGGGATGCTCTGCGCGTCGTGCTTCGAGTCCACGCCGACGACGAGGCGGTTGCCCTGCGCGCGCAGCGTGTCGGTCACCTCGACGACGAAGGGCGTGAAGCCGCCCTCGTGCTGGGCGATGGGCTTGCCGTTCAGGTAGACCGAGGCGCGGTAGTTCACCGCCTCGAAGCGCAGGAAGCTGCGCTGGCCGGGCACCAGCTTCGCATCGAAGCGGCGCTGGAACCAGATCAGCCCGTCGTACCAGCGCAGCTCGGGCACGGCCGAGTTCCACGCGCCGGGCAGCGTCATCGTCGGGCCGCGGTCGAGGTCGAACTCGAAGAAGGTCGGGCCGGTCTTTTTCTCCTCGGCCGCCACGTCCACGTCGCGGAAGCGCTGCATGCGCGACTTGGCGACCCAGCCGTTGATGTCGGTCAGGCTGGTGCGGTAGTAGTCCTTGGAGTAGGTCCAGGTGCCACCCAGGTCCTGCGTGGCGGTGCGGGCCGTCAGCAGCAGCGGCGGGCGCAGCGCGTCGGCGGCGGACGCCGTGCCGGCGACGACGGCGAGCAGCGCGATGAAGCGGCGCATCACGGCTGCACCTCCAGCACCAGCACGGACTTGGCCGGGATGTTCAGTGCCAGCAGGCCGTTCCTGGCCTCGGCCTTGAAGGGCTGCGGCTTGACGCGGTCGGGCGCGTCGAACCAGTTCTGCGCGTCCATCGTCGCGGCGGTCAGCAGCTGGCCGGTCACGGCGCGCACGCCCTTGCCGCCGACGGCGAGCTGCAGCGGCAGCGCGTCGTTGGGGTGGGTGTTCGTCAGGCTCAGCAGCAGCTTGCCGTCGACCGACTTCGCGGCGCTCGCGCTCAGCCCGGGGATGCTGTACTTGCCCAAGGTGTAGTCGGGCACGCCGGCCAGCTGCACAGGCAGCGACGTGGCATCCATGAACGGCAGGTGCATCGCGAACACGTGGTAGCTGGGCGTCAGCACCATGCGGTCCTTGTCGGTGACGATCATGGCCTGCAGCACGTTGACCATCTGCGCGATGTTGGCCATCTTCACGCGGTCGGCGTGGCGGTGGAAGACATGGAAGTGCAGCGCGGCCAGCACCGCGTCGCGCATCGTGTTGCGCTGGACCAGGAAGCCGGGGTCGGTGCCGGGCTCGGGGTCGTACCAGCTGCCCCACTCGTCGAAGTAGATGGCGAACTTCTTGGCCGGGTCGTTGCGGTCCAGGATCTCGCGGTGCTTGGCGAGGTAGCCGTCGATGGTCTGCGGCACGGCCAGCGTGGAGATCCACTCGGCCTCCGGGAAGCCCACGGCCGCGCCCTTCTTCTTCCAGTCGCGCGTGGGCAGCGAGTACTGGTGGTGGGTGATGGCACTCATCTGCTTGATCTCGGCGCTGAGCGTCTCGGTCCAGTGCAGCTCCAGCTCCTGGCCGCCGCTGGCGACGAGCTTGGGCCGGTTGCCGCGCGGTGCCTTGGCGAAGGTGGCCCACTGCTTGTAGAGGTCCGCGTAATAGCCCGGCTTCATGTTGCCGCCACAGCCCCAGCTCTCGTTGCCGATGCCCCAGTACTGGATGCGCCAGGGCTTGTCGCGGCCGTTGGCGCGGCGCTCGCGGGCCAGCGCGGTGTCGCCCTCGGCCGTCAGGTACTCCAGCCACTGCGCCATTTCCTGCACGGTGCCGGAGCCGAGGTTGGCGTTGATGTAGACCTCGGTGCCGAGCTGCTCGGCCAGGTCCATGAACTCGTGCGTGCCCACCGTGTTGGGTTCGATGACGCCGCCCCAGCTGGTGTTGACGCGGGGCGGGCGCTGCGACTGCGGGCCGATGCCGTCGCGCCAGTGGTACTCGTCGGCAAAGCAGCCGCCGGGCCAGCGCACCACCGGCACCTTGATCGCCTTCAGCGCACCGACAACGTCGCTGCGCCAGCCGCGCACGTTGGGGATCTTGCTGTCCGGCCCCACCCACAGGCCGCCGTAGACGCCGCTGCCGAGGTGCTCGGCGAACTGGCCGTAGATCTGCCGCGCGATGACGGGGCCTGGCTTGTCGGCCTGGATGTCCAGCTTCACCGGCTCCGCCGCCGAGACAGCAAGCGAGGTGGCAAGGCTGAGGGCGGGGAGCAGGTGTTTCATCATTGGCAGCGAAGGATCTGGAAGTCTCTGATCTGCAATCGACTCGCGGTCGTGCGGAACGCGAAGTAGCCGTGCAGGCGGGGATTGGGATCGGCGTGCGTAAAGACTTCGTTGCTGTCGACCGCCCAGCGCAGGTGAACGGGATCGGCCGGCGTCGGTTGACGCGAAACAATCTCGATGCTGAGCGGTTTGCCCGCCTGCAATCGGGTCTGCGGCGTCATCGGGGCTTCGCCCGCCTCGGCGATGGCACCGTCAGAAAAACCGGTTAGCAGTTGGCGCGTGCTGCCCGTGTAGTGGCGCAGCCGCGTCGTCGTGTTGCCGTTGGCGCCGAAGCCGGCGTAGTAGGTCGGCAGCGTGTCGTAGCCGGCGAACTTGCCGCTGCGCGGGTAGGGCTCGCTGCCATCGGCCTCGAGCGCGTTCCAGAACATGTTCAGGTCCGACAGCCGGCCTGCGAGCGCACCGGCGCTGGCGGGCGCGGGCAGCGCCACGGCGGTGAAGCGCACGGCGTAGTCGCCCGACAGCGGCTCGCGCCACCACAGGCTCAGGCCGGCGGGCGTGGCGATGTCCAGCACACCGCCCGCGGCGGTGACGACGGCGCGCGCATCCTCGGCCTCCAGCCGCCAGCGGGCGAGGCCGGTGCGGAAGTCGTCAGCGGCGACGGGCGCCAGCTTGCGCGGCGGCTCGCACCACGCGGTCGCCGTCAGCGGGAGGCTGAGGATCAGCCCGCAAAGTGAAAGACGGAGGGCAGGTCCCATTGGCGCGGCTTGTTGTCGGGTTCGACCTCCATCAGCGGGGCCATGTAGTCCCACCAGCGGCGCATGACGGGCAGTGTCGGCAGTTCGTCGATCGGGTAGCCGGGCTTGAGCTTGAGCACCGCGAACAGGCTCAGCGTGCTCTCGTCCAGGAAGATGGAGTAGTCGTGAATGCCGGCGCCGCGCAGCGCCTCGGCCAGGTCGGGCCACAGCTCGTCGTGGCGCTTCTTGTACTCAGGCACCACGCCTGGCTTGAGTTGCATCTTGAAAGCGCGGATCTCGTGGTCGCTCATGTTGCTTTGTCTCCTAGAGAACGTCTTGTTCGGCCATGGGGCGGCTGGACACATCGCGGCGCTGCAGCGCGGGGTCGACGGACCAGTGTTCCGTGCTCAGGCCTGCCAGCGCCGCGCCGGGCCCCAGCGCGATGGGCGTGCCCAGCCGCAGCCGGCAGTTCGCGAAGCGCCAGCCCAGCACGTCCAGCACGTGGCCGCCGCGGCGGGCCTGCAGGTCCAGGTCGGTGAAGCGGAAGTCGCGCAGCGGGGCCTGGCTGTCGGCGTCCACCTCGAAGGCGACATCCGCGCCGCGGGCGGTCAGGCCGTTGATGGTGACGCCGCGCACCTGCGTGCGGCCCTGCGCTGGCGGCACCGGCGCGGCCAGCGCCCGCCAGTGCGCCGGCGCGTTGGCGCGCTCGGCGTCGGGGATGTGGGCGCGGCTGTAGGCGGGGTTCCAGTTCATCGTCGCGCGCACCGCGACCGGCACGTCGTGCAGGCTGAGGTCGCTGAGGGTCACGCCGTCGATGAAGCCGCCGCGTGTGGGCGCGCTCTTGAACAGCAGCCCCACCGGCACCGGCGCATGCACGGTGATGCGCTCGGCCGTGATGCGGCGAAAGCCGCCGGAGGTCTCGCTGCCGAAGGTGAGGCCGGCGGCGCCCTCGCGGACCACGCAGTCGCTGAGGGTGATGTCCTCGCAGGGCCGCGCCACGCGCAGGCCGTCGGCGTCGCGGCCGGCCTTCAGGCACAGCGCGTCGTCGTTGACGGCGATGTCGGCGTGGCGGATCTGCACGCGGCGGCAGGAGTCGATGTCGATGCCGTCGGTGGACGGCCCGTGCGCGTCGTCGTTGTTGCGGATGACGACGTCGTCGACGGCCACGTCCTCCGAGTAGCAGAGGTGCAGCGTCCAGAAGCCGGAGCGGCGCAGCAGCAGGCCGCCGCCGATGTGGATGCGCGACGACTCGAAGACCTGGATCAGCCGCGGGCGCTGGCAGTCGTAGTCCGACGCCCAGCGCAGGCCGCGCGGCTCGTAGGTGGCGCGCAAGGCCCAGTAGCTGTCCCAGAAGACCTTGCCGTCGCCGTCGATGCAGCCTTCGCCGGTGAGGCTCACATCGTGCTCGCCGTAGATGTTGACGAGGGCCGCCGGCCAGCGCATCTCGATGCCGGCGACGCGGGTGGGTAGCAGCGGGTAGTCGGCCAGGTCACGCGAGCCGAGCAGCGTGGCGCCGCGGTCCAGCCGCAGCGTCATGCCGGTCTTCAGGAAGAGGGCGCCTGTCAGGTAGACACCGGGGCCCAGACGCAACTCCGCGCCTGCCAAGGCCGCCGCATCGATGGCGGCCTGCAGGGCGCGGGTGTTGAGGGTGCACCCGTCGCCGCGTGCACCGTAGGCCTGCGCTTCCACGCAAGCCCGCGTCATCAGACGATGCCGGAGCCTGAAGCGCCAGCCTTCGGCGGGCGCTTGACGGCGACCTGTTCGCGGTAGCCGCTGGCGCGGTAGGCCGCCACCGGGTCGACCGCGCCGCCCGAGCGCAGGCGGGCCATCGCGAGGATGGGGCTCACGTCGGTGCGGAAGGCCTTCTTCAGCGTCTGCGCGGCCTGCAGCACGTCGTTGCTTTCCTGGAGGCCGGCCAGTGTGGCGCGGTCCACCAGCGCGGCCTGCACGAAGGCGCGCTGCACTTCGACGGCGCTGCTCATCAGGCTTTCGATGGGGTCGGTCACGTTGTGCGACTGGTCCAGCATGTAGGCCGGGCTGAAGGTGCCGTCACGCAGCGTGGCGTCGGCCAGCTCGTTGAAGACCAGGAACAGCTGGAACGGGTCGATGGAGCCCGAGTCCAGGTCGTCGTCGCCGTACTTGCTGTCGTTGAAGTGGAAGCCGCCGAGCTTGCCGAACTGCGCCAGACGCGCCACGATCATCTCGATGTTGGTGTTGGGCGCGTGGTGGCCCAGGTCCACCAGGCACTTGGCCTTCTCGCCCAGCGTCTGCGCCACGGCGAAGCTGGTGCCCCAGTCGGCGATGACGGAGCAGTAGAACGCCGGCTCGAACAGCTTGTGCTCGATGTACATCAGCCAGTCGGCCGGCAGGGCCGCGTAGATGCCCTTGGCGCTGTCGATGTAGCGCTCCAGCGCGCCGCGCAGGTTGCTCTGGCCGGGGAAGTTGGCGCCGTCGCCCACCCACACGGTCAGGCCCTTGGAGCCCAGCGTCTTGCCCAGCTCGATGCAGTCGATGTTGTGCTGGACAGCCTGCTCGCGGGAGGCCTGGCTCGTGGAGGTCAGGCTGCCGAACTTGTAGGTGTGGGCCTGGCCGGCCTGGTCCTGGAAGGTGTTGCTGTTGACGGCGTCAAAGCCCAGGCCCAACTCGTCAGCCTGCTGGCGCAGGGCCTTCGGGTCACTCGGCTTGTCCCAGGGGAAGTGCAGCGACACGGCCGGGGTGGCGCGCGTCAGCTGGTTGATGACGGCGCAGTCTTCCAGCTTCTCGGTCACGTCACGCGGCTCGCCCTTGCCGGGGAAACGCGCGAAGCGCGTGCCGCCGGTGCCGGCGCCCCAGCTGGGCACGGCCACCGCGAAGGTCTGGGCCTTGGCGGTCAGCGCCTCGATGTCCACGCCGCGACGGGACAGCATGCCGCCCAGCGCGTCGTAGTCGGCCTGCAGCTCGGCGCGCAGCTTGGCGTTGTGTTGCTCGACCTGGCCCGCGTCGATGATGTGCTTGGTCATGGGTGTCTCCTGCGGCTCAACGCGTGAACGCGGCGGCGTTGCCGGCGTCCACGTTCAGCACGTTACCCGTGCTCTTGCCGGACTTGTCGCTGGCCATGAAGTACACCGCTTCGGCGATGTCTTCCGGCAGCACGCTGAGCTTGAGCATGCTGCGCTGGCGGTAGAACTCTTCGATGTTGTCCGAGTCGATCTTGTTCGACGCGGCACGCTCTTCCTTCCACTTGCCGTCCCAGATGCGCGAGCCGCGGATGACGGCGTCGGGGTTGACGACGTTGACGCGCACGCCGATGGCCGCGCCTTCCAGCGCGATGCAGCGGGCCAGGTGGATTTCAGCGGCCTTGGCCGTGCAGTAGGCGGACGCGCCGGCGGAGGCGACCAGGCCGTTCTTGCTGGCGACGAACACCATCGAGCCGCCGATCTTCTGCTGCTTCATCAGGCGGAAGGCGCCACGGCCGACCAGGAAGTAGCCGGTCACCAGGATGTCCTGGTTGCGTTGCCAGATTTCCAGCGTCGTGTCTTCCAGCGGCGCGGCCGAGGCGATGCCGGCGTTGGACACGAGGATGTCCAGGCCGCCGAAGCGCAGCGCGGTGGCCGTCAGCACGGCTTCCACTTCCGACTCGGACGTGATGTTGCCCTGCACGGTGGCGATGGCATCCTTGCCGCCGACCTTCAGCAGGTTGGCCTTGGCTTCTTCCAGCGCGCCGGCGTCGATGTCGGTCAGCATGACGCAGGCGCCTTCCTGCAGCAGCTGGCGGGCGACGGCCTGGCCGATGCCACCGGCGCCGCCGGTGACCAGGGCCACGCGGCCGGCCAGGCTCTTGGGTTTGGGCATGCGCTGCAGCTTGGCTTCTTCGAGCAGCCAGTACTCGATGTCGAAGGCTTCCTGCTCGGGCAGGCCGACATACTTGTCGACGCCGTTGGCGCCGCGCATCACGTTGATGGCGTTGATGTAGAACTCGCCGGCGATGCGGGCGGTGGCCTTGTCCTTGGCGAAGGACAGCATGCCGACGCCGGGGATCAGGTAGATGATGGGGTTGGCATCACGCACGGCCGGGCTGGTCGGGCGCTTGCAGCGCTCGTGGTAGGCGCGGTAGTCGGCGCGGTAGGCTTCCAGCGCGGCATCCAGGCCGGCCAGCACGGCGTCCACATCGGGGTTGCTGGGGTCGAAGTCCAGCACCAGCGGGCGGATCTTGGTGCGCAGGAAGTGGTCGGGGCAGGACGTGCCCAGCGCGGCCAGCTTTACCAGGTCGTTGCTGCCGACGAACTCCAGCACCGCAGCGCTGTCGTTGAAGTCGCCGAGCTTGCGCTCGTCGGCGCTGATGCGGCCGCGCAGCGCGGGCATCAGCTTGGCGGCGATGGCGGCACGCTGTTCGGCAGCCAGCGTCACGGTCTTCACGCCGCCGAACACCGGCTGCTTGATGTTCTCGTTCAGCCACTGCTCGGCCAGGCGGATCATGTCCAGCGTGATCTCGTAGCAGCTCTTGGCGGTGTCACCCCAGGTGAACAGGCCGTGGCCTTCCAGGATGATGCCCTTCAGGTTCGGTTGCGACGTGGCCAGCGCTTCCAGCTTCAGGCCCAGGTCGTAGCCGGGGCGCTGCCAGGGCAGCCAGCCCAGCTGGCCGCCGAAGATCACTTCGGTCAGGCGCTTGCTGTCGGCGCAGGCGGCGATGGCGATGATCGCGTCCGGGTGCATGTGGTCGACATGCGCCTTCGGGATGTAGGCGTGCAGGGGGGTATCGATACTCGCGGCACGCGGGTTCAGGTTGAACGTGCAGTGCGGCAGGTAATCCACCATCTCGTCTTCATGTTCCAGGCCGCGATAACGCTTCTTCAGCGCGTTCAGCTTGTCCATGTAGAGCGTGGAGAAACCATCCAGCTTGATGGAGCCCAGGTCGCCGCCCGAGCCCTTGACCCACAGCACCTGCACGTCGTCGCCGGTCAGGTGGTCGCGCATCGTGACCTTGGCCGAGGTATTGCCGCCGCCGAAATTCGTCACGCGCAAATCCGAGCCCAGCAGATTGGAGCGATAAAGCAGCAGTTCGGGTTCGCTCAACTTGGCCGCCACGGCATCGTCCCACTTGGAGACGATCGGGGTTTGAGCGGAGGTTTGGGAATTAGCGGTCATCAGCGTGCCTGTAATCAGTCCGTATTCATCGCCGTGGCCGCGGTTGCGGGTCCGGCACCCGTCATCGGCGGGTTGTCCATGGTGGAAACGGGCCGCAGTGTGAGCCGAAACACCGC
Organism: Roseateles sp. GW823-FHT07B05; assembly: GCF_058794515.1. NCBI lineage: Bacteria > Pseudomonadati > Pseudomonadota > Betaproteobacteria > Burkholderiales > Sphaerotilaceae > Roseateles > Roseateles sp. GW823-FHT07B05. Next base: position 292,740 of record NZ_JBXAGX010000001.1, read on the forward strand.
CAGCGGCGCGGCCTGTCCACAGGAAATCAAAAGGATGAGCGAAAGCGCGCACCGCGCCGGTGCCGCTCACGAAACGCTCACGGCCGTGAGCGTTTGTTGATTGACCCCGTCATGGGATTGACGTAATCTGCTTTCGGTACTGTGTTTCACCTGCGATCTGAGCGATCTTGATTGCACTGCAACATGGCGACGGCGCTCCGAGGCCCACGGCCCGCGGCGTGACCCGGGAAGGCGCCGATGACGGTGCCGTCCGGCAAAGCGATGCCCACCCCAAGAGGTCGGGCAACTTCCGAGAGACAACGGTCGCCGCCGCTGCAGGAGGGCGCCCGAGAACAAGGTGGCTTCCATGATCAATCACAAGCGTCACAAACGTCTGCTCAAACTGCTGGACGAGCGTGAGCACGCCAGCGTCCAGCAATTGATGGAGTGGTTGTCGGCTTCGGCCGCGACGGTGCGCCGGGATATTTCCTGGCTGGCCGCGAAAAACCAGCTGACGCGCACGCGCGGCGGCGCGCAGCGGCTGGAGCAAAAGAAAAAGTCCTACACGCTGAGCAGCGAGACTTTTCAAAACAACGCCCAGCAACATACTGCTGCCAAACGTGCCATCGCCCGTTATGCGACGTCGATGTGCAATAACGGCGAAACCATCATCATCAACGGCGGCACGACCACGTTCATGATGGCGGAGTTTCTCGTCGAGAAACAGCTGAAGATTCTCACGAACTCCTTCCTGATGGCCGAGCGCCTGCTCGTCACCAGCGACAACGAGATCATCCTGCCCGGCGGCAAGGTCTACCGCGAGCAGAACGTCATCCTGAGCCCGTTCGAGAACGACGTGGCCCAGCACCACTACGCGGCCAAGATGTTCATGGGCGTCTACGGCCTGAGCATCCTGGGCCTGATGGAAGCCGACCCGCTGCTGATCCAGGCCGAGAAGCGCCTGATCGGCCAGGCCGAGGAACTCGTCGTGCTGGTGGACAGCTCCAAGTTCCAGCGCAAGGCCGGCCTGGTGCTGTGCGGGCTGAACCGCGTGTCCACCGTCATCACCGACACCGGCGCGTCCGACAGCGCGGTGCAACTGCTGGAGCACTACGGCGTGCGCGTCATCACCGTGGAACCGGAAGCCGTGGACCCTCGCGTGGTGGAGGCTTCGGCCATGAGTTCGCATGACTATGCGGCCGTGCTGGAGTCGGGCGCTTACCACCGTCACGCAGGGCTGAACTCTTGAGCGCTTTGCCCTCCGGAACCGTCGTCCTCGACATCGGCAAGACCAACGCCAAGCTGACCCTCATCGACGGCGACGGCAAGACGCTGGCCGAGGCGCGCACGCCCAACACCGTGCGCAGCATGGCGCCGTACCCGCACCACGACACCGAGCGGCTGTGGGCCTGGATGCTGGGCCAGCTGCGCGAGCTGTCGGCGCTGGCGCGCATCCGCGCCATCGTGCCGGTCACGCATGGCGCCACGGCAGCGCTGGTGGACGACACCGGCCTCGTGCTGCCCGTGCTGGACTACGAGCACGTCCCCGGCGACGCCACCGATGCGGCACGTTATGCATCGCTGCGCCCTGCGTTCAGCGACAGCGGGTCGCCGCAGCTGCCGGCAGGCCTCAACCTCGGCCGCCAGCTGGACTGGCTGGCCGCGCGCTTTCCCGCCGAGTTCGCGCGGGCGAAGCAGGTGCTGATGTACCCGCAGTACTGGGCCTGGCGCCTGTGCGGCGTGGCGGCCAGCGAGGTCACCTCGCTGGGCTGCCACACCGACCTGTGGCGTCCCGCCGAGGGCGGCTTCTCCAGCCTGGTCGAACGTGCGGGCTGGGAGCGCCTGTTCCCCGAGCGGCGTGACGCCTGGGCGCGGCTGGGCACGCTGCGGCCCGAGCTGGCGGCCGACACCGGGCTGCCCGCGGATTGCGAGGTCGTCTGCGGCATCCACGACAGCAACGCGTCGCTGCTGCGCCATCTGCTGACGCTGCAGCAGAGCGGGCCCTGCACGGTGTTGTCCACCGGCACCTGGGTCATCGCCGCGGCACTGGGCTCGGCGACCCGGCCGCTGGTCGAGGCGCAGGACATGCTGGCCAACTGCGACGTCTTCGGCGACGCCGTGCCCTGCATGCGCTTCATGGGCGGTCGCGAGTTCGGCGCCATCGCCGGCGAGCGTCCGGCGCCGTTCACGAACGAGGATATCGAGCGGCTGATCGCACGGCAGACGATGGCGCTGCCCTGCTTCGCCGAAACGGGTGGCCCGTTCGCCGGCCAGGCAGGCCGCATGGAAGGTGCCATGCCGCAGACCGACGCCGAGCGCGCCGCGCTGGCCACGCTGTACGTGGCGCTGATGACCGACCACTGCCTGGACGCGCTGGGCGCCAGCGGCCGCGTCGTCGTCGAAGGCGCGTTCACGGCCAACCCGTGGTTCGGCCCGCTGCTGGCGGGGCTGGCGGAGGGGCGCGACGTGACGGTGTCCGACGACAGCAGCGGCACGACCTGCGGCGCCTGGCTGCTGGACACCTGGGGCCGCGAGGCCCAGCCGGCCGACGCGCCGGTCAAGGCCTGGAACCCGGCCGGCTGGCGCGCCTACCGCGACGCCTGGCGGGCACGGGCCGCAGCGGCCTGACGCAGACGGTTCACCCAAGAGAAAACAGCCGGCGCATGCCGGCTGTTTTCGTTGGTGCGCGGGCTCAGGCGCGGCGGCGGCGCCGCAGGCCTGCCACGCCCAGGCCGGCCAGCGAGGCCAGCGCCAGCGAGCCCGGCTCGGGAATGGTGAATGCGCGCACGCTGTCGATGGCAGGCGCGCTGTAGCCGCTGTTGTCACTGGCGCTGTCGAACGCGTAGACGCGCACTTCGCTGAAGCCCGCCGCGTCGCTGAGCCCCAGCACGTCGCCGATGCCGGCCGCGCCCAGCGACACCTTGCCGCTGCCGGTCAGCACGCCGTCCAGCCAGGTCTGCCACAGCACGTTGATGGCGAGGTAGCCGGAGTCCACCGCGAACTCGATGCCGTTGAGCCGGGCGCCCAGGCTGCGGATGGACAGGTAGGCGTTGGTGCCCGCCGTGGCGAAGTAGTTGCCCGAGAAGGCTTCGCTGTAGGGCTGGCCGGGCGCTGCCACGCAGTCCACGCCGGCATAGCCGCAGCCCCCGTTGTCGTTGGCCAGGCCGGTGTGCGTGAATTCCAGGCCACCTTCGGCCCAGGGGCTGTCGAGGTTGGTGTTGGCCTCGAAGTCGGCCGCGTAGGTCAGGTGCGTGGCACCGGGCGTGGCGCTGCCGGCACCGGTGGTCTGCACGACGGCGGCTGCCGCCGGCAGCGCGATGAAGGGGCAGGACAGCAGGGGGAGGAGGAGCTTCTTCATGATGCTGTTGGTCGCGTTCACTGTGCCGAGACGAGGTCGATGGCGTCGAAGGACAGCGCCGGGCTCAGGAAGCCTGCGCCGGCCGTGCCGCTGACGGTGTTGATGGTCAGCACGTTGGTGCCGACGACCAGCTGTGCCGCCGGGATGTCGAACGTGTACGTGCGGTTGAAGCCGCGGTAGGTGCCCACCGTCAGGTTGCGCGACACCTTGGGTGGCGCGGCCGGGATGCCGGAGGCCCAGCTGTTGACGGTGACCTGCGGGCGCGCGCCGGCGAAGTCGGCCGACACGCCCAGCCGCAGCCGCAGGGGCGCCGTGTTCTGGCCGCGCCTGAGCGTGAAGCGCACCTGCAGGCCGTTGTTGACGTCCTTCCATTGGTAGGCCGGCCATTGCGTGGCCGGGTTGGACTGGCCGACGACGAAGGGCGCGACGTTCCACGACGCCATGCGCACGTCGCTGGGGTGCATGAAGGTCAGCTTGTCGCCGTTGATGAACTCCTGCGGCGTGCCGTCCCAATGGCCGATGCGCCACAGCGCCGGCGTGGTCTCGGGGTCGGCCGTGATGGCGACGGGGTTCAGCGCGTAGTTGGCGTTGGCGGTCACCGTCACCGAGCCGGTCTGCACGGCCAGTTCGCCCTTGTAGACCGTCATCGTGTAGGTGCCCGGCAGCATGCCGGTGGCCGTGAAGTGGCCGTCCACCGGGTCGGCGTCGGCCCAGTACTGCGCCTGCGCATTGGCGAAGCCCACGGTGTAGGGCAGGCCGGCGATGCGGCCCGTCAGCCCTGCGCCACTGACCGAGCCGCGGCCCACCGGCGGCACGTAGCCCAGCAGGTTCAGCTGGCCGTACCAGCTGGTGTCGGGCCTGGCCGTCGGCGCCGAGCCGTCGTTGAAGATCATCGTGTACGTGTTCAGCACGCCCATGCGGAAGGCTTCCGTCTGGGCCTCGCCGTAGTTGACGATGTAGGTCAGCTCGTTGTTCGTGCCGGTGATCTGCTGCAGCAGGCTGCGGTAGAAGGGCCCGCCGGAGCCGCCCTCGTTGTTGTCGCGCCAGAACCAGATGCCCACGCCGGGGCCGCTGCCGCCGACGAACTCCCAGTCCTTCAGCCGGCGGTTGGCGTAGTGCTTGGAGCGGGTCTGGCCGTAGCGGGCGTCGGTGCTCGGGAAGCCGAACACGTCGCTGGCCTCGATGGCGCCGCCGGTGCCGCGCAGGTCCTCGGCCCAGAAGCTCTCGCCGCCGTAGGTGAGCAGGCCGCCGGCCGCCTGGGCCGGCCCGCCGTTGGGCAGTTTCGCGACGGGGATGCGCGCGATGAAGCGCACCAGGCCGTGCACGTCGGGCTGCTCGGTGAAGTGCGTGCCCATGTGGATGTTGGACTCGCCGCGCCGGACCACGTAGTAGTGCGTCAGCATGCCGCCCTTGGTGCTGGTGCTGGTCAGCGTGACGCGGATGTAGTCGCTCGCGTTGACCACGCCGCCGTTGGCCGTGGACGCCGGCGTCACGGTGCCGTTGGCGCTGACCGCCTCGACCTTCAGGCCCACGGCGCTGACGCCGTTGTAGAGCCAGTCAGCCCCCGAGTTCAGCTGCGTGCCGCGCGACGGGTCGGCGTACTCCACGCCCTTGTAGACCATGCTGGAGAGGTCGCCGATCGCGGTGGTGCTGCTCGCGTCCCAGCCCCGCACCTTGAAGACGAGGCCGCCATCGGTGTCGATGACGTACTGCGGCCGCGCCGGGTTGTTGTTGTCGTGGACGGTGGTGATGCTGAACGCGGCCAGCGCCGCAGGGGCGAGGGTCGCGGCGAGCACGCCGGCGGCCAGCCTGCGCGCCCATTGCGGGCGCGTGCATGTCGTGGTCATGAGGTCTCCAGTTATGTGTCTTAGTTCACGGCATGCAGCGCTTGCTGCGCCCGTGGCGGCGGACTCTATGGAGACCTGACCCCCCTGTGGAGTCAAGCGCGTGAGCGTTTCATCGCGGTACGGCGCTCACGCTGCCTCGCTATATCAAGGCGTGATTGCGGTAGCGCTCCCCGCGTGGAATTCGCGATGGCTTGGCGCGTCAGCGCAGCAGTGCCTGGTAGGTCAGGTTGCGCACGCGCAGGGCCAGCGTGGAGTTGCCGGCCGGGCGCAGCTGCGTCATCAGCAGGATGACCAGACGCTCCTTCGGGTCCACCGTGTACTGCGGGAAGTAGGCGCTGCCCCAGCCGAACGCGCCTTCGCTGCCCAGCTCCTTGAAGCCGCCCGCCTTCACGTTGACCCAGAAGCCCAGGCCGAAGCCGTCGGCGTCGCCGCGCGACTTGTCGGCGAGATGGTCGGCCGTCATCAGCTCGACGGTCTTGGGCGAGAGGATGCGCTGGCCGTCCAGCTGCCCCTTGTTCAGCAGCATCTGCAGGAAGCGCGTGTAGTCGCCCGCCGTGCTCACCATGCCGGCGCCGCCGGACAGCAGCTTGCGCGGGCCGTTGACGAAGTCGCTCTTCGCCGACGTCTCGAACAGCTTGAGCTGGCCGCCCTCCAGGCCGTAGACATTGGCCAGCCGCGCCGCCTTCTCGGGCGGCACGGCAAAGCCGGTGTCGGGCATGCGCAGCGGGTCGGTGATGCGCTGCTTGATGAACTGGTCCAGCGGCTGGCCGGAGACGACCTCCACCAGCCGGCCCAGCACGTCGGTCGCGTAGCCGTAGATGAACTGCTCGCCCGGCTGGCTCTGCAGCGGCAGCGCGGCGAAGCGGTCGGTCCATTGAGCCAGGGTCTCGTCGTTGCCGACGAGGTACCAGTCCTTCATGCCGGCCGCGTCATAGGCCGCCTTGGCGGGGCCCGGGCCGTAGCTCATGCCGGCGGTGTGGGTCAGCAGGTCGTGGATGGTCAGCGGGCGGCGGGCCTTTTCGGTGCCGCCACCGGGCAGCGCGACCTGCTGGTTGGCGAACGCCGGCAGGTAGCGCGCCACCGGGTCCTTCAGCAGGAAGCGGCCTTCCTCGTACAGGATCATGGCCGCGACGGTCGTCAGCGCCTTGGTCATGGACGCGATGCGGAAGATCGTGTCCGTGCGCATGGGCTGGGCGTTCTCGACGTCCCGCAGGCCGTAGGCCTTGAAGACGACGGGCTGGCCGTCGCGCAGCACGGCCATCACGCCGCCGGCGAGCTGCTTCGCGGCGATCTGCTCGTCGATGGCGGCGTCCAGGCGCTTCAGCCGCGCGGGCGAGAAGCCTTGCGCCGTGAGGGCCTCCGCGCGCGGCGCAGCGACGGTGACGGGAGCATGGGTGAGCGTGGCGCAGGCCAGCGCCAAGGCAAGCAGGTGAGACTTCATCAGTCGCCGAGTGGTCGGAGTTGGGTGAAGCCGGGGCTGACCGCGACGCGGAACTGCTCCGGCGCAGGCGGCTGTGCCGCCGAGATGGCGCCCAGATCATCCCGCAGCTGCGCCGCCACCGGCACCCGGGCTTCCCGCAGGCCCAGCGCCACCAAACGGGCCAACTGCATGGCGCCGTAGTTGTTGTGGTGGGTGTTGTCGAGCTTGCCGTTGTTCATCGGGTGGGCCAGCTGCGAGCGCTCCGGCCCCAGCGCTTCGTAGAACTGGATGCTCATCGCGTTGAGGTCGATGAAGGCCAGCTTCATGTCCTGTGCCACCGAGCGTGCCGCGCTGGCGTACTCGGTCAGGCTGGGCTTGAGCTTGCCGGTAGCCGCGTCGAAGTTGCGCCGCTCCATCGACGACACGACGACCGGCACACCGCCGCGCGCCAGGATGCGTTCGGCGTGCGTGCGCAGCTCGGCCTTGTAGGTCTCGGCGTTGCCGCTGCCGTCCTTCTGCTGCTTCTGGTCGTTGTGGCCGAACTGCAGCAGCACCGTGTCGCCGGGCTGCAGCGTGGACAGGATCTTGTCGATGCGCCGGCGCGCCAGCGAGTCGCGGAAGGTCTCGCCCGACTCGGCGTGGTTGGACACGGCCACCGTCGGCTTGAACAGGCTGGTGAGCATCTGGCCCCAGCTGGCGTAGGGCTCGCCGGACTGGTCGGCCACCGTCGAGTCGCCCAGCAGGTAGACGGTGGGCACGGAGACGGGCTCGATGGCCAGGCGGCGCAGCGCGGGTTGGGCGCCGTTGAGTTCCAGCGTCAGCCGGCGGTCCCAGGCCCAGGCCTCGCTGGCGATCTCGCGCTCCTTCAGCTTCACGCGGCCCGCTTCCACGCCGGGCGCTGCGGCGATGTTGGCGGTGCGCACGTTGACGATGAAGGTGCGCGTCTCGCTGGCGCCGGCAGGCAGCTTGACGCTGTCCAGCTGCAGGCGGCGCAGCTCGGCCTTGATCGTCGTGTCGCTGGCGGCGGCGGCGCCCAGCGTGGCGGTGACGCGGTAGTTGCCTTCGGGCAGGTCCACCGAGAAGAAGTAGGGCAGGCCGGCCGCGTTGCGCGCCTCGCTGGCCTCGAAGCCATGGCCGCGCTCGCGGCTGTAGGCGGTGTCGGCCTGGACCGCCACGTCACCCGGGGCCGGCTTGCCGTCGAAGTTGAAGCGCAGCGTGTCGGCCGCCCAGGCGGGGGTGGCCAGCAGGCTGGCGGCGAGGAGCAGGAACTTCATGGTGGTCGTCGGCTCAGGAGCGTGCAGGGCTGTTCTGCGGCATGTGCAGCGTCGAGTCGGCCGCGTGGCCGCTGCCGCGGCCCCACAGCTGGTCGTAGCGCCAGCCGGTCAGGTCCTCGACGATCCGACGGTTCTCGTCGCTCTCGGCCTCGGTCGCGCCGTTGCGCAGGCGTTCCACCTCGTGCACCAGCACGGCATGCGTGCCGGCGTTGAGGCGGAAGCTCCACGACGCGAGCGCGCCCAGCACCAGCATCAGCAGCGGCCCGCCCACCATCAGCGCGGTGACGGTCTGGATGGCCTCGGGGCTCTGCACGACGACCTCGCCCGGCTTGGTGCGGATGTAGCCGCCCAGGTCGATGATCCAGCCGCTGGCCATGATGGCGCCGCTCTGCGCGAGCTTGCGCACCAGCGTCATGACGCCAGCAAAGATGCCCTCGCGGCGCTGGCCTGTGACGGCCTCGTCGACGTCCGGCAGGTAGTTGTAGACCGACCAGGGCACGAAGTTCAGCGTGCCGCGGCCCAGGCCCGCGAGGACGATGGGCACGAACAGCCAGAACACGAGACTGGCCGAGAAGCCCGGCTGCGTGGGGTTGAGCGCACCGAACAGGTTGGTGCCCAGCGCCTTGAAGCTGTCGGCGAAGCCCTCAGGGCGCGCCACGTAGAACACCAGGTACAGCATCAGCGCGGCGGCGAACAGCGAGGCCGCCAGCCGGTAGGCCAGCACGGGGCCGGTGCGGATGACGATCTGGATGGCCACCATGACGGACACCAGCTGGGCCACGTACATGACCGTCATCAGCTGCGAGATGGCCAGCGTGGCCCCCATCAGCACCGTGGCGACGAAGAAGGCGAAGGCGCTGTTGAAGATGTCCTGCGACAGGTAGCCGCCCAGGTAGATGGACAGGTGCTGGCGGAAGGCGCGGATCTTCAGCGTCGAGAACAGGTCGCGGAACATCTTCACCGGGATCAGCAGCGCCGCCTTCAGCGTGACGCCGCCGTAGGTCTGCGACATGACGGCCTGCTCGCGCGTGCCGTAGGGGCGCTCCCAGCTCGTCAGCACGACGATGGTGACGACCACCGAGAACGCGACGCCGAAGATGGCCGCCATCCAGAAGAAGGTGTCGGGCGAGTCCTTGCCGCCGAACTGGTTGATCAGCAGCGTGGGCAGGTAGGAGGCCAGGATGGCCGAGCCCTGCGCAATGATCATGCGCGCGCCGGCGAACTTGGCCTTGCGCTTGTAGTCCTTGGTCATCTCGGCCGCCAGCGTTTCCCAGGGGATGAGAAACATCGTGTACAGCAGCTCGAAGAAGATGAACGCGAGCAGGTAGTAGGTGAACGTGTGCCCGGTGCGGAAGATCAGCGCGAAGCTGGGCAGCAGCGGGATGGTGATGAGCAGGAAGACCTTGCGCCTGCCGATCTTGCGGCCCACCCAGGTGTGGCGCAGGTTGTCGGACACGTAGCCGATCAGTGGGCAGGTGATGGCTTCGAGCAGTCTCGGGAGACCGAGGATCAGGCCCGCTTCGACGGCGCTGAGGCCGCAGAAGGTGGTGAAGAAATAGAACAGCCAGCCGGTGATGACGGCCTGGGCGCCGGCGCCGAGCACGTCGCCCGAGCCCCAGCCCCAGTAGTTGATCCAGGACGGCTCCCTGGCGGCAGGGTGCAGGTTCTTCTGCTGCATCGCGGGCTCTTAGATGAAGCGGACGAGCAGCTCGCCCATCGCCAGCAGCGCCATCGCCTGGCCGAACGGCATGGAGGTCAGCGGGATGTCCTTGTATTCCTGCAGCGTGTTGAACACCGGCGTGCCGAAGCTCACCTGCGTCAGCTCGCCCGCGTCGTTGATGTGCTGGCGCACCGCCAGCGCGGCCTTCACGCCGAAGGCCTCGTAGTCCTTGGAGATGTAGCCCTTGCGAACGGCCTTCAGGATGCCGTAGGCAAAGCCTGCGGAGGCCGCGGCCTCGTCGTAGGACGTGGGGTCGTCCAGCAGCGTGGGCCACAGGCCCGACGGCGACTGGAACTGCGCCAACGCCTTGACCTGCGCCTCCAGCGTGGACACCAGGTGCTGCCGGAAGGCGTCGCCCTCCGGCAGGTTCAGCAGCTCCAGGAACTCGGGGATGACGATGGTGACCCACGAGTTGCCGCGCGCCCACAGCGCGTTGGCGAAGTTGTGGCGGCCGTCGAACGTCCAGCCGTGGAACCACAGGCCGGTCTTGCGATCCGAGAGGTACTTGATGTGGACGAGGAACTGGCGCTTGGCTTCCTCGACGTAGTGCGGTCGGTTCAGCAGCAGGCCGAACTTGGCCAGCGGCAGCACCGACATCATCAGCGTGTCGTCCCACAGCTGCTGGTGGTTGACGCTGTTGTAGACGATGTGCTGGAAGCCGCCTTCCTCGGTGCGCGGCAGCTCGTGGTAGACCCACTCGGCCCAGCGGTCGATGTAGGGCAGGAAGCGGCGGTCACCCGTGCGGTCGAACAAGTAGGCCAGCGTCAGGAAAGGCGCCACCGTGTTGATGTTGCGGCTGGGCATGCCTTCCTTGAAGCGCGCCTCGAACCAGCTCGTCATGATGTCCCAGGCCTTGGGGTCGCCCGTCAGCTCCCAGACCTTGTAGACGCCGTACAGGCCCACGCCATGCGTCCACTCGAAGCCGTTCCAGCCCTTGGTGTCCAGCACGCGGCCGTCGTCCAGGCGCAGCAGGAACTTGCCGTCGGTGTCCTCGATGTTGATCAGGTTGTGGATCAGGCGGTCGATGGCGCCGCGAATGTCGTCGCGGTCCGCGCCGAGGTGGGCCGTGTGGTGGGCCAGCAGCGGGTGGATCTTGGAGGAGTCGACGGGCTTGAGGATCTGGTTGGACATGGCTTTGTCTCGGGGACTGCTCAGAAAGACAGCTCGGCGGCGGCAAGGCCGTGAGCGGTGACGCGCAGGCGCGCGGGTGGTTGATTGGAGTCGGTGCGGCGCAGGATGGCCAGGCCGCGGCCCTCGTGGACGGCGTGCTCGGCGTCGCGCGGATCATCCACGTCGGCCAGGTTGCCGTTGCCGATGCCGAGGACCTCCAGGCCTTGCGCGTCGAAGCGCAGCTTGTTCGCCGCGCCGGGCACGCGGTGGCCCTGCGCATCGACGACGAAGAACGCCACTTGCTCGACACCATCCTTGCCCGAGGCCACGCGCTGCAGCTCGATGCGCGCGGCGGCACCGGCCGTGTGCAGCGCGAACTCGGCGAGCGGCTGGCCGTCCTTCAGTCCCACGGCCTTCAGCTCGCCGGGCTGGTAGGGCAGCGTCCAGCTCAGGATGCCTTCCACCGCATCGGCGGCCTTCTGCGTGCCGACGAGCTTGCCGTTCAGCCACAGCTGCACCTCGGGCGTGTTGGCGTAGGCCGACACGACGATGGACTCGCCCGCCGGCCAGTTCCAGTGCTCGGCGACCTTGGCGCGCTTCTGCTGGTCCAGCAGCGGCGTGCCCTGGCCCGATTGCGACGCGATCTGCGTGGCCGATGCGGTGGCGGCGGCGAGGTAGACGACGGGCTTGGCTGCCCACAGGCTGGCGCGGAACGCACCGCGCGGCTTCATGAAGCCGGCCAGGTCGAACAGGCCGAAGTCCGCGCCGCGCTGCGGCCATTGGTGGGCTTCGCCGAGGTAGTCGAAGCCGGTCCACAGGAACTGCGCCGAGATGTACGGTGTGTCGCGCACGATGGCCCAGGCGCGGTAGTCGTGGCGGTTCTCGCTGCCGTAGATGACGCGCTTGGTGAACTTCGCATGGTCGGCCGCGTAGCGGGCTTCCTGGTAGTTGTAGCCGGCCACGTCGAACAGGTTGCCGAAGCCGACCGCGTCGCTCATCTCGACGGACGCCATCGCGGCGGTGACGGGCCGCGTCGGGTCCATGCGGCGCACGGCCTCCACCAGCGGCTGGCCCCAGCGCACCAGGTCGCTGGCCGGCGGCGCGGTGGGGCGGTACTTGGCACCCAGCACCGGGTGCGAGAACGGGTCGTTGGGGTAGTCCACCTCGTTGCCCACGCTCCACATAACGATGCTCGGGTGGTTGCGGTCGCGCCGCACCATGTCCTCCACATCGCGCACGCCCCACTGCACGAACTCCTCGCCGTAGCCCTGGCGGCCCGGCACGCCGACGTTCCAGCCGGCGATCCACTTGTTCTTCGTCGGCGTGAACTCGTCGAAGGCCTCGGCCTGCACGAGGAAGCCCATGCGGTCGGCCAGGTCCAGCAGCTCGGGCGCCGGCGGGTTGTGGCTGGTGCGGATGGCGTTGACGCCGATGTCCTTCAACTGCTGCAGCCGGCGCTCCAGCACCGAGACAGGCACGGCCGCGCCGAGGCTGCCCGCGTCGTGGTGCAGGCACACGCCCTTGAGCTTGAGCGACTGGCCGTTCAGCGTGAAGCCGGTGTCGGCGTCGAAGCGGAACGTGCGGATGCCGAACGGCGTGTCGGTCTGGTCGACCAGCTTGCCGTCGACCAGCACGGTCTGGCGCAGCGTGTAGAGCTGCGGCGTGTCCAGCGACCAGCGCTGCGGCTGGTTCACGGCGAGCGCCTGCGTCAGCGTGCGGCGCTCGCCGGCGGCGAGCCGGGCCTGCGTGTCACGCGTGGCGACGACGCGGCCGTCCGGCGCCAGCAGCTCGGCGCGCAGCGTGAAGGCGCGCGGGCTCGTCGCCGCGTTGATCAGCTCGGCCTGCGCCTTCACGTCGGCCTTGGTCGCGCTGACGGTGGGCGTCGTCACATAGCTGCCCCAGGGCGCGATGTGCAGCGCGTCGGTGAAGCTCAGCCGCGCGTCGCGGTAGATGCCGGAGCCGGTGAAGTAGCGCGAGTCCATCTGCCGCGAATGGTCCACGCGCACGGCCAGCACGTTGGGGCTGCCATCGGTCTTCAGGTGGCGTGTCAGCTCGAACTCGAAGCTGCTGTAGCCGTAGGGTCGGCCGCCGACGTAGTGGCCGTTGATCCACACCTGTGCGTGGTCGTAGACGCCGTCGAACGTGATGCGGGCGACGCGGCCCTTCTGCTCGGGCCCCACGGCGAAGCTGCGGCGGTACCAGGCGACGCCGCCGGCCGCATAGCCGTTGCCGCTGCCGTAGTCGGCGCGGAAGGGCTCGTGCTGGCTCCAGTCGTGCGGCACGCGCACGGCCTGCCAGCCGCTGTCGTCGAAGGCCGGCTGCATGGCCGCGCCGGCATCGCTTTTCTGGAAGCGCCAGCCGCTGTCCAGCGTCTGCACCTGGCGTTGGGCCAGCACGGTGCCCGCCACGAGGGCCAGCGCGATGCCGGCGGCGAGCAGGGTCAATCGGGTCACGGGAATGTTCATCGCTGCAGGTTGCGGGGTTGGGGCACGGGTTCCAGCGGCACGCCGCCGCGCGCGACGGCCAGCGGCACCAGGCGCACGGCTTCCAGCGCGTTGTCCGGCTGGCCGTCGGTGGTGACGGCCAGCGTCAGCGTGTTGTCGCCGTTGGGGTTCAGGATGCCGGGGGGCAGCACGAAGGTGCGCTGCGGGCCGATGTGGGCGATGAACTGGCCCAGGTTCCAGCCGTTGACGAAGATCAGCGCGCGGTTCTCGCGCTCGGAGCGTGGCTTGGTCGTGTCGCCGAAGGCCAGGCCCAGCTGCACGTCGTGGCCGGCCGGCAGGTCGAGCTTGAAGGTCGTGCGCAGCCAGTAGGTGCCCGGCGCGGGCGGTGCCGCACCGGGGGGCGTCGCGTCCCAGCCGGGCTGGGGCTTGGCCGGGTCCACGGGCAGGTGCCAGCCCATGCGCTCGCCGAACAGGCCACCGTTGTTCAGCGGGCCGCGCACCAGGTCGGCAATGTCCTCGCCGCCCTTGTTGCCCTGGATCTTCCAGGCGATGGGCACGCCGAAGCGCGGGCCGCCGCGCGGCGTCAGCGACGCCGAGATCAGGCCGCGCGCCTCCTTGTGCACGTCGTCGGCGAACAGGTCCCAGTTGTGCGAGTTGTTGCGCACGACGACGGCGATGACGTGTTCGCCGGCGGGCAGGCCTTGCAGCGTCTGGCGGAAGGTGTCGGTGGTCTCGGGGAAGGGCCGGCCGGTGTCGTGCTCCTGCTGGCCGATGAATTTGCCGTCCACCCACACCTGGATCAGGCCGGCGCCGCCACCGCCGAAGAACAGCTCCAGCTGCAGCGGCTTGGCGTCGCTGGTCTTGAAGCGGCCGCGGTACCAGACGTCGCCGTGGTGGAAGCCGTAGTCGCTCATCGCCAGCACCGGCTGGCCCTTGTCGGAAGCGGTGTAGACGTTGGCGGCCGACACGGGCGCATCGGTCTTGCGCCAGGCGCTGTCGTCGAAGGTGATGGCGGCTTCGAGGGAGTCGAAGCGGCGCGTCCAGGCGAGCGTGGTCAGGTCGGGGAGCCGAACAGCATCGGGGCCGGGCAGGGCGCTGCGGGCGGCGAGGCTGAAGTCCTGCGCGCTCGCCGCGACGGGCTGGCCGTTGAAGCTCAGCGACGTGATGCCGTCGGGCACCCAGGCGCGCAGCGTGCTCGCGGCGGTGGTGTCGCCGCTCAGTTGCAGCGTCCGGCCGTTGAGCGCCGCGGTGCGCACGAGCGCCGGGCTGCGCACCAGCACGGCCTGGCCGCCGGCCTGCAGGCGCCAGAACTGCTGGCCGGTCTTTTCGTCGGCAATCAGCAGCAGCAGGGGCGCGCGGCCACCGCCGCTGATCAGCACTTCGATGAGGCCGGTGTGGGCGTAGTTCAGCCGCAGGTCGCCGCTCTTCGCGTCCCAGCTCACCTGGCCCTGGCCGCTGAGGAACTTCACGCTGGGCTTGTCCGGGAAGCGCAGCACGGTCTCGCCGTCGTCGCCGGCACGGCCGTAGAGCAGCGCCACGTCGCGCGCGCCCTGCTGTATCTGTGCCTGCAGCTCACTGGTGCTGTAGACGAGGTGCTGGCGCTCCAGCGCGTAGCTGGCCAGCAGCAGCTTGGCGTCCTGGCCGGTCAGCGTGAGCTTGCCGGCCTGCGGCACCTGGTAGGTGCCGTCCTTGGTCTGCAGCTTGAAGCCGAAGGCGGCCGTGCCGTCCAGGTGGTTGTGCTGCGCCAGCAGCACGTGGCTGCCCAGCGCCTGGTTGACGTTGTGATACAGCCGGACCCTGGCGTTGCCGCTGTCCAGCGGCTCGCCCTTGTCCATCTGCGCGAGCACGGGCGTGGCGGCCTGCACGAAGCCGCCCATCTGCTTGAGCACCAGCGCCTTGTCGCGCATGACGCGGGCCTCGCTGATGGGCGCGCCGTAGTCGTAGCTGGTGTAGACGATGGGCCCCGGCAGCCAGCCCCAGCTGGTGCCGCCGAAGGCCATGTAGATGGAATGGATGGTCAGCGAGTTGATGAGGCTGCTGCCGTAGAAAACGCGCTGGTAGCCCGGGCCCTGGCGTTTGGCCGTGCACTCGTAGGTGCCGTTGCTGCCCCAGTAGTCGAACCAGCCGGCGCCGATCTCGGCGACGAAGCCCGGCGTGTTGGGCGAGGCGAGCGACCCGACCTTGGGGAAGTTCTTGCCGTAGATGCCCCAGTCCGGCGCCGGTGCGGGCGTGCCGGGTTGTGCGTCCACGCTGCAGACGCCGCCGGGATAGCCGTCGAAGGCGTAGATGTCGGTCGGGCCGGGGTTGGCAAACGGCGCGGTGGAGTTCTTCGGCGTCCAGTCCGGCAGGCGCGACGCGGCGTTGTGGAACAGCGGCACGGTGATGCCGTCGGCCCGCGCCTTGTCCGCCAGGTGCTGCATGTGGCGGATGTTCTTGGGCTGCACCGAGAACAGCTCGTTCTCCAGCTGGTAGGCGATGACGGTGCCGCCGCCGTTGGTGAGCTGGTGGCGGGCGATGATGGCGTTGATCTGCGTCATCCACTCGTCCGCCGCGGCCTGGTACTCCGCCGCATCGGTGCGCGCCTCGGCGCGCTGGCGCAGCAGCCAGCCGGGGAAGCCGCCGGCGGTCAGCTCGCCGTTCACGTAAGGCCCCATGCGCGCGATGACATAGAGGCCTTCCTCCTTGGCCATCTCGATGACGCGCTCGACGTTGCGGATGCCAGTGAAGTCGTAGTGCCCCGGCTTGGCCGAGTGGTAGCCCCAGGCGAAGTAGAACGACACCGCGTTCAGGCCCGAGGCCTTCATCTTCTGCAGCACGTCGCGCCACAGGCTGGGCGAGGGCAGGCGGAAGGGGTGCATCTCGCCCGCGAAGATCATCTCGCGCTTGCCGTCGATGATGAGCGAGTGGCGGTCCCAGGTGATCTTCTTCGGCTTGTCCTTGGGGGCCGTCGCGCGTTCCAGCTGCGCGGTCTCTTCCGAGATCACGGTGAAGTGCCGCACTGTGCCCGACACGCCGCCCAGTTCCTTCCTGGCCGTCCAGGTCTGCAGGCCGTCGAAGCTGTCGCTATACCAGTAGCGCTTGGTCGTGTAGTCGTCGAAGTAGATGCGCCAGCCGGGCTTGCCGTCGGCGTTCTTGATGGGCACCAGCGCCGGGCCTTCCGTCCAGCCGCCCCAGCCGGCCCAGTCGCCGGTCTTGTCCAGCGTCCACGGGCCGTCCAGAGACGGCGCGGTGGCCCGCTCGATGAACTTGGTCGTCTCGTTCTTCGTGAACGCGACATACTGGCCTTCGTGCTGGATGACGAAGGTGTCGATGAAGTTGTTCTCCAGCCCCTTCATCGGCACCGGATCGCCGAAGGTCGTGAAGCCCGCGTCCAGGGCCTTCACCGAGTAGGCCGCGAACGGACCCTGGGTGCCGCCCTTGGACAGGCTGACGATGAGGCGCAGGCTGCCGTCGCTGTCGCGGAACCATTCCGGCGCCCAGACGTTGGTGATGCCTGGTAGCTTCACCGGCACGTCGGCCACATGCGCCCACGTCTTCAGGTCGGCGGACTTGGCGATGCCGAAGGTCGAGCCGTTCCAGTCGGTCGTGTAGGCGACGTAGTAGAGACCGTCGGCCGCGCGGATGATGGACGGGTCGCGCAGCAGCGCCTTGGGCGGCGTGTAGACCTCCGAGCCCAGTGACGTGAAGTTGATGCCGTCGGCGGAGCTGAACAGGCTGAGCGTGTTCTGCGACGTCGCCATGAAGGCCGACATCAGGAAGGTGCGCTCGCTCTTCTTCACGGCGGCCATCGCGCCGGCCTGCGCGGCGGCGGCGGTAGGCGCCTGCTGGCCTGGCAGGTCCTGCGCCTGCGCGGCGGCACACATCAACAGCGAAGCCAGCGAGACCAGCCAGAGGGCGGAGCGGGGCAGCGAAACGAGAGCAGCGGGCATGAGCGGACCGGGAGTGCGGGGAGCCTCGGTCAGTTTCACCCGGTTCCCTGGCGGCAAAAAATCAAGCGCGTGCGAGAAGCGGCCAGAAGGCCACCGTCACGGCGACAGGCGAAAATGCCGGTCATATGTTCAGTTTCTTCAAGAAGTCGGCGCCGGCCCCTGCGCCCGCCGAAGCGCCCACGCTGCTGCCCGAGGGCTGGGTCACCAGGAAGGCCAGCGCGCCGGCCGAGCCGCCCGCTGCACCCGAGGTCGTGCCGGCAGTCGCTGCCGCACCCGTGGTGGCGTCTGCGCCGGTGCCCGTGCCGACGCCGGTGGCCGCGCCCGTGAACCCGCCGGTCGCTCCGCAGCCTGCCGCACCCCGGCCGGTGGTGCTGCCCCCGGTGGTGGCGCCAGCGCCGAAGGTCGTCGCCCCGCCGCCGCCCGTGCCGGCACCCGAGCCCGTCGCCGCCCCGCGCCAGAGCTGGATGGAGCGCCTGCGCGCCGGCCTGCGCAAGACGGGCGGCAGCATTGCCGGCGTCTTCACCGGCACCAAGATCGACGAGCAGCTCTACGAGGAGCTGGAAGAGGCTCTGCTGCTGGCGGATGCCGGCGTCAAGGCCACGCAGTTCCTGCTGGACGACCTGAAGCGCCGCGTCAAGGACGCCCGTGCCACCGACCCGCAGGCCGTGCGCGGCCTGCTCGTGGACGCGCTCACCGAGCTGCTGTCGCCGCTGGAGAAGGGCCTGGAAGTGGGCCGCTTCACGCCCACGGTCATGATGGTCGTCGGCGTCAACGGCGCCGGCAAGACGACCAGCATCGGCAAGCTGACCCGCCACCTCGCCGACTCCAACCAGAAGGTGCTGCTGGCCGCGGCCGATACCTTCCGCGCCGCCGCCCGCGAGCAGCTGGGCGTGTGGGCGGACCGCGCGCAGGTGGAGATCATCAGCCAGGAGGGCGGTGACCCGGCGGCCGTGTCCTTCGACGCCGTCAACGCCGGCCGCGCCCGCGGTGCCGATGTCGTCATTGCCGACACGGCCGGCCGCCTGCCGACGCAGATCCACCTGATGGAGGAGCTGAAGAAGATCAAGCGCGTCATCACCAAGGCCCAAGAGGGCGCGCCGCACGAGGTGCTGCTGGTGGTGGACGGCAACACCGGCCAGAACGCGCTGAACCAGGTCAAGGCCTTCGACGAGGCGCTGGGACTGACGGGCCTGGTGGTCACCAAGCTGGACGGCACCGCCAAGGGCGGCGTGCTGGCGGCCATCGCGCGTGAGCGGCCCGTGCCGGTCTACTTCATCGGGGTCGGTGAGAAGCTGGAAGACCTCGAGACCTTCAGCGCGCGCGAGTTCGCGCGAGCGCTGCTGGAGTAATTCCAGCGGGCCGAGCGCCGGGCAGCTCCCAAGCCGGCCCGCGTTGGGCGATGTGCGGGCGGCTCAACGCCGCACGTATCGCCGTCCCCCCGGGGGATTGGCCAAAGTGTTCCTTGGACGAGGGCTTCAGTGCGCGTGCGGGGTGTCGGCGTAGTAGCCGGCTGCCCTGATCTTGGGGAACAGCTTGCTGCGCAGCGGCCGTCCGTCGTCCTCGGCCTGCCACTCGCGGTCCCACTCGGCCACCGCCAGGTCGGTCGCCTGCAGCACGCGCAGCAGCCGCTCGCGCTTGCGCAGCGGCCGCAGCTGCTCGTCGGGCAGCGGCATCAGCACCACCGAGCGCACCACGCCGTGCTCGTCGCAAAGCGCGAAGTCCACGGTCAGCAGGCCCGTGCGCGACAGCCATTCGCGGTAGGAGTTCTGCTTGGGCACGCGCACCAGCTTGTGCAGCGGCACCTGCGCCAGCAGGAAGCCCTTGGGATGCTCCAGCGCCAGCGCCCGCGCGATGCACTTGTGCGCATGCCGGTCCGCGCTGCCCAGCACCCGTGCCGGCGTGGGCGGCCAGCGCATGACGGTGTCGCTGACGTCGTTGCGGATGACGGCGCCGTCCTGGCCGGTGAGCCGGTTCAGCAGCGCGCCCATGGCGCGGGGGAGGTGGAGGTTCAGCATGGGCTGCACGCTAGCGACCGCGCCAGGTCTTGACCACGCCCCCTTGTCCCTTGAACTTGGGGGCAAGTGTGAGCGCTTGTGTCGCCCTCCGCAGCAACCCTTAAGGGCTGGCCGCGGGGCGGGCCCATCCTGACCGATGGCATGGGGCGCCGGACTGCCTATGCTCCCGGTCTTTGTCATTCGACCGAGGCTGCCATGTCCCGTTCCCCGTTCCTGCTTCCGCTGACCCTGGCGCTCGCCGCCGCGCTGCCGCTGGGCGCGCACGCCGCCGACGCCCGCAAGGCCACCCTCACGGTGGGCGACACGCCGCTGATCCCGCGCGCGGCGCTGTTCGGCAACCCGGTGAAGTCCGGCGCGCAGCTGAGCCCCGACGGCCAGTGGCTGTCGTGGATGGCCCCGGTCAACGGCGTCATGAATGTGTGGGTGGCACCGGCGGCCAAGCCCGAGGCGGCCAAGGCCGTCACCAACTCCACGGACCGCCCCATCCCCGGCCATTTCTGGTCCGGCAACAGCGAGCAGCTGCTGTTCGTGAAGGACAACGCCGGCGACGAGAACTTTCGCCTCTACGGCGTCGACGTGAAGACCGGCGCGCAGCGCGACTACACCCCCTTCGACAAGGTGCGCGTGCGCATGCTGGGCGGCTCGCGCAAGCGGCTGGACGAGGTGCTGGTGGGCATCAACAACCGCGACCCGCGCTGGCACGACGCCTATCTGCTGAACCTGAAGACCGGCGAGCTGAAGCTGGTCATGAAGGGCGACGGCTTCGCCGGCGTCGAGATCGACGACGACCTGAACGTGCGCCTGGGCGCCCGCCCCAACGCGGCGGGCGGCATGGACTATTTCCAGGTCAAGGACAACGTTGCGGCTGACAAACCCTTCCTCAGCACCAGCCTGGAAGACAACGCCACCGGCCCCATCGGCTACACCGCCGACGGCAAGACGCTGTACTGGCGCGACTCGCGTGACCGCGACACCACGGCCGTGTTCGCCGAGGACGTCGCCACCGGCGAACGCAAGCTCATCGCGCAGGACGCCCGCGCCGACCTCGGCGCCACGCTGCGCAACACGGTCACCGGCGAGGTGCAGGCCTATGCGGTGGAGTACCTGACCACCGAGTGGCAGTTCATCGACAAGGGCCTGAAGGCCGACTTCGACTGGCTGCAGAAGCAGCTCGGCAAGGGCGAGGTCTACGTCAGCAGCCGCACCCGCGCGGACGACAAGTGGATCGTCGGCATCGATCCGGTCTCCAAGGTGGCGGCCACCTACCTGTACGACCGCAAGGCCAAGAAGCTGTCGCCGCTGTACGTGGCCCGGCCCGAGCTGCAGAACGCGCCGCTGGTGCCCATGCATCCGGTCGAGATCGCCTCGCGCGACGGCCTGACGCTGCCCAGCTACCTGACGCTGCCAGCCGGCGCCGACAAGAACGGCGACGGCAAGCCGGAGCAGGCCGTGCCGATGGTGCTGCTGGTGCACGGCGGTCCGTGGGCACGCGACGGCCACGGCTACAACGGCACGCACCAGTGGCTGGCCAACCGCGGCTACGCGGTGCTGTCGGTCAACTACCGCGCCTCCACCGGCTTCGGCAAGAAGTTCCTGAACGCCGGCAACAAGCAGTGGGGCCTGGCCATGCACAACGACCTCATCGACGCCGTGAACTGGGCCGTCAAGCAGGGCGTCACCAGCGCCGACAAGGTGGCCATCATGGGCGGCAGCTACGGCGGCTACGCGGCGCTGGCCGGGCTGACGTTCACGCCCACCACCTTCTCCTGCGCGGTGGACATCGTGGGCCCCTCCAACCTGGAGACGCTGCTGGGCACCATCCCGCCGTACTGGGAGGCGGGCAAGAAGCAGATGTACAGCCGCATGGGCGACCCGACGACGGACGAGGGCAAGGCCATCCTGCGTGCCGCGTCGCCGCTGTACAAGGCCGACCAGATCGTGCGTCCGCTGCTGATCGGGCAGGGCGCCAACGACCCGCGCGTGAAGCAGGCCGAGTCGGACCAGATTGTCCAGGCCATGCAGGCCAAGAACATCCCGGTCACCTACGTGCTGTACCCGGACGAAGGCCATGGCTTCGCGAAGCCGACCAACCGCATCGGCTTCAACGCCATCGCCGAGAACTTCCTGGGCAACTGCTTGGGTGGCCGTGTCGAGCCGCTGGGCGAGACGGTGCGGCAGTCGACGGCGCAGATCGCGCACGGCGCCGACTTCCTGCCCGGCCTGAAGGCCGCGGCCGAGAAGAAGTAAGTCGTCGCGACCTGAAAAACGAAAAGGCCCCGCGGGGCCTTTTCTCGTTGTGGCGTGAAGGGATCAGCCGCCCATGCCGGGCAGGCCCTTCATGCCGCCCATCTTCTTCATCATCTTCATCAGGCCGCCGCCCTTCATCTTCTTCATCATCTGCTGCATCTGGTCGAACTGGTTCAGCAGGCGGTTCACATCCTGGATCTGCACGCCGGCGCCCGTGGCAATGCGGCGCTTGCGGCTGGCCTTGCTCTTGCCGTCCATCAGCAGCGCGGGCTGGGCACGTTCCTTGGCGGTCATCGCGCGCAGGATGCCTTCCATGCGCTTCATGTCGCGCTCGGCGCGGTCCATGTCGGCCTGGCCGGGCTGCTTGTTGCCCATCATGTTCTGCGGCAGCTTGTCCATCAGGCCGCCCAGGCCGCCCATCTTCTTCATCTGCGCGATCTGCTGCAGGAAGTCGTTCAGGTCGAAGCCGCTGCCGCTCTTGAGCTTCTCGGCCATGGCCTGCGCGGAAGCCATGTCCACGCTGGCCGTGACCTGCTCCACCAGCGCGACGATGTCGCCCATGCCCAGCACGCGGCCGGCATGGCGGTCGGCGTCGAAGACCTCCAGGCCATCGATCTTCTCGGACACGCCGGCGAACTTGATCGGCGCGCCGGTGATCTGCCGCACCGACAGCGCCGCGCCACCGCGCGAGTCGCCGTCCAGCTTGGTCAGGATGACGCCGGTCAGCGGCAGCGCATCCTTGAAGGCCTTGGCGGTGTTGACCGCGTCCTGGCCCTGCATCGCGTCGACGACGAACAGCGTCTCCACCGGGTTCAGTGTTGCGTGCAGCTCCTTGATCTCGGCCATCAGCGCTTCGTCGATGGCAAGGCGCCCGGCCGTGTCGACCAGCAGCACGTC
This sequence comes from Roseateles sp. GW823-FHT07B05, assembly GCF_058794515.1. NCBI lineage: Bacteria > Pseudomonadati > Pseudomonadota > Betaproteobacteria > Burkholderiales > Sphaerotilaceae > Roseateles > Roseateles sp. GW823-FHT07B05. Next base: position 314,980 of record NZ_JBXAGX010000001.1, read on the forward strand.
GAAGTAGTGGCGCTTGGCGTGGTCCAGCGCGGCCAGCGCGATGTCGCGCGGCTTCTGGTCCGGCGCGGACGGGAACCATTCGCCGCCGGCCTGCTTCGTCACCGTCTTGAGCTGCTCGATGGCGGCGGGGCGGTAGACGTCGGCGGAGACCGTCAGCACCTTCTTCTTGCGCTTCTCGATCAGGTGCTTGGTGAGCTTGGCCGTCGTCGTCGTCTTGCCGGCGCCCTGCAGGCCGGCCATCAGGATGACGGCGGGCGGCTGGGCGGCGAGGTTGATGTCGGCCACGCCTTCGCCCATCGTCGCGGCGAGTTCCTTGTGGACGACGGACACCAGCACCTGGCCGGGGTTCAGCGAGCCGACGACCTCCTGGCCGAGCGCCTTCTCCTTCACGCGGGCGATGAAGTCGCGCACCACCGGCAGGGCCACGTCGGCCTCCAGCAGCGCCATGCGCACCTCGCGCAGCATGTCCTGCACGTTGCTTTCGGTGATGCGGGCCTGGCCGCGCATCGTCTTGACAAGGCGACTCAGGCGGTCGGTGAGGGTGGATGCCATGGAATTGGAAGGTCGGGTCGCCAGAACGCGCGGAGCCCAAAAGTACACTGCGTCCATGAGTTTATCGCCCGCTCCTCTGGGAGACGCCGCCGTGGGGCCAGGCGTCGCGCTGGCCATCGCCAGCGGCCTGGCACTGCTGGGCTATGTCTGGGTGGGGCTGCTGCGTGTCGCCCCGGGCGACGCCGCCGGCGCGCTCAGCCCGCCGCGCCGCTCGGTGCCGCCCATGGCGCTGGCCTGGACGGCCCAGTTCGTCGCGCTGTTCATCGACATCAGCGGCTTCGGCCTGGAGACGCGGGGCGCGCGCTTCGGCTTCGCGCCGGCGCTGTCCATGACGACCTGGCTGGTGCTGACGGTCTACCTGGTGGAGAGCCGCTTCCTGCCGCTGCACAGCGTGCGCCGCGTGCTGGCCTGGCTGGCCGCGGCCGCCGTGCTGCTGGCCTGGGGCTTCCCCGGCGAGAGCCGCCCGCTGGCCGCGTCGCCCTGGGCGCCGCTGCACTGGGTGCTGGGGCTGGTGTCCTACGGCCTGTTCGGCGTGGCCGTGCTGCACGCCGCGCTGATGAACCGTGCCGAGACCCGGCTGCGCCACAAGCAGGCTACGCCCGGCGGGCTGCCGCTGCTGCAGCTGGAGCGGCTGACGTTCAACTTCGTCGCGGCCGGCGTGGGCGTGCTGTCGCTGGCCATCGTGCTGGGCTGGTGGTTCACGCCCGCCTGGAAGTGGGACCACAAGAACCTGCTGGCCGTGCTGGGCTGGCTGGTGCTGACCGGCCTGCTGGTGGGGCGGCGCATCTACGGCTGGCGCGGCCGCCGCGCCACGCGCTGGCTGTATGCCGGTGCGGCGCTGCTGCTGCTGTCCTATGCCGGCTCGCGCTTCGTGCTGGAGGTCATCCTGCAGCGCGGTGGAGGCGTGGTTTGAAGTATTTGTTGCTGCTGCTGTTGCTGGCGCTTGCCTTCTTCATGCTGGGCGCCCGGCGCGGCCGCCCGCGCGAGCCCGAGGCCCGCGATGACCGCCCCGCGCCGCCCGCCCAGCCCCGGGCCATGCTGCGCTGCGCCGAATGCGGCATGCACCTGCCCGCCGACGAGGCGCTGCCGGGCAAGGGTGGCGTGTTCTGCAGCGCGGCGCACCGGTCCAGCTTCGAGGCCCGCTGAGCCTGTGGCCGACGGCAGCTGGTTCGTCGAGTCGCCGCCGGTCGAGCCGGCCGAGGGCAGCGCGTCCTTCGACCGCCTGTACCGCGCCTTCCTGTCCGCGCGTGCTGCGCTGGGCCTGGCGCTGATCGCCGCCCAGCTCATCGCTGCCGCGCTGTTCACGGCGCCGGCACAGTCGACGCTGGCGCTGAGCGCCGCCTACGCCACCGCGGCGCTGCTGCTGTGGCTGCTGCCGCAGCTGCGCCACGGCGCCAGCGCGCGCAGCCTGGCGCGCATCAGCAGCCCGCACTGGTGGGCCGCCATCGGGCTGGACTTGGTGCTGTTCGGCACGCTGCATGCGCTGGACCCCAGCGGCGTGAACTACGGCGCGCTGTTCGTGCTGCCGGTGCTGATGGCGGCCGTGCTGTGCCCGCGCCGGCTGGCGCTGGCCACCGCCGCGATGGCGGCGCTGGGGCTGCTGGCCGCGGCGGCGTGGTCGATGTTGCTGGGCGTGGACGTGGGCCTGAAGACGACGCAGGCCGGCCTGGTGGGCGGCGGGCTGTTCGCCGTCAGCCTGCTGGCCGGCGAGCTGAGCGCGCGGCTGGCCCGCGAGGAGCGGGCGGCGCGCGGCAGCCTGGCGCTGGCGCGGCAGCAGGAGCTGCTGAACCGCCTGGTCATCGACGAGATGCAGGAAGGCGTGCTGGTGGTGGACCGCCGCGGCCGCGTGCGCGCGATGAACCCGGCGGCGCGCACGCTGCTGGGCGCGGCCAGCGGCGAGCTGAGCTGGCAGTTGCGCGGCCGTGCCGACTGGCAGCCGCTGGTGCAGGCGCTGGAGCAGGCGCACGCCGCCGGCCGCGGTGCCGAGCTGGACGTGGCGCTGCCGCTGGACAGCGGCGTCATGCGCAGCCTGCGCCTGCGGCTGCGCTTCACGCGCCAGCGCGAGGGCAGCGAGGAGCTGTGCGTGCTGTTCGTCGAGGACAACCGCGAGCTGCTGGCCCGCACGCGCCAGGAGAAGCTGGCTGCGATGGGCCGCGTGTCGGCCGGCATCGCGCACGAGATCCGCAACCCGCTGGCGGCCATCGCCCAGGCCAACGCGCTGATTGCCGAGGACGTCGCCGGCATGCGTGCCGAGCCGCTGACGCGCATGGTGGCGTCCAACGTGCAGCGGCTCAAAAGGCTGGTGGACGACGTGACCGAGGTGGCGCCCGGCGTGCAGCCCGACACGCAGGCGCTGGACATCAGCGAGCTGGTGCACGAGACCTGCGTGGACTGGGTCGTCGTCAACGGCCTGGACGCCGGCGCCGGCAACGTGGCGAGCCGCTTCCAGCTGCAGATCGAGGCGCCCGGGTTGATGGGGCTGTTCGACGCCGAACACCTGCGCCGCGTGCTGGTGAACCTGCTGGACAACGCGCTGCGCCATGCCGACGACGGCCCGGGCAGCATCCGCGTGCTGCTCAGGCTTGACGGCGACGGGCTGGCGCTGGTGGTGCGCAGCGCCGGCGCGCCGGTGCCGCCGGAGGTGGAGCGGCACCTGTTCGAGCCCTTCTTCTCGACACGCAGCCGCGGCTCCGGCCTGGGCCTCTATATTTGTCGCGAGCTGTGCGAGCGCCACGGCGGTCGCATCGACTTCCGCCGCGCCGCCGACGCCGCGGCCAACGAATTCAGCGTGCGCCTGGCGCAGCCCCCCTCCGCATGACGAACGCCCCCACCGCGCGCCTGCTGGTCATCGACGACGAGCCCGACCTGCGCACGCTCTACGAGCTGACGCTGCTGCGCGAGGGCTACGAGATCGACAGCGCCGGCTCGGTGGCCGACGCGCTGGCCCAGCTGCAGGCCGCCACCTACAGCGCCGTCATCACCGACATGCGGCTGCCCGACGGCTCGGGCCTGGCCGTGCTGCGCTGGCTGGAGCAGGCCGGCCGGCCGGAGAAGGCCATCGTCATCACGGCCTTCGGCTCGGCCGAGAACGCCGTCGAGGCGCTGAAGGCCGGCGCCTTCGATTACCTGACCAAGCCGGTGGACCTGCGCCAGTTCCGCCTCGTCGTCGGCTCGGCGCTGGGCCGCCAGCCGGCGGCCGCGAAGGCGCCCGAGCCCGTGGCGGCGTCGGCGTCGGACGCCGTGGGCCCGGCCACGGCGCTGCGGCTGGTGGGCGAGTCGCCGGCCATCCGCGCCGTGCGCGCGCTCATCGACAAGGTGGGCCGCAGCATGGCGCCGGTGCTGGTGCAGGGCGAGTCCGGCACCGGCAAGGAACTGGTGGCGCGTGCCATCCACGACCACGGCACGCGTGCGGACCAGCGCTTCATCGCCGTCAACTGCGGTGCCATCCCGGAGAACCTGCTGGAGGCCGAGTTCTTCGGCTATCGCAAGGGCGCGTTCACCGGCGCCAACGAGGACCGCGAGGGCTTCTTCCAGGCGGCCGATGGCGGCACGCTGTTCCTGGACGAGATCGGCGACCTGCCGCTGGCGATGCAGAGCAAGCTGTTACGCGTCATCCAGGAGCGGTCGGTGCGCCCGGTCGGCGCGACGGCCGAGTCGCCCATCAACGTGCGCATCCTCAGCGCCACGCACAAGGACCTGTCCGCCGAGGTGGCCGCGGGCCGCTTCCGGCAGGACTTGTTCTACCGCCTCAACGTCATCCAGATCCGTGTGCCGCCGCTGCGCGAGCGGCTGGAGGATCTGGGCCTCATCAGCAGCCGCGTGCTGGCGCGGATCGCGCAGGATGCCGGCGTGTCGCCCACGCCGCGGCTGACCGCCGGCGCGCTGCAGACGCTGTCGCGCTACGCCTTCCCCGGCAACGTGCGCGAGCTGGAGAACCTGCTGCACCGGGCGCTCGCGCTGGCGGGCGGCGAATGGATAGACACCGGCGACCTGGGCCTGCCGGACGCACTGCTGGACGAAGGCCGCAGCGAATCGCAGTTCGCGGCGCTGGAGACGCCCGTCGCCGCCGAGCCCATGGCCGAGGGGCTGTCGCTGCCGGAGCAACTGCCCGCCGACCTGGCGCTCTATCTCGACGAGGTCGAGCGCGCCATCCTGCTGCGCGCGCTGGAGCTGCACCGCTTCAACCGCACGGCCGCGGCGGCCAGCCTGGGCCTGTCGCTGCGCCAGATCCGCTACCGCATGGCGCGGCTGGCGATATCGGCGGGGGACAACTGAGACCCCTCGCTCGGTCCCGCCTCGCTGAACGCGGGCGGTCCTGATCGGCCCCAGAGGGGGCGGCGATGCGTGCGGCATTGAGCCGCCCGCACGTCGCGCTGCCGGGCCGGCTTGGGAGCTGTCCGATGCGCGGCTCCTCAATTGCTGCGAGCCCTGGGATTTGCCCTGCTTGAATGTTCGGCGAGCGGGAGCGCGCTGATGTCGAATCCAGCATTGGCGCGGCTTTGCGGGCCACTTCGCGCCGCAAAGCCAATGCTCATGCGGACCATCGCGGGCGTGCATCGATTTGATCGGTGCAAAGCGGCCATCGCGCTTTTTTCAATGCAAATTGAATCCCGGGTTGACACTAGGGATGTGGCCAACCCAGGTCGTCAAGCACTAGATATAGTGTTCTCTCGTGATATCCTGCTGACCCAGTCGACCCCATGACCATCACCTCGGAATTGCTGTCTGCAGTGGCTTGGCCGCCGCGGCAACCCACCCGAGGAACCAGCCGGAACGCCGGCCTGGCAATGGACCGGCGGGGCCGAAACACCACCACTCCAGCAACGCGCGATGCGTCGACCCTGTACCGGGTCTGTGCCGCGCTTTTGCCCGTCAATTCTCGATAAAAGGATCTCCTCATGCTGCATGAAGCCGCTTCGGGCCAGGCTGCCCCCGCTGCCACGCTTTCCTCGGGTTCTCCGGGCGCGTTTGGATCCGACGCGCAAGCACCCAGCGCCCCCGCGCTGTCCAGCTACCAGGCCTACCAGATCATTCGCCGCAACGGCGCCGTGGTCTCGTTCGAGCCGAGCAAGATCGCCGTCGCGCTGATGAAGGCCTTCCTGGCCGTTCACGGCACCAGCGGCGCGGCCTCGGCCAGCGTGCGCGAGACGGTGGAACAGCTGACCCAGAACGTCGTGCGCGCGCTGCTGCGCTCGCGCCCGAGCGGCGGCACCTTCCACATCGAGGACGTGCAGGACCAGGTCGAGCTGGGCCTGATGCGCAGCGGCCAGCACGACGTGGCCCGCGCCTACGTGCTGTACCGCGAGCGCCGCGCGCAGGAGCGCGCCGCCCAGGGCGAAGCCGCCCGCGCTGCCGAGCCGCAATTCATGGTGATGGACGGCGGCGAGCGCCGCCCGCTGGACCTGCGCGCGCTGAAGTCGCTGATCGCCTCCGCCTGCGAGAACCTCGGCGCCGACGTGACGCCCGAGCCCGTGCTGGCCGAGACCCAGCGCAACCTGTACGACGGCGTCGCCATCGACGAGGTCTACAAGGCCGCCATCCTGGCTGCGCGCACGCTGATCGAGAAGGACCCCGGCTACAGCCGCGCCACGGCCCGCCTGCTGCTGCACACGATCCGCCGCGAGATCATCGGCGGCGAGGTCACGCAGGAACAGATGCAGACCCAGTACGCCGAGTACTTCCCCGGCTACATCAAGCGTGGCGTCGCCGCCGAGCTGCTGGACGAGAAGCTGGCGCAGTACGACCTGGCCCGCCTTGGCGCCGCACTGAAGGCCGAGCGCGACCTGCAGTTCGACTACCTCGGCCTGCAGACGCTGTATGACCGCTACTTCCTGCACGTGGACGACGTCCGCATCGAGATGCCGCAGGCCTTCTTCATGCGCGTGGCCATGGGCCTGGCGCTGGGCGAGATCGACCGCGAGGCCCGCGCCATCGAGTTCTATGAAGTGCTGTCCAGCTTCGACTTCATGTCCAGCACGCCCACGCTGTTCAACAGCGGCACGCGCCGCTCGCAGCTGTCGAGCTGCTACCTGACGACCGTCTCGGACGACCTCGACGGCATTTACGAGGCGCTGAAGGAAAACGCGCTGCTGAGCAAGTTCGCCGGCGGCCTGGGCAATGACTGGACGCCGGTGCGCGCGCTCGGCTCGCACATCAAGGGCACCAACGGCAAGTCGCAAGGCGTCGTGCCGTTCCTGAAGGTGGTCAACGACACGGCCGTGGCCGTGAACCAGGGCGGCAAGCGCAAGGGCGCCGTCTGCGCCTACCTGGAGACGTGGCACCTGGACATCGAAGAGTTCCTGGACCTGCGCAAGAACACCGGCGACGACCGCCGCCGCACGCACGACATGAACACGGCGAACTGGATTCCCGACCTGTTCATGAAGCGCGTGCTGGAAGGTGGCGACTGGACGCTGTTCAGCCCCTCCACCTGCCCGGACCTGCACGACAAGTTCGGCAAGGCCTTCGAGGAAGCCTACGTGGGCTACGAGCGCAAGGCCGACAGCGGCGAGCTCAAGCTCTTCAAGCGCATGCCGGCCAAGGACCTGTGGCGCAAGATGCTGTCGATGCTGTTCGAGACGGGCCACCCCTGGATCACGTTCAAGGACGCCTGCAACGTGCGCAGCCCGCAGCAGCACGTTGGCGTGGTGCACTCGTCCAACCTGTGCACCGAGATCACGCTGAACACCAACGACAGCGAGATCGCCGTCTGCAACCTCGGCTCCGTGAACCTGGCGCAGCACCTGAAGGACGGCGCCATCGATCAGGCCAAGCTGAAGAAGACGGTGCGCACGGCCATGCGCATGCTCGACAACGTCATCGACATCAACTACTACGCCGTCAAGAAGGCCCGCGACTCCAACCTGCGCCACCGTCCGGTGGGCCTGGGCATCATGGGCTTCCAGGATGCGCTGTACGCGCTGCGCACGCCTTACGCGTCCGACGCCGCCGTCGAGTTCGCCGACCGCTCGATGGAAGCCGTCTGCTACCACGCCTACTGGGCGTCGACCGAACTGGCCGAAGAGCGCGGCCGCTACTCCTCGTACAAGGGCTCGCTGTGGGACCGCGGCATCCTGCCGATCGACTCGCTGGACCTGCTGGCCGAGGCCCGTGGCGGCTACGTCGATGTTGACCGATCCACCAGCCTGGACTGGGACGCGCTGCGCGGCCGCATCGCTGTGCACGGCATGCGCAACAGCAACTGCGTCGCCATCGCGCCGACGGCCACCATCTCCAACATCATCGGCGTCGACGCGTCCATCGAGCCCTGCTTCGGCAACCTGTCGGTCAAGTCCAACCTGTCGGGCGAGTTCACCGTCATCAACGAATCGCTGGTGCGTGACCTGAAGGCACTGGGCCTGTGGGACGACGTGATGGTCATGGACCTCAAGCACTTCGATGGCTCGCTGCGCCGCATCGACCGCGTGCCCGAGGACATCAAGGCGCTGTACGCGACGGCCTTCGAGGTCGACACCTCGTGGCTCATCGAAGCTGGCGCGCGCCGCCAGAAGTGGATCGACCAAGCACAGAGCCTGAACATCTACATGGCCGGCGCGTCGGGCAAGAAGCTCGACGAGACCTACAAGCTCGCGTGGCAGCGCGGCCTGAAGACGACCTACTACCTGCGCACCATCAGCGCGACGCAGGCCGAGAAGAGCACGGTCACGCGCTCGGGCCAGCTCAATGCCGTGTCGTCGGGTGCTGCTGCCGTGGTGGCGGCGCCGGCCGCTCCGGTCGCTGCCGTCGAGCCCGAACTGCCGGCGACGAACGTGCAGTTCACGGCGATCGACGACGTCGGTTGCGAGGCCTGCCAGTAAATGAAGCAGTGGCGCGAACTTGTATAGACAAGTTCGCGCCATCTGTTTCGATGCCCACGCGCAACAAACTTTGCGCGATTGATGCAAATAGCAGTTGCCGGTCCTTGTTGATTTGCACCAGCACTGCCGATAATTCGAAGCGATAGGAAAGACACCATGCTGGATTGGGACGAAGACCTGAAGTCCACTGATACCCCCACCGCGAAGCCTCTCGCGGCCACACCTTCGGCGACGACGTCCGCATCGGCGTCTCTGCACGGAGCTGCCAGCGTCTCGATTCCTGCCCCCCAGCTGTCCGGCGAGTCCACGACCGCGCGTCGCGTGAAGGCTGCCGACAAGCGCATCATCAACGGCCAGACCGACGTCAATCAGCTGGTGCCGTTCAAGTACAAGTGGGCGTGGGAGAAGTACCTCGCCACCTGCGCCAACCACTGGATGCCGCAGGAAGTGAACATGAGCCGCGACATCGCGCTCTGGAAGGACCCCAACGGCCTGACCGAAGACGAGCGCCGCATCATCAAGCGCAACCTCGGCTTCTTCGTCACCGCCGACTCGCTGGCCGCCAACAACATCGTGCTGGGCACCTACCGCCACATCACGGCGCCCGAGGCTCGCCAGTTCCTGCTGCGCCAGGCGTTTGAAGAAGCGATCCACACGCACGCCTACCAGTACATCGTCGAGAGCCTGGGCCTGGACGAGAGCGAGATCTTCAACGCCTACAACGAGGTGAAGTCGATCCGCGACAAGGACGAGTTCCTGATCCCCTTTATCGAGGCGATCATGAAGCCGGAGTTCGTGACCGGCACGCCCGAGAACGACCAGACGCTGCTGAAGTCGCTGATCGTCTTCGCCTGCCTGATGGAAGGCCTGTTTTTCTACGTCGGCTTCACGCAGATCCTCGCGATGGGTCGTCAGAACAAGATGACCGGTGCGGCCGAGCAGTACCAGTACATCCTGCGCGACGAGTCCATGCACTGCAACTTCGGCATCGACCTGATCAACCAGATCAAGCTCGAGAACCCGCACCTGTGGACGGCCGAGTTCAAGGCCGAGATCAAGGCGCTGTTCCTGAAGGCCGTCGAGCTGGAATACCGCTACGCCGAGGACACCATGCCGCGCGGCGTGCTGGGCCTCAACGCCTCGATGTTCAAGGGCTATCTGCGCTTCATCGCGAATCGTCGTGCGGTGCAGATCGGCCTCGAAGCCCTGTTCCCGAACGAAGAAAACCCCTTCCCGTGGATGAGCGAGATGATCGACTTGAAGAAGGAACGCAACTTCTTCGAGACCCGCGTCATCGAGTACCAATCGGGCGGGGCCCTGAGCTGGGACTGACCCCCCAGCCGCAACCCGATCAAGACCTGGCCAATGCAGTCACCGAGCGAAACCCGCATCAACACCCTCGAGGTGGCGGGGCTGCATGGCAATCCGATTCACCGTACCGAGGCGCTCCTCCTGGGCGACTCTCGGGCGGTGAATAGCCGTATCTGGGCGGACCGGTCCGCACAGAGCGGTGACTTTTCCACTTGATCAAGGAGAAAACCATGGCAACTGCAAAGAAGGCCGCTCCGGCCAAGAAGGCCGCTCCGGCGAAGAAGGCCGCCGCGACCCCGGCGAAGAAGGCTGCTCCGGCGAAGAAGGCCGCTGCGACCCCGGCGAAGAAGGCTGCTCCGGCGAAGAAGGCCGCTGCGACCCCGGCGAAGAAGGCCGCTCCGGCGAAGAAGGCCGCTGCACCCGCGAAGAAGGCCGCTCCGGCGAAGAAGGCCGCTGCGCCCGCCAAGAAGGCCGCTCCGGCGAAGAAGGCCGCTGCGCCCGCCAAGAAGGCCGCTCCGGCCAAGAAGGCCGCTGCGCCCGCCAAGAAGGCCGCTCCGGCCAAGAAGGCTGCTGCGCCCGCCAAGAAGGCCGCTCCGGCCAAGAAGGCTGCTGCAACGCCGGCCAAGAAGGTCGCCGCCAAGCCGGCTGCCAAGCCTGCCGCCAAGAAGGCTGCTGCGCCGAAGAAGGCTGCTGCCAAGCCGGCCGCGAAGCCCGCTGCCAAGCCTGCCGCCAAGAAGGCTGCAGCGCCGAAGAAGGCTGCTGCCAAGCCTGCCCCTGCGGCCAAGCCTGCCGCTGCTGCGCCCGCTCCTGCCGCCAAGACGGCGCTGAGCCCGCAAGCCGCGTGGCCCTTCCCCACGGGCAACAAGCCCTGAGCGTTGGTTTGAGCGGGCCGTCTGACGGCTCGCTCCCTCTCGCGCAAAACCCGGCCCGCTCACGCGGCGCCGGGTTTTTTATTGCCATGTCGGCCCGCCGGGCGCAGGCCGCGGGCGGCCCGAGGCGCTAGGGGTAGAACGCGATGACGCTGTAGCCGCTGACGCGCTGGCTGCCGGTGCTGAAGCTGAAGGACAGCGACTGCTCCGATTCCGCGCCCACGCGGACCAGCTGCGGCGTCAGCGCCTCGGGGCCGATGACGCGACGCGCGAACGGCGCGCCATTGGCATCGGTGAGGCTGAGCTCCAGCGATGGCGGAGCCACGTCCACGCCGGTCTTGTTGCGCAGCGACAGGTTGAGCTTGTAGCCACTGCTGCCGACCGGGTTCAGCGACGTCGCGTCGATGCTGAGCGCCTCGATGCGTCGCCATGGCTTCACCTCGCAGCCGAACACGCCGCACAGCCCGTGCAAGCCCGCGCGCAGCGGTGGGTGCAGCGCGGCCAGCGCATCGCGGAAATGCAGCGTCAGCTGCAGGGCCAGCAATGCGGCCAGCAGCACCGACGCCAGACCCAGCGCGACGCGCACGCCGGGCCGGTTCCAGCGCGCCGTGCTTTCCGCGCGGCGCATGAACTCGGGCACCACGGCGGGCGGCGCCGCGGGCTCGGCTGCCATCGGTGGCGGCTCGAAGGCAGGCGCGGCCGGCGGAGGTTCGGCGGGCGGGCTGTCGGCCTCCACCCAGCGCGGCTCCTGCCGCACCGGGTCGTGGGGCCAGCCGGTGGGCAGCGCGTCGGCCTGGGGCTCGGGTTCCGGTGGCGGCATCCACACCGGCTCGGGCGGCGGCGGTGGTGGTGGGGGCGGAGGCGGGGGAGGAGGCGGTGGTGGGGCCGGGGGCGGCTCCATGGCCGGCGCCGGCGCGAAGGCGGCGGGCCAGGGCGGGGGCACCTCCTGCTCGATGTCGAACAGCAGCTCGCGTGCGTCGAAGATCTCGGCGCAGCGGCCGCAGCGCACCCAGCCATCGGACACGCGCAGCTGGTCCTCCACGATCCGGAAGATCGTGCCGCAGGCGGTGCAACGTGTCGCGAGGCTCATGCGGGGCGTGTGGCGGTCATCAAGATCCAGCCCTCTTGCTCGTCACTTACGCTGAGTGCCAGCCAGGGCGCGTAGGCAGCCTTGAGTTCCTCGGCCTGCCGACTCAGGATGCCGGCCAGGATGAGGTGGCCGCCCGGCGCGACATGCGCGCACAGCAGCGGAGCCAGCAGCTTCAGCGGCATGGCCAGGATGTTGGCGATGACCAGCGGGTACTCGCCGGAAGCGAGCTCGGGCAGGCCGACGTTCAGCGTGACGCCGTTGGCGGTGGCGTTGTCGCGTGACGACGTGACCGCGGCCGGGTCGATGTCCACCGCGTCGATGGCCTGCGCGCCGTGCAGCGCCGCGCCGATGGCGAGGATGCCCGAGCCGCAGCCGTAGTCCAGCACGCGGGGCCACGGCTGGGCTTGTGTCGCGATCCAGCGCAGGCACATGCGCGTCGTCGGGTGCGTGCCGGTGCCGAAGGCCAGGCCCGGGTCCAGCCGCATGGCGCGCCGCGCCTGCGGCGGGGCTTCGTGCCAGCTCGGCACGATCCAGAACTCGGGCGTGATCTCGACCGGCGCGAACTGGCTCTGCGTGATGCGCACCCAGTCCTGCTCGGGCACGGCCTGGATGGCCTGCACGTGCACGTCGGCGGCCCAGTCCTGGGCCAGCAGCAGCGTCGCCGCCTCCGTGGCCTCGGGCTCGGTGGGGAACAAGGCCTTCACGACCGAGCGCTCCCAGCCGGCCTTGGGGGCCGGCATGCCGGGTTCGCCGAACAGGGCCTGCTCGGCGTCGGTGTCGGCGTCGGCGTCCTCGACGGAGACCGCCAGCGCGTCGATCTCCATCAGCGCGTCGCTGACGATCTCCACGTCGGCCTCGCGGCAGACGAGTGCAAGTTCAAACAGATGACTCATGGCATTCATGGGGCACATTGTCGACGCAGCCGCGCCCGGCGCGTCTGCGTGTCTTCATGGCAACTCAGGCCTCAGCCGGCCGGGCCGCTGGCTGCGTTGGCCTTCATGCGGGCGCGCCATGCCGCGGAAGACTCAACAGGAAAGACGATGCCGCGCTGCTCCATGATGCGCTTGAGCCTGTCGTAGCGCTGGTGGGCCGGCGAACCCGGCTTGAACGACTCGGTGAGGCCGCGTTGCACCATGTTGGCCGGGGTGACGCCGCCGCTGCGCGACATGACGTCCTGGATGGGCACTTGCTTCTCCGCGAGCAGCCACTCCGCTGTGTCGACGTCGTTGTAATTCAAGGCGCGCATGAACAGGCTGTACCCGTTTGAGTCCCTGACGTCGAGTGGCAGGCCGTGGTCGAACAGGATCTTCAGGCAGTCCCGTGTGTTGAAGCCGAGGGCATCGAACGCCAGCTCTGACTGATGCTTGGGCGGGATGCGGGCCAGCGGGTACAACTGCAGCAACGCATCGAGCATCTGCGCGTCGCGGCGCAGCACGGCGAAAAGGAAGGCATCGCCGTCTTCCTCGCGCGGTTCGAACAACGGGTCTGCGCCCGCTGCGAGCAGGATGGCCATCGCACGTGGGTTGCGCACGCCCGCGGCGTAGTGGATCAGTGTGAGCTGCGGCACGTTCTTGGACGATGCTGCCGGGCCTTGCGCGTTCGGGTTGGCGCCCTGCGCCACGGCGCGGCGGGCACCGGCCTCGTCGTCGGACAGCGCGGCGCGCAGCATGTCCAGTGCGGGGCCCTGGAAAAACGCTTCGGGGCGCGCCAGCTGTGGCGCGCGCGCGTCTGGCGTGTCGGCTATTGCCGCGCCCATGCCAAGAAACTCGAAGAGGCCCATGCTCACAGCTCCCAGGGCGCGGGCCAGTGCGAGCCTGCGCGCAGCGCGATGGTGATGAAGGACGGCGGGCCTCGGCCAGCTCTGTGTAGCCAGGCGCGGCCGCATGCAGGCGTGTTCCTTACTTTGTCGGTCCGCTGGCCGCCTGGGCCGCCTGCCGGGCGCGCCATGCCGCGGAAGACTCAACGGGAAAGACGATGCCGCGCTGCTCCATGATTCGCTTGAGCTTGTCGTAGCGCTGGTAGGCCGGCGAGCCGGGTTTGAACGACTCGGTGAGGCCGCGTTGCACCATGTTGGCCGGGGTGACGCCGCCGCTGCGGGACATGACGTCCTGGATGGGCACCTGCTTCTCCGCGAGCAGCCATTCCGCGGTGTCAAGATCTTCTTGATTCAAGGCGCGCATGAACAGGCTATACCCGTTCGGGTCCCTGACGTCGAGTGGCAGGCCGTGGTCGAACAGGATCTGCAGACAGTCCCGTGCGTTGAAGCTGAGTGCATCGAACGCTAGTTCCGACTGGCTCTTGGGCGGGATGCGGGCCAGCGGGTACAGCTGCAGCAAGGCATCGAGCATCTGCGCATCGTGGCGCACCACGGCGAAGAGGAAGGCATCGCCGTCGCCATCGCGAGGTTTGAACAACGGGTCTGCGCCCACCGCGAGCAGGGTGGCCATCGCGCGTGGATTGCGCACGCCCGTGGCGTAGCGGATCAGCGTGAGCTGCGGCACGTTCTTGGACGATGCCGCCGGGCCATGCGCGTTCGGGTTGGCGCCCTGCGCCACGGCGCGGCGGGCAACGGCCTCGTCGCCGGCCAGCGCGGCGCGCAGCAGGTCCAGTGCAGGACCCTGGAAAAACGCTTCGGGCCGCGCCAGTTGCGGTGCGCGTGCGTCCGGGGTGTCGGCGGTTGCGGCACCCATGCCGAAAAGCTCAAAGAGGCCCATGCTCAGAACTCCTAGTGCGCCCACCAGGCCGCGCCTGTGGGGGGATGGCAGTCTTGCCGGTTGCATCGTCATCGCGGCTCAGCCCTTGCTAGCCAGGCAGGCCTTCAGCGCCGCTTCATCGGCGGATTTGCGCGCCTCGATGGCGGCGATCACTTCATTCATGCCGTGCCGGTCGTCGGCGCTGAGCTTGTCGTCGGCGGTTGGAACATCATGACGCTGACCCGGCGCAGCGTGGGAAAAGAACTGGGTCAGGCCGCTTTCCTGGGTCTTGGTCAGCACTTCGCCTTCGACGCGGTAGGCCTTGATCAACGCGTCATCGGCGTTCTGGCGGCTGGCCAGCGACGAGTAGCGTGCCACCGTCTTGGGGTTGAGGCCTGCGGCGTTGAACGTGGTTGCGATGGCCCCGGATCCCCCCTGCGCCGCAGCCGCCATGCCGCCGCCCAGGGAGTGGCCGACGATCTGCACCTGGCCGGCTGCGCCCTTGTCCGCGATGGCGTTACCGATCTTGACGGCGCTTTGGTAGTAGTCGGAGTGCCTGTTGGCGTTCTGCGCGAAGTTGTTGTCCCAGTCTTCGGGCGCTAGTGTGGAGCCGCGGAAGACGACTTCATACGGTTGCTGCGCGTCGTTGCCCCAGACGAGCGGATCCTTCTTGTAGACCGCCGCGCGGAACTGAGAATCGTCGCGCATCAGCATGCGCTGGTTCAAGCCGAGGGCATCCAACTCGTCGTCGGTTACATCCAAAAAACCCGGCGGTGGCTGCTTCAGGTCTTCCGGCGCGTCGAGGTCGTACTTCAGGTAGACCGCCTTGGCCAGGCGCGCATGCTCGACCTGATCCATGTCCTCGCGCAGCCGCGCGGCGGCGGGCGCGTGCTCGGGGCAGGCGTTCACGCCCTTGTCGACCAGTTCCAGCCGCTGCGCACGGCGGGCTGCCTTGTCGGCGGCCATGCAGGGCTGGCAGGCCTCGCCGGCGGGCTGGGTGCCGAAGTCCTTGCCCAGCATGGCCTCGCGGGCCTGCTGGTACTCCTTCTGCGGCAGTTCCGGGTCCGCGGCGAGCTGCTTGGCGCGGGTCTCGGACAGCGACTTCGCCTGTCGTTTGGCCAGCCAGCCGGCGGTCAGGCCGGCAATGATGTCCGTCATCGCTGGCCGCCTTGCAGGCCCCAGGGCTGCGTCAGCTCGAAGCTGCGCCGCAGCGCGGCCTCGCCCGACGCCGGGGTGGCCGCCGGGCCCAGCTGGTCATGCACCCACTCGCCCAGCGCGTGCACGCGCCGCACCTCGGGCAGGGGCCCTTGCAGCACCCGTAACAGCAGCGGCTGGGCCTGCTCGAAGCCCACACCCAGCCACAGCGCGCCGAGCGCATAGCCGGCGATGCCCTGTTCGGTGCGAAAGCCCACCTGCCTCGCCTGCGCGATGGCCGCGGCGACGAACGCCTGCTGAGCGTCGGCCGCCATGGCCGCGAAGTCGGTGTCATGCCGGGCCAGCGACTCGGCCAACCGACGACTGAACCCCGCCTCGCCGAGGCGTTGCATCTGGTCGTCGCGGAGGTTCAGCATGCAGCTCGGCGTGCTGGCGTCGCCGTCAGCGCTTGTGCGCGGCCATCCAGCCTTCGAGGTAGTGGATGCTGGTGCCGCCTTCGATGAACTTCGCGTCCGCCATCAGCTCGCGGTGCAGCGGGATGTTGGTCTGGATGCCTTCCACCACCGTCTCGCTCAGCGCGATGCGCATGCGGGCCAGGGCCTGCTCGCGGGTGTCGCCGTGGACGATGATCTTGCCGATCATGCTGTCGTAGTTCGGCGGCACGAAGTAGTTCGTGTACGCATGCGAATCCACGCGCACGCCGGGGCCGCCGGGGGCGTGCCACATCGTGATGCGGCCGGGCGACGGCACGAACTTGACCGGGTCTTCCGCGTTGATGCGGCACTCGATGGCGTGGCCGCGCATCTCGATCTGGCGCTGCGTGAACGGCAGCTTCTCGCCGGCGGCGATCTTGATCTGCTGCTGCACGATGTCGATGCCGGTGACCAGTTCCGTCACCGGGTGCTCCACCTGCACGCGGGTGTTCATCTCGATGAAGTAGAACTCGCCGTTCTCGTACAGGAACTCGAAGGTGCCCGCACCGCGGTAGCCCATCTTCTTGCAGGCGGCGGCGCAGCGGTCGCCGACTTTCTCGATGGTGCGACGGGGAATGCCGGGTGCCGGCGCTTCCTCGATGATCTTCTGGTGGCGGCGCTGCATGGAGCAGTCGCGCTCGCCCAGCCAGACGGCGTTCTTGAACGTGTCGGCCAGCACCTGGATCTCCACATGGCGTGGGTTCTCCAGGAACTTCTCCATGTAGACCTCGGGGTTGCCGAAGGCCGCGCCGGCCTCGGCGCGCGTGGTCTGCACGGCGTGCACCAGGGCCGCCTCGGTGTGGACGACGCGCATGCCGCGCCCGCCGCCGCCGCCGGCCGCCTTGATGATGACCGGGTAGCCCACCGAGCGGGCGATGCGGATGATCTCTTTCGGGTCTTCGGGCAGTGCGCCCTCGGAGCCCGGCACGCACGGCACGCCGGCGCGGATCATGGCCTGCTTGGCCGAGACCTTGTCGCCCATCAGGCGGATGGACTCGGGTGTCGGGCCGATGAAGGTGAAGCCGCTGCGCTCGACGCGCTCGGCGAAGTCGGCGTTCTCGCTGAGGAAGCCGTAGCCGGGGTGGATGGCTTCGGCGTCGGTGACTTCGGCCGTCGCGATGATGGCCGGCATGCTGAGGTAGCTCTGGGCCGACGGCGCGGGGCCGATGCAGACGGCTTCGTCGGCCAGGCGCACGTACTTGGCGTCGCGGTCGGCCTCGGAGTAGACGACGACGGACTTGATGCCGAGTTCACGGCACGCTCGTTGAATGCGGAGGGCGATTTCCCCCCGATTCGCAATCAGGACCTTCTTAAACATCAGGAAGTCCTTGTCACTCGATCACGAACAGCGGCTGTCCGAACTCGACCGCCTGGCCGTTCTCACACAGGACCTTGGTGATCGTGCCGCTCTTGTCTGCCTCGATCTCGTTCATGATCTTCATCGCTTCGATGATGCAGATGGCCTCGCCTTCCTTGACCGTCTGGCCGACGTCGGCGAACGGCTTGGCGTTGGGGCTGGACGCGCGGTAGAAGGTGCCCACCATCGGCGACTTGACGACGTGGCCGGTCTCCACCGGAGCGGCTGCCGGCGCGGCGGCGGCCGTGGCAGCAGGGGCGGCTGCGGCGGCAACCACCGGGGCGGCCGGCGCGGCGGCGTAGACCGGCTGCACGGCCACGGCGGCGGCCGGGTCCGACTTGACGATGCGGACCTTGCCGTCGGCCTCGGTGATTTCCAGTTCCGAAATGTTGGATTCCGAGACCAGGTCGATCAGGGTTTTGAGCTTGCGCAGGTCCATCATGGCTCCAGGCGATGTTGTTGTTTTGGAAAGTGACAAGGAGAACCGGTGCCCGGGATCAGGCGCCGGCGGCTCCCAACGAGTGAAGGGCGTGGCGCACGGCCAGGCGGTAGCCGTTGGCGCCCAGGCCGCAGATGACGCCCACCGCCAGGTCGCTCAGATAGCTGTGGTGGCGGAACGGCTCGCGGCGGTGGATGTTCGACAGGTGAACTTCGATGAAGGGCAGCGCCACCCCGGCCAGCGCGTCGCGGATGGCGACGCTGGTGTGCGTGTAGGCGGCCGGGTTGATGACGATGAAGCGCGTGCCGTCGCTGCGCGCGGCCTGGATGCGGTCCACCAGCGCACCTTCGTGGTTGCTCTGGAAGCTCGTCAGGCTGGCGCCGGCATCGGCGGCGATCGCGCTCAGTTCAGCGTCGATCTGGGGCAGGGTCTGCGAGCCGTAGACCTCGGGCTCGCGGGTGCCGAGCAGGTTGAGGTTGGGCCCATGCAGGACAAGAATTTGCATCAAACACGTGGCGTCGCCCGGGCCCCGAGGGTCTAGAGAGCCGCCACTAAATTGAGGAAGGGCGAACTTTACGCGTTTTGCTGGCGGTTTCCGCGTGGGATAGGGGTTTTTCTCAGGACGCGGCCAGCGCACGCAAATCCTGCAGCGTGGTGACGCCCAGGCGGCGCCAGCGGATCTCGCCGGTCTCGTCGAAGACGACGGAGAACGGCAGGCCGCCCGCCGGGTTGCCCAGTTCGCGCACCAGCGACAGGCCGTCCGGCCCGCCCAGCGCGATGGGGAAGTCCAGCGGCGTCTTCTTCAGGAAGGCCTTGACCGGCTCGGCCTGGTCGATGGCCAGGCCCAGCACCTGCCAGCCCCTGGCCTTGGCTTCGCCGTAGAACTGGTTGATCTCCGGCAGCTCCTTGACGCAGGGCGGGCACCAGGTGGCCCAGAAGTTCAGCAGCAGCGGCTGGCCGCGCCAGCGCGCGACGTCCAGCTCAGCGCCGTCCAGCCCGGCGAAGCGGCGTGCCCAGAAGGCCTGGGCGACGGCGGACGCGACGGGCGGGTTCAGCTTGCGCCAGGCGAAGCCGGCGCCCAGCGCCGCGGCGCCGATGCCGGCGCCGGCCAGCACCAGCCGGCGGGTGAGGGGGCTCATGCGGGGTCCTCTTCAAGCAGTTTTTGCAGCGCGGCCAGGTCGCCGCGCTCGGTCAGGCCGCGGGCGTCGGGCTTCAGCGCGCCGCGCAGGTCGTCGAAATCCAGCACCGTCAGGCACAGGGTCACCCGCTCGTTCAGCGCGGGGCAGGGCGCGTCGAGGATGAGCATGTCCACCTGGCGCCGGTTGGCCGTCGTCTCGGCCACGTCGAAGTCGATGCCGCGGTCCAGCAGCGCGATCTCGGCGGCCTTGCTGTCGTCGCAGTAGAGCTGCAGGTGGACGTTGGACAGCCTTGTCGCGGTGCCACGCCAGACCGCGCCGGTCAGGTGCGGGCGGAAGTCGGCCAGCCGCGCCATCCAGACGGCGGCCAGCTCGCGCAGCGCACGCAGCTCGGCGGGCTGGGTGTCGGCGTTGAAGATGGCGATGTGCTCGCGCACGGCGTCTTCCACCAAGTCGTTGCCGGGTAGCGCGGCGCGTGGCGCGCCCAGGTCGCGGGCGGCGCGCTGCTTGGCCGGGCCCCAGTCCATGCCCTCGTCGACGATGAGGCGGGCGGCCGCGGCGGCGATCTCGGCGGAGAAGTCCTCGCTCATGGCAATTGCGCGCTGTTCATGCGGCCGACGATGAGGCCGGCGCGGTTGATGACGTAGGCCGAGCCCGGCTGGCGCTCGAAGCGCTTGGGCGCCGGCAGCATGACGGCCAGCCGCGCGGCCTCGAAGGCGCCCAACCGCGACACGTCCATGCGGAAGTAGTGCCGTGCCGCCGCCTGGGCGCCGAACAGGCCTTCGCCCCATTCGACGCTGTTCAGGTAGATCTCCAGGATGCGCTGCTTGCTCAGCAGCGCTTCCAGCATCAGCGTCAGCACCAGCTCCTGGCCCTTGCGCAGCAGCGTGCGCTCGCCGGACAGGAACAGGTTCTTGGCCAGTTGCTGCGTGATCGTCGAGCCGCCGATGACCTTGGCCACGCCCTTGCCGCGGGCTTCCACGCGGGCCTGGGCCTTCTCGTTCTTCTTCCAGGCGCCCTTGAGCGCCTCCCAGTCGACGCCGCCATGCTGGGCGAAGCCATCGTCCTCGCTGGCGATGACGGCGCGCTTGAGCGTGCGGGGCAATTGGGCGTCGTCCACCCACGACTGCGCCCACGGCACCTGCTGCTTCTCCTTCAGCAGCCGCAGCGCCTCGCTGCGCTGGAAGCTGGTGGACTGCGGCGCGATGACGTTCATCAGCGCGATGCGGCCGGCGAACCACAGCTGCAGGCACAGCACGCCCAGCGCCAGCACGGCGATCAGCCGGCCGAGGTGGCGCATCACGGCGCAGCCTCGATGGCTTGGCGGACGGCCTTCAGCACCGGCGCCGTGTCCGGGCGCACGCCGCGCCAGAAGAAGAAGGCCTCGGCCGCCTGCTCCACCAGCATGCCCAGGCCGTCGCGCGGCTCGGCGCCATGCGCGGCGGCCCAGTCCAGGAAGCCCTGCGCCTTGGGGCCGTACATCATGTCCAGTGCCAGGCTGCCGGGCCTGAGCACGCGCGCGTCCACCGGCGAGGCCGCACCCGCCAGGCTGGTGCTGGTGGCGTTGATGACGATGTCCTGCGCGGCCGGCGCGTCGGCCAGCGTGGCGGCGGCGAGTGGCACACCAAGATGGGCATGGCCGGCCACCAGCGCCTCGGCCTTGTCCAGCGTACGGTTGACCACCGTGATGCGCGCCGGCCCGGCATGGATCAGCGCGCCCAGCGCACCGGCGCTGGCACCGCCGGCGCCCACCAGCAGCACCTGCAGGCCGGCGAGGGGCCGGCCGGCGTTCTTCTGCAGGTCGTTGACGAGGCCAGCGCCGTCGGTGTTGTCGCCCACCCAGCCGTCGGCGTCGAAACGCAGCGTGTTGACGGCGCCGCCCAGCTGCGCGCGTTCGGTGCGCTTCGCGGCCAGCGCGAAGGCGTCGAACTTGAAGGGCACGGTGATGTTGCAGCCCTTGGCACCGGCAGCGACGAAGGCGCGCAACGTGGACTCGAAACCGTCCAGCGGCGCGAGCAGGCGTTCATAGGCGACGGCCTGGCCGGTCTGCTCGGCAAACATCGCGTGGATGGCCGGTGAGCGGCTGTGCGCCACCGGGTTGCCGACAACGGCGTATCGATCTTTCATGCTGCACCCTTCGCGCTGCGCACCGTGTCGCCGAGTGGGAGCTGAGCCCCTTCGGCCGGCCGTGCGGAGCTCATTGCTGTCCTGCCAAAGAAGTTTCCAGCCCGTCGTCGCGCGTGAACTTGAAGCGCGACGTGATGACCAGCACCTCCGCACCCTTGCGCATCTCCTGGCTGAAATTGCCGAACGGCGAGGCCGCCTGCACGATGGCGACGGCCCGGCGGTCCAGCGTCGCGTTGCCGCTGGGGGAGACGATCTCCGTCTCGATGACGCGGCCCTTGAAGTCCACGTGGATGTTCATGATGAGCTCGCCGTAGAGCTTCCTGCCGCGGTACTCGGGGAAGTCGCGCGTGCCGCGCTCCTCGATGCGGCGGCGCAGGCCGTCGTAGTACTGCGCGTAGACGACCTCGCGGGCGGCGGGGCTGACGTAGCGCTTGCGCGGCCGCGCGCTCTCCACGTTGACGCGCTTTTCGATCTCGGCCAACAGGTCCACCAGTTGGCGGCGCTTCTCCGCCTGGGCGCGCTCGGCGGCGTCGGTCTTCTCGCGCCGCGGGTCGGGCGGCGGCAGCAGCGCCAGCTCGCGCCGCACCTGCGTCAGCAGTTGCTGCTGCTGTTGCTGCAGCTGCGCGATCTGCGAGCTCTGGGCCTCGGCCGCGTCGCCCACCTCGCTGTGCCGTGCCGGCGGCAGCGGCGACGTGGCGCGGCCCGTCTCCGCATTGCCGCCCCCCGCGAGGTTGGCCTGGGCCAGCACGGCGGCCTTGGTGGGCAGCTCGTTGGAGCGCGTGTTGACCAGCACCACCTCCAGCGGCGTGTCCTGGAACACGCGGTTGAAGGAGTCCGGCGAGCCCACGCGCCAGGCCAGCAGCACGCCGTGCACGCCCAGCGACGCCGCCAGCGCGATCTGCAGCGTGCTGAACCGGCGCATCAGGCTTGCGCAGCCGGCTCGGCCTCGCCGCCGCCGTCGTTCAGGTCGATGGCCAGTGCGATGGGCGCGGCGGCGGCTTCGAGGTCGTCGTCCTCGCCTTCCGCCTCGTCGGCGGCAGCCTGCTGTTCATCCAGCCGCTCGACCAGCGTGGCGTGCACGTCCAGCGTCATCTCGTCCAGCCCGGTGATGCGCACCTTCACGTGGCTGCCGCGCGGCAGGGGCTCGCAGCCCAGCGCCTTGAACACCAGCGGCAGGTCGTCGGCGCGCACCAGGCCTTCCTTCATGACGGTGGCGGTCAGCTCGGTGGTGCCGTTCTGCTGCAGCCAGCGCAGTGTCCAGAAGCGCTCGATGCCGTTCTGGAAGCCGTTGTAGGCGGCGTAGGCCGA
Organism: Roseateles sp. GW823-FHT07B05; assembly: GCF_058794515.1. NCBI lineage: Bacteria > Pseudomonadati > Pseudomonadota > Betaproteobacteria > Burkholderiales > Sphaerotilaceae > Roseateles > Roseateles sp. GW823-FHT07B05. Next base: position 337,307 of record NZ_JBXAGX010000001.1, read on the forward strand.
CTCGAAGCCCGAGATGATGGAGAACAGCTGCGCGTCCTTGGGCTTGAACGGCGCGGCCAGCGCGGCCGTGCGGCCGTGCCGCGCGCAGGCAATGATCTGCCACTGGTTCACCAGGTCCACGTAGCGGCGCAGCGGCGACGTGGCCCAGGTGTACTGCGCGACGCCCATGCCGGCGTGCGGCAGCGCCTTCACGCCCATGCGCACCTTGATGCCGGGCGCGAGGCTGGCCTGGCTGCGGTAGATGCCCGGCAGGCCCAGCTCGGCCAGCCAGCCGCCCCAGGCGGAGTTGGCCAGGATCATGGCCTCGGCCACGATCAGGTCCAGCGAGCTGCCGCGGGCGCGCACGCCGATCTCGACCGACTCGCTGCCGTTGGGCGGCTCCATGCGCTCGCCGGCCAGGCGGAAGTTGTAGTCGGGCCGGTTGAAGTTCTCCGGCTTGCCACGCACCACCTCGCGCTGGGCCTTCAGGTGCTTGGCCAGGCGCCACGTGAACGCGAGTTCGGGCGCGAACAGGTAGTCGGCCGGCGCGTCGCCCGACAGCGTGGCGTTGGTGACGATGCCGTCCAGCTTGTCATGCCGCAGGTTGGCGGCGATGTGCACGCGCTCCAGCTTGGTCTCGCGGCTCTTGATCTCGAAGGTGGCCTCGTCCATCGTGAAGTAGATGGACACGGCCGGGCAGTCGCGGCCCTCGATCAGCGTGTAGGCCTGCACGACGTCGTCGGGCAGCATCGTGATCTTCCAGCCCGGCATGTAGACGGTGGACAGGCGCTCGCGGGCGACCTTGTCGACGGCCGAGTCCGGCGTGATGGCCAGGCCGGGCGCGGCGATGTGCACGCCGAACGTGACCGTGCCCGTGCCCAGGCCCTGCACGGACAGCGCATCGTCGATCTCCGTCGTCTGCGAGTCGTCGATGGAGAAGGCGCGCGCGGGCGACAGCGCCAGCTCGTCCTTGATCTCTGGCGCCGTGAGCTGCGGGAAACCCACGCCCTTGGGGAAGTTCTCGAACAGGAAGCGCTTCCAGTGGAACTGGTAGGGGCTGGTGATGGCGCCGGCGCCCTGCAGCAGGTCCAGCGGTGCCTTGTGCGCCAACTTGCTGGCCTCGACGACGGCCTTGTACTCGGGGCCGTTCTTGTCGGGCTTGAACAGGATCTTGTAGATCTGCTCCTGGATGGGCGCGGGGCAGGTGCCGGCCACCAGTTCCTGCGCCCAGGCCTCGATCTGCAGCGCCTGCTGGCGCTTGCGCTCGATGCCCAGCAGCGCGGCCTTCACGGTCTCCTCGGGCGCCTTCTTGAACTGGCCCTTGCCGGCACGGCGGAAGTAGTGCGGTGCCTCGAACAGGCGGAACAGCGCGGCGGCCTGCTGCACGATGCCGGCCTTGGCGTCGAAATAGTCCCGCGCGAGGTCGGCAAAGCCGAACTCACCCTCGGGCGCGAACTCCCAGGCCAGGTCCAGGTCGATGTCGTCGGCCAGCTTGCGGGCCTCCGCCAGCAGCTCGGCCGGAGCCGGCTTGTCGAACTTCAACAGCACATTGGCGGACTTGACCTTGACCCGCTTGCCCGAGTCCAGCTCGACCTGCAGCGAGGCATCGGCCTCCGACATCACCCGGCCGGCGAGGAACTTCCCGGCATCATCAAACAGCGCAAACATAAGCGGCGGATTCTCCCTCAGCGAGTGAGGTGCTCCAGCAGCCCCGGCAGATGGGCCTCGAAGTCGGTCAGGCCGTGGTCGCTGCCTTCCAGCACCTCGCCGTCGCAGCCGGCGTAGCGGGCCAGCATCTCGCGCCAGTCCAGCAGCTCGTCGCCCTTGGCCAGCAGCGCGTAGTAGCGCGACGGCGTCGTCAGGCGCGGCGGTGGCGTCAGCGCGGCCAGCTCGGCCACGTGCTGGGCCGTGAAGTCGAATTTCAGCGTCGGGTCGTGCCAGGCGGTCTGCTCGCCGATGTGCTTGGCCAGGTCGCGGGCGGGGTTCACGGCCGGGTTCAGCACGGCCACGCTCCAGCCGCGCCGCGCGGGCTGCTCGGCCAATGCCGTCGCGTAGAAGCCGCCCAGCGAGCTGCCGATGATGGCCGCACCCTGCGCCGGCCAGTCGGCCACCAGGCTGGCGGCCAGCGTCATCGCGTCCAGCGGCGACGGCGGCAGCTGCGGGCATGCGAACGTCAGCCCCGGCTGTGTGGCGGCCCACTGCGCCATGCGCAGCGCCTTGGCCGAGCCTGGCGACGAGCGGAAGCCGTGCAAATAGAGCAGATGGGTGAGCGTCATGACGGAAGTTTTGGCGTGAAGTTTTGTGCGGCCACGACGGTGGCGTGTGCCGATTGACGCGAGTGTCGCCGCCGTCCACAGTGAACGTTTTCTTTCAATTTTTTCGGACGCTTCGCATGACCCGGATGCCCCGTACTGCCCTCGCGTCGGCCGCGCTACTCGCGCTGGTTGCCGCTGCCCAGGCCCAGACCCCGCCTGCCGCCGCTCCCGCCGCCTCCACCCCGGCCGCAGCCGCCCGCCCGCCGGCCGACCCCACGGCCCCCAAGCCGTTCGCCGACGTCATCAAGGGCGCCAAGGAGCAGCCGGGCCTGTTCCCCATCTGGCGCAAGGACGAGAAGGTCTGGATCGAGATTCCGAAGGAAGCCTTCAACAAGCCCTTCCTGTTCAGCGTCAACGTCGCCAACTCCATCGGCGAGCGCGGCCTGTATGCCAGCCAGATGCTGGGCGATGAGATGGCCGAGTGGCGCCGCATCGGCAACCATGTCCAGCTGATCGCGCTGAACACCAAGTTCCGCTCCGACAACGCCTCATCCAAGCTCGCCATCGAGCAGGCCTTCTCGCCCAGCCTCATCACGTCCGGCCCCGTGGCCAGCGCCGAGCACCCGGACCGCAAGTCGGTGCTGGTGGATGCCAGCGGGCTGCTGCTGGGCGACATCCCCGGCTACTCCACGCGCCTGGAGATCGCCTACCGCCTGCCGTTCGCGCCGGACCGCGCCAACTCCTTCATCGAGCAGACCCGCGCCGACGCCAAGGTCTCCACGCTGACCTCGCGCGTGCACTTCGCCACGCCGCGCATTCCCGCGCCGCCGCTGGTGCCCGCGCCCGTGGCCGTGCCCACGCCGCCGCAGGCCACGCCGGACCCGCGCTCGATGTTCTTCAGCTTCGTCTACAGCTTCCGCGCGCTGCCCGAGACGCCCGCCGCCATCCGCCACATCGACCCGCGGCTGGGTCATTTCATGGAGAGCTACAGCAACCTCGGCGACGACCTCAAGGCCAACCCGCGCGTGCACATGGTGGCGCGCTGGCGCCTGGAGAAGAAAGACCCGGCCGCCGCGCTGTCCGAGCCGGTGCAGCCCATCGTCTACTGGATGGACAAGAACATTCCCGAGAAGTACCGCGCGGCGGTCAAGGCCGGCATCGAGGAATGGAACAAGGCCTTCGAGAAGATCGGCTTCAAGGATGCCGTGCAGGCCCGCCAGCAGCCCGACGATGCCGACTGGGACAACATGGACTCCACGCACGCGTCCATCCGCTGGTTCACCGGCTCGGACGTCGGCTTCGCCATCGGCCCGAGCAACCGCGACCCGCGCACCGGTGAAATCCTCGATGCCGACATCGGCATGAGCGACGTGTTCGGCCGCGGCTCGCGCCGCCTGGCCGCGGACGACGTGCCCAGCCACGCCGGCCACGACCATGGCAACGCCTGGGCCGGCGAGCGCAGCCGCATGGCAGTGGCCGACCAGCTCTGCACCTACATGGCCGACCAGGCCGCCGAGTTCGGCTTCGCGCTGGACCTGCTGGCGCTGCGCGACGGGCTGGACATGAACGGCCCCGAGGCCGAGGCGCTGGCGCAGGCCGTCGTCAAGGACGTCATCATGCATGAGGTGGGCCACACGCTGGGCCTCAAGCACAACTTCCGCTCGTCCACGACGGTGACGCAGGCGCAGCTGAAGGACTTCGCCTGGACGGAGGCGCACGGCATCTCCAACTCGGTGATGGACTACAACGCCTACAACCTGCCGCTCAAGGGCGAGGGCAAGACCAGCGTCACCAACACGACGCTGGGCGCCTACGACTACTGGGCCATCGAGTACGCGTACAAGCCCATCGCCGCCGAGCAGGAAGCCGCCGAGCTGGCCCGCATCGCGGCGCGCTCCACCGAGCCGGCGCTGGCCTACGGTGACGACTTCGACCAGGGCGTCGGCGGCCCGTTCGACGGCTTCGACCCGCGCAGCAACCAGCGCGACCTCGGCGACGACCCGCTGGCCTACGCCCGCAAGCGCCTCAAGCTCAGCCAGGAGCTGTGGGACCGCGTGCAGGCCCGCAAGCCCGAGGCCGGCGAAGACCCGATGCGCAACCGCCGCTCGGTGGGCGAGTCCTTCCGCCAGCTGGGCATGACGGCCCACAACGTCAGCAAGTACGTCGGCGGCCTGTACGCCGAGCGCATCGTGCCGGGCGTCACGCCGGGCCAGGCCTTCAAGCCGGTGGACAACGCGCAGCAGCGCGATGCACTGCGCTTCATCGCCAGCGGCCTGTTGTCCAGTGACTCGTTCAAGTTCCGCCCCGAGTTCCTGGCCGCGCAGACGCTGGACTACAACGAGTGGGCCGACCGCGGCCAGCCGCTGGCCATCGCCGACGCCGTGGCCGGCCTGCAGGGCCGCGTGCTGGACCGCCTGATGGCGCCCGCCACCGCGCGCCGCCTCATCGAGCAGAGCAGCTACCTGCCCGAGGCCCAGCGCAAGGGCGCGGTGTCGCTCAGCGAGGTCTATGGCACGCTGCAGGGCGCCATCTTCAGCGAGCTGAAGACCGGCGCCGAGGTGGACCGCATGCGCCGCAGCCTGCAGCGTGAGTACCTGCGCCGCCTGCAGCTCCAGCTGAACCGCGCTACCAACGGCGCTGCGACCTATGCCGACGTGTTCGCGCTGGCCCGCTGGCATGCCACGCAGCTGGCGCGCGACCTGCGCGCGGCATCGGCCAAGCCGGGCCTGTCGGTCGAGACGCGCGCGCACTACGCCGAGTCGCTGGACCTGCTCGACAGCATGCTCAAGGCCACGCTGACGCGCAGCTGATCGGGGGCATCAGCACCAGACAAGGCCGGCAGCGATGCCGGCCTTTTTCGTTGTCACTACGATGCGCAGCGCATCACAGGAGACCCCATGCCCGACAGCGCCCAGTTCAACCAGGCCGGCGCCCACCACCTGCCGGGGTATCTCGGCATCGTCATCACCCACGTCGATGGCGCCGAGGTGCACGCCGAGCTGCCGGTGCGCACCGAGCTGATGGCGCCCAACGGCTTCCTGCATGCCGGCAGCGTCGTCACGCTGGCCGACACCTGCGCCGGCTACGGCTGCGTGGCCAACCTGCCCGAAGGCGCCGTGGGCTTCACGACCGTGGAGCTCAAGTCCAACCACCTCGGGACCGCGCGCGAGGGCACCGTGGCCTGCGTCGCCAAGGCCGTGCACCTGGGCCGCACGACGCAGGTCTGGGACGCCACCGTCACGCACAAGGACAGCGGCAAGACGATGGCGCTGTTCCGCTGCACGCAGATGGTGCTGTACGCCAAGTGAGCAGCCCCGCGGACGGGGGAGGGCGCCGGTGCGCGTCCCTTGTTCTAGGGGCGGGCGGCCCGGCCGGCGCAGGCAGACTCGCCGCTCGTTTCCGCAACGCACCTCCACGATGAACGTCCGCCCCCTGCTCGCTCTTCCTGTCGTCGCCCTGCTGCTGGCCGCCTGCGGCAAGTCGTCCACGTCGCTGGGCGAGGGCGGCTCGGTCATCACCGGCTCGGCCGGCGCGGCCGGCGCGCACAACGCGGCCCGGGAACTCGTCAAGTGCGACACGCCCGTGGCGACGATGGCGCTGGTGGAGAACCCCAACGGCTACAGCTATTCCAGCAGCTACCAGCTGCCGTCCAGCCCCGTGCCGCTGGTGCGGCTGCTGGCGCAGCAGAGCGGGTGCTTCCGCGTCGTGGACCGCGCGGCGGGCCTGAAGGCCACCGTGCGCGAGCAAGAGCTGAAGGACGCCGGCATCCTGCGCAAGGACGGCAACACCGTCGCCAAGGGCAAGGGCTACGAGGCGCAGTACAGCCTGACGCCCAGCCTCACCTTCAGCGAGCAGGACGCCGGCCGCCAGGTCGGCAGCATCATCCAGGCCATCCCCTACCTGAACAAGCTGGTGGGTGCGGCCGAGCACGTGAAGATGAAGCAGGCCCAGGCCGCGCTGCTGCTCACCGACAACGAGACCACCGAGCAGATCGCCGCGGCCACCGGCTCGGTGGAGGTTGCCGACCTGGGCGTGGGTGGCGCCATGGTGGGCAAGCTGGGCGGCGCCGCGGGCGCGGGCTGGAGCAATTCCAACGAGGGCAAGGTCATCGCCGCCGCCTTCCTGGACGCGCACAACCAGTTGGTCGTCCAGGTGCGTGCGCTGCAGGCCAAGGAACTGCCGCCCGAGGTCAAGCGCAAGGCGCAGGGCGGCTGATGGCGTGAGGCCGGGGCGGCCCGGCGCTCGGCCCGTAGGTCGCATCTGCGCGGCTATGCTGGAAGCATGCAGTCGGCCAAGCCTTTCAAGATTCCCGAATCGGTCCTCGTCGTCATCCACACGCCGGACCTGCAGGTGCTGCTCATCGAGCGCGCCGACCACCCCGGCTACTGGCAGAGCGTCACCGGCTCCAAGGACGCGCCCGACGAGCCGGTGGCCGAGACGGCGCGCCGCGAGGTGCTGGAGGAGACGGGCTTCGACATCGTCGCGCTGGGGGCCGAGCTGCGCGACTGGCAACTCGCCAACGTCTACGAGATCTACCCGCACTGGCGGCACCGCTATGCGCCGGGCGTCACGCGCAATACCGAACACGTCTTCGGCCTGCAGCTGCCCGCGCCGCTGACGCCGACGCTGGCGCCGCGCGAGCACCTGGCCTGGCAATGGCTGCCCTGGCATGAGGCGGCCGACCGCTGCTTCTCGCCGTCCAACGCCGAGGCGGTGCTGCAGTTGCCGCGCTTCGCCGCGCTGCCCACGCCATGAGCCCCACGCGCCTCTCCCCGCATGCCCCCGGCGACGTGCTGCGCGTCGCCACGTACAACATCCACAAGGGCGTGCGCGGGCTGGGGCCCGTCAGGCGGCTGGAGATCCACAACCTGCAGATGGGCGTGGAGGCGCTGGACGCCGACCTCGTCTGCCTGCAGGAGGTGCGGCTGTTCCACCACCGCGAGGCGGCCTACTTCGACCGCACCTGGTTCGGCTGGCCAGAGAAGGGGCAGGCCGAGTTCCTGGCGCCCGAGGGCTACGAGGTGGCCTACCGCACCAACGCGACGACGAAGTACGGCGAGCACGGCAACGCGCTGCTGTCGCGCTGGCCGATCGGTGACGTCGGGCATCACGACGTGTCCGACCACGCCTTCGAGCAGCGTGGCCTGCTGCATGTGCCGGTGCATTGGCGGGGCGGCGTGGTGCATGTGGTCGTCGCGCATTTCGGGCTCATCCACGCCAGCCGCGTGCGCCAGGTCGAACGGCTGGCCGTGTTCGTGCGCGACCACGTGCCCGAGGGCGCGCCGGTGCTGGTGGCGGGCGACTTCAACGACTGGGGCGAGCGGCTGGACACGGCCATGCGGGCCCACGGCCTGCGCCGCGCGGCCACGCCCACCGGCCGCGCGCGTGCGGCCACCTTCCCGTCACGGCTGCCGGTGTTCGCGCTGGACCGGGTCTACACGCGCGGCCTGCGCTGCACGGGCGTGCAGGTGCCGCGCGGCCCGAGCTGGGCGCGCATGTCGGACCACCTGCCGCTGGTGGTGGAGCTGACCTTGGAATGAAGCGACTGTTCGCGCGACAGCGGCGCCGGCAGCGCGCCGCCGACACCGGCTTCGTCGGCGGCAACGAGGTGGAGCTGCTGCGCGGCGGCGACCAGCTGTTTCCACGCATGCAGGCGGCCATCCGCCAGGCGCGCAGCGAGGTCTGGCTGGCCACCTACATCTTTCATGACGACGCGACGGCGATGGCGCTGGCCGATACGCTGCTGGCGGCGGACCGGCGCGGTGTGCGCGTGCGGCTGGTGGTGGACGGCTTCGGTAGCAACGCCAGCCTGGCTGCGCTGCGCCAGCGCTTCGCCGGCAGCGGCGTTGCGCTGGCCGTGTTCCGGCCCATGGACCGCTGGTGGCGCTGGTTCCAGCGCGGCCAGCTGCGCCGGCTGCACCAGAAGCTGTGCGTCGTCGACAACGAACATGCCTTCGTTGGCGGCATCAACGTCATCGACGACCGCATCGACCTGCGCCACGGCGCCAGCGACCTGCCGCGGCTGGACTTCGCCGTGCACCTGACCGGCGGGCTGGTGGACGAGGTGGCGCGGAGCGTGCGCTCCATCTGGTCGCGCGCCTGGCTGGGGCGGGACTTCGACGACGCGCTGCTGGACTACGTGCCGCTGCGCCGCCGCTTCGGCCTGTGGCTCTCGCAGCTGTGGCGCGGCCCGCAGCGCCTGCCCGAGGCGCTGCCGCGGCTGGCGCCCGTCTGCGCGGCCTTCGTGCTGCGCGACAACCTGCGCCGGCGCCGCACCATCGAGCACGCCTATGCCGATGCGATCCGCAACGCGCAACGCAGCGTGGACATCGTCTGCCCCTACTTCTACCCGGGCCAGCGCATCCGTCAGGCGCTGCGCGGCGCGGCGGACCGCGGTGTGCGCGTGCGGCTGCTGCTGCAGGGCAAGCTGGACTACCAGCTGGCCGGCTGGGCCGCCGAGGCGCTGTACGCCGACCTGCTGCGCCACGGCATCGAGATCTACGAGTACACGCCGGCCTTCCTGCACGCCAAGGTCGCCGTGGTGGACGGACACTGGGCCACGGTGGGCAGCTCCAACATCGACCCGCTGTCGCTGCTGGTCAACCTGGAGGCCAACGTCGTGGTGCTGGACGGCAGCTTCGCGGCGCGGCTGGCGGGCGAGATCGAGGCGGCGCTGCAGGCCTCCAGCCGCGTCGGCGAGCGTGCCGGCAAGGGCCTGCGCGCACTGGTGCACCGCGCGGTGGTGGTGTGGTTCGCCTACGTCTTCCTGCGCATCGCCGGCGCCGCCGGGCGCTACTGAGCGCGGCCGTACAGGAAGTCCAGCATCGCCGGCACGCGCCGCGCCCAGCTGGCCTCGTCGTGGCTGCCGCGCGGGTCCTCGACGAAGCGCAGCCGCTCGCCCGTCCAGCCGCGCTCGCGCAGGCGCTGCGTCAGCTCGCGCGCCAGCACCACAGCCTGCTCGCCCTCCTGGCCGCCCATGTCCACCCACAGCCGCGGCCGGCTGGGCGGCGCGGCAGCCGCCGCGTCGCGCAGCACGAAGCGGTCGTCCCACCAGACGGACGGTGACACCACCAGCGCCGCGCCGAAAGTGTCGGCGTGGTGCAGCGCCAGCCACAGCGACGCCAGCCCGCCGAAGGACGACCCGCCCACGGCCGTGCTCGCCGCGTCGGGGCGGGTGCGGAAACGCGCGTCGATGGCCGGCTTGAGCTCCTCGACGAGAAAGCGCGCATAGGCCGGCAGCCCGCCGCCCTGGCGCTCGGCAGCAGCGCGGCCCAGCCGCTCAGCAGGAACCTGCATGGCCGACGGCGTGTAGTCCAGCGTGCGCGACGCGGTGCTGGCCACGGCGACGACGATGAACGGCCGCAGCCGCCCCTCGCCGACGCCGCGCTGCGCCGCCTCGTCCACCTGCCATTCGGCGCCGGCGGCCTGCGCGTCGAACACGTTCTGGCCGTCATGCAGGTACAGCACCGGGTAGCGAGCGTCGGTGTCGCGTTCGTAGCCGGGCGGCAGCCAGACCTGCACATCGCGCGGCTGCACGTGGGCCGAGGCGACGACGCCCAGCCGCTCGATGCGGCCCGTGCGCGACGGCGGCACTTGCGCCGGCGCGGCGCCGAACGCGCGGGCCACGTGCTGCTCGCCGCCGGCCAGCAGCAGCGCGTGGTTGCGGCCCGGCTCCCAGCCGTCGTCGCCGGGCTGCCCGGCGCCGCGTTCGATGCGGAACTTGTAGGCCAGCGGCTGGCCGCCGGTGGCGTCGTCCGGCAGCGTCAGCCGCAGCGCGTAGTGGCCCGGCACCGGGCCCGGCGCGGCCAGCAGCGGCCGGTCCCACGACAGCGGTGCCGCGGCGCCACGCAGGCCCAGGCGGTCGCGGGCCGGGTCGAAGCGGCCGGCGGCGATCTCGTTGCGCAGGTCGACGTCGAAGACCAGCGTGGTGTCGGCGGCGGCGCCGGTGGCCAGCGTGGCCAGGAGCAGGGTGGTGATGAGGGCGCGCATCGCGCAAGCGTAGGCGGCCGGCCGCGCACTGCCGTCCGTCATGGCGGCGGGTCGGCGCGCACGGCGGCGTCGAAACGGCGCAGCCAGTCGGGTGACACCTTCAGGCTGCAGGCGAGGTGGCGCCGGGGCGGCGTGGGCATGCCGGGCAGCAGCACCGCCTCCAGCTCGCCCGCGTCCGGCACGCCGCGCGCCTGCATCTCGCGCAGCTCGGCGGCCACGCTGATCGCGAAGTCGGCATGGCCGCGCGCCAGCATCGTCGCCAGGCGTGCCGTTGCCGCGCTGACCCGCACGGGGGGCGGCTGGCGCTCGGCGATCCAGGCGTCCAGCGGCCCGCCGTAGGCCACGCCGTCGTAGACCAGCAGCTTCAGCTGCGGCGCCAGCAGCGCCGCGCGCGCGTCGGGCAGCGCACGCAGCGCCGGCGCCGCACGCCGGGCGGCGAGAAACACCTGCTGATCCTCCCGGTGGATGGGCAGCGAGAAGCGCGCGAAGCGGCGGCGCTCGACGGTGTCGAACACGCCCAGCACGCACAGCGGCCGCTGGTTGCGTTCCAGTTCCTGCAGGCTGCGCTTGAAGGGCACCGCCTCCCAGCGCAGCGCCAGGCCCGCGCGGTGGGCCCACACGGTGGTGCGACCGGCCATCGGCAGCGCGGGCGTGCCATCGGGCCCGCCGCCGGGCAGCGGGATGTGCTGCACGGTCATGGGGCCCTCTTCGGCAAGCGCGGGCATTGCCCAGCCGGCCAGGGCGGCCAGCACGGCGGGAAGGGCGCGGCGCAGCATGGTGGGACAGCACGGGGCGCCCCGATTCTGCGCTGGCAGGCCGGGCCGCGCCCGCGCGTTCAACCCTCCAGGTGCGGGGCGCCGGGGGCGGCCAGCGCGCCCGCCTGCACCAGCGCCGTCGCGCGCTCGATGTCCGGCGCGAGGTAGTGGTCGGCCGGCATGCTCGCGCAGTCGGCGCGCAGGCGCTGGTGCAGCGCCTCCACCGGCGCCGAGCTGCGCAGCGGGCGCAGGAAGTCGATGCCCTGCGCGGCCGCCAGCAGCTCGATGGCGACGATGTGGGCCGTGTTGTCCAGCATCGCGTGCAGGCGGCGCGCGGCGAACGTGGCCATGGAGACGTGGTCTTCCTGGTTGGCGCTGGTGGGCAGGCTGTCGACGCTGGCCGGGTGGGCCAGGCTCTTGTTCTCGCTGGCCAGCGCGGCGGCCGTCACGTGGGCGATCATGAAGCCGCTGTGCAGGCCGGCGTCGGCCGTCAGGAACGGCGGCAGGCGCGAGATGCCGGGGTCGATGAGCATCGCGATGCGGCGCTCGGCGATGGCGCCGACCTCGGCGATGGCCAGCGCCAGGTTGTCGGCCGCGAAGGCCACCGGCTCGGCGTGGAAGTTGCCGCCGGAGATCATCGTGTCCTCGAACACCAGCGGGTTGTCGGTCACCGCATTGGCCTCGCGCACCAGCACCTGTGCTGCGTGGCGGGCCTGGTCCAGGCAGGCGCCCATGACCTGCGGCTGGCAGCGCAGGCAGTACGGGTCCTGCACGCGCTCGTCGCCCTCGCGGTGGCTGGCGCGAATGGCGCTGCCGGCGGCCAGCTCGCGGTAGATGGCGGCCACCTCCATCTGGCCTGGCTGGCCGCGCACGGCGTGGATGCGCGCGTCGAACGGGCCGTCGCTGCCGCGGGCGGCGTCCAGCGTCATCGCGCCACTGGCCAGCGCCGTCGCGAACAGGCCCTCGAAGCGGATCAGCGCATGCAGCGCCAGCGCGGTGCTGGCCTGCGTGCCGTTGATGAGGGCCAGGCCTTCCTTGGCGGCCAGCGTCAGCGGCGCGAGGCCCAGGCGGGCCAGCTCGTCGCGGGCCGACACGCGCTGGCCCTTCACCAGCGCCTCGCCTTCGCCCATCAGTGCCAGCGTCAGGTGGGCCAGCGGGGCCAGGTCGCCGCTGGCGCCGACGGAGCCCTTCTCGGGCACATAGGGAATGAAGCCGGCGTTGAACGCGTCCAGCAGCGACTGCACGACGACGCGGCGCACGCCCGAGAACCCGCGCGCCAGGCTGCCGGCCTTGGTGGCCAGCATCAGCCGTACGACCTCCGGGCTCATCGGTGCGCCGACACCCACCGAATGGCTGCGAATGAGGTTGAGCTGCAGCGCGGCGAGCTGGTCCTTGGCGATGCGCGTGCTGGCCAGCTTGCCGAAGCCGGTGTTGACGCCGTAGACCGGCGCATCGCCCGCGGCCGCCGCGGCGACGAGCGCGGCGCTCTGGTCGACGGCCGTCCAGTCGTCGAGCTGCAGCTCGGCGCGGCCGGCGGCGATGTCGGCGAGCTGGGCGAGGGTCAGGTGTCCGGGGATGAGTTTCATAGCGAGGGGAGGTTCAGTTCGTTCTTGCGGGCGCAGTCCGCGGCGGACGGGTAGCCGGCGTCGGCATGGCGCATGACGCCGGTGGCCGGGTCGTTCCACAGCACGCGCGACAGGCGTTGCGCGGCGGCGTCGGTGCCGTCGGCCACGATGACGACGCCCGAGTGCTGCGAGTAGCCCATGCCCACGCCGCCGCCGTGGTGCAGGCTCACCCAGGTGGCCCCGCCGGCGGTGTTCAGCAGCGCGTTCAGCAGCGGCCAGTCGGAGACGGCGTCCGAGCCGTCCTGCATGCCCTCGGTCTCGCGGTTGGGGCTGGCGACGGAGCCGCTGTCCAGGTGGTCACGGCCGATGACGATGGGCGCCTTCAGCTCGCCGGTCTTCACCATCTCGTTGAAGGCCAGGCCGGCGAGGTGGCGCTCACCCAGGCCCAGCCAGCAGATGCGCGCCGGCAGGCCCTGGAAGGCGATGCGCTCGGCGGCCATGTCCAGCCAGCGGTGCAGCGCCGCGTGCTGCGGGAAGAGTTCCTTCAGCTTGGCGTCCGTCTTGCGGATGTCCTCGGGGTCGCCCGACAGCGCCACCCAGCGGAACGGGCCCTTGCCCTCGCAGAACAGTGGCCGCACGTACGCGGGCACGAAGCCGGGGAAGTCGAACGCGTTGGTGACGCCCTGATCCTTGGCGACCTGGCGGATGTTGTTGCCGTAGTCCACCGTGGGGATGCCTTGCGCCTTGAAGGCCAGCATCGCCTTCACATGCGTGGCGCAGCCGGCGGCGGCCGCGGCCTTCAGTTCAGCGTGGCGGGCCGGGTCGCTGGCGGCGGCCTTCCACTGCTCGACGCGCCAGCCCGGCGGGCAGTAGCCGTGGATGAGGTCGTGGGCGCTGGTCTGGTCGGTCACCAGATCGGGCTTCACGCCGCGCGTCACCAGCTCCGGCAGCACGTCGGCCGCGTTGCCCAGCAGCGCGATGGACCTGGCCTCGCCGGCGGCCGTGTACTTCGCTATGCGGGCCAGCGCGTCGTCCAGGTCGGTGGCCTGCTCGTCCACGTAGCGCGTCTTCAGGCGGAAGTCGATGCGGCTCTGCTGGCACTCGATGTTCAGCGAGCAGAAACCCGCGAACGTGGCGGCCAGCGGCTGCGCGCCGCCCATGCCGCCCAGGCCGGCCGTCAGGATCCAGCGGCCAGCGGCCACGCCGCCGTAGTGCTGGCGCGCGGCTTCGGCGAAGGTCTCGTAGGTGCCCTGCACGATGCCCTGGCTGCCGATGTAGATCCAGCTGCCGGCCGTCATCTGGCCGTACATCATCAGGCCCTTGCGATCCAGCTCGTGGAAGTGCTCCCACGTGGCCCAGGCCGGAACCAGGTTGGAGTTCGCCAGCAAGACGCGTGGCGCATCGGGATGCGTGCGGAACACGCCCACCGGCTTGCCGGACTGCACCAGCAGCGTCTCGTCGTCGCCCAGCTCGCGCAGCGACTTGAGGATGGCGTCGAACGCGTCCCAGTTGCGCGCCGCCTTGCCGATGCCGCCGTAGACGACCAGCGCGTCCGGGTTCTCGGCCACGGCGGGGTCGAGGTTGTTCTGCAGCATGCGGTAAGCAGCCTCGGTCAGCCAGCTCTTGCAGCTGAGTTGCGTGCCGGTGGGCGCCTTGACGGGGCGGGGCAGGGCGGTCATCTGAACTCCTTAAAAGCGGAGCGGACTCTAGTTGTCTATACAAGTCAAGTCAACTAGCATGCCGCCCATGGCCAGAACCGCATCCAGCCCCGAACCCCAGTACCTCAAGGTCAAGAACCATCTGCGCGAAGGCATCGCCAGCGGCCACTGGGTGGCCGGCGACCTGCTGCCCAGCGAGGGCGCGCTGGTGGTGCAGTTCGAGGTCAGCCGCATGACCGTGAACCGCGCGCTGCGCGAGCTGGTGCAGGAGGGGCTGATCGAGCGCGTGCAGGGCGTGGGCAGCTTCGTCGCGCAGCTGCACCGCATCTCCAGCACGCTGAACGTGCGCGATGTTCACGAGGAAATCCTGGAGCGCGGCGGGCAGCACGAGGCGCGCGTGCACGCGCTGCTGCGCGGCAAGGCCTCGCCGCAGCAGGCGGCCGAGCTGGGCTTGAAGCGCGGCGCGCCGGTGTTCCTCAGCCTCATCGTGCACCTGGAGAACGGCCACGCCATCCAGTGCGAGGAGCGTGCCGTCAACCCGGCCTGCGCGCCGGACTACCTGCAGCAGGACTTCACGCGCGTCACGCCCACGCACTACCTGCTGGACGTGGCGCCGCTGTCGGAGGCGCGCTACATGATCGAGGCGGCGCTGCCCGGCGAGGTGGAGGCCAAGCTGCTGGGCATCAGCCGCCGCGACCCCTGCCTGGTCGTCAAGCGCATCACCTACAGCCGCGGCGTGGCGGTAACCTCCGTGAAACTGACCCACCCGGGTGCACGTTACCAATTGCAAGGGAGCTTCTCGGCATGAGCTTTGCCGCCGGGAGCTGCGGAGAATGCGCAGTTCCCTGCAGAGCAGGGCCAAGGGCGGCGGTGTTGGCACCGCGGCCCCAATGCAAGGGTGAGAACATGAGTTGGAGCAAGGTCAGCGCGGCGGATGTGCAGCCGCAGGCCTGGAAGAACCAGGGCGGCACGACGCGCGAGCTGCTCGCCTGGCCGCATGCGCACGACTGGGCGCTGCGCATCAGCGTGGCTCGCGTGAGCCGTGACGGGCCGTTTTCGGCCTTCCCCGGCGTGCACCGCTGGCTGGCCGTCATCGGCGGCGCAGGGCTGCGGCTGTTCGACTGGCCGCAGAGCATCGGCGACGAGCCGTTGCGCTTCGACGGCGGCCTGGCTCCCGAGGCGGCGCTGATTCGCGGCGAGACGGACGTGTTCAATGTCATGGAGCGCCGCGGCAACCTGGAGGTGGAGCCGGCCAGCCACGTGCTGCTGCCGCGCACGCCGTGGGTGGGCCTGTTCACCGTGGAGGGCGGCCTGCTGGAGCACGGCCACCGCGCGATGCCGCTGGCGCCGCTGACGCTGGCCTGGTGCGAGGCGCCGGCCGCGCAGAGCTGCGTGTTCACCGGGCCCGACGCGACGGGCAGCCATGCGTGGTGGCTGACGTGGAGCGGTGAATGAAGTTGTGGCGAGGGGGGCGGCTGGCCACGCTGGCCGGCGACAGCGGCTGGGGCCTCATTGACGACGGCGCGCTGCTGGTGGATGGCGGCGTGCTGCGCTGGGTCGGCCCCAGTGCCGAGGCGCCGCCGGCCGACGAGGTTGTCGAGCTGCACGGCGCGCTCGTCACGCCGGGGCTGGTGGACTGCCACACGCACCTCGTCTACGGCGGCAACCGCGCGAACGAGTTCGAGCAGCGGCTGCACGGCGCGAGCTACGCCGACATCGCCAAGGCCGGCGGTGGCATCCGCTCGACGGTGGCGGCCACGCGTGCCGCCACCGAGGCCGAACTGCTGGCCGGCGCTGCCAAGCGCGCGCTGGCATTGACGCGTGAGGGCGTGACGACGCTGGAGGTCAAGTCCGGTTACGGGCTGGATGCCGCCACCGAGGCGCGCATGCTGCGCGTCGCGCGCCAGCTGACCGGTGTGGACGTGCGCACCACCTACCTCGCCGCCCACGCGTTGCCGCCCGAGTTCAGCGATGCCGACGCCTACATCACGGCCGTCTGCGACTGGCTGCCCGCGCTGCACGCGCAAGGCCTGGTGGACGCGGTGGACGCCTTCTGCGAACACATCGCCTTCAGCCCGGCGCAGGTGCGGCGCGTGTTCGACGTGGCGAAGGCGCTGGGCCTGCCCGTCAAGCTGCACGCCGAGCAGTTGAGCGACCAGGGCGGTGCGCAGCTCGCCGCCGGCTACCGCGCGCTGAGCTGCGACCACCTCGAGTTCGTCAGCCCCGCCGGCGTGCAGGCCATGGCCGAGGCCGGCACGGTGGCCGTGCTGCTGCCCGGCGCGTTCTACGCGCTGCGAGAGACGCAGCTGCCGCCCATCGCGGCGCTGCGCGAGGCCGGCGTGCCTATTGCCCTTGCCACCGACCACAACCCCGGCAGCTCGCCGACGCTGTCGCCGCTGCTGATGCTGAACATGGCCTGCGTGCTGTTCCGGCTGACGCCCGAGGAGGCGCTGCGCGGCCTGACCGTGAACGGCGCCCGCGCGCTGGGCCTGCGCGACCGCGGCCGACTGGTTGCCGGGCAGCGTGCCGACTTCTGTGTCTGGGACGCTGGACACCCGCGCGAGCTGGCCGCATGCTTCGGGCATAACCCGCTGACAGAGCGGGTGTTCCAGGGAGTTTCATGAGCGTCTTCCAACTGCAGCGCGGCCGCGTGCCGCTGCTGATCAGCCTGCCGCACGTGGGCACCGACATCCCGCCCGAGCTGGCCGGCCGCCTGGTGCCGCGCGCGCTCGCCAGCGAGGACACCGACTGGCACCTGGAGCGGCTGTACCGCCCCATCGCCGAGGCGCTGGGCGCCAGCCTCATCGTGCCGCGCTACAGCCGCTACGTCATCGACCTGAACCGCCCACCCGACGACCGGCCGCTGTACCCCGGTGCGTCGGGAGGCACCGGCCTGGTGCCCACGCATTTCTTCACCAGCGAGCCGCTGTACCGCGACGGTGCCGAGCCCGATGCGCTGGAGATCGCCGCGCGCCGCGAGGCCTGCTGGCGCCCGTACCACGACGCGCTGGCCGCCGAGCTGCAGCGCCTGCACGCCGAGCACGGCCGCGCGCTGCTGTTCGACGGCCACAGCATCCGCTCGGAGCTGCCGTGGCTGTTCGACGGCCAGCTGCCGGCGCTCAACCTCGGCACGGCCGACGGCGCGTCCTGCGCGCCGGCCATCACCCAGCGTCTTGGCGAGCTGCTGGCGGGCCAGCAGCGCCACAGCCATGTCGTCAACGGCCGCTTCAAGGGCGGCTACATCACGCGCCACTACGGCCGGCCGGGCGAGGGCGTGCACGCCGTGCAGCTGGAGATGTGCCAGCGCTGCTACATGGACGAGGCGCGGGACCCGCGCGACGCCTACGACGAGGCCGCCGCCGCCGCGGTGGCGCCGCTGATCGAACAACTGCTCAGGGAGATGCTGGCATGCCCGGCCTGAAGAAGCTGCACGCCCCGCTCGCCTGGGTGCATGGCGGCTGGCAGCGCGACGTGCTGCTGACCGTGGACGCCACCGGCCACTGGTCCGAGATCAGCGTCAACACCACCGCACCGCCCGAGGCCGAGCTGCTGGCCGGGCCGGTCATTCCCAGCCTCGTCAACGCGCACAGCCACGCCTTCCAGCGCGCCTTCGTGGGCCTGGCCGAGCGCCGCGAGGCCGGCGAGGACGATTTCTGGAGCTGGCGCGACCGCATGTATGCGCTTGCGCTGCGCATCTCGCCGCACCAATTGCGGGCGGTGGCCAGCCAGCTCTATGCCGAGCTGCTGCGCGGCGGCTACACGCAGGTCTGCGAGTTCCACTACCTGCACCACCCGGCGCACGGGCAGGACTTCGACGACGAGCTGGACATGGCCTGGGCGCTGGCCGCCGCGGCCGAGGACACCGGCATCGGCCTGACGCTGCTGCCTGTCGTCTACACGCGCAGCGGCTTCGACGCCGCCGGGCTGCGGCCCGACCAGCACCGCTTCGCCGCGGATGCCGACTGGGCCTGGCGCGCCTGCCAGCGCGTCAACGCCGCGGGCCTGCCGCGCGTGAACGCCGGCGTGGCGCTGCACTCGCTGCGCGGCGCGTCGCCGGCCGACATCGCGCGGCTGCTGAGCCTGGTGGGCAGCGCCGACCTGCCCATCCACATCCATGTGGCCGAGCAGACGGCAGAGGTGGCCGACTGCCTGCGCGCCACCGGCCTGCGCCCGCTGCAATGGCTGGCCGAGCATGGCCGCCTGGACCCGCGCTGGCAGCTGGTGCATGCGACGCACGCGGAGCCGGCCGAGATCGAGGCCGTGGCGCTCAGCGGCGCCGGCATCGTCATCTGCCCGGGCACCGAGGCCAACCTGGGCGACGGCTTCGCCGATCTGCCGCGCTGGCTGCACAACAACGCGGCGCTGACGGTGGGCTCCGACAGCCAGGTCACGCGTGGCTGGGTGGAGGAGCTGCGCTGGCTGGAGTACGGCCAGCGGCTGCTGCACCGGCAGCGCAACATCGCGTCGCTGCCGGGCAGCCAGCCGTCCAGCGCGGCGCGGCTGTTCGACGCGGCCGTGCAGGGCGGCGCCCGCGCGGCCGGCTTCACGGCCTGGGGCCTGACGCCCGGCGCGCGCGCCGACGCGCTGGTGCTCAACCGCGAAGCCGACGGGCTGCGCGGCGTGCCGGACGAGCACCTGCTGGACGCCGTCGTGTTCGGCAGCAACGGCTCGCCGTGGCAGTCGGTCTGGGTGGCCGGGCGGGCACGGCCCTGGCGGGCGCCGCAGCGCGTCGGTGATGCGTTCGAGGCGACGATGCGAGAGCTGTGGCGCCCAGAAGGCAACCCGCAAGCCTGAGGCTTGGCGGTCCGGCGGCAAAAGACTAGGCTCCCGCCACAACCTCGTGAGGGAGTGGCGATGAAGCTGAGCGATTTCACGATCAAGGCGCGGCTGCTCGCGCTGGCGGCGCTGGCGGTGCTGGGCCTGTTGATCGTCGGTCTGCAGGGGCTGTACAGCCTGTCGCAGTCCAACGACCGGTTCTCCCACTACGTCGGCAACGACGTCGAGTCGCTGACGCAGCTGGCCGGCATCCGTGCCGGTGTGGGCAACCTGCGGCGCTACGAGAAGGACCTGCTCATCAACCTGGCCGATCCCAAGGCCGTGGAGCGCTACCGCAAGGACTGGGAAGACACCTTCGACAAGGTCTCCACCAGCCTCGACAAGATCAGCCAGCTCGACGTGCCGCCCGACGTGAAGCGCATGCCGGCCGAACTGAAGCAGGCGCTGCAGGACTACCGCACGGGCTTCGGCGGCATCCAGGCGCGCGTTGCCAAAGGTGAGTTCGCCGACACCGCGGCGGCCAACCAGGCGATGGAGCCCGTCAAGGCGCCGGTGCGCGCGGTGGACAAGGCGCTGGCCGAGATGACCGAGAAGGTCGACCAGAACTCCGCCCAGCAGGTGAAGCTGCTGGGGGAGAACGAGCAGGTCATCCGCCGCAACCTGACGCTGGTGGTCGTCGTCGCGGTGCTGCTGCTGGCGGGCTACACGGTGGTCAACATCCGCTCCATCCTGGCGCCGCTGTCGCAGGCCGTGAAGGCGGCCGAGCGCATCGCCGGGCACGACCTCAGCCACGCGGTGCGCGTGGACGGCAGCGACGAGACGGCCGCCGTCATGCGCGGCGTGCAGGGCATGCAGGCCTCGCTGGTCACCGTCGTCTCCGGCGTGCGCCAGAGCACCGACAACATCGCCAACGCGTCGCGCGAGGTGGCCACGGGCAGCCAGGACCTCAGCAACCGCACCGAGCAGGCGGCGTCCAACCTGCAGGAGACGGCGTCGGCGATGGAGGAGCTGACGGCCAGCGTCACGCACAACGCCGAGTCGGCGCGGCAGGCGCAGCAGCTGGCCAGCGACGCGACGGTGGTGGCGCGCCGCGGCGGCGGCGTCGTGGACGAGGTGGTCGAGACGATGGGCCGCATCAGCGCGTCGTCGGCCAAGATCGCCGACATCATCTCGGTCATCGACGGCATCGCGTTCCAGACCAACATCCTGGCGCTCAATGCCGCGGTGGAGGCCGCGCGGGCGGGCGAGCAGGGCCGCGGCTTCGCCGTCGTGGCCGGCGAGGTGCGCACGCTGGCGCAGCGTTCGGCCGAGGCCGCCAAGGAGATCAAGGCGCTCATCACGCAGAGCGGCGAGAACGTCGAGAACGGTGCCGCCCTGGTCGGCCGCGCCGGCGAAACCATGCGCGAGATCATCGACGCCATCGCCCGCGTCAGCCACATCGTGTCGGAGATCAGCCTGGCCACCGGCGAGCAGAGCACCGGCATCGGCCAGATCGGCCAAGCCATCGCGGGCCTGGACCAGATGACCCAGCAGAACGCCGCGCTGGTGGAGGAATCCGCCGCGGCCGCCGTCAGCCTGCAGCAGCAGGCCGACGAGCTGGCGCGGTCGGTGGCGGTGTTCCGGCTGGGCTGAGCGGCGGATTCGCGCGGCCTGCCAACAGAACTGCCGTCGCAGAGGACGGCAGTTCAAGGTTCAGGCACCGGTGGCGGTGCCGAGGGGCGTCAGACCGAGGCCGGTGCTTCGTGCACCTTCGCCTTCCTGCGCGTGAAGCGCTGGATGAAGTCGTCCACCACCTCGTAGAGCACCGGGATCACCAGCAGGCTCAGGAAGGTGCTGGTGATGAGCCCGCCGATGACGACGATGGCCATCGGGGCGCGGAAGCTCGGGTCGGTGCCGAAGCCCAACGCGATGGGGAGCATGCCGGCGCCCATGGCCAGCGTCGTCATGACGATGGGCCGCGCGCGCTTGTGGCAGGCGTCCAGCAGCGCGTCCAGCCTTGAGAGGCCCTGCTCGCGCTGCGCGACGATGGCGTACTCCACCAGCAGGATGGAGTTCTTCGTCGCGATGCCCATCAGCATGATCATGCCGATCATGGCCGGCATGGACAGGTCCGTGCCGGTCACGAACAGCGCCAGGATGGCGCCCGGGATGGACAGCACCAGCGCACCCAGGATGGTGACCGGCTGCACCCACGCGTGGAACAGCAGCACCAGCACGATGTAGATGCAGGCGACACCCGTGCCCATGGCCAGCGCGAAGCCCTGGCCCAGCTCGGCGAAGGCCTCGGCGTCGCCCACCTCGGCCTTGGTGATGCCCGGCGGCAGCGTGGCGATGCTGGGCAGCTTGCTGGCGGCGGCCTGCACCTCGGACAGCGGCTGGCCGTTCAGCTCGATCTCGAAGTTGACGTTGCGCAGCCGGTCGAAACGGTCGATCTGTGCCGGGCCGCTGGTCAGGCTCAGCTCGGCCACCTGGCGCACGGGCACCGGGCCGCGGGAGCCGGGCACGGTCAGCTCGCCCAGCAGCGCGAGGTCGGTGCGGGCCGCGTCGGGCAGGCGCACGACGATGGGCACCTGGCGCTGGCTGAGGTTGAGCTTGGGCAGCAGCTGGTCGTAGTCGCCCGCCGTCGCGATGCGCAGCGTGTCGGCAATCGCCGCGGTGCTGACGCCCAGGTCGGCGGCGCGGGCGGCGTCCGGCCGCACGATGAGTTCGGGGCGCTGCAGGCTGGAGCTGCTGGTCACCTGGCCGATGCCGGGCAGCCCGCGCAGCTCCTGCTCCACCTTGGCGGCGTGGGCCGCGAGGGCGTCGCCTTCCTCGCCGGCCAGCACCAACTGGTACTTCTCGTTGGAGCCGCCGAACGACACCTTGATGCGCGCGCCGGCAATGCTCTCCAGCTTCTCGCGCAGCTCGCGCTCGATTTGCTGCTTGCTGGTGCCGCTGCGTTCCTTGCGGGGTGTCAGGTTCAGCGTCAGCGTGGCCTTGCGGGCCTCCGGCGCGCCGCCCATCGCGAACGGGTCGCCGCCGGCACTGCCGCCGCCGACCGCCGTGTAGATGAGCTTCACGTGCGGGTGCGAGGCGGCAGCCGCGCGCGCCTGCTCGGCGGCCGCGCGGGTTTCCTCATAGGTGCTGCCGGGCGGCAGCTCGATGCTGATCTGCGTCTGGCTCAGGTCGTCCGGCGGGATGAATGCGCCGGGGATCTTGCCCATGAACAGCGGCGCGCAGGCGGCCACGCTGAAGGCCGCCGTGATGGCCAGCGTCTTGCCCTTGTGCGTGAACGCCCAGCGCGCGGCGCGCAGGTAGGCGGGCATCCACGACGGCTCCTTGTGCTGGCGCTTGGGCGCCTTCAGCACGTAGGCGGCCATCATCGGCGTCAGCATGCGGGCCACCACCAGCGAGAAGAACACCGCGATGGCCGCCGTCCAGCCGAACTGCACGAAGAACTTGCCGACCACGCCGCTCATGAACGCGGTGGGCAGGAACACGGCGATCAGCGTGAACGTGGTGGCGATGACGGCCAGGCCGATCTCGTCTGCCGCCTCGCGGGCGGCTTCGAGCGGCGTCTTGCCCATCGTCAGGTGCCGCATGATGTTCTCGATCTCGACGATGGCGTCGTCCACCAGCACGCCGATGACGAGCGACAGCGACAGCAGCGTGATGACGTTGAGCGTGAAGCCCATCCAGTGCATGACGAGGAAGGCGGGGATGGCCGACAGCGGCAGCGCGACGGCGCTGACCAGCGTGGCGCGCCAGTCGCGCAGGAAGAACCACACCACCAGCACGGCCAGGAAGGCGCCCTCCAGCAGCAGCGACAGGCTGCCGTCGTAGTTCTCGATGACCGGGTCCACGAAGTTGAAGGCCTCGGTGACGGTGATGTCCGGGTGCGCGGCCTTGAGCTCCTCCAGCGCGGCGCGCAGCCGCTCGGCCACGTCCACCTCGCCAGCGCCCTTGGCGCGCACGATCTCGAAGCCCACCACCGGCTTGCCGTTCAGGAAGGCGCCGGCGCGGCGTTCGGCCAGCGTGTCGCTGACGGCGGCCACCTGGTCCAGCCGCACGTGGCGGCCGTCGGCGAGCGGGATGTCCAGCGCCGCCAGCTCGGCCGCGCTCTGCACGGTGGCGATGGTGCGCAGCGACTGCTCGGCGCCGCCCAGCTTCGCGCGGCCGCCGGGGGCTTCCTGCTGCACGTTCTTCAGCTGGCGCGACACCTCGGCCGCCGTGACGCCCAGCGCCAGCATGCGCGACGGGTCCAGCTCCACGCGCAGCTCGCGGCTGACGCCGCCCACGCGCGACACCGAGCCCACGCCGCGCACGGCCAGCAGCCGCTTGGCGACCTGGTTGTCGACGAACCAGGACAGCGCCTCGTCGTCCATCGTGCTGGACGAGACCGTGTAGGTCAAGATGGGCATGCCCGACAGGTTCATCTTCGTGATGACCGGGTCGCGCAGGTCGGCCGGCAGGTCGGCGCGGATCTGCGACACCGCGTTGCGCGTGTCGTCCTGCGCCTCCTGCAGCGGCTTCTCCAGGCGGTACTCCACGGTGACCGTGGCCATGCCGTCCTGCACCTTGGTGTAGATGTGCTTGACGCCCTGCACGGTGGCGATCGAGTTCTCGATCTTGCGGGCCACCTCGGTTTCCATCTGCGCGGGCGCGGCGCCGGGCAGCGACGCGCTGACGACGATGGTGGGCAGCTCGATGTCGGGGAACTGCTGCACCTTCATCTGCTTGAAGCCGTACAGGCCGGCCACCGTCAGCATGATGAACAGCATGATGGCGGGCACCGGGTTGGCGATGCTCCAGCGGGAGACATTGAACATCGTTCGCTCCTTACTGGGCCACGCGCACGGTGTCGCCGTCGGCCAGGAAGCCGACGCCGGACTCGACGACCGCGGCACCCGCGGCCAGGCCCGAGCGCACCTCGACGCGGTCGGCCTCGCGGCGGCCGATCTGCACCTTCTGCTGGCGCACCTTGCTGCCATCGATGCGGAACACGTAGCTGAAGCCGTCGCGCAGCAGCACGGCGCTCTGCGGCAGCGTCAGCGCGGCGCTCTCGCCGAGCACGAAGTCGCCGCGCGCGAACAGGCCGGCGCGCAGCTCGTCGCCGCCCTTCAGGTCCACGTAGACCAGGCCGTTGCGCGTCTGCGCGTCGATCTGCGGCGCGACGCGGCGGACGCGGCCTTCCAGCGCCGGCGCACCGCTGGGCTGCACGCGCACCTTCTGGCCGGCCTTCAGCTGCGCCAGCTCGGCCCCGGGCACCTCGGCGCGCCACTCCAGGCGGCCCTGGCGCTGCAGGCGGAACAGTTCCTGCCCCGGCTGCACCAGCGCGCCGGGCGTGGCGATGCGGGCGCTGATGACGCCGTCGTCCGGCGCCGTGATCTGCGTGTACGACAGGCGCAGCTGGTCGGCCTGCACCCGCGCCTTCGCGGCGGCGACGCGGGCCTGCGCGGCGGCGTCGGCGGCCAGCGCCTGGTCGATGGCCTGCGGCGACAGCGCGTCGCTGCCCTGCAGCGTCTTCACGCGCTCGGCGGTCAGGTGGGCGTCGCGCGCGGAGGCCTCGGCCTCCAGCAGCGCGGCCTTCGACGCGGCCAGGTCGGCTTCCAGCGTGCCGGGGCTCAGGCGGGCCAGCAACTGGCCTTTCTTCACACGGTCGCCCACGTCGACGTTGAGCTGGGCCAGGCGCTGGCCGCCGATCTCGGCGCCGATGACGACGTCCTGCCACGCGGCGATGGAGCCGGTGCCCGACAGCGTCTGCGGCCACGTGGCCGACTGCGCCAGCACGCGCTTGACGGTCAGCGCCGGCTTGGGCGCCGCGCTGGCGGCGGCCTGCTGCGCCTCGGCGGGGCCGGACAGCGCGATGACGAAGGCCGCGGCCAGCGCGAGCGTCAGGGTGGCGGTGAGGAGGGTGGGGATGCGGGTCTTCATGGCGGGTCAGCGGGAAGCGGCTGTGTTCTGGGAGGTGTTCGTGAGCGAGGCGTCGGTCCAGCCGCCGCCGAGGCTGCGGTAGAGGCCGATCCAGGCGAGTGCCTGCTCGGCGCGCACGCCCAGCACGGCGTCGTAGGCGGCCAGCGCGTTGCGGAAGGTGGTGTTGCGTTGCGCGCCGCTCTGCAGCCCGGCCTGGGCCTGGGCGGCGGTGCGCAGTGCGATGCCTTCCCACTCGCGCTTGACGGCGTCCACCTCGCGCTCGCGCTCGGCGCCGGCGGTCACGCGTTGCAGCTGCTGCTCGACCTCGGCCACGGCCTGCTGCCAGCGGGCCTGCAGCCCGGCGGCGGCTTCGTCGGCGGCGGCCTCGGCGCCCTCGGCGCGGGCCTTGCGCAGGCCGGCGTCGAAGATCGGCAGGCTCAGGCTCGGGCCGAACGACCAGGTCGACGCGTTGCTCGTCGCGCCCCCGGCGCGCAGCCGCGTCTCGCCGGCCAGCGCGGCCAGGCTGAGCTGCGGCCAGCGCTGCGCCTCCACGCTGCGCTGCGTCTGCACCGCGGCGATCCAGCGCTGGTGCGCGGCAGTCAGGTCGGGGCGCTGCGCCAGCAGCTGCGCGGGCAGCGCGGCCACGTCGAAGGCCGGCGCGCGCGGCTGGCTGCGGCGCAGGTCGAAACCCTGCGGGGCGACGGCGGGCGGTGCCAGCTCGGCGGCCAGCGCCTCGGCGCGTTCGCCGCACAGCAAGGCCAGCGTCTGCAGCGCGATCTGCGCTTCGGCGCGCCACTGGCTGCGGTTGGCCGCGGCGACGGCGCGCTCGGTGTTCAGGATGGCGGCGTCGCTGGCGCTCATCAGCCCGGCCTTCTGCTGCTCGCGGCCCCAGGCGGCGATCTGCTCGGCGAAGCGCGTGTCCAGCTCGGCGCTTTCCTCGCGGGCCTGCGCCAGCCGCAGCTGCACATAGGCCTGCGCCACGTCGGCGGCGAGGCTGACGCGCGCCGCATGCCAGTCGGCCGTGGCGGCCGTGGCCTCAGCGGCACCGGCCTCGGCGGCGGCGCGCTGGCCGCCGAACAGGTCGATCTCCCAGCTCGCGTTCAGCGTGCCGCTGGCCGTCGTGGCCGTGCCGGCCATGCCGCTGAGGTTGCGGCCGCGCTGGGCCTGCGCGTTGGCCGTCAGCGCGGGCAGCAGCGCGGCGCGCGCCTGGGCGGCGCCGGCCTCGGCCTGCCGGCGGCGCGCGGCGGCCTGGGCCAGCGTGGGGCTTTGCGCCTGCGCACGCTCGACGAGGCGGGCCAGCGTGGGGTCGCTGAAGGCCTGCCACCAGGCGGCCAGCGCCGTCGTGCTGCCGCCGTGCGGCAGCGGCGAGCGCCAGGCGGCGGGAATGGCGGCCGGGGCGGGCGGCGTGGCGGGCGGGGCGCTGGCGCAGGCGGCCAGCAGGGCCAGCAGCGGCGCGGCGAGGAGGAGGGGGCGTCGTGTCATGTGGGCTTGTGGCGGTTGCTTTCGTAGGCCACCAGGGCGCAGCCCCAGTCGGCCAGGCGGTGGCAGGTCTGCTCCAGCAGCGGGTCGTCGGCCAGCAGCTCGGGGTGGAAGGCGTCCAGCATCGGGCGGGTCATGGAGTAGTCGTGCGCCATGGCCTGCAGCCCCATCGCCAGCTGGTGGATGGCGGCGTTGGGCTCGTCCATGCCGGCGTGCCGGGCCAGCAGCCGGGCGAAGCGGTCGAACAGCGGGCCGACGTCGCGCGCCACCGTGTCCATGAAGATGGCGCTGGGTGCCTGCATCTCGCGGAAGAACAGCTGCGCGCTGCAGGCGCCGTCGTCGAACAGGAAGGGGTGGATGAAGCGGCGGATGGACTCGTGCAGACTCAGGCCCGGGTCGTCGAAGCCTTCCAGCAGCTCGCTGAGCTCGGTGACCGGCAGCCGCAGCACCTCGCGGTACAGGCCGTCCTTGTCGCCGAAGTGGTAGTGGATGGCGCCGGGGTTCACGCCGGCGGCGGCGCAGATCTCGCGGGTGGTCACCGCATCGAAGCCGCGCTCGCCGAACAGGCGCATGGCTTCGGCCAGCAGCCGCTCGCGGGGCGGTTGGGCGTCGGGTGAGGGGGGCTTTGCAGCGGACATGTTGCCGACTGTAAAACCAACCAAGCGCTTGCTTGGTCTCGTTTTGTATCGTTTTTATTCACGCCCGGCCGGGTCGGGCAGGGCGGGCGGCGGGTCAGCCGGGGGCGTGGCCCAGCGCCTGCAGCGCCGCCGCCGGCCGCAGCGAGCCGACGTCCAGCCCGTTCCAGTTGCGCAGCGCGAGGTGGCTGTAGCCGTGCAGCAGCTCATCCTCGCTGCGCAGCAGCGCCTGCGCCACGGCGGCCATCGCCGCCTCGGCCGCGCGGGCGGCGCCGTCGTCGATCTTCAGCGCCACGCCCAGGCCCAGCTCGGGCAGGGCGGCGCAGTAGACGCCCTCGGCGCCGATCTTGCAGAACAGCCGCTCGCCGAAGGCCTGCATGACGCGGGTGTCGAAGCGGTCCGTGCCGCCCACCATGAACGGCGCGCGGGCGACGGCCCGGCGCAGCCGCTGCGCCGCGCGTGCGTGCCCTGCCGACAGGCCCTGGCCGGTGCCGGCGCGCGCGAAGGCCAGCGCCAGCGCGCGCAGCGGCAGCGCGAACGTGGGGATGGAGCAGCCGTCGATGCCGCGCGGCGCGCGCTCGACGTCCACGCCCGTGGTGGCCGACAGCGCCGCCGACACCTCGCGCATGACGGGGTGCTCGGCGGCGACGTAGCCGCGTGCGAACTCGGCGGGGTCCGCGCCGGCGTTGCGCGCCATCGCACAGGCCACGCAGACAAAGCCGCTGTGCTTGCCCGAGCAGTTGTTGTGCAGCGGCGTGGCCGTCTCGCCGCGCGCCACCATCGCGCGCAGCACCGGCTCGCGGCCGGGCCACTGCGTGCCGCATTCCAGCGCGCTCGCGTCCAGCCCCAGCCTGGCCAGCACGCCGGCCGCGGTGGCGACGTGCTCGGGCTCGCCGCTGTGCGACGCGCAGGCCAGCGACAGTTCCTCGTCGGTCAGCTGGAACGTGTCGGCCGCGCCGCTGGCCACCAGCGGCAAGGCCTGCAGCAGCTTGACGGCCGAGCGCGGGAAGACGGGGCGGTCGACGTCGCCCAGCGCCGTGTGCACGGCGCCGGACGCGTCGACGATGGCCAGCGCGCCGGCATGGCGGGACTCGACGGCGCTGCCGCGCAGGACTTCGATGAGGACGGGGTTCATGCGGCCAGTCTAGGCCGGCCGCACTCCGCCCCGGGTGCTACTGCGCGTTCACCTTCAGCCAGTTCAGGTTCCACTCCTTGCCGACGGACTTCAGCCGCAGCGTGTGGTTGCCGGCCGTCATCGCGAACGGCGCGCTGGTCTGCGTGACCCAGGTCTGCCAGCCGCCGGTGTTGGGCACGGCCATCACGTTGACGGCCTTGACGCCGTCCACCCAGACCTCGAAGCCGGTGCTGCCGTTGGCGGTGGCGAGGCGGTAGTCGATCGTGAAGTTGCCGGCGCTGGCGACGCTGATCTTGAACTCGATCCAGTCGTCCGGGTCGAAGTGGCCCACGTCCTGGCCGCCGCCGGTGTCGCTGCAGTTCTCCAGCTCGACGCCGCTCATCGCGGTGAAGGCCTCGGCCTGCAGCGTCGCCGGCACGGCCACGTATTGCAGCGTGGTGCTGGCGGCGTCGCTGTAGTAGCTCTCGTTGGCGGCGGTCACGGCCGTGACGACGTAGTAGTACGTCGTGCCCGGCACCGCGCTGGTGTCGGCGTACGTGGCGGCAGTCACCTTGTCGGCCAGCCTGGCGTAGTTGCCGGCGGCGCTGCTGGCGCGGTAGACGTTGTAGCCCGTCACCTTCGCGTCGGTGCTGGCGGTCCAGCTCAGCGTGTTGCCGTTGGCGGCTTCGGTCAGCTTCAGGCCCGCGGGGCGATCGGGCAGCTGGAAGACCTCCGGCGCCGTCGCGCTGACCAGCCACTGCGCCAGGCCCGAGTGCGGCTCGTTGGCCTGCGTCGCGTAGCTCTTGAACAGCGCCTCGATCTCGGCGACGGTGGCGGTCGTGAAGTCCACCTTGCCGTTCATGTCGACGACGTCCTTGCCGGGCACGGGCGGCTTGTCCAGCAGGTACATCTCGGCCCAGGTGTTGGCGCTGCCGTTGTCCTTGAACACGCCGCTGAGCGTGTAGCTGCGGCCGCCCTGGAGCGTGATGGCCTGGTAGACGCCACCGTTGATCTCGCCGGTCACGCCGGCCGGGCGCGTCACGCGCAGCACGGCGCCGTCGCTGCCCGTCGGCGCCTTGCCTGCGGTGGTGTCGTTGAAGTCCAGCGCCAGCGTGCCGCTGATGGCCAGCGTCGTCCAGCCGGTGTTGCTGCCGAAGCCGCCGTTGGCGATGACCTCCGCGTTGCTGGCGGTGTCGACGATGCTGATCTTGTCGAACGTCACGTCGGGGTCGCTGCCGCCCACCGCGCCGGTCTTGATGACGAAGTAGTAGGTCTTGGGCCCGGTGCCGCCAACCTTGATCGTCGGCGGCTTCGTCGCGCAGGCGTTGGCGAAGCTGGCGTTCCAGCCGGCGCAGTCCCAGGTGCTGGCCTTGGCCACCATGCCCACGCCGGTGTCGAAGCTGGCGTTGGGCGCGTTCGTCACCAGGCCCCAGGTACCCTTGCCCGAGCCGCCGGCCGGGCTGACGATCTTGTACGACCACGACGTGGACGCCCAGCCGTACTTGGCATAGGTGTCGTAGGTGGCACGGCCGATCTGGCCGCCCAGGTCCAGCCCCGCACCCTGCCAGGGCTGGAACTCGCCGACCAGCAGTGGCACCTTCAGCTCGCTGACCTGCTTGTTGTAAGCACACACGCCGGTCGCGCCCGTCGGGCCGCAGCGCAGCCAGTCGCGGTGCACCGCGTAGGGCGTGTCGCCGGGGCGGTCGCCGAACAGGCCCGGGTAGGGGTGGATCTCGAAGGCCACGTTGGTCATGCCCTTCGTGGTCGGGTTGCCGTAGGCGTCGATGCTGCCGTAGTGGCTGGGCAGCAGCACGATGTGCTTGGCGTCGATGGCGCGGATGGTTTTGTAGAGGTCCTCCACGCGCGTGACCATCGCCTCGGGTGTCGAACCCCAGGGCTCGTTGAGCGGGTCATAGGCGGCCACCACCGGCTCGTCCTTGTACTTGGTGGCGATCTGCTGCCACACCCAGCGCGTGCGGTCCTGCGCGTCGGTGTCGGTCCAGTACTTGTTCTGGCCGGCGCAGCCGGTGTGGTCGTTGGGCGTCTGGCCGCCGTGCGCGCCGTGCAGGTCCAGGATCACGTACATGCCGCGCTTCTTCGCCTCGGCGATGCTGGCGTCCAGGTATTTCCACGCGTCGGCCCGCAGCGTGCGTGGCTTCTTCTCGTCCTCGATGACGCTCCACAGGATGGGCAGGCGCACGACGTTGAAGCCGAAGGCCTTGAGCTGGTCCCAGTCGCGGGCGGTGATCCAGCTGTCGCGGAACAGCTGGATGAGCCGCTCCTTCTCGCTGTAGCCGAAGCGCTCGGTCAGCTTGGCCTCCAGCGTGCACTGGTCGGTCACGCCGTTGCCTCCCTGGCCCATCATCCAGAACTCCTGGACGAGCCAGTTGCCGAGGTTGGTGCCCTTCAGCAGCACCTGCTTGCCGTCGGCGTCCACCCACTGCGTGCCGGCGGTCTTCAGCATCGTCAGGCCCACCGGCGTGGGCGTGGGGGGAACGGGCGTCGTGCCTGCGTCACCGCCGCCCGAACCGCCGCAGGCTGTCAGCGCCGCCGCGCCGATGAGGCCGGCCAGCCATGCGCCCGATGCTGCACGGCCCATGCGGCCGGCAGCGCTTCTCAAGAACCCTGAATGAAACACTGGTTGTCTCCGTTGTAAGAATTTGGAACCGGTTCCAATTCAGTATCGGAGACACGCGGCCGCCGTGTCAACGGGCGGAACGCGGGGCTTGTGAATCGTGGGGGGCGCCGGCCGGAGGAGGCGCCGCGGCGACGCTCAGTCCACGTGCACGCGGTTGCGCCCGCCGCGCTTGGCGGCGTAGAGGGCGTGGTCGGCGCGCTGCAGCAGCTGGTCGGCCTGCAGCGGCGGCGCGCCACCGGCGATGCCTACGCTGATGCGCACGACCAGCCCCGGCGCCGTGGCGGCCCAGTCGTGCTCGGCCACGGCCAGGCGCAGCCGCTCGCAGATCTCGGCGGCCTGCGGCGGCGCGATGCCCACCAGCACGGCCAGGAACTCCTCGCCGCCGATGCGAGCCATCAGGTCGGCGCTGCGCAGCCGGTGGCGCAGCAGCTGGGCGAGCTGCTGCAGCACGGCATCGCCCACCGCGTGGCCGTGCGTGTCGTTGATGCGCTTGAACCAGTCCACGTCCAGCGTCGCGACGCTGATGACCTGGCCCGCCACGCGGGCGCCTTCCACCAGCAGCGGCAGCGCGAACTCGGCATGCCGCCGGTTGTGCAGGCCGGTCAGCACGTCCTCGTGCGCGGCGCGGTCCAGCGCGTTGGCGTGCTCGCGCAGGCGCTGCTGCTCGTTCTCCAGGTGCAGCGCGCGGGCGCGCTCGCGGCGCGCGTCGGCGGCGGCGCTGTCGGCGCGGGCCTGGGCCTGCTCCACCTGTTCGCGGATCAGGATGACCTCGGTCTGCAGCACCAGGTTGTCGCGCGTGATCTGGCGGTCCAGGCTCACCAGCGCCTCCAGCCAGGCGAGCGCCTCGCGGAACTGGCCGCTGGCCTTGTGCGTGTCGTACAGCGCGCGCACCAGCAGCCGGCGCAGCTTGGGCGGCGGCTCCACGGCGGCGTCCAGCAGCGCCTGCAGCATGCGCGCGGCCTGCACCGGCTCGCCCTTGAGGCCCAGGAACACGGCGCGCCGCGCATCGGCCTCCACCGCCAGCGTGCGGTAGCCGTGGTCGTGCGCGAGGTGGCCGAACTCGTTGAGCAGCGGCAGCGCCTCGTCCAGCCGGCCGCCGGCCAGCAGCGCGTTGATGAGGTTGGACAGCGACACGGCCACCTGGTAGGGGCTGCCCGACGCCTCGCGGGCCAGCGCGGTGGCCTGGCGCGCCATGTCGCGCGCCTGCTCCACCGCCTCGGCCAGCGCGGCGCTGTCGCCCGCGACGCCGGCCTCCTCGACGCGGCTCAGCCAGAAATAGGCCAGGTTGTTCAGGCAGGCGAAGCGCACCTCGGTGGCGCCGTGCCGCTCGGCGATCTCCAGCGCCTGGCCGACGCAGGCCTGGGCCTGCCGCGTGTTGTCCAGGCTGGCGTAGGCGATGCCGATGCGGCACAGCGCCCAGGCCTCGCGCACCGCGTCGCCGGCGCGGCGGGCGGCCCCCAGCGCCTTCATGCCGGTCTCCAGCGCGTCGCGGCCCATCAGCAGCTGGCTGTAGACGAAGGCCTGCGTCGTCAGTGCGTCGGCGCGCAGCCGGTCGTCGCCCAGCCGCTCGGCCAGCGCCAGCGCCTCGGTGGCGCAGCGCGCGCTGGCGGTCAGCTGCCCCAGCCGCGGGTATTGGTGGGCCAGCAGCACCAGCACCTCGCCACGGCGGCGCTGCTCGGTGGGCGGGCAGGTGGGCAGCAGCAGCTCCAGCGCGTCGGTGGAGGCCTGGTAGGCGCCCGCGCAGGCCAGCTGGCGCTGTGCGGCCACGGCGGTGTCGAAGGCGGCGGCGTCGAAGCCATCGGTGGGCAGGCAGGGAAGATCGAGCAGGTCGGACATGGGCGCTGGCGATTCTGCCCAGCCCCAGAATGCCGGCCATGCACGAGCGCACTGTTTTCGGGATCGACTTCACGAGTGCGCCTCGCCGCGCCAAGCCCATCCGCGTCGCCGCGGGCCGCCGTCACGGCGCCGTCATGCGGCTGGACGGCCTGACAGCGCTGGACAGCCTGGACGCCTTCTCCGACTGGCTGGCCCGCCCCGGGCCGTGGCTGGCCGGTTTCGACCTGCCGTTCGGCCTGCCGCGCGAGCTGGTGGAGGCGCTGGGCTGGCCCACCGACTACGCCACGCTGATGGCCCACTACGCGGCGCTGGACCGCGCCGACATCCGCGACCGCTTCGCCGCGTTCTGCGACGCCCGGCCGGCCGGCGCCAAGTTCGCGCACCGCGCCTGCGACGGCCCGGCCGGCGCCAGCCCCAGCATGAAGTGGGTGAACCCGCCGGTGGCCTGGATGTTGCACGCCGGCGTGCCGCGGCTGATCGCGGCGGGCGTGCACCTGGCCGGCCACCTGGCCGGCGACGAGAGCCGAGTCGCCCTGGAGGCCTACCCCGGCCTGCTGGCGCGCGAGCTGATCGGCCGCCGCTCGTACAAGAGCGATACCAAGACCGCGCAGACGCCCGAGCGGCTGATCGCCCGCAAAGACATCGTCGACGCGCTGGAGCAGGGCCGCACCCGGCTGGGCCTGCGCCTGAAGCTCAGCCACGCGCAGCGCGACGAGCTGGTTGCCGACGCCAGCGGCGACAGCCTGGACGCCGTGCTGGCGCTGCTGCAGGCCGGCTGGGCCGCCGAGCAGCCGCGCTACGGCTGGCCGGAGGGCGTGGACCCGCTGGAAGGCTGGATCGCCGGGGCGTGATGCGCGGGCTCAGCGCAGGTGCTGCACCAGCCAGTGCTGGACGGCGCTGACCAGCACGGGCGACATGCCGTCCTCGGCCAGCGCACCGGCGCGGGGCGGCGGCACCGGGCCGGTGCGGTCCAGGCCGTGGGGCATGCCCGGCACCAGCAGCACGAGCGCATCGCGGTGGCCGGCCAGCGCGCGGTTGGCGGCGGGCACGCAGACGTCCGGCGACACGATCGTGTCCGCCCCGCCATAGACCGCCAGCACCGGCGCGCCCGAGCGCAGCAGGTCCTGGTCCAGCGGCGCGTCGTACATGGAGAGCAGCATCGGGTTGTCCAGCGCGGCGACGGCGCCCCGCGCCTGTTCCGCGCTCCAGCCCGCGTCGCGGAAGGCCGCCACGGCGGCCTCGCGCAGCGTGGCGAGCGTCGAAGCCGGTGCCTGGCTGGCACGCCCGTCCATCCAGCGTGATGTGGCCGCCACGATGCGGCCCGCGGTTTCGGCCGGCATGCCGGCGCTGACCAGTTGCTGGCGCATGCTGGCGCCGAAGACTTCGCCGCGTGCTCCGATTGGCGCGGCGAGCACGACCACACCCGCGATGCCGCCGGACGTGGCGGCGGCCAGCGGCAGCGCCCCGCCGCCCTGGCTGTGGCCCAGCAGAGCGATGCGCTGGCCGTCGATGTCCGCGCGGGACCTCAGGTAGGCCACCGCGGCCACGATGTCACGCGACACGACGGGCAGCGACTCGTCGAAGGACCCGGTGGATGCACCGAAGCCTCGCTTGTCGTAGCTCAGCGTCGCGACGCCTGCCGCGTGAAGCCGCTGGCGCAGCGCGCCGTAGCCGCCCCGTCCCCACGGCCCGGCGCCGACGGCGAGCACGACGACCGGCGCTCGCGCGGCCGCCGCGCCGCCCGACTCCGGCAGTTCCAGCGTGGCGGCGATGCGCACGCCGGGCTCGGTGTCGTACGAGACCTCCTGGGACGACACCGCCCAGGCCAGGCTGCCCCACAGGCACAGCAGCACGCCCAGCCCCAGTCGCAGGGAGGCCAGGCATCGGTGGGGCGCAGGTCGCATGAGGGCTCTTTGGTGGACGCGGTGGTGGCGGGCTCCGCATCATCGCCGCCGCGACCGCGGCCAGGGGGCGGTGTTGTCCAGCGCTGACACCGTCGCGACGCGTGCAGCGCCGGCGTGCGGCGCGCTTTTTGCTGCGTCGAGAATCGCGCCTTTCTCAACCAGCCCTTCCGAGGTGACCTCACTGTGAACACCCCCGTCCGCTCGCCCCTGCTGCCGCTTGCCGCGGCCCTGTTGTGCTGTTTCGCGCCCGCGCTGTGGGCGCAGGCGGCCACCGGCGATGGCGCGGCGGGCGAGGAGAAGGCGGCGCTGGCGCGCGTCACGGTCACCGGCTCCAACATCCGCCGGGCCGACGCCGAGACGCCCAGCCCGGTGCAGAAGCTGTCGGCCGCCGACATCGCCCGCACCGGCTACAGCACGCTGGGCGAGGTGCTGCAGCACCTGTCGGCCAACAACATGGGCTCGCTGGGCCAGTCCACGCCGGGTGCGTTCGGCGCGGGCGGCAGCGGCATCTCGCTGCGCGGCCTCACCGTGGGCGCCACGCTGGTGCTCATCGACGGCCACCGCATGGCTTCCTACCCGCTGCCTGACGACGGCCAGCGCGACTTCGTCGACATCGCGTCCATCCCGGTCGAGGCCGTCGAGCGCGTCGAGGTGCTGAAGGACGGCGCGTCGGCCATCTACGGGTCGGATGCGATGGCCGGCGTCGTCAACGTCATCCTCAAGCGCAGCCACGAGGGCACGACGCTGCAGGCCGAGCTGGGCGGCGCGTCCAAGGGCGGTGGCCGCATGGCCAAGGTCTCGGGCATCCGCGGCTTTGGCGACCTGGACCGCGACGGCGTCGCGGGTTATCTCGCGGCGGGCTTGCGTCGCCAGGGCGCGGTGCTGCTGAGCGACCGCCCGGCGCTGGGCGGCTCGGACTGGACGCGCTATGGCGGCGAGGACCTGGGCCTGGTGGCCAACCCCGAGCTGCAGATCGCGCCCGAGACGCGCACCTACAGCGTGCTCGGCAAGTTGACGGCGCTGCTGCCGCAGGACTGGACGCTGTCCGTCTCGGCCTCCGTGCTGGGCAGCCGCGCGACGCAGGTGGGGCTGCTGAACTGGGTGTCGCCCGACGGCGGCATCACCACCTTCAACTTCGGCCCCGCACACCCGCAGCCGCAGCCCACGGCGCTGAACGGCACCAACGTCATCGACCCCGCCACCGGCAGCCCGGTGGACTATGAGTTCACCGACCTGCCGGCGCAGCGTTCGCGCACGTCCACGCAGTCGCAGCGGGTCGTCGCCGAGCTGCAGGGCGGCTGGGCCGGCTGGGACCTGCAGGCCACGCTGGGCCTGACGCGCGTGGCCACCGAGCTGAGCCTGCGCAACTTCGTCAGCCTGCCCGCGCTGCAGGCGGCGCTCACCAGCGGCAAGTACGTCATCGGCGGCAACAACACGGCGGCCGCGCTGGCCGGCCTGACGCCGGAAGGCCGCTCCACGTCCACCAACACGCTGAACTTCGTGTCGCTGCGCGCCAGCCGCGACCTGATGAAGCTGGGCGGCGGCAACCTCGCGCTGGGCACCGGCGTCGAGTTCTCGAAGCGCTCGCTGGACGAGCATTTCCCCGAGGGCTTCTCCGGCGGCGCGCAGGCCAGCAACATCTACGCCTTCGGCGTCGGCAAGCAGACCATCTCGGCCGCCTACGTCGAGCTGGCCGCGCCGATCACGAAGCAACTGGAGATCGACGCCGCCGCGCGCATCGACCACTACGACACCTACGGCTCGTCCGTCACGCCCAAGGTCGGCGTGAAGTACGTGCCCGTCAAGCAGCTGACATTGCGCGGCACGTACGCCGGCGGCTTCCGTGCGCCCAACCCGGTGGAGATCGGTACCAGCGGGTCCAGCGCCGGCTACCTGCCGCCGCTGGTGGACACGGCGCTGTGCGCGCTGGTCAAGCCCGGCGAGGCCTGCGACATCGGCGTGGGCGGCACGCAGCTGCAGCTGCCGGGCAAGGACCTGAAGCCCGAGAAGTCGCGCTCCATGACGCTGGGCTTCGTGTTCGAGCCGCTGCCGACGATGAACGTGTCGGTGGACTACTACGACATCAAGATCCGCAACCAGATCGTCTCGGTGGGCCTGTTCGGCCAGGGCCAGATCGACACGCCCGATGCCTACGGCACCAAGCTCTACCGCGTCAACAGCCCGACGACGGCCAACGCCGCGCCCACCGGCGCCGACGACACCATCCTGTACGGCACCTACCCGTTCATCAACCTGGGCAGCGCGCGCACCAGCGGCGTCGACCTGGACTGGCGGCTGCGCGTCGACGCCGGCGCCTGGGGCCAGTTCACGCCGCAGCTGCAGTGGTCGCACATGATCCGCTACACCATCGACCGCGGCCCCGGTCAGGTCTACGAGATGGCCGGCACGCACGGGCCCAGCTTCGTGTCCACCAACACCGGCACGCCCAAGGACCGCGCGTCGCTGAGCCTGGCCTGGGCTCGCGGTCCGGTGGAGCTGACGGGCACGCTGAACTACGTCAGCGGCATGAAGGTAGAGGACAGCAGCTACAACCTGCCCGACTGCGCATCCGCGCTGTCCACGGTGTTCCCGAACGGGTTGCCCGCCGGCGGCTCGCCGCTGTGCCACGTGCCGTCGTTCACGACGTTCAACCTGAACGCCAGCTGGCAGGTGACGACGGGCCTCAGCCTGCGCGCCTCGGTCACCAACCTGTTCAACCGCGCGGCGCCCATCGACGCGTTCGCGTCTGGCTCCACGGGCGGCGGCGTGTCGTCGGGCGGCGCGCACTACAACCCGTCGCTGCATCAGGAAGGCGCCGTGGGGCGCTACCTGACGGTGGGGGCGACGTACCGGTTCTGAAGACCGCGCTACTTGGGGCCCAGTGGCGGGCCGATGCGCACATCGGCCTCCTTCACCCAGACGATGTGTTCTTCGCCGGCGCTGTCCACGAAGCCGACTTGCAGCCAGCCGTTGTACGTGGTGTGGATGGTCAGGTAGACGTCCGCCTGGACGGGGCGCTGCGTGAGTCGGCAATGCGCGGCGGGTGCGCTGTACCGTGGCGTGGCGCGGTCCTTGGCAGATCGCCCCTCCAGCGGTGGGTGCAGGCCGATGACGGTGGCGTCGATCCGTTTGGCCAGTGCGGCGCAGTCTTCCCTGGCCGAGGCGACGGTCGAGAGCAGCAGCATTGACGACACCAGGGCAGCGCCTCGCCATGTGTGCGACGCTGCGCAGCGCCAGGGCCGCGGCGTCATGCGCTCAAAGGTCAGGAATGACCTCATGCTCACCCGCCTGCGCCAGGTGGCTGACGAGCGGCAGCCCCGGCCCCCACGCATGGATGAGCCAGCCGGCCGGCTCCTGCGTGATGGCCAGCGGCGCGTCGGTGCGCAGGTCCAGCGCGAGCTGGTGGGCCGTGGACGGGGCGCTCAGCGCCGCCACGTGTGCCACCTGGCCCAGCGTCAGCCGGTGCAGGTGGCCGCAGACGACCCGCTGCACCTGCGGGTGGCGGGCGATCAGCGCCTCGAAGCCGCTCAGGCCATGGCGCAGCGACATGGTGTCCATGACGGCCAGGCCGGTCGCGTGCGGCGGGTGGTGCAGCGCCACCAGCGTGGGCACGTCGGCGCGGGCGGCCAGCAGCGCGTCGGCCTGGGTCAGCTTGGCATCGTCGAAGCCGCCGTCGGGGCGGCCGTCCTGCAGGCTGTCCAGCACGACGAGGCGCAGCGGGCCCGGCAGGTCCAGCGCGTACTGGATGGCGGCGGCGCCAGGCTCGCCGCAGCGCACCCCGGGCGCGTCGGCGAAGGCGGCCTGCAGCGGCGCGCGTGCGTCGTGGTTGCCGGGTGCCAGCGCCAGCGGCAGGCCAGCGTCGATGAGCGGTTGCAGCAGCTCGCGCAGCTGCGCGTACTCGGCCGGGTGGCCGGCGTCGACGAGGTCGCCGCTGATGAGCACGGCCACCGGGCGTGGACGGATCTGCAGCACGCGTTGCACGGCATTGCGCAGCGCGCCAGCGGTGTCGACGCGGCCGGAGATCAGCCGGCCGGGGTGGGTGATGTGGGTGTCGCTGAGCTGGACCAGCAGGTAGGGCGTGGCGTCCATGGCCCGGACTCTAGCGGGCCAATCACGTGCATTTTCCCGTCCGGCCCGGCAGGCGCTCACTTCCTCATCAAGGTGCTCTTGCCGAACAGCGACTCGATGAGGTCCAGCGCCACCTGGGCGGTCTGGTTGCGCACGTCCAGCGCGGGGTTCAGCTCCATCAGGTCCAGCGACGCGAGCCGGCCGGTGTCGTGGATCATCTCCATGCACAGGTGGGCTTCGCGGTAGGTCGGGCCGCCGTCCACCGTGGTGCCCACGCCGGGCGCCATGACGGGGTCGAGGAAGTCGACGTCGAAGCTGACGTGCAGGTGGGTGTTGTCGTCCAGCGTCGCCAGCGCCAGCTCCATCGTGTGGCGCATGCCCATCTCGTCGATGAAGCGCATGTCGAAGACTTCCAGGTCCTGCTCGTGCACGAAGCGGCGCTCGCCTTCGTCGACGCTGCGGATGCCGATCTGGCGCACCCACTTGGGGCTGATGGCCGGCACGTGGCCGCCGATCTCGATGAGCTGCTGCGGCCCGAAGCCGCACAGGCAGGCCACCGGCATGCCGTGGATGTTGCCGCTGGGGGTCAGCGCGCTGGTGTTGAAGTCGGCGTGGGCGTCCAGCCACAGCACGCGCAGCTTCTTGCCGACGTCGCGGCAGTGGTGCGCCACGGCGGCGATGGAGCCCAGGCCCAGGCAGTGGTCGCCGCCCAGCAGGATGGGCATGCGGCCGGTCTTGAGCTCGCTGTAGACGGCGTCGTGCACGGCGGTGTTCCAGGCGACGACCTCGTCCAGGTGGCGGTAGCCGTCCACGGGCGGCAGCCAGGGGTTGGCCGGGCCGGCGAGGTTGCCGCGGTCCAGCACGTCCACGCCGCGTGCGCGCAGCGCCTCGGCCAGGCCGGCCACGCGCATGGCCTCGGGGCCCATGCTGGCGCCGCGGGCGCCGGCGCCGATGTCGGTGGGGGCGCCGATGAGGGAGACGTTGCGCAGTTTGGTCATGGCTTCAAGGAGAGTTGATGCTGGCGAGTTCGGGTTCGGCTTCGAGCAGGGCCCAGGCTTCCTCGGCGGTCTCGACGTAGTGGAAGAGCTGCTCGTCGCCGGGGCTGATCATCCCGGTCTCGAGCAGCAGCTCGACGTTGAGCAGCCGGCTCCAGAAGTCGCGCCCGAACAGCAGGATGGGGCGGCGGCGGCTCTTGCCGGTCTGGATCAGCGTCAGCGACTCGAACAGTTCGTCCAGCGTGCCGAAGCCGCCGGGGAAGCACACCAGCGCGACGGAGCGCATCAGGAAGTGCATCTTGCGCAGGCCGAAGTAGTGGAAGCGGAAGCACAGCTCCGGCGTGATGTACGGGTTGGGGTACTGCTCGTGCGGCAGCACGATGTTCAGCCCCACGCTCTTGCCGCCCACTTCGTAGGCGCCGCGGTTGCCGGCTTCCATGATGCCGGGGCCGCCGCCGGTGGCGACGACGACGGGCCGGCCGCGCCGGGCGCTCTCGGTCGTCACGATCTGCGCGAAGCGGCGGGCTTCCTCGTAGTAGCGGCTCATGGCGAGCTTGCTGCGGGCGATGCGCAGCTGGGCCTCGTCACCGCTGGCCTCGGCGGCGCTGACCAGCGCCTGCGCCGCCTCGGCGGACGGGATGCGCGCGCTGCCGAAGATGACGACGGTGGACTTCACGCCCTGTTCGTCCTGCAGCAGCTCGGGCTTCATCAGCTCCAGCTGCATGCGCACGGCGCGCATGTCCTGGCGCAGCAGGAAGCTCTCGTCCTTGAAGGCCAGCTCATAGGCGCTGCCCGGGCCGTCGTAGTCGGGGTGGGGTTGCAGCGTGCGGCATTCTTCCTTGGCGGTCGGGAAGTTGCGCGTCGGGACGTCGGTAGGCTTCATGGGCGTGAGCATTGTGGGCAGGTCAGCGCTGGATTTTGTGCCCCAAAACAAGGCTGCCGCGGGATTTCATCCAGCGCCGCAGACGCTGCACTGCGGGTCGCGCTGCATCGCGATCTCGCTCCACTGCATGCGCCGGCCGTCCAGCATCAGCAGCCGCCCGCGCAGCGGCTCGCCGATGCCGGCCAGGACTTTGAGCGCCTCGGCCGCCTGCACGCTGCCGACGATGCCCACCAGCGGCGCGAACACGCCCATCGTCGAGCAGGCCGCGTCCTCGAAGCCGGACTCGGGCGGGAACAGGCAGGCGTAGCAGGGGTGCTCGCCCGAGCGGCTGTCGTAGACGCTGATCTGGCCGTCGAAGCCGATGGCCGCGCCGGAGACGAGCGGCCGGCCGTGTCGCACGCAGGCTGCGTTGACGAGGTGGCGGGTGGCGAAGTTGTCGGTGCAGTCGATGACGACGTCCACGCTGGGCACTTCGGCGTCCAGCAGCGCGGCGTCGGCCTTCTCGCTGAGCGCGCGCACCTGCACGGCCGGGTTCAGCGCCGCCATGCGCGCCGCGGCGGACTCGACCTTGAGCCGGTTCAGGCTGCCCATGTCGTGCGCGATCTGGCGTTGCAGGTTGGTCAGCGACACGGTGTCGTGGTCCACCAGCGTGATGCGGCCCACGCCGGCCGACGCGAGGTACAGCGCCACCGGCGAGCCCAGCCCGCCGGCACCGATGACCAGGGCGCTGGCGTCCAGCAGCCGCTGCTGACCCTCGATGCCGATCTCGTCGAGCAGCAGGTGGCGCGAGTAGCGCAGCAGGTCGTCGTCGTTCATGGGCGGCAGGATAGCGCCGCCTCTGCGGTACAAACGCGGCCGAAAAGAACAGTGCAGGGAGAGGTCCATGGTGATCGGAAAGTACGCGGCCGTGCTGGCGGCGGCAGTGGTGCTGGCGGGTTGCGCGGTGCAGGGCGGCCAGGCGGGCCGGCCGATGACGGTGGGCCTGGACGAGGCGGAGCTGCTGGGCCAGACGGTCGGCAGCTTCAAGCTGGCCGACGGCGGCGAGGGGCGGCTGCGGCTGTTCAACGGGCGCTACACGATCAAGCTGCAGCGGCATTTCAAGGTGCTGGCGGTCGAGCAGGCGCAGGTGGCCAAGGTGCTGGCCGCCGAGGCGGTCGGCGGGCGCACGCTGCTGGTCGTCGAGAAGGGCACGAACGGCTGCCCGTACAAGACGCAGCTGTTCGCCATCCAGGGCGGCGAGGCCTTGAGCTGGGACTTCGGCGACTGCCGCACGCAGCCGGAGATGCGCTTCGGCGCCGACGAGGCGACCTTCGACCACGTGCAGGGTCGCCGCGTCACGCGTTTCACCTACAAGGACGGCCGCCTGCTGCGTGGCGACTTCACGCTGCCGGCGGAGCCGGCCGCGCCGCCGGCCCAGGCCCAGACCCAGGCGCAAGGCAGTTCGCCGCCGCCGGGCGGCCCGCGCTACGTGCCGGGCCTGCCGGTGAGCGCCGCGCCGCTGCTCGGCGCTGCCGCGCCCGCGGCGCCCGATCGCCCCGCCGCCACGGCGCGCCCCGCGCCGGCCGCCGCACCGGCGCCGGCACCCAGGCCCGCGCCGGCACCGGTGTTCACGAGCCAGGAGCAGAAGCCCATCCGCATCGTGCTGGACAAGTGAGCCAGGGAGCCCGGGCATGACCTACCGACAGACGCTGGCCGTGGCGCTGCTCACGGCGCTGTACCTGTGCTGCGAGCTGGCCTTCAACGCGCGCCTGCTGGACGTGGTGGGCGGCTCGGCCAGCCCGGCCGAGGTGCACCACATCGAAATCTTCGGCCGCGGCCTGTCCGGCATCGCCGTGGCGCTGGTGCTGCTGCAGCTGCTGCTGGGCGCGCGGGCCCGCTCCGGCCGGCGCACGCCCAG
Organism: Roseateles sp. GW823-FHT07B05; assembly: GCF_058794515.1. Taxonomy (NCBI): domain Bacteria; kingdom Pseudomonadati; phylum Pseudomonadota; class Betaproteobacteria; order Burkholderiales; family Sphaerotilaceae; genus Roseateles; species Roseateles sp. GW823-FHT07B05. Next base: position 379,625 of record NZ_JBXAGX010000001.1, read on the forward strand.
CGCGATGGCGATGCTGTTCTGGTGCCTGCTCAGCGCCGGGCTGGTGTACGGCTCGCTGCAGCTGCTGGTGGACCACCTGGTGGCGCGCAGCGACGCGCAGATGCGCCGTACCAGCCTCACCATCGTGCTCGTGCAGCGGGCGTTGGTGAACGGGCAGGTGCAGCTCGACGGGCTGGACGACGACCCCGGCCTGTTCGCCCGCCCGGAGGGCAAGGCCTTCCTGGCGCTGTTTCCGGCCATGGCGGTGTCGGTGGAGCGGCTGGACGACAAGGTGCGCGACGTCAAGCTGGAGCTGATCTCGCGCGGCGTGCTGGGGCGCCTGGGCCAGGCGCAGGGCGTGTACCGCCAGTACGAGCAGGCGGTGGCCCAGCTGCGCGAGCAGTACGAGCGCTACCGCCGCGCGCCCGGCCCGGTGGACCTGGAGGCCGAGATCCCCAGGCGCCAGGACGAGGCCTGGAACGACTACCTCGCCGACCTCGGCAAGCGCGGCTGGACGCCGTCCACCGTGCCGGGCATGGCGCGCCGCAACGTGCTGCAGAAGGTGCGCGCGCGGGTGCCGGTGCCGGCCGACTGGCAGCTGGGCGACGAGGCGGGCTTCCGCGAGGCCGTGGCCACGCAGGTGCGCCGGCAGGCCGGCCAGGCCGCGGGCCGGCTGGTCGTCGGCGGCCAGCCCGTGCCGCCGGGCCTGGGCTGGGAGGCCTTCTTCGGCCATGCCGGCGTGCAGGCGGAACTGCGCAAGCGGCTGCAGCTGCCGGCGCGCGTGACGCTGCTGCCGGCCTACGGCAGCGCCGAGCTGTTCGAGAAAGGCGTCGTGCAGCCGCTGGTGCGCGAGGTGGCCCAGCGCGAGCTGGCCGCCTACGAGGCGCCGGTGAAGGCGTTCGAGCCCGGCGGTGCGCACTTCCAGAAGGGCGAGGACGCGGCGCGCGCCGTCATCGTGCCGCCGGTGGCGCTGTTCTTCTCGCTGCTGGGCGCCATCGGCCACCTGGCCAAGCTGGTGTACCTGCTGCTGCGGCTGGTGACGGGCGCCGTGCCGGCCTGGCGCGGGCTGCGCCGGCTGTGGCTGGTGCCGGTGGGGCTGCTGGCGGCGAGCGCGGCCGGGCTGTCGCTGGCCAGCAATGCGGTGACCGACAGCCGGCTGTACGGCTACATGCACGCCCAGGTGCTGCACGGCGCCGGGGACGACACCGCCGGCCGCGCCCAGGCCCGCGCGCTGCTGACGGGGCTGCACTGGGTGGCCGTGGGCCAGGGCCTGGGCTATCCGGTCAATGAGTGGGTTCGCACCCACGTGTTGCACAACTTCGATTTCGGCTATGAACCACCTTCCCGCTGACGCCGCCCGCCGGCCTTCCCCGCTGCTGACGGCGCTGTTGGCCGCGGCGCTGCTCGCGGCCCCGGCCGCGCCGGCCTGGGCCGGCTGCCACGGCCTGCAGCTGCACGCGCACCGCGGCGCGCCGGGCGGCCCCGAGAACTCGCTGAGCGCCGTCCAGCAGGCCTGGGACGGCGCCTGGGATGGCGCCGAGATCGACGTGCAGCAGTTGCGCGACGGCCAGTGGGTGCTGCACCACGACCTGAAGCTCGGCCGCACCACCAGCCTGCAGGGCCGCGCCACCACCGAGCTGGCGCCCGAGGCGTGGCGCGAGGTGCGCATGAAGGACCGCCAGGGCCGCCTGGTGGCCGAGGCCGCGCCCTTCCTGGCCGACCTCACGGCCCAGCTGCCCGCGCGCGACGACAAGGTGCTCAACATCGAGCTCAAGCAGCTCAACCTGAGCTGCCAGGCCGCCGAAGGCGCCGCCCAGGGCCTGAGCCGCAGCCGGCCCGACGGGCGCTGGTTCCTCACCGCCATCGACCGCCGCGTGCTGCAGTGCGTGCGCCGCGCCGACCGGCAGGGCTACCTGGGCCTGATCGTGCTGGACCCGCAGGCCCTGGCGCGCGAGGCGCCCGCACGCGCCCAGGCGCTGGCCCAGCGCGTCAAGCCGCCGGTGCTCGACCGCGCCTGGCTGCAGCGCCTGCAGCAGGAGGTGGGTACCCCGGTGGGCGTGCACGTGGACATCAACACGCTGGGCGCCAACCCGGCCCTGCTGGCCGATGCGCTGGCGCTGGGCGTGCCGGTGTTCACCTACCACCTCGGGCCGGACCGCGAGCACGCGTCGGCGCTGCGGCGCCAGGCCCGCGGCAGCGGCCTGCTGCCCACGGGCGCCATCATCGACGGCACGCCCGCCGCCTTCTGCGACCAACTCGGCCAACCCTGATGGACAGCACCTCCACGCCCGCCGGCATCGGCCGCGTCCGCGCCCAGGTGGGCGCTCATCTGGAGCCGGTCACGCGCTTCGGCACGGCGGACCTCGTCGAGGAGGCGCCCGAGCAGGCGCTGGCCGTGCCGCTGACGCTGACGTCGGACCAGGACGTCACGTTCGCCATCGACATCCAGCGCGGCCCCGGCGCGCTGCCGGCCGGCACGCAGAAGCTGGCGGGCGAGGCCGCGGTGGACCAGACGCTGCAGGCCTGGCTGGCCACGGCCCGCCAGCAGGCGCCGCAGGCGCTGCAGCGCTGGGCCGAGGCCGACACCGGCAGCTACCGGCGTCTGCTGCCCGGTGCCGCCGGCTTCCTGACAAGCCCGGGCGCCGTCGGGCACGAGCACCGCTGCACCACCTGCGGCGGCAGCTGCCAGGTCACCTGCGGCGCCTGCCACGGCCAGGGCCAGCTGCGCTGCAACACCTGTTCCGGCGACGGCCGCGTGAACTGCCACTACTGCCACGGGCGCAAGCGGCAGAACTGCATCAACTGCAGCGGGCGCGGGCAATGGAACGACTACGAGACGCGCCAGGTGTGGGACGCGTCGCGCAGCAGCTGGGTGTCGGTCACCGACACCATCCACCGCAGCTGCCTGACCTGCAACGCCAGCGGCACCACCACCTGCCACTACTGCGAGTACGACGGCAAGGTCAGCTGCTCGGGGTGCTTCGGCCGCGGCCACAACCCGTGCAACACCTGCCGTGCGACCGGCCGGGTGGACTGCGACGCCTGCCGCGCGACCGGCATCCAGCACCGCCGCGGCACCCTCGCGGCCCGGGCCGAGCGCGAGGAGACGCTGACCATCGACACGGCCGATGCCGCGTTGCGCGCGCTGGTGCTGCAGCGCGTGCCGCTGGCGGACCTGCCCGCGCTGGGCGCGCTGCTGCGCGTGCGCCACCAGGTGGCGGGCGCCGGCGTGCGCAGCACGCACGAACTGCGGCTGGACGTGCACCGCGGCACGCTGCGCGCCGGGCAGGAGTCGTTCGTCATCCACGGCTTCGGCCCGCAGACGCGCATCTTCAGCTTCGAGAACATCGCGTCGCGGCTGCTGGCCGACGACCTCGTGGCGCTGGAGCAGGCCGTGGCGGCCGCCTCGGGCTGGCGGCGCCAGCGCGGCAACGGGCTGCTGGACCACCTCGGCGACTTCCTGCGCTCCGAGCTGAACCTGCTGCTGGGCGAGCGCATGGGCGACGCCGGCAGCACGCCGGAGCAGGCGGCCCAGGCCGTGGAGCGCCAGTTCGCGGGCATGGTCGATGCCGACTACGTCACCCGTGCCACGCAGGCGCTGCGCCAGGCCGTGGCCAAGGTGTATGCCTCCGAGCTGATGGAGCCGTCGGCCTACCTGCTGGGCCTGGTGGCGCTGGCCGCGGCGGCGATGTTTGCGCTGGGCTGGCCGCTGTCCAACCCGTGGGCGGCGGCGGGCGTGGCGCTGGGCGGTGGCGTGCTGGCCTGGTTCGGGCTGGAGTGGCTGACGCAGCGGCGCATCCGCCGGCCGTTCGAGGGCGACTACGGCCGCCGGCTGGTGGCCCAGCTGCGTGCCAACGGCAGCGTCAGGCGCTGGCGGGTGGGCATGGTGACGGCGGGTGCCGTGGCCGCCATCGGCGCGGCGCAGCTCGTGCCCTGGCTGCCCTACGTGGGCGATCACCAGCGCCAGCAGCGCGACACGGCGGCCGTGCAGGGGCAGCTGGCCCAGTGGGGGCGCCAGGCCACGCCGGACTTCCGGCTGCGCCAGTACCCGGCGCAGCCGGCGCTGCTGGCACGCGCCGAGGCGGGCGACACGCGGGCCCAGCTGGTGCTGGCCTGGCGGCTGCTGCTGGGCGCGGGCGGCGTGGGCAAGGACGTGGCCGCGGCTGGCGAGTGGCTGGAGCGCGCGCGCCCGGGCGCGTCGGGCGACAACCTCTGGCGCGCCGCGCACGCGGTGCAGGTGCTGAACCAGGAGGCCCTGCCCGACGCCATCCGCGCCGCGGCGGCCGACCTGGGCCGCGCGGCCGACGCCGGCCTCGTCGAGGCCCGTTACTGGGAGGCGCGCATCTACCTGATGCCGGGCAGCCCGCTGCACGACCCGCGCCGCGCGCAGCAGGCGCTGGCCCAGGCCGCGCAGCTGGGGCACGCGAATGCGGCGTTGCTGCTGGGCCAGCGGCTGGAGTCCGGCGACGGCCTGCGGCGCGACCCGTCCGCCGCCCGGCGCTGGCTGCAGCAGGCCGCGGCGGCGGGGCTGAAGCCTTAGCCGCGGCGGGCGCCTACGCGTCGGGCCACAGCGGCTCGCTCATGCTGCGCCGCATCGCCTCGATGAAGTAGCGCAGCCGCGCCGGTGGCGCCGGCGGGTTGGGGTAGAGCAGGTGCACCGGCAGCGGCGTGCCACGCCAGCGCGGCAGCAGCTGCACGAGTCGGCCCTCGGCGATGTCCTGCTGTACCGACCAGCCCGACAGCAGCGCTGCGCCCAGCCCCTGCCGCGCCGCCTCGCGCGTGGCGTAGAGGCTGTCCGTCGCCAGCACGGGGCGGATGGCCAGGCGCTGGCGCACGCCGTCGTCGCGCTCCAGCGGCAGCTCGTGGCGGTAGAACGTGGAGATCGCGATCCACGGCAGCCCGGCCAGCGCGTCGGGTTCGTCGATGCGCCGGCCGGCCACCAGTTCGGGCGCGGCCACCAGCACGCGTGGCACGCGTGCCAGCGGGATGGCAACGACGGCGCCCTCGGCCGTGCCGCCGACGCGGATCGCGCAGTCCAGCCCCTGCTCGATGAAGTTGGGTGCGGCATCGTTCAGCAGCCAGTCCACGCGCAGGCCCGGCGCGTCCTTCAGCGCGCGCACCAGCGGGCCGACGAGGTGCTCCTGGCCGAACGCATGCGGCACCTGCACGCGCAGCAGGCCCTCGGGCCGCGCCGGCTCGGCGCGCAGCGACTGCTCGAAGCACTCCCATTCGACGGCCAGCGCCTTGGCGCGCGCGTAGGCGCGCTCGCCGGTCTCGGTCAGCCGCAGTGCATGCGTGGAGCGCTGCACCAGCGGCTGGCCGAACTGGCGCTCCAGCGCCTGCAGCCGCCGGCTGACGGTGGGCTGCGTCGTGCCTAGCTGGCGCGCCGCGGCCGACAGGCTGCCGGCCTCGACGATGCGGATGAAGGTCTGCATGAGCAGCAGGCGATCAACGGACGTGGTGTTCATGCGTGCAGCGTATGACAGTCAGTCGGGCTCTGCGTCTAGCAGGGAGATGGCCGGCTCGCCACACTGCGCACCCATGAAGTCCACCCCTCAGATCACCCCCCTCAGCGGCACGCTGACCGTGCTGCTCGCCACGGCCACCGGCCTGGCCGTCGCGTCCATCTACTACGTGCAGCCGCTGCTGGGGCTGCTGGCCGCGCAGTTCGGCGTGGGCAGCGCCGCCATCGGCCTGCTGCCCACGCTGACGCAGCTGGGCTACGGCCTGGCCATCCTGTTGCTGTCGCCGCTGGGCGACCGCTACGACCGGCGCCGCATCATCGTGCTGAAGGCCTCGGGCCTGGTCGCCGCGCTGGCCTTCGCGGCCGTGGCGCCGGGGTTCGCGACGCTGTGCGCCGCCAGCATCGCCATCGGCCTGATGGCCACGCTGGCGCAGGACCTGGTGCCCGCCGCGGCGACGCTGGCGCCCGAGGCGGAGCGCGGCAAGCGGGTGGGGCAGGTCATGACGGGGCTGCTGCTGGGCATCCTGCTGTCGCGCGTGGCGGCCGGCGGCGTGGCGGCACTGGCGGGCTGGCGCGCGGTCTACGGCGTGGCCGCCGTGGCGGTGGCGCTGCTGATCCCGCTGCTGTGGCGCAGCCTGCCGCGCTTCGTGCCGGCCTCGCAGGCGGGTTACGGCTCGCTGATCGCGTCGATGGCCGGGCTGTGGATGAAGCACCCGCCGCTGCGGCGTGCGGCGCTGGCGCAGGGGCTGCTGTCGGTCGCGTTCAGCGCGTTCTGGTCGACGCTGGCGCTGGTGCTGGCGGGGCCGGAGTTCGGCCAGGGCAGCGCCGTGGCCGGCGCATTCGGGCTGGCGGGCGCGGCGGGTGCGCTGATCGCGCCGCTGGCCGGCGGGCTGGCGGACCGGCGCGGGCCGCAGGCGGTCATCCGCGTGGGCGCGCTGCTGGTGTTCGTTGCGTTCGCGGTGCAGGCGGTGGCGCCGGCGTCGCTGTGGCTGCTGGTGTCTGTGGCGGTGGTGTTCGACCTGGGCGTGCAGGCAGCGCTGGTGTCGCACCAGAGCGTGGTCTACGCACTGGATGCGGCATCGCGCAGCCGGCTCAACGCGGTGCTGGTCAGCGTGATGTTCGTCGGCATGGCGGCGGGCGCGGCGCTGGGGTCGGTGCTGCTGGCCCAGGTGGGCTGGCGGGCGGTGCCGGTGCTGGGGGCCGTGGCGGCGGTAGGGGCCTTGGCGGTGGCTCGGCGGCGCTGAGCCGTGGACGTTTCGCTGGCAGTTCTGCTGCTCGCTGCATTGCCGGGAGTCCCGCCTGGCGGCGGGGTAACTTTCTTCTGCGGGGCCAGAAGAAAGTCACCAAAGAAGAGGCCCTGAACCGCACACGAGCGCGACGCCGCCAGCAGCGGCGCGCGAAAACACCCATCTGTACGGCGGGACGAAGCGAGCCGCTGCGCTCTCGCGTCTGACTTGTGGCGAGCGCCATCCATCGCACTGGCGGTCCGTTCGACGCGCGGCTGCACGCCGTGCTCACCAGAACAGCCCCATGCAGCGCCGCCCGAGCGGCGCGGTTGTTCGGTATTCCGGCGGGTCGGCGTCGGCGTGCAGCCGCGACTTGAGCGGCGCGAAGGTCCTAGTTGTGTTGCTCGGGACAAGTGGTGGGCGAGAGCGCAGCGGTTCGCGTCGGGGTGTGGTCCGGTTCGAGCTTTGCGAGCGAGTCATCCCGCCCTCGCGGGGCGGATTCCCGCGGCACTGCGCCGGGTCAGAAGGACGCTCGCAAAAGCATCCAACCCCAACGAAAAACGGGCCTCACATGGAGGCCCGTATTCAAACTCGGAGTACTACCTCGACCTACTCGGTCGTCTTGGCTTCCGCCTTGCGCTCCAGCGGTGCCTTGGAGGCGATGACCGGCTGGCCCTTGAGCTTGTTCAGCGCCTGCATCAGCGGGAAGTCCTCGGCCGAGCCGAACTCCGGCAGCGGCTTGGGCGGCTCGGCGCGCTTGGCGTACTCGGCCTCCAGCTTCTGGCGGGCTTCCTCGCGGGCCTTTTGGCGCGCCTCGTTGTCTTCGGGGCCGTTGTTCAGGTGCTTCTCAAGGTCGGCCTCGCGCATGCGCAGCGCGGCGAAGACATTGCCCTCGGCGGTCTCGTCCAGCTGCACGTCGGGCACGATGCCCTTGGCCTGGATGGAGCGGCCGCTGGGCGTGTAGTAGCGCGCCGTCGTGATCTTGAGCGCCGTCTCCGGGCTCAGCTGGCGGATGGTCTGCACCGAGCCCTTGCCGAAGGTCTGCGCACCCATGACGGTGGCGCGCTTGTGGTCCTGCAGCGCGCCGGCCACGATCTCGCTGGCGCTGGCCGAGCCTTCGTTCACCAGCACCACCAGCGGCACGTTCTTCAGCGCGGCGGGCAGGCGCTTGATCGGGTCGTCACCGCCGCGGCGGCGGTAGTCCTCGGGGTCGGCCTTGTAGCTGGCCTTGGACTCGGGGATCTGGCCGTTGGTCGACACGACTTCCACGCCCTTGGGCAGGAAGGCCGCCGAGATGGCGACGGCGCCGTCCAGCAGGCCGCCCGGGTCGTTGCGCAGGTCCAGCACCAGGCCCTTGAGGTTGGGCTCCTGCTTGTAGATCTCTTCGAGCTTCTTCGCGAAGTCGTCGACCGTGCGGTCCTGGAACTGGCTGACGCGCAGCCAGGCGTAGCCGGGCTCGACGACCTTGGCGCGCACGCTCTGGACCTTGATCTCCTCGCGGACGATGGTCACCGGGAAGGTGCGGTTCTCGGACTTGCGGTAGATCGTCAAGCTGACCTTGGTGGCCGGGTCACCGCGCATCTTCTTGACGGCCTGGTCGATGCCCAGGCCGCGCACGGCGGCGTCATCGATGCGGCTGATCAGGTCGCCGCTCTTCAGGCCGGCGCGGAACGCGGGCGAGCCTTCGATGGGCGAGACGATCTTGACCAGGCCGTCTTCCATGCCGATCTCGATGCCCACGCCGACGAACTTGCCGGATGTGCCCTCGCGGAATTCCTTGAAGCTCTTCTTGTCGAAGAACTGGGAGTGCGGGTCCAGGCCGGCCACCATGCCGCCGATGGCGTCGTTGATGAGCTTCTTCTCGTCGACCTGCTCGACGTATTCCGCCTTCACGAGGCCGAAGACGGCCGCGAGCTGCTGCATTTCGTCCAGCGGTAGCGGGGAGAGGCTGCTGCGCGCATTGGCCTGCAGCTGCATCGTGGTGAGGGCGCCTGCGACGGCACCGAGGGCAACCCAACCCGCAACTTTCAATTTGGAGCTCATGAAGCCGAGTCCTCTATCAACATGATCCTGTCGAAACAGCTTGACAGGTGGGGCCGAGTGTAGCCCTGGGGGTTGCAATCGATCAGCGATTTACCCGACAGAAACCCTTCAATTCAAGGCCGCAGTGACGGATTGCGCGGGCGTTACGAGTGCATCCGGAGGTGCCGGAAGTCAGCCCGCCGCGGGCTCACCAGCAGCGCAGCTTCTGCCCCGCCAGCGCGCAGGTGGACAGCGGCTGGCCCAGCGTGTCGTAGGCCTGCAGCCGCCAGCCCTGCGGTGTGGCGCTGAGCAGCGTGAAGCCGAAGTCGGTGTGGGTGTGGAAGGTCTCCGGCCGCGCCCCCCGCAGCGGCTCCATCGCGAGCGCCGCGGCGGCGTCGATGCGGCCGGAGGCGGCCGACCCGCCGTTGCCGATCACCAGGCTGGCCGGGTGGTTGGACGCGAAGCCCAGCGCCTGGTGGATGTGCAGGTGGCCATGCAGCGTGGCCTGCACGCCCGGCGGCAGCAGCCGGGGGCCGAAGGCGTCCTGCAGCAGCGGCGTGAGGCCGGAGCGGACGAGGCCCGGTCGACCGGTGGGGCTGGGGTTGAAGGCCAGGCTGGGGTGGTGGCTGAGGAACAGGCTCTGCGCGCGCTGCGCGGCGAGCTGGGTGACGTCGTCCAGCTGCCGGCGCCACTGCGCCCAGGCGGCCGACGCCGGCGGCGGGGCGGCGCTGCCGACCTCGGCGGAGTCGAACACGATGAGCTGGCTGCGCGGCGACAGCGGCACGGCGAACGGGGCCGTGAAGTCGCCGGCGTTGACGCCGCCGGCCGCGGCGGGCTCGCACGCGCGGGCCGCGCCGGGCTGGGCGTCCAGATAGCGCAGCCAGCCCTGGCCGGCGCGTGCGCAGGCCTCGTGGTTGCCGCGCACGAACACCCACGGCGCCGCGGCCAGCAGGGCCTGGGCGGGCGCGAAGAAGTCGGCCTGCCAGGCGTCGTCGCCGTAGCCCCAGGGGCTGTTCGCGCAGCCGGCCATGCCGGCGGGGCAGGGGCTTTCGCGGTAGTGGTAGTCACCGACGTGGATGACGAGGTCGGGCTGCAGCGCCAGCGCTCGCGCCAGCACGCGCGGGAAGGGCCAGCGGAAGGCGTCGTTGCAGGCCTGGAAGTCGCGCTCCGACGCCTTCAGCCGGCAGCCGGTGTCGCCCATGACGACGATGCGGCGCAGTTCGGCCGCGGGCGCGCGCAGCGTGATGCCGCCCACCTGCACGCTGGCGGCGCCGTCCGGCCAGGGGGCCTCGCAGGCGCGCAGCGTGAAGCTCGTCGGTTTGCCCAGCGGCTGCTTGTTGCCGGGGGGCGGGGGCAACTCGGCGGGCGCGCTGCGCTCGGTCATCGCGGCGCTGCCGCCGTCCCAGCTCAGCGTGGGGCAGGCCTCGCCGGTCAGCGCGCGCACGGCCCAGCCGGGGCCGGCCACCGCCTGCACCCAGGCCTGCTGCAGCCCCACCGGCGGCGGGGGCGGCGCTGCCGGCGGCAGCGGCGGCGCGGCGCAGCCGGCGATCACCAGCAGCGAGGCGAGCAGGGTGAAACGCGCGCGATGAGTCATGTGTCGATCAACTGTGTGAGCGGCGCAAGATTAGCGCCCTGGCGGCACCGCCGTGCCGGTAGATTGCCGGCCGACGCCAACTTTGCCGCCCGCCATGTCCGCTGCCCCCCGCCTTGCCCTGCTCGCCCTGGTCCTGTCGTCGTCGGTGTTCGCCGCGCAGATCGGCACCATCCCGCCGGCCCAGCCGCTGACGGCCGAGCGTGTGGCCGCGCTGCCGGCCGCCGAGCGGGGCGCCTGGGCCGACTACCTGGCCCGCTCCGGCGCGCAGCGCGCCGCCGACCGCGCCGCGCTGGCCGCGGAGCGCCGCGGCCTGGCCCAGCTGCCGCCGCCTGCCGCCAGCGGCAACGGCGCGGCGACCATGCCGCTGGACAAGCCGGCCGGCTGGTATGCCGGCGACGAGGCCCGGGCCGTGGCCCGCAACATCCTGAGCTTCCAGACGCCCGCCGGCGGCTGGGGCAAGAACCAGCCGCGCAACACGGCGCCGCGCCAGCCCGGCCAGCACTGGGTGGCCGACAGCAACCCCAAGGCGCCGGTGCCGGGCGACTTCGACAAGCCCGACGCGTGGAGCTACGTGGGCACCATCGACAACGACGCGACGACCACGGAGATCCGCTTCCTGGCCCGCATGGCGGCGGCCCACCCCGGCGACGCCGGCGCCGCCTACCGCCAGGCCGCCGAGCGCGGCCTGCGCTACCTGCTGGCGGCACAGTTCCCCAACGGCGGCTGGCCGCAGGTGTGGCCGCTGCAGGGCGGCTACCACGACACCATCACGCTGAACGACAACGCGATGGTGGACGTGGCCGAGCTGGCGGGCGTGGCGGCGCGCGGCGAGGCGGACTTCGCCTTCCTGCCGGCCGCGCTGCGCGCCGAGCTGGCCGCGGCCGAGGCGAAGGCCGTGCAGCTGCTGCTGGCGATGCAGATGCGCGTCGACGGCAAGCCGGCGCTGTGGGCCCAGCAGCACGACGCGCTGACGCTGGCGCCGGCCTCGGCGCGCAACTACGAGCCGCCCGCGATGAGCAGCGGCGAGAGTGGCCGCGTGCTGGCCTATCTGATGAGCATCCCGCGGCCCACGCCGGCCATCGTGGAGGCGGTGAACGGCGGCATCGCGATGCTGAAGCGGCTGGCGGTGCGGGACCGCGCCTGGGTCATGGTGGACGCGGTGCAGGGCAAGCGGCTCGTCGAGCAGCCGGGCGCCGGGCCGCTGTGGTCGCGCTACTACGACGCGGCGACGCTCAAGCCCGTGTTCGGCGACCGCGACAAGACGCTGCACGACGACGTGCACGACATCAGCCCCGAGCGCCGCCGCGGCTATGCCTGGTGGGGCGCCTGGCCTGCGGGCACGCTGGCGGTCTACGACGCCTGGGCCGCGACCTGGAGCCGGCAACCCTAGGCCGTAACATGGAAACCAGCCCCCTGCTGCGTTTTCCATGTCCGTTCAGCGAACGTTCCGCCAGTTCCAGCGCCTGCTGATCGCAGGCAACCTGATCGTGCTGGCCCTGCTGGCCGGCACCACGCTGCTGGCGATGCGCAGCAGCCGCGAGGCCCACACGGCGCGGGCGCGTCAGTCGGTCGAGAACCTGGCGCGCTCGGTCAGCCAGAACGTGGGCGCCGAGATCCGCCAGATCGACAGCACGCTGGCGTCCATCATCCAGGAGCTGGACCGCCTGCAACCCGACGGCCCGCTGGATGCCGGCGCGGCGCGCACCATCATCGATGGCTGGCGCCTGCTGCTGCCCGAGGTGGACGGCATCCGCATCACCGACGCCGACGGCCGCGTGCTGACCAGCGACACGGCCGCGCCGGTGTCGGTCGGCGACCGGCCCTATTTCAACCAGGCTCGCGAGCGGCCGGACGTGCTGGCGCTGTCGGAGCCGTTGATGAGCCGTGTCACCGGCCGCTGGAGCCTGGCGCTGGCACGCGCCTGGCGCGGCAGCGACGGGCGCTTCCGGGGGCTGGTGTACGCGGTGCTGTCGGCCGAGCATTTCATCGACCGCTTCGAGGCCGTGGCCCGCGGCACGCGCGGCGCGGTGGCACTGCGCACCGACGGGCTCAACCTCGTGGCCCGCTACGTGCCGGGCGCCACCGACCGGCTGGCCGGCATCGGCGGCAGCCAGGTCTCGGCCGAGCTGGCCGACGTGCTGACCCACCGCCGCGAGAGCGGCTTCTACGTCACGCGCACGGCGCTGGACGGCGTGGAGCGCGCGTCGGCCTACCAGCGCGTGGCGGGCCGCCCGCTGACGGTGCTGGTGGGCCTGGACACCGAGGACTTCTACCGCCCCTGGCGGCGGGAGGCCGTGCAGCTGGGGCTGCTGAGCACGCTGCTGGGGCTGATGATGGCGACGCTGTCGGGCATGGTGCTGCTGCGCCAGCGCGACCTGCTGCGCGCCCAGGCGGCGTCGGCCCAGCTGGCCGCCGAGCAGCAGGCCATGCTGGACAACGAGATCGTCGGCATCGCCAAGGCCGCGGACCGCCGCACCGTCTGGCACAACCGCGCGCTGGCGCGCATGCTGGGCTGCGCGCCGGGCGAGATGATCGGGCGGCCCACGCGCGAGGTCTATGCCGACGAGGCCGACTACCGGCGCGTCGGCCAGGCCTACGCCGAGCTGACCGAAGGCCGGCAGTACCGCACCGAGGTGCAGATGCGCCGCCACGACGGCAGCCTGGTGTGGGTGGACCTCAGCGGCGTGCGGCTGCCCAACGGCGAGTCCATGTGGGTCATGGTGGACATCTCGCGCGTGAAGGCCAGCGAGGCCGACGCGCAGCACCGCGCCGGCCACGACGCGCTGACCGGCCTGCCCAACCGCAGCCGGCTGGAGCCGGCCATCGCCGGCGCGATCCGCCAGGCGCGCCAGGCCGGCAGCAAGCTGGCCGTGGCCTTCATCGATCTGGACGGCTTCAAGGCCATCAACGACGAGCTGGGCCACGAGGCCGGCGACGCGCTGCTGCGCGAGATCGCCCGCCGCATTGCCCGGGGCATCCGCGTCGAGGACCTGGCCGCGCGGCTGGGCGGCGACGAGTTCGTCATCGTGCTGGGCGGCGTGAACCGGCGCGACGACGTGGAGCCGGTGCTGGCGCGCATGCTGCAGTCGCTGGAGGCGCCGTTCGAACTGCCGGGCGGCGGCCACTGCGCGGTGGGCGCCAGCGTGGGCGTGGCGCTGTGGCCCGACGACGGCCGTCAGGCCGACGAGCTGATGGCCCGCGCCGACGAGGCCATGTACGCCGCCAAGCGGGCCGGCAAGCACCGCATCGAGTTCAGCTCGCCGACCTGAGTTCGAAGCGCTTGATGTCGCCGACGACGAACAGGTAGCAGCACACGGCCACCAGTGCGTTGGCGGCCACGAACACGAGTGCCGCGTTGAACGAGCCGGTGCCCTTGATGAGGTAGCCGATGACGATGGGCGTCGTGATGCCGGCGGTGTTGCCGAAGGTGTTGAACAGCGCGCCCGACAGGCCCGAGATCTCGCGCGGCGACGTGTCCGACACGACGGCCCAGCCCAGCGCGCCCAGGCCCTTGCCGAAGAAGGCCAGCGACATGATGGCGACGACGACGATGGAGCTGTCGACGTAGTTGCACAGGATCATGCTGGTGCTCAGCAGCATGCCGATGACGATGGGGGTCTTGCGCGCGAAGGTGAGGCTCTTGCCACGGCGCAGCAGGCCGTCGGAGATCAGCCCGCCCAGCACGCCGCCGGCAAAGCCGCAGATGGCCGGCAGCGCGGCCACGAAGCCGGCGCTGAGGATGGACATGCCGCGCTCCTTGACGAGGTAGACGGGGAACCAGGTCAGGAAGAAGTAGGTCAGCGTCGTGATGCAGTACTGGCCCACGTAGACGCCCAGCAGCATGCGGTTGCCCAGCAGTTGCTTGATGTAGCCGAGCTTCGGCGTGTTGGGCGCGAAGCTGCGGCTCTGGTTGCCGGGCTGGTCCATGTTGACCAGCGCGCCGCCGGCGGCGAGGTAATCCAGCTCGGCCTGGTTGACGCCGGGATGGGTGCGTGGCGTGTAGATGGTCTTCATCCACACGATGCTGAGCGCGACGCCCAGCAGGCCCATGACGACGAACACCGCCGGCCAGCCGTGGCTGTGCGTGATCCAGCCCATCAGCGGCGCGAACAGCACGGTGGCGAAGTACTGCGCCGAGTTGAAGATGGCCGAGGCGGTGCCGCGCTCGGCGGCCGGGAACCAGCTCGCGACGATGCGGCCGTTGGCCGGGAAGGACGGCGCCTCCGCTGCGCCGACGAGGAAGCGCAGCGCGAACAGCGTGACGACCGCCAGGCCCACGTTGGCCGTGATGAAGCTGATGCCGCCCTGCAGCAGCGTGAAGACGGACCACAGGCAGATGCTGCACGCGTAGACCAGCTTGGAGCCGAAGCGGTCCAGCAGCCAGCCGCCGGGCAGCTGCGCGATGACGTAGGACCAGCCGAACGCCGAGAAGATGTAGCCCATCGTCACGGCGTCGATGCCCAGCTCCTTGGACAGCGCCGGACCGGCGATGGACAGCGTGGCGCGGTCGGCGTAGTTGATCGTCGTGACGACGAAGAGCATCGCGAGGATGCCGAAGCGCTTCCTCGTGCGGGTGGCGCTGTGGCTGGCTGCTTGCGCCAGCGAGGCGGTGGTGGTGTTCATGGAGTCTCCGGGCAATGCAGCGGCTGCGCCTCTGGCCGGGCGCTTGCGCTGAGTGGGGGTGTCAGGCCTGCCGACTAGGCTTGCGTGTAGGCCGTCTTGACCGTCGTGTAGAACTCGGCGGCGTAGCGGCCCTGCTCGCGCGGGCCGTAGCTGCTGCCCTTGCGGCCGCCGAAGGGCACGTGATAGTCCACGCCCGCCGTCGGCAGGTTGACCATCACCATGCCGGCCTGCGAGTGGCGCTTGAAGTGCGTGGCGTGCTTCAAAGACGTGGTGGCGATGCCGGCGGCCAGGCCGAACGGCGTGTCGTTGGAGAGCTGCAGCGCGTGCTCGTAGTCGCGGGCGCGCAGCACGCTGACGACCGGGCCGAACACTTCCTCGCGGTTGATGCGCATCTCGGGTGTCGTGTCGGTGATGAGCGCCGGCGTCAGGTAGAAGCCCGGCGCGCCGTCGGCGTTGTGCTCGATGCGCTCACCGCCTTGCGCCAGCTTGCCGCCTTCGCTCTTGGCGATGCCGATGTAGTCGGTGTCCTGGCCGAGCTGGCTGGCGTCGACGACGGGGCCGATGTCGGTGCCGGCCTTGCGGGCGTCGTCGACCTTCAGCGCCTTCATCTTCTCGACCATCGCGGCGATGAAGCGGTCATGGATGCCGTCGGTGACGATGAGGCGCGACGAGGCCGTGCAGCGCTGGCCCGTCGAGAAGAAGCCGCTGTTGACGGCCGCATTCACCGCGACGCCCAGGTCGGCATCGTCCAGCACGATCATCGGGTTCTTGCCGCCCATCTCCAGCTGGAACTTGGCCATGCGCGCGACGGCGGCGGCGGCGACCTTCTGGCCGGTGGCGACCGAGCCGGTGAAGCTGATGGCCGCCACGCGCGGGTCGTGCAGCAGCTTCTCGCCGACGACCGAGCCGCGGCCCATGACGAGGTTGAACACGCCGGCCGGCAGGCCCGCGCGCGACAGGATCTCGGCCAGCGCCCAGGCTGAGCCCGGCACGAGGTCGGCCGGCTTGAAGACGACGCAGTTGCCCCAGGCCAGCGCCGGCGCGATCTTCCACGCGGGGATGGCGATGGGGAAGTTCCACGGCGTGATGAGGCCGACGACGCCGACCGCTTCACGCGTGACTTCCACGCCGACGCCGGGGCGCACGGAGGGCATGGTCTCGCCGCCGGGGCGCAGCGCCTCGCCGGCGAAGAACTTGAAGATGTTGCCGGCGCGGACCACTTCGCCGATGGCCTCGGGCAGCGTCTTGCCTTCCTCGCGGGCCAGCAGGTCGCCCAGCTCGGCACGGCGGGCCAGGATCTCGGTGCCGACGGCGTCGAGGATGTCGAAGCGCTGCTGCGGCGTCGACAGGCTCCAGGCCGGGAACGCAGCCGCGGCGGCGGTGATGGCGAGGTCGGCCTGGGCCGCGTCGGCCTGCGCGTATTCGCCGATCAGGTCGCGCGTGTCGGACGGGTTGATGTTGCGCGAGACGGCGGTGCCGTCGAGCCATTCGCCGTTGATGAGGTTCTTGAACATCGGTGCTGCTTTCAGTTCAACGGTCCAGGGCGGGCCGCTTGGGGTTGAAGGTCCAGCCAGGGATCAGGTATTGCATCGCGATCGCGTCGTCGCGCGCGCCCAGGCCGTATTGCTTGTAGAGCGCGTGCGCCTTTTCGACTTCCACCATGTCCAGCTCGATGCCCAGGCCCGGCTTCTTCGGCACGGCCACATGGCCGCCAACGATCTGCAGCGGCTCCTTGGTCAGCCGCTGGCCGTCCTGCCAGATCCAGTGCGTGTCGATGGCCGTGACCTTGCCCGGCGCGGCGGCGCCGACGTGCGTGAACATGGCCAGCGACACGTCGAAGTGGTTGTTCGAATGGCTGCCCCAGGTCAGGCCCCAGTCGCGGCAGGTCTGCGCCACGCGGACCGAGCCGGCCATGGTCCAGAAATGCGGGTCGGCCAGCGGGATGTCCACGCTCTGCAGCGACAGCGCGTGCGTCAGCTGGCGCCAGTCGGTGGCGACCATGTTGGTGGCCGTCGGCAGGCCGGTGGCGCGGCGGAACTCGGCCATCACCTCGCGGCCCGAGAAGCCGTCTTCGGCGCCGCAGGGGTCTTCGGCGTAGGCGACGATGCCGCGCATCTGCTGGCCCAGGCGGATCGCGTCCTTCAGCAGCCAGCCGCCGTTGGGGTCCAGCGTCACGCGGGCGTCGGGGAAGCGCTCGTGCAGCGCGCGGACGGCCTCGACCTCCTCGTCGCCGCGCAGCACGCCGCCCTTCAACTTGAAGTCGTTGAAGCCATAGCGCTCGCGCGCGGCCTCGGCGAGCTTGACGATGGCCTCGGGTGTCAGCGCGACCTCGTGGCGCAGGCGGAACCAGTCGTTGTCGGCGCCGGGCTCGGAGTGATAGGGCAGGTCGGTTTTCTTGCGGTCGCCGACGTAGAACAGATAGCCCAGCATCTCGACCGACTCGCGCTGCTGGCCTTCGCCGAGCAGCGCCGCGACCGGCACGTCCAGGTGCTTGCCCAGCAGGTCCAGCAGCGCCGACTCGATGGCCGTGACGGCGTGGATGGTGGTGCGCAGGTCGAAGGTCTGCAGGCCGCGGCCGCCGGCGTCGCGGTCGGCGAAGGTCTGCTGGATCTTCTGCAGCAGGCCCTGGTGGGCGCCGATGGGCTGGCCGACGACGAGGCTGCGCGCGTCCTCCAGCGTCTGGCGGATCTTCTCGCCGCCGGGCACCTCGCCGACGCCGGTGTTGCCCGCGCTGTCGGTCAGGATCAGCAGGTTGCGCGTGAAGAAGGGCGCATGCGCGCCGCTGAGGTTGAGCAGCATGCCGTCACGCCCGGCGACCGGGATGACACGCAGCTCTTTGATGACGGGGGTCGAGGTCATATCAGTACTTCAAAGATGGTGTGCCCCACCAAGTGGCACCCATGGAACTGGCTTTGCCAGGCCATCGGGTGCGCCCCCTTGAGGGGGAGGCGCGTGAGCGCCTCGGGGGTGGGCTCAATCAGTCTGCGGTGATCTTGCGGTCCGTGATCACTTTCTTCCAGCGCTCGAACTCGGCGTGCTGGAAGGCGGTGAACTGCTCGGGCGTGTTGGCGACGATCTCGAAGCCCTGTTCGACGAGCTTGGGCTTCACGTCGGCCGCGTTCAGCGTGGCGACGATGGCCGCGTGCAGCTTGCCCTTGATGTCCGCCGGCAGGCCCTTGGGCGCTGCCACGGCCTGCCACGAGTAGACCTGCAGGCCCTTGATGCCCAGCTCGTCCATCGTCGGCACGTCGGGTTGCACCGGCGAGCGCTTGGCACTCGTGATGCCAAGCGCTCGCAGCTTGCCGGCCTTGATCTGCGGCAGCGCGGTGTTGATGTTCATGAAGCTGGCGTCCACCTGGTTGCCCAGCAGGTCGGTCATCACGGGGCCGCCGCCCTTGTAGGGAATGTGCAGGCCCGAGGTGCCGGTCTGCTGCCAGAAGAGTTCGGCGGTGATGTGGTCGCTGCTGCCGTTGCCGCTGGAGCCGAAGCTCATCTTTTCGGGGTTGGCTTTCAGGAAGGCCAGCACCTCGGCCATCGTCTTGTGCGGCGACGCGGCGGGCACCACCAGCACGTTGGGCGCCTGCACGGCGACGGTGACGTAGTCCAGGTCCTTGGTCGGGTCGTAGGCCAGGTTCTTCAGCAGGTGCGGGCCGATGACCAGCGGGCCCAGCGACGTGACGAGCACGGTGTAGCCGTCGGCGGGCGCACGCTTGACCGCCGTGGTGCCGATGGTGCCGCCGGCGCCACCGCGGTTGTCGACGACGAAGCTGCCGCCGAGCTTCTCCTGCAGCTTGACGCTCAGCAGCCGGGCGATGGCATCGGTGGAGCCGCCGGGCGGGAAGGGCACCAGCAGCGTCACGGGTTTGGCCGGCCAAGCCTGGGCCAGCACGGCACCCGTGGCAGCGAGGCTCAGCAGCACGGAGGTCAGCAGTCGCTTCATCGTCTTGTCTCCTGGTGGTGTCGTTATGGGACGAGAACCTTACTGCGGACCCAGCTTGGCGATCAGCGCGCCGAGCGCGTCGACTTCGGCCGGCAGCAGGTCGCTCAGCGGCGGGCGCACCGGCCCGGCGCTGTGGCCCACCAGCGTGGCACCGGCCTTCACGATGGACACGGCGTAGCCCTCGCCCTTGTTGCGGATGGCCAGGTAGGGCAGGAAGAAGTCGCGGATCAGGCGGTCGCAGGTGGCGGTGTCGCCCGCCGCGTGCGCGTTGTAGAACGCCATCGCCGTCTTGGGGATGAAGTTGAAGACGGCCGACGAGTAGACCGGGCAGCCCATGGCCTTGTAGGCACCGGCGAACACTTCGGCCGTGGGCAGGCCGCCCAGGTAGGCGAAGCGGTTGCCCAGCGTCTGGCGGATGGCGACGAACTTCTCGATGTCGCCCAGGCCGTCCTTGAAGCCGATCAGGTTGGGGCAGCGGTCGGCCAGCACCTGCAGCGATTGCGGCGTCAGCTTGCAGGCGCCGCGGTTGTAGACGACGACGCCGAACTTGACGCTCTTGCAGACGGCCTCGACGTGGGCGATCAGGCCTTCCTGGCTGGCTTCGGTCAGGTAGTGGGGCAGCAGCAGCACGCCTTGCGCGCCCAGGCGCTCGGCCTCCTGCGCGTACTGGATGGCGACGCGCGTGCCACCGCCGGCGCCGGCGAGGATGGGCGTGCGGCCGCGGCAGGTGTCCAGCGCCACCTTGATGACGTCGCTGTATTCGCCCGGCTCCAGCGAGAAGAACTCACCCGTGCCGCCGGCCGCGAACAGCGCGGACGCGCCGTAGGGCTGCAGCCACTCCAGGCGGTCGGCATAGGCCTTGGGCGCGAAGTTGAGCTGGGCGTCGAAGTCGGTCAGCGGGAAGGACAGCAGGCCGGCTTCGAGGACGGCTTTGAGTTCTTGGGGCGACATGGGCGGGTCTCCGTGTGGGGTGTGCGTTGAAGGAAGGCTCGACGGCCGGTCGGCGCCGACTGTTTAAGTTGTAGGTCATCGTACAACTTGGATCAAATCCACAATGATTGGGGAAAACCCGCAATTCGCGTTTCTTTGCGGGCCGGGCGCCGGGCCGCTCCCAAGCCGGCCCGCGTTGGGCGATGTGCTTGCGGCTCAATGCCGCGAGCATCGCCGTCCCCTTGGGGGACCGGCTGGGCTCGCCAGCGTTCAGCGGGGCGAGACCGGGCGAGGGGCTTCCGTTGCGCGCCGGCGGCGTTCGCGGCTGTTGCTGAGGTGGGTGCGCATCGCCGCGCGGGCCGATTCGGCGTCCTGGTTCGTGATCGCGTCCAGGATGTTCTCGTGCTCGGTGTTCACGCGGCGCATATAGGCCTGGCGCTCGGCGCTCATCTCGGCGGCAGGCTCCAGCCGGGCGCGCGGAATGATCTGTGCGCCCAGCGTCGCCATCAGGTCGGCGAAGTGGCTGTTCTGCGTCGCGCGGGCGATCTCCAGGTGGAACTGGAAATCGGCAGCCACCGAGTCCAGCCCCGATTCGACGGCCGCAATCACCGCGTCCAGCGCCTTGCGCAGCGCGATGAGGTTGGCCTCGCTGCGGCGCTGGGCGGCCAGACCGGCGGCCTCGGTCTCCAGCCCGATGCGCAGCTCCAGCACGGCGATGACGTCCTGCAGCGTGCTGAACTGCTCCGGCGTGATCTTGAACGACGGCCCGTCGCCCGGGCCCAGCACGAAGGTGCCGATGCCGTGGCGCGTCTCGACGAGGCCCGCCGCCTGCAGCTTGGAGATGGCCTCGCGCACGACGGTGCGGCTGACCTCGAACTCTTCCATGATGGCCGCCTCGGTGGGCAGCTTGTCGCCGGTCTGCAGCTGGCCGGCGCGGATGCGGTCGCCCAGGGAGTCGACGAGTTCGAGGGCCAGCGTGCGGGGCCGGCGGCGGCCAGGGACTTGATTCAAGGGTTAACCCGAGGTTTTGAAACGAGCAGGGCGTCTAAAGTGACGTAAGTTGTACGACAACTAGACGACGTACAACACCACTGCACTTTAGCCACTCTGCCGCCGGACATGACTGCCGTTTCCCCCCGCCCCCCGCTGACCATCCGCATGCGCGACGAGGACAACGTCGCCATCGTCGCCAACGATGGCGGCCTGCCGGAAGGCACGGTGCTGCCCGCCGGCGTGCCCGGCGCCGGCCTCGCGCTGCGCGACAAGGTACCGCAAGGCCACAAGGTCGCGCTGAAGGACTTCGCCGAGGGCGACGTGGTGCTGCGCTACGGCGTGCCCATCGGCTATGCGCTCAAGGCCATCCCTGCCGGCAGCTGGGTGCACGAGCGCCTGCTGCAGATGCCGTCGGCCCGCGCGCTGGAAGGCCTGCCCATCGCCACCGTGAAGCCACCGGCCGCCGAGCCGCTGGAGGGCTACACCTTCGAGGGCTACCGCAACAAGGACGGCTCGGTCGGCACGCGCAACATCCTCGCCATCACGACCACCGTGCAGTGCGTGGCCGGCGTCGTCGCCCAGGCCGTGGCGCGCATCAAGGCCGAGCTGCTGCCGCTGTACCCGAACGTTGACGACGTCATCGGCCTGGAGCACAGCTACGGCTGCGGCGTGGCCATCGACGCGCCCGATGCCGTCATCCCGATCCGCACGCTGAAGAACATCTCGCTGAACCCCAACTTCGGTGGCGAGGTCATGGTGGTCAGCCTGGGCTGCGAGAAGCTGCAGCCCAACCGCCTGCTGCCGCCGGGGTCTTTTCCCATCGTCGACGAGCGCGGCGCGGACGCCGGCCCCGAGACCGTCTGCCTGCAGGACGACGCGCACGTCGGCTTCATGTCCATGCTGGACGACATCCTGCGGACCGCGAAGCCGCACCTCGAACGCCTGAACACCCGCCGCCGCGAGACCGTGCCGGCCAGCGAACTGGTGGTCGGCGTGCAGTGCGGTGGCAGCGACGCCTTCTCCGGCGTGACGGCCAACCCGGCCGTCGGTTTCTGCGCCGACCTGCTGGTGCGTGCCGGCGCCACCATCATGTTCAGCGAGAACACCGAGGTGCGCGACGCGGTGGAGCAGCTCACCAGCCGCGCCGCCAGCGCGGAAGTGGCCGACGCCATCATCCGCGAGCTGGGCTGGTACGACCGCTACCTGGACCGTGGCCGCGTCGACCGCGCCGCCAACACGACGCCCGGCAACAAGGCCGGTGGCCTGAGCAACATCGCCGAGAAGGCGATGGGTTCCATCATCAAGAGCGGCAGCTCGGCCATCAGCCATGTGCTGTCGCCCGGCGACAAGCTGCGGCCCGACCAGCGCGGCCTCGTCTACGCCGCCACGCCGGCCAGCGACTTCATCTGCGGCACGCTGCAACTGGCCGCCGGCATGAACCTGCACATCTTCACGACCGGCCGCGGCACGCCCTACGGCCTGGCCGAATGCCCGGTCGTCAAGGTCGCCACGCGCAGCGACCTCGCGCGCCGCTGGCACGACCTGATGGACATCAACGCCGGCCGCATCGCCGACGGCGAGATGACGATCGAAGAGGCGGGCTGGGACATGTTCCGCCTGCTGCTGGACGTGGCCAGCGGCCGCAAGAAGACCTGGGCCGAGCACTGGAAGCTGCACAACGCGCTGGTGCTCTTCAACCCGGCGCCAGTGACCTAGGCTGCCTGTGTGACGCTTTTGCGGAGCGAGCAGCTGGCCGCAGCATTGCCGGGAATCCGCCCCGCCGCCGGGTGGGACTCCCGGCAATGCAACGACGAGCGCACGCTTCGCAAAAGCAACCTCGACCCTGCATAGGGAGATTCCTTTCACCCTCTCGCCCTATGCTCGGTGTCCATGAGCACCCAGCCCAACCTGCCCGAAACGACCACCGCGCTTGACGGCGTCACGCAAGTCGTCGCCGAACCCCTGCGCTTCAAGGCCAAGCTGGCCATCGGCGAGAACGCCTACGCGTCGCTGCGCATGATCAACCGCACCCGCGAGATCTGGGATGTGCTGGGCGCGGCTGGCGGCGGGGCCGCGCTGGCCAAGGCGGCGGCGCTGGGGCTGGGCGCGGCAGCCACGCCGGTGGGCTGGGTGGCCATTGCGGCGCTGGCCTCGGGCGGTGCCTGCTACGGGCTGTACCGCTGGCTGGGCAACACCAAGGGTGACCGCGTCATCGAGATCCCCCGGTTCCTGAACACGCCGCTGGACACGCTGGGCCTGGCGCTGTTCGACCTCATCGCGCCGCTGGCGCTGCGGCTGGCGGCGGTGGACGGCGTCATCGAGCCGGCCGAGCGCGCCGCGCTGGCCGCGCACCTGGTGGACGACTGGGGCCTGGACGCCGGCTTCGTGGCCCAGGCCATTGAGCGAATCGAGCCCGGCGTGCTGCAGGGCACGGTCGAGGAGATGGCGGCCGAGCTGTCGGCCTTCCTGCATGCCAACCCCGACTGCAACCACACGGCGATCGCCACCGACCTGGGTCAGTTCCTGCGCCGGCTGCTGGAGGCGGGCGGGCCCCTGTCGGAGGCCGAGGAGGCCGCGCTGGCGGCCAGCGTTGCGCAGCTGATGCAGGTGCCCGACACCGCGCTCGCGCGGGCCTGGGTCGGCGCGAAGGCCGGGGCGGGCAAGGCGGCCGATCAGCTGGGCTCGACGGCCCGGGACGCCGCGGGCCTGTTGAATGCCTCGGCCAAGGAGGCCGCCGCATGGACGCTGGAGCGCCTGCCGACGCAGCAGGAGCTGCAGGCCGTGGCCGGCGCCGCGGCTGCGCAGGTGCAGCAGTCGGCACAGAAGGCCGCGTCGTGGGCGCAGGAGACGGTGCCCGTCGCCAGCCAGCAGGTCGAGGAGCTGGCCAGGCGCTCGCTGGACCTGGCCAGGACCGGCCTGGAGCAGTTGAAGAAGAAGTCGAAGCGCTAGGGGGAGGCTTGCAGATCCTCCCCAGGCAAGGCTGAACGCGGGGCGCCGTGGCGGCCCCGCGTCGAGGTGGCCTTACTGCCCCGCGCGCACCAGCCTCAGCACGCGGTTGCCCGCGCTGCCGGACAGGCCGACGTTGCCGTCCGTGAAGTCCACGTACCAGACGAAGCCGGCCACCGTGGCGGCGGACGATGTCCACACGCTGCTGTTGGGCGTGCCGGGGAAGCGTGTGTGCTGGATGGCGGGGCTGCTGCAGCGCCAGTTCACCAGCGAGGCCAGCTCGTTGCGGTTGGGCACGCGCCAGTCGTTGTAGGTCTTGCCGGCGCCCGCCGCGTCGGCGTTGACGGCCGTGGCGCGGGCCAGCGCGGCCGAGAAGCTGGCGTGCGTCGTCGCCGTGCCGGTGCCGCAGCTGGCGCCGGACAGGCCGTCCACGCACTGCATCCACATCAGCCCGGTGCGGGCGTCGGTGACGGTGCCGTTGCCGTGGTCGGTGTAGCGCGGCGTGGTGGCGTTGTCGCAGTCGGCGTCGGCCGCGGCGGTGCCGGCCACCAGGCGCGTCGCGAAGGTCTTGCCCAGCGGGTTGGTGGCAGGCTCGAAGGCGACGGCGCCGGAGCCGAAGTCCACCACCCAGTTGGCGCGCGTGTCGCCGGCGTAGGCGGTGCCGGTCCACGACGGCACGGCGGCCGTGGTGCCCAGCTTGGCGTCGATGCGCGCGCCGGTCGTCGCCCCGGCGTCCACCAGGCTGGCCAGTTCGGCCGGCGTGGGCAGGCGCCAGTCGGCGCGGCCGCAGCGGTTGGCGGCGTTGGCCGCATCGGCCAGCACCTGCGCGGCGGCCAGCGTGTTGGCGGTGGCCGAGGCGGCGTCCCACAGCAGGCCGGTGACCTGGTCCTGCACGCAGGCGCCGCCGCTGGTGGCGGCGAACGAGAAGCCGACGCGGCCGTCGGCGCCGTCGTTGGTCAGCGCGCTGGCGTCGCGGCCGGCCGCGGCGTCCTGGCCGGCGATGTCGGTGGCCGAGCAGGCGCCCAGCGCGTTGGCCTTGTTCAGGCACTGCGTGATGCCCGTGTCGTTCAGGCCGCCGGCGAAGGTGTTGACGATGCTCGCGCGGTTGGTCGTCGTGCGGCCTTCGAACTCGGTCGTGATGTCCAGCCGCTCGTTGGGCTCGAACGTGGTGTTGGCGCAGGTCGTGATGGGCACGGTCACGCTGCTGGCGCCGGCCGGCACGGTGGCGGTGGCGCGCGTGGCGGTGATGTAGTCCACGCCGACGCTGTTGCAGCGGTCGCCGCCGGTGGCGTCGCCGGTGGTGGCGGTGACGGCGGCGGTGGAGTAGATGACGTCGGCCGGGCCGGTGGCGCCGGCGGCCAGCGTGATCTTGAGGTTCAGCGGCGAGCCGGCCAGTGCCGGGTCCACGGTCACCGTCAGCGGGCCCTTGGGCGGCGGGGGCGGGGGCGGCGTGCTGCCACCACCGCCGCCACCGCCACCGCCGCAGGCGCTCAGCAGCGCGGCGGCGCCAAGCAGGCCGGCGACGGCGACGGGCGACAGGCTGCGCGCGGCGCGGCTGGCAGGGGCGGGCGGGGCGATGAGCGGGCGCGGGGCCGGGCGGTGGGCGAGGGTCATGGCGTCCTCCTGGGGGGTTCTGGCGTCTGTGGGGGCGGCGCGGCCGAGGCGCCGGCAAAGGAGAGCTGCAGCTTGAGCTGGTGCTCGCGCTGCGCCTGGGCATGCAGGGATCGGGCCTGCTGCCGGGTTGTCTGCCAGCGTAGCAGCGCCAGCGTGACATCCAGCAGTCGGCCCGCGCGTGCGGGCCACCAGCGGCAGGCCGCGCGCAGCGCGCCGGCCAGCGGGCCCAGCGCCTGCTCGACCCAGCGGGCCTGCGGGTACAGCAGCACGCAGGCGTCGATGGCGGCGTCGGGCGCGGCGTCCTGCACGCGGGCCAGGAACTGGGCTTCCGCGCGCGGGCCGTCCAGCGGCTCGATGAACAGCACCTCGACCCGTGTGGCCGGCGCCCGGCCCTCGGCCTCGTCGGCCTCGCGCCGCTGCGCGAGCACGCGCTGCGGGCCCAGCCCGGCCAGCACCCAGGCCTCGGCCTTGGCGCCGGGCAGGTCGGCAAAGCGCGCGGCCGACGCGAGCTGGCGCAGCACGAACAGGCGGTGCACGCCGGCCGGCGCGCCGAACCCGGCCTGGATGCGGGCCTGCCAGGCGGCGTCGTCGGCACAGGCTTCCTGGCGGGCCGCCGACGGCGGCGCGGCGGTGGCGGGCGCGGCGACCAGGCCGTGGCCGCGCCACAGCGGCGCCGCGAGGCCGTGGAGGTCCACCGCGGCGCCGCCCAGCCGGTGCGCGCTGGCGGCCAGGCCCAGCACGCTGGTGCGCTCGGTGGCGCGCGTGACGGGGCTGAGTGCGAGGCCGGCGCGGGCCTGCACGGCCTGCGTGAGGTGGGGCATCAGCGTGCGGTCGGGCAGCGTGCGGGCGATGCCGTCGTCCAGGTGCACCTGCGTGCCGGCGACGGTGTAGTCGCGCCCGGGCTGCAGCAGGTCGCGCACCGCCAGCGCCTGGCGCAGCAGCCATTCGCCGCGCTCGGTCTGGCGCCAGAGCGGCGGCAGCCGGGTGATGAGGTCGGCGGCCAGCGCGGCGCCGGCGGTCGTCCACAGCAGGCCTTGCTCGGCGCTCAGCGTGTAGTGCTGCGGCGCCTGCAGCGCGTCCACGGCCGTGCGTGCCTGCAGCAGCGCCTCGCCCAGCGCGGTGCTGTCGTCGGGCACGGACAGCAGCACGGGGTTCACGGCGTCGTCGAACAGCACGCGGTCCAGCTCGTCGATGAGCACGGCGAACACGCCGCGCGTGACCAGCAGGCCCGCGCCGGCCTCGCCCTGCAGCCGCGCCTCCAGGCGTTGCGCGTCGCCGCTGCCGCGCTCGCGGCGGTCGCGGGCGAGGTCGGCGGCCAGGCGGCGGGCCGGCACGATGACGACGTCGGCCGCATAGGCGCGGCGCAGCGCAGCGCCGTTGGCGTCTGAGCCGGCGGGCGCGGCGTTCAGCCCCAGCGCGGCGAACCGTGGCAGCAGCGCGCGGGTGGCCTGCGCGGCGGCCTCGTCGTCGGCCGTCACCAGCATGCAGGGGCGGCCCGACGCGGCCCAGGCGGCGGCGGCCAGCGCCAGCGCCGGGTGGCGGTCCGCCGCGCGCGGCAGTGGCACGGCGCCTTGCAGCACGAGGTGGCAGGCGGCGTCGACGAGCGCGGGCGGCAGCTGCCAGGCGACCTGCGCCGCGGCCAGGCCCTGAGCCAGCGCGGCGTGTTCGGCGGCGGTGTCCTCGCGGTTCAGCGCGCGGCGCAGCGCATGGCCGGCGTCGCGCAGGCTGGCCGCGGGGTCGAACACATGGGGCAGCGCGGCGTCCACGGCGGCGCGCAGCGCTGCCACTTCGACCGCCCGCCCGGCCGGCCGCGGCGCCAGGCCGCGTGGCTCCGCCTGCTGCTCCCGTGGCGGGAACCAGGGCGGGGTCAGCGTCGCCTCAGAGGCCATAACGGTGCTGCAGCAGCTGCTGGAAGCCGGCCCACAGCCGGCTGCCCAGTGGCTTGGCCGCCACGGGCACGCGCAGCACGCCGCTCATGCCGTGCAGCGCCAGGTCGGCGGGCAGCGCGCGCGGTGCGAACTCGGCCTGGATCTCGAAGAAGGCCTCGGCCGCCGTCGTGCCGGTGCTGTCGTCGGGGCGGATGGCCACGTCGCCGCCGCCGCCGAAGCCCAGCGACGGCGACATCAGCCGCTGGCGCTGGTAGGGCACCATGCGCAGGCTGGCCAGGTGCAGCGCCTCGCCGCGGCGGCCGGCCAGCCGCAGCTCGGACTGTGCCGCCGGCGGCAGCGCGCTCAGCTCGGCGGCGTCGGCCTGCGGCAGCACGGCCGCGAAGCGCAGCGCGCTGCGGTCCACCACCTCGCCCACGGGCTGCGCACGGTCCACCCAGGCGCCCAGGCGCTCGTGCAGCTGCGGCGCCACCCACTCGCCATCCTGCGGCGCGCGCAGCACCAGCGCCGCGAGCAGCTTCTCGGTCTCGACGAGGCGGGCGTTCAGCGCGTCCAGCCGCGCCTGCATGGGGCCCACCTCGGCCGGCACGCCGCTGAGCGCCAGGCCCAGCTGGGCGCGCGTCTCGGCGATCTGGCCCTGGATGAGGTCCAGCTGCAGCGCCAGCTCGGGGCTGTCGAAGCGGGCCAGCAGCTCGCCCTTCCTGACGCGCTGGCCGTGGCGCACCGGCATCTCCTGCAGCCGCGCGGCGATGGGCAGGTACAGCGGGCTGCTCTGGCGCGCTTCCAGCACGCCCGGCAGGCGCAGCGCATGCGGCAGCGGCAGCACGAACAGCAGCAGCCACAGCCCCAGCACCATCGCGCCCATGGCCGCGAAGGCACGCGTGCGCAGCGTGCCCGAGGCCATGCGCAGCCAGGCCCACAGCTTGGTGGCCGGCATCAGCACCATGGTGATGACCGTGGTGGCGGCCATGACGACGCCGACGCCGAACCACTGGTCCGTCACATAGGCCAGCACGCCCAGCGTGACGACCCAGCGGTAGCCGAAGGCCAGCGCGCCGTAGACGGTGAACCAGACGCGCTCGTGGCGGTCCTGCGCGGGCTCGGGGTGCTCGCGCTGGCCGAACAGGTACTTCGAGCCGTAGTGCAGCCACTGCGCCTGCGCCTTCTGGTAGAGGTTGGGCATCTCCACCAGGTCGGACAGGATGTAGTACGCGTCGTAGCGCAGCAGCGGGTTGCCGTTGAAGATCAGGCTGGACAGCGAGCCGACGATCATCACGTTGAAGGCCATGCTGTGCACGGTGCCGTCGGCGGTGGAGGCCCACACGACGCAGGCGATGGCGGCCAGGAACAGCTCGGCCAGCATGCCGGCCGCGCCCACGTAGGCGCGCTGCCACTTGTTGCGCAGGCCCCAGCTCGCCGACGCGTCCACGTAGGGCAGCGGCGCCAGCACCAGCACCATGACGCCAAAGGTGGGCACCTGCCCGCCGTAGCGCTTGCAGACGAAGGCATGCGCCAGTTCGTGCACGACCTTGACCAGCGTCGTCGCCAGGTACAGCCACGGCAGGTTGGACAGCGACAGCAGCCCCTCGCTGCCGTTGCCGATGGCGCCGGTGTGCTCGAACGCCGTCGCCGCGCCCCAGGCCACGACGGCCAGCCACACGGCCCCCGCGACACGGCCCGTGCAGGCACGGATGAACGGCAGCATGCGGTCCAGGTACTTGTCCAGCCCGAACAGCGGGAAGCGCCAGAACATGAACGACAGCAGCTTGCCGATGAACTCGCGCGAGCGCTGCTTCTGCAGCCGCTCGGAGATCGCGTCGGCGTGCGGCTGCTCGCGGAAGAACAGCAGGCTGGACAGGTGCAGCTGCGACAGCAGCCGCACGACTTCCTCCTGGCCGGGCGTGCCCTCGGGGTGGCGGCGGGCCAGGTCTTGCCAGACCTCGTCGACGGTTTTTTCGCCATCGAGGGCGCGCAGGAATTCGTAGGCCTGCGGCGTGACGCGGTAGAACCGGTGCGAGTAGCCGTCTTCCAGCAGCACCCAGGGCTGGCCGCGGTAGCGCTGGGCCTGGGCTTCCACGGTGGGCAGCAGCGCGACGCGCGACTGGGCGACCTGGTACCAGCTGTCGGAGAGGGTGCCCTGGGTCATGGGGCTTCTCCGATGGCTGGTTGATGCGAGAGGCCCATGCCGGGACGTCGCCCCGGCGGGCGACCTTCTTTTTGAGCGACCAAAAAGAAGGCAAAAAGTCGCCCCCGAACCGCCCGGCCCTTTGCTTCGCAGCGGGCTGCCCTGCGGTGCTCGGCCCTTGCGGCCCCGCGCAGAACTCGCTCCGCTACGCTGCGCTCAAACAGCTGCGCGGAGTCGGTTGACGAAGTGCGCTGCGCGCACGGCCTCAAGGGCCTGCGCTCCTCGGCGGGCTCAGAGGGGGGGTGATGAGCAGCCGCTGCCAGCAGGCTTGCGGGCTTGGCCGTCGGCATCAAGCTGCGCATGGAACAGCAACTCGTTGCCATGCCGTCACCACCACAGCCACAGCCGCAGCTGGTCGACCAGCCGATGCGTCAGCACCCAGATGATGCGGCGCGGGCCGGCCTCGATGCGGGCGTTGCCGCTCATGCCGGGCCGCCACCAGTCCGCCGGCTTGGACAGCAGCTCGGCGCGCACCATGAACTGGTTGCCTTCCTGGCCCTTGATCTGCGCAACCGGGATGACCGCCGCCACGCGCAGCGGGATCTTCTCGTCGGGCCGCGTCATCAGGCTCAGCTCGCCCAGCGCGCCGGCCTTCAGCTGCGCGGCGTCGCGCTCGGGCACCTGCAGCGTCGCGTACAGCTTCTCGACGCGGGCGAGGCGGTAGAGCTTGTCGCCCTTGCGCACCGGGGCGCCCTGCAGCTCGCGCTTCTCGCCCTCGACGACGACGCCGTCGAACGGCGCGCGGTTGGCGGCCAGCTCGATGAGCTCCACCGTGCGCGCCAGCCGCGCCTGCGCCTGCACCGTGCGCGCGTTGCCCACCTCGGCCTCGGCCAGCGCGCCTGAAGCGCGCGCCTTGTCGGCCTCCGCCGTGTAGCGCTGCACCTCGGCGCGGGCGTCGGCGGCCTGGTTCTGCAGGTCGCGCACGTCCAGCTGCGCCAGCAGTTCGCCTTCCTTGACGGGCTGGCCGGCGCTGACCAGCGCTTCCTCCACGCGGCCGTCGAACTGCGCCGACAGGATGCGCGTGCTGTCCGTGGCCAGCTGTGCGCTGGCGCCGACGCGGTAGTCCCAGTCGACGAACAGCGCCACCAGCAGCGCCAGTGCGCCCACGCCGGCGCCCAGCTTCAGGCCCAGGTGCTGCGGCCCCAGCCACAGCCGCGCGCGGCGGCGCAACTCGTCACTGGCGCGCAGCGTCAGCGCGCGTTCGCGCCAGTGCAGGCTTTCCAGCCAGGGCAGCGCCGCCCGCAGCGCCAGTCGCAGGCGCGCCAGCTGGTCGGCCGGCAGCGGTTCGCCGTCGAACACCATCAGCACGGCCGCGCGTGGCGCGCTGTGGCCGCTGGCCAGTGGCAGCGACGCCAGGCTGACGTCGCCCAGCGACTGCTGCAGCAGCCGGTGCGCGGGCAGCGCCTGCGGCGCGGTGCGGTCGACGCCGGCCAGCTCGGTGCCCGGTGTGTCGGTGGTCTGCACGGCGTCGACGCGCAGGCCTTCGTCATGGTCCAGCGCTTCGTCCAGCGCACCCTCGGTCAGCACGACGGCGTGGGCGAAGCGGTCCAGCTTGTCGCGGTGGCTGAGCGCCACGAGGCGCAGCGCCGCGCCGGCCTCGGCGCGCCAGCCCAAGGCGACCTGCTGCGCGCCCAGCGTGCTGGCCAGCGCGTTGACCAGCGCCAGCGTGGCCGGCTCGAAGCCGTCGTGGGCCTGCGCGAACAGCACGGCGTCCAGCAGCGGCGCCCAGGTCGCCAGCGGCGCGTCGCCGGCCGCGGGCGTGGCCGACGCGGCGGGGGCTTCGCCCGGGGCGGGCAGGTCGGCCACCAGTTGCGCGCGCAGCACCAGCTCGTTCAGGTGCGGCCGCTCGCGGTCGGGCAGGCACAGCAGCCACAGGTCGCTGGCCGCGCGCTCGGGCTGCACGGCCACCAGCCACTGCGTGGCGCCCTGTGCCGAGCGCTGCGGCAGGCTGGCGAAGCCCTGCGTGCGGGCGCGCTGGGCCAGCGCGGCCAGGTCGGTGGCGAAGTCGGTGCGCAGCGGGTCGGGCGACGGGTCGCTGGCGGCGGCCTCGTCGTGCGCCTGGGCCAGCAGCCGCCAGGCGCCGTCGGCCTCGGCGAGCCACCAACCCTGTTGCGCGCGCATCAGCCGCGCGAGCGCGGCGATGACCTGCGGTGCGTAGCTCGCCTGGCCGGCGGCGCCGCGCAGCGCGTGCAGCGCCAGCACCAGCTCGCGGGCGCTGTAGGCGGGGAGCGCGGTTACGACGCCGGGCGCGCTCACTTGGTGGCTCCTCCGTCCAGCTTGACGATGCCCTTGCTGCCCGCCGCGATGCGCCCGCCCGTGTTGGCGAAGCGCACGCGCACCTCCACGAGGCCGCTGGCTGCGTCGGTCACCGGCGAAATGAGGCTGACGTTGCCGTTCACGGTCTCGCCGCCGTCAATGGCGATCGGCAGCGCCTGGTTCTCCTTCAGCTTGCGCGCGACGGCGGCGGGCAGGTTGACGCGCAGGTGCAGCACCGACGCGTCCACCAGCTCCACCAGCGTGTCGCCGGGCTTGGCCCATTCGCCGATGGCGATGCCCACCTTGGTGACGACGCCGGCCACCGGCGCCGTCAGGCGGCGCTGCTGGCGGTCGGCCTCGGCGAGCTGCAGCTCCAGCTTCTCGCGCGCCTTCTGCACCTGCAGCTGCGCCAGCCGGCCGCGCGTGGCGATGAAGTCCAGCTCGTTGCGGGCCGCGTCCTCGCGGCTCAGCGCGCCGCGGCTGGCGGCCAGCTTGCGCGCGTCCTCCGCCAGCGGCTGCACGACCTTCAGGCGCTCCTCGGTGGCGCGCAGCTCGCTCTGGTCCTCGACCTGCGTGCGGCGGCGCTGTTCCTCCAGCGCCTGCGGGCGGTCATCCAGCTGGATCAGCGTCTGGCCGGCGCCCACCTTCTGGCCCGGCTCCACCGCCACCTTGGCGACGACGCCGGTGACCGGCAGGCTCAGCGCGAGTTTGTGGCGGGCATGGACGATGCCGACATAGTCGGCCGCCAGCGCAGGGCCTGCGGCAGCAGCGAGGAGGAGAAGGAGGGCAGAGGCTTTCATTCGATGAGTTGCACGTCGTGGGCGGCCAGCAGGCTGCCGTCCACCAGTTGCAGCGCCACGCGGGCCAGCGCCCAGCGGCTGGCGCCGTCGATGTAGCGCAGCCGCGCGTCCAGCACGTCGGCCTGCAGTCGCAGCAGCCGGTTGCGCGGCGTCGCGCCCAGCGCGAACTGGTCGCGCACGCCGGCTTCCAGCTGCTCGCGGGCTGTCAGCTCCTCGCGCAGCTGCGCCAGCTCGCGGCCCAGCTCGCCGAACTGCGCGGCGCGGTTGAAGTAGTCGCTGGCCAGCGCCTGGCGCACCGAGTGCACCTCCAGCGCCGACTGCTCCACGCGCAGCTGCTGCGCGCGGTACTCGGCCTGCGCGCGGCGGTCGCCGCCAAGGGGCACCTCCATCGCGACGCCGATGGTCCAGTCGGGGTTGCGGCCCTGCGTGGCCTTGATGGCGGCGTCCATCGGGCCGTAGGTCAGGCTGTTGCTGCTGTAGCTGGCCTGCACGTCCAGCGCCGGCAGCTTCTTGCTGTAGGCCAGGCGCATGCGCGCATCGGCCTGCTCGCGCTTGAGCAGCGCCATGCGCAGCGGCGGCCAGGCGGCCTCGATGTCGGGCAGGCGCTCGGCCAGCGCGGCCAGCTCGCGGGCCGGGGCCGGCGGCTCCAGCTCGGGGTCGGCCAGCGTCCAGCCAGCATCCTCGGGCGGCAGGTCCAGCAGCACGCGCACCTTGGCCTCGGCGTCGAACAGCGCCTGCTGCCCACGCGCCAGCTCGGCGCGGCGGGCCGACAGCACGGCCGTCGCCTCGTCCAGCGCGGCGGGCGGCAGGCGGCCGCCGTCCACGCGGCTCTTCACGTCCTCGGCGGTCTCCTGCGCGTTGTCCAGCGCGGCGCGGCGCAGCGCCTGCGTCGAGCGTGCCCGCCACAGCTGCCAGTAGGCCGACAGCGCCTCGCTGCCGATGCGCAGCACCTGCTGGCGGAACTGCCAGCCGCCGATGTCGCGCTCGTAGCGGGCGACGCGCAGGTCGGTCTCGACGACGTCGCGCCCCGCGCCGCGCAGCAGCGGCTGGCGCAGCGACAGCACCAGCGCGCCGGTGGCTTCGGAGTCGCCGGTGGCGAAGCTGGCCGACGCGATGACGTTGCTGCGCCGCTGGTTGCTGCGCCAGGCCAGCGCCACTTCGGCACCGGTGGGCGCCTTCACGCGCACGCCGGCCTCGCCGGCCAGCACATGCTCGTTGAGGCGCGTGATGCCGCCCAGGGCGGCCGTCAGGCGTTCCTCGACGGTGCGCTGGCGGTTGCGGCCCTCGCGGCGCAGGTTGGCGTAGGCGATGGGCATGTACAGGCCCGTCTCGGCCTCGGCCGCCTGCTCGGACACGCGCGACTGCAGCCGTGCGTACAGCACCTCGGCGTTCTGCTCCAGCGCGAGCTGGGCCAGCGTCTTGGCGTCCAGCCGCACCGGGCGCTGCGCGGCCGGCTTGGGCGGTGGCACATAGGGCTCGTAGCGGACGGGCGCAGGACCGAACTCGCCCGTCTGCTGCGCGTCGCTGCGGTCAGCGCCCGCGAACGCCGCACCAGTGCAGGCCGCCGCCGCGGCCACCGCGCCGAGGGCATGGCGCCAGGCCGCGGTGCGAGCAGGCATCAGGCTGCCTTTGCGGGCGCGAGGCGCTTGTCCTTGAGCTGCATCAGCCGCTCGATCTGCGCCAGCGACATCAGCTGCGCGTAGATGGCCGGCAGGAAGCGCTTGGCGCGCAGCTCCAGGAACTTGTCGTTGGAGAGGTTGTTCAGCCGCTCTTCGTTGACGACCCAGCAGCCGGCGATGTTCTTCTCGCGGTCGCCTTCACGCACGCGCATCTGCAGCGGCGTGAACATGTTCAGCTCGGCCAGCGTCTTGGAGAACTCCAGCGTGATCTGGTCCATCTGCTGCAGTTCGGCCAGGTAGCGCTTGACGTTCTCGATGACCTGCGTGGGCTCGCCCTTGTCGTCGAACAGCGGGCTGCCTTCGCCGTCCTTGCCGTCCACGCTGACCAGGCT
The DNA here is from genome assembly GCF_058794515.1 of Roseateles sp. GW823-FHT07B05. Lineage (NCBI taxonomy): Bacteria > Pseudomonadati > Pseudomonadota > Betaproteobacteria > Burkholderiales > Sphaerotilaceae > Roseateles > Roseateles sp. GW823-FHT07B05. Next base: position 414,094 of record NZ_JBXAGX010000001.1, read on the forward strand.
GCTGCCTTCGTCCAGGCAGATCGTGAAGTGGCCTTCGGTGCCGCTGCCGGCCAGCGCGAAGGGGTAGCGGCGGATGATCGCGGGGATGTAGCTCGCCTCCCACTTGCCAGCGTCCGACACGAACAGGTTCTCGCCGGCATCCAGGCCCAGCAGCGTCACGGGGCGGAAGGCGTCCTTCTCCTTGTCCTCGACGAACACGATGGGGTAGACGGCCGCGGCGCGGGCGAACTCGTGCATCGTCAGGTATGCGATGTGGAAGTCCTTCGCGAAACCGAAACCCGTGATCTCCTTGATGCGGGTGCGGGCGTGGCGCTCACGGTTGACGGGGACGACTTTCTCGAACATCACGAATCCTTCTGGCGGGGTATCAAACGAGGCGCGGCGGTCCATGCAGCAGCCCTGCGCGCAAGCGCTTTTCAGTATCGACGATGGGGCAGGGGGTCGGACACAGGAAAGTCCTAGGCCGCCGGATGTCGCATCGGCCAGGGCAAAGGCGTCTGCAATTTGACGGCCTCTACCCGACCCACTTGAACGCGGGTTGAACGGGTGGTTTGGCTGAAAACTCTCATGGGATTGCCATTGCGCTGACGTTATGCTGCCGAGTATGTTTGCCCACCTCATCGCCCACCCAGCCAGCGCTTGCGCCGGCCATGGCGCTGAGGTGCGCGCGTGAGCGGTCTCGTCCGTCTGGCGCGCGCAATGCGCGACGCCTACAAGCTGGAGGTGCTGGAGCCGCGCGTGCTGCTGTCGGCCGACCCGGTGCTCGGCGCGGCGCATGCGGTGGTCATGCAGCCGGTGGACCCCTACGCGACGTCCGTCGACGGCGCCTACGACCCGGCCGATGCGCTGGCCCAGCATCCGGGCCAGGTGCCGCATGCCAGCCTGCCGGACGGCTGGCAGCAATGGACGCCGCCGCCGGCTGACGCCTCGCCGTCGGGCAACCAGACCTTCGCCGTCGACGCGCGTGCGTTCGACGTCGGCTACTCGCAGACGGCCAGCGGCTTCATGGCCGGCACGGTCATGCTGGACCAGGCCGCCAACGACCCGGCCGAGTTCAACGTCAGCAGCAGCGGCCCCACCATGCATGCGCTGGCGCTCGTCGGCCCGGGCGGCTCGCAGGCCGTGACGACGACGCCGGCCACCGACCTGACGCTGGCCAGCGGCGACGTCTTCGAGATCGAGATCGACGGCACGGGCTCGGACCGCCTCGACGTGTCGGGCGCCGTGTCGCTGAATGGCACGCTCAAGGTCAGCCTCATCAACGGCGCCACGCCCGCCGATGGCCAGATCTACACCTTCCTGTCCTACGGCACCACGCTGACCGGCAGCTTCGCCGAGGGCGAGGGCCTGGTCAGCGTCGGCAACGGGCTGTTCTTCGAGATTCAGCACGACACCACGGCGCATGAGCTCAAGCTCGTGGCCCACCGGCTGGACGCCCCCAGCGCCTTCGCCGTCAACCTGCTTTACGGCGCCGCCGGTGCGCAGGGCCAGGCGCTGGCCGACCAGGCGGGCGAGTGGTTCAACGCGAGCTATTTCGCGCGCAACGTCGGCTTCACGATTGCCAACGCGTCGCTGGACCTGGGCCAGGGCGTCAAGCTGTCCGGCTCGCTGGCGGCCAGCTACACGCAAGGCCTGTCGTTCAGCGACGGCAGCGGCACGCACACCTACGACGTCTGGAAGATCGGCCTGGCCAACGGCGGCGGCTACCTGGGCCTGGACGCCAACGACGCCAGCAAGCCGGGCCTGACCTTCGGCACCATCGACGCGGCCGTCGTCATCCTGGACGGCCAGGGTGCCAACGCCGCCGGCTGGCTGCTGGCCGAAGGCACGGCGGGCAACATCGCGCTGCAGGGCGTCAATCACCTGACGCTGGCGGCCAGCAGCCTGTCGCTGGAATTCAGCCTGGGCCTGGGGCAGCTCAACGGCCAGGCCAACCACGCCGGCATCAACCTGTCCGCGCAGGCGCAGAGCCTGCTGGTGGACGGCACCACCTTCACCTTCGACGGCGATGGCGCCCTGGGCGACTTCGCGTCCATGAGCGGCAGCGGCGTGTTCAGCTACGACCCGGTGACGCTGAGCGGCACCTTCGGGCTGGCCGTGTCGGCCGGCTCGCTGACGGCCGTGGGCGAGCACATCGAGGCGCGCCTGACGACCGGCAGCATTGCGGCCGGCGTCGCCGACGCCGGCTTCGGTGCCGTCATGACGGCCGGCAGCGGCCTGGCGCTGGAGGCCAGTGGCGGCTTCTATCTGTCGGGAGGCGGCTTCGCCAACGTGTCGGCCACGTCCGCGCTGCTGCGCCTGAACATGACCGGCGCCGACCAGAGCGGCCACGTGCTGACGGCGGGTGCCATCAGCCACACCTTCGGCACGATGCCGACCAGCGGCACGCCGGCCGTCGACATCCGCGGCCTGAGCGCCACCATCGCCGACACCTTCAGTCTCAGCGGTGACTACGCCTTCGGCCGCGACGCCAACACCGGCGGCATGGCCATCATCGCGGCCAACGCCAGCGTGCAGCTGGTGGCGGGCAGCTTCAAGGCCGGCGTCACCGGCGCCAATGTCGCCATCGCGATGAACGCGACGAGCGGCGGCGTGGAGCTGGTGGAGTCCAGCGGCTCGCCGTTCCTGCAGCTGGGCAGCGACGTGTCGGCCAGCGCCAGCTCGGTCGCGCTGCGCTGGAATGCCAGCGGCGCCGACGCCAGCGGCCGCGTGCTGTCCGTGGGCAACGCCAGCTACACCTTCGGCAGCGACTTCAGTGCCGGCCTGCAGCAGGTCAGCCTGACCGGTGCGAACCTGACCATCGGCGAGTTCTTCAACGCCACCGGCAACCTGGCCTTCGAGCGCAGCAGCGCCACCGTGCTGCTGGCGGCCGACAACACGACCACCGCCGGCGTCGATGAAGCGACGGCCGGCGTCGCCGTCGACCGCCTGCTGCTGGGCGCCCACGGGCTGACGGCCAACGCCGGCATCCCGGGTGGCCCGGGCCTGGCGCTGGCCGGCGTGGATTTCGCGCTGGCGCTGATGAGCGTGCGCAACGACGCCACGCGCAGCTGGACCAGCCTGCAGGCCAGCGCCACCTCGGTCAGCCTGAACGGCCTGGCCGGCGTCACGCTGAGCGGCAGCAACCTGTCGGTCAGCATCAACACCGCCCGCAACGCGGCCGATGCGGTGGTGGACTACGCCGCCGGCCGCACCGCGCTCAGCGTGCCCACCGGCGCCTCGCCCATCACGCTGAACATGGATGGCGCGCGTGGCCGCCTGATGCAGGCCGCCGGCACGCTGACCTTCGACCTCTACGAGTTCGTGCGCCTGACCGGCAGCCTGGCCGTCATGCGCAGCGACCAGACCGTCACGCTGGACGGCGGCGAGGTCGTGCAGACCCGCATGCTGACCGTCGGCGCCGCCGGCATCACGGGCTTCGCCGGCATGAATGCCGGCCAGGCCAGTGCGATGGGTCTGAACCTGACCGGCCTGGACGTCGCGCTGGCGATGTTCGCCGACCGCAACAACGCCGCGCGCAGCTGGACCAGCCTGCAGGCCACGGCGGCATCGGTGGGCCTCATCGGCGTGGACGGCGTGACGCTGACCGGCAGCAACCTGGCCGTCAGCCTGAACCAGGCCACCGTGCTCAGCGACAAGGTCGTCGACTACGGCGCCACCGCGCTGGCCGTGGCCACCGGCAGCAGCACCAGCATCACGCTGAACATGCCGGGCAGTGCCGGCGAGCTGCTGCGCGCCAGCGGCACGCTGTCGCTGGGCGTGTTCGACTTCTTCAGTGCCAGCGGCAGCCTGGCCATCGAGCGCCGCGACGACAGCGTGCAGCTGGCCGACGGCAGCACCGTGGCGACGCGCCTGCTGGCCATCGGCGGCGCGGGCCTGGGTGGCTTCGCCGGCAACAACGGCGCCTCGGCCGAACGCGTGGGCCTGGAGCTCACCAACCTCGAATTCGGCTTGGCGCTGCAGAGCAGCAAGGCCAGCCCGACACGCAGCTGGACCAGCCTGGACGCCAACGTCGCCAGTGCCGCGCTGGTGGGCGTCAGCGGGCTGACGCTGTCGGGCAGCAACCTGGCGGTCACGATCAACCAGGCCAGCCAGGCGGGCGACCAGGTCGTCGACTACGCGGCCCGCAACCTCGTCGTTGCCACCGGCAGCAGCACCTCGCGCACGCTGGCCCTGGCCGGCAGCGCCGGTGAGACGCTGCGCGCCAGCGGCACGCTGGCGCTGGATGCCTTCGGCTTCGTGCAGCTGGGCGGCGGCTTCACGCTGGAGAGCCAGGACTCGACGCTCAAGCTCGCCGATGGCTCCACCGTCAACACCCGCCTGCTGACAGTCGGCGGCGCCGGCATCAGCGGCTTTGCCGGCAACAACGGCAACTCGGCCGACCGCGTCGGCCTGACGCTGACCGGCGCCGAATTCGCGCTGGCGCTGCAGAGCGACAAGGCCAATGCCGCGCGCAGCTGGACCAGCCTGCAGGCCAGCGTTGACAGCGTCGCGCTGGTGGGCATCAACGGCCTGACGCTGGCCGGCAGCAACCTCGCGCTCAAGCTCAACCAGGCCCGCCAGGCCGGCGACCGGGTGGCCGACTACGCGGCGCAGAACCTCGTCGTCGCGACCGCGCCCGGCAACACGCTGACGCTGGACATGAGCGGCGCCGACGGCCGCGTGCTCAAGGCCAGTGGCGTGCTGTCGCTGGATGCTTTCGGCTTCGTGCAGCTGGGCGGCAGCTTCGCGCTGGAAAGCAAGGATTCGTCCGTCGTGCTGGCCGACGGCAGCACCGTCACCACGCGGCTGCTGGCCATCGGCGGCAGCGGCATCAATGGCTTCGCCGGCAACAACGGCAACTCGGCGGACCGCCTGGGCCTGGAACTGACCGGTGCCGACTTCGCATTGGCGCTGCAGTCGGCCACCGCCACGCCGGCGCGCAGCTGGACGACGCTGCAGGCCAACGTCGCCAGCGTGGGCCTGGTGGGCATCAGCGGCCTGACGCTGTCCGGCACCAACCTGGCGCTGCAGCTGAACCAGGCCCGGCAGCTGAACGACAAGGTCGTCGACTACGCCGCGCAGAACCTCGTCATCGCCACCGGCCCGTCCGGCAGCCGCACGCTGGACCTGTCCGGCGCCGAAGGCCAGATCCTCAAGGCCAGCGGCAACCTCGCGCTGGACGCTTTCGGTTTCGTGCAGCTCAGCGGCGCCTTCGCCATCGAGAGCAAGGACGCCTCGGTCACGTTGGCTGGCGGCGAGGTTGTTCAGACCCGCCTGCTGACCGTCGGTGGCGCCGGCATCAACGGCTTTGCCGGCAACAACGGTAGCTCCGCTGACCGTCTCGGCTTGGAGCTGACGAACGCCGAGTTCGCGCTGGCGCTGCAGTCCAGCAAGGCCGCGCCGGCTCGCAGCTGGACCAGCCTGCAGGCGTCGGTCGGCAGCGTGGCGCTCGTCGGCATCAATGGCCTGACGCTGGCGGGTACCAACCTCAGCATCCAGGTCAACCAGGCCAAGCAGCTCAACGATGCCGTCGCAGACTACGCGGCGCAGAACCTTGTCGTCGCGACGGGTCCGGGCAACACGCTGACGCTGGACATGGCGGGCAGCGAGGGCAAGATCCTCAAGGCCAGCGGCAACCTGGCGCTGGACGCGTTTGGCTTCGTTCAGTTGTCCGGCGGCTTCGCCATCGAAAGCAAGGACGCCTCGGTCACGTTGGCTGGCGGCGAGGTTGTTCAGACCCGCCTGCTGACCGTCGGCGGCGCCGGCATCAACGGTTTCGCCGGCAACAACGGCAACTCGGCGGACAAGCTGGGCCTGGAGCTGACGAACGCCGAATTCGCGCTGGCGCTGCAGTCCAGCAAGGCCGCGCCGGCACGCAGCTGGACCAGCCTGCAGGCATCGGTCGGCAGCGTGGCGCTGGTGGGCATCAACGGTCTGACGCTGGCCGGCACGAACCTCAGCATCCAGGTCAACCAGGCCAAGCAGCTCAACGATGCCGTCGCCGACTACGCGGCGCAGAACCTTGTCATCGCGACGGGTCCGGGTAATACGCTGACGCTGGACATGGCCGGTGCCGAGGGCAAGATCCTCAAGGCCAGCGGCAACCTGGCGCTGGACGCGTTCGGTTTCGTGCAGCTCAGTGGCGCTTTTGCTATCGAGAGCAAGGACGCCTCGGTCACGTTGGCCGGCGGCGAGGTCGTGCAGACGCGCCTGCTGACCGTCGGCGGCGCCGGCATCAATGGCTTTGCCGGCAACAACGGCAACTCGGCCGACCGTCTCGGCCTGGAGCTGACCAACGCCGAGTTCGCGCTCGCACTGCAGTCCAGCAAGGCCGCGCCGGCTCGCAGCTGGACCAGCCTGCAGGCGTCGGTCGGCAGCGTGGCGCTCGTCGGCATCAATGGCCTGACGCTGGCCGGTACCAACCTCAGCATTCAGGTCAACCAGGCGAAGCAGCTGAACGACGCCGTCGCCGATTACGCGGCGCAGAACCTTGTCGTCGCGACCGGGCCTGGCAACACGCTGACGTTGGACATGGCCGGCAGCGAGGGCAAGATCCTCAAGGCCAGCGGCAACCTGACGCTCGATGCTTTCGGCTTCGTGCAGTTGTCCGGCGGCTTCGCCATCGAAAGCAAGGACGCCTCGGTCACGTTGGCCGGCGGCGAGGTCGTCCAGACGCGCCTGCTGACGGTGGGCGGCAGCGGCATCAACGGCTTTGCGGGCAACAACGGCAACTCCGCCGACCGTCTGGGCTTGGCGCTGACCAACGCTGAGTTCGCGCTGGCGCTGCAGTCCAGCAAGATCAACCCGGCGCGCGGCTGGACCAGCCTGCAGGCCAGCGTCGACAGCGTCGCACTCGTCGGCATCAATGGCCTGACGCTGGCGGGCAACAACCTCAGCATCAAGCTCAACCAGGCCAAGCAGCTCAACGACGCGGTGGCCGATTACGCGGCGCAGAACCTCGTCGCCGCGACCGGCCCGGGCAACACGCTGACGCTGGACATGGCTGGCGCCGACGGCAAGATGCTGAAGGCCAGCGGCAACCTGGCGCTGGACGCGTTCGGCTTTGTGCAGCTGTCCGGTGGCTTCGCCATCGAGAGCAAGGATTCGTCGCTGGTGCTGGCCGACGGCACGACGGTGCAAACCCGGTTGCTGACGGTAGGCGGCAGCAACATCAACGGCTTCGCCGGCAACAACGGCAACTCCGCCGACCGCCTGGGCCTGACGCTGACCGGCGCTGAGTTCGGCCTGGCGATGCAGAGCAGCAAGGCCACGCCGGCCAAGAGCTGGACCAGCCTGCAGGCCAACGTCGCCAGCGTCGCGCTGGTGGGCATCGACGGGCTGACGCTGGCGGGCAGCAACCTGTCCATCAAGCTCAACCAGGCCGCGCTGCTTGCCGACCCGGTGGCTGACTACGCCGCGCAGAACCTCGTCGTGGCGACCGGCCCGGCCGACACGCTGACGCTGGACATGGCCGGCGCCGACGGCCGCATGCTCAAGGCCAGCGGCACGCTGGCGCTGGACGCGTTCGGCTTCGTGCAGCTGTCGGGCAACTTCGCCATCGAGAGCAAGGATTCGTCCGTCGTGCTGGCGGACGGCACGACCGTGCAGACCCGCCTGCTGACGGTGGGCGGCAGCAACATCGCCGGCTTCGCGGGCAACAACGGCAACTCGTCCGACCGCGTGGGCCTGGAACTGACCGGTGCCGAGTTCGCACTGGCGCTGCAGTCCAGCAAGGCCGCGCCAGCACGGGGCTGGACGACGCTGCAGGCCAGCGTCGGCAGCGTCGCGCTGGTGGGCATCGACGGCCTGACGCTGGCGGGCAACAACCTGGCCATCCAGGTCAACCAGGCCAAGCAGCTCAACGACAGCGTCGCCGACTACGCGGCGCAGAACCTGACGGTCGCCACCGGCACCAACGACACGTTGACGCTGACGCTGGCCGGCGGCGAAGGCAAGGTGCTGAAGGCCAGCGGCAACCTGCAGCTGGACGCCTTCGGCTTCGTGCAGGTCAGCGGCGGCTTCGCCATCGAGAGCAAGGACTCGTCGGTGGTGCTGGCCGACGGCTCCACGGTGCAGACGCGGCTGATGACCATCGGCGGCGCCGGCATCGATGGCTTCGCCGGCGCGTCGGGTGGCACAGGCCTGCAGCTCACCAACCTCGAGTTCGCGCTGGCGCTGCAGAGCAGCAAGGCCACGCCGGCGCGCAGCTGGACCAGCCTGCAGGCCACGGCCGGCAGCGTCGCGCTGGTGGGCATCGACGGCTTCACGCTGACCGGCAACGACTTGGCGCTGCGGATCAACCAGGCCAAGCAGCTGGGCGACAAGGTCGTCGACTACGCGGCACAGAACCTCGTCGTCGCCACCGGCCCCGGCAACACGCTGACGCTGGACATGGCGGGCAGCGAAGGCAAGGTGCTGAAGGCCAGCGGCACGCTGACGCTGGACGCGTTCGGCTTCTTCCAGGTCAGTGGCGGCTTCGCCATCGAGCAGCGCGACCAAGCCGTCACGCTGTCCGCCGCCACGAACGCGCAGGGCGTGCAGACCGCCGCACCGGCCACCGTCAACGCGCGGCTGCTGACCATCGGCGCCAGCAACGTGCGCGCCTTCGCCGGCATCAACGGCGGCACGGCCGACCAGATCGGCCTGGAGATGACGGGCGCCAACTTCGGCGTGGCGCTGGTCACCGAGGTTGGCGGCGCGGCTCGCAAGTGGACGTCGCTGGAAGCCACGGCCCAGCAGGTCGCGCTGGTCGGCATGCCCGACGGCCTGACCATCCAGGCCAACGACCTCAAGGTGCAGATCAACCGCGCCGGTCAGGTCGTGCCCGCCGGCGCCAAGCCGGCCGTCATCGACTACGCGTCGGGCGCCACGGCGATGACCGTCGCCACCGGCCCGGCCAGCGGCATCACGTTCGACATGCCGGGCGCCAACGGCCCCATGCTGACGGCCACCGGCAACCTGACGCTGGACGCCTTCGGCTTCGTGCAGGTCAGCGGCGGCTTCGCCGTCGAGAAGCGCAGCACCACCGTCACGCTGGCCGCCACGCGTACGCTGCCGGCGCAGAACCTGGCCGTCGACGTGCTGACCTTCGGCATGGACAACGTCACCGTGTTCGCCGGCGTCAACGGCGGCACGGGCGACGCGGCCGGCCTGCAGATCGCCGGCATCGACCTCGCACTGGCGCTGGTCAGCTCGCAGGCGGAGCCGGGCCGCAAGTGGACGGCGCTGCAGGCCAACGCGACGTCGGCCGGCTTCGTGGGCCTGTCGGACCTGCTGCCGACGATCCGCAACCTGACTGTCGAGCTGAACCAGGCCAGCCGCGCCAACGACCGCGTCATCGACTTCTCCGCCGCGCCGCTGACCGTGCTGATCGGCCCGGGACAGACGGTGGACATCGACATCGACGGCGCCGCCGGCGAGCTGGTGCGCGTCGAAGGCGACATCACGCTGCAGCTGTTCGACTTCGCCTACCTGTCGGGCCGCATCGGCTTCGAGAAGTACAGCCCGACGGCGCCCCTCACGCTGGCCACCGCCACGGGCGTGCCGCAGCAGGTCACCGCCACGTCCATGCTGGCCATCACGGGGCAGGGCGTCAGCGTCTTCGTCGGCTACGCGGACGGCGGCTTCGACACCAGCAAGACGCCCGACCAGCAGGCCAGCAACCTCTACGGCTTCGGCGTCAGCAGCGCCGACTTCGGCCTCCTCATCGCGAAGGCAGGCGGCCAGTCGTACACGGCCGCCAAGGCCAACCTGGCGCGCGTCGCGCTGTACGGCTTCGATCCCAACGACTTCGAGCTCAGCGCCAGCGACCTGCAGCTGGAGATCAACCGTGCCGACGCGCAGGGCCGCAGCATCGACTTCGTGCGCAGCTTCGGCGCCGGCGGCCTGGCCCTGGGTTCCACGGGCGCCGTTGCGCTGGACTTCCGCGGCGGCGACCGCATCGGCGTGTTCGCCCGCGAGGCGGTGCTCAAGGTCTCGGACTTCCTGTACTTCCGCGGCGCCATCGGCTTCCAGAAGGCGGACTTCGGCAACACGCTGCGCGCCGGCAACGGCCTCGTGCCGGTGCTGGGCGCCAAGGGCTTCAGCATCGCCGGCAGCGGCATCGATGCGTTCGTCGGCTACGCGGATGGCGGTATCGACCCGAGCAAGTCCTTCGCCGACCAGTCCGGCAGCCTGTACGGCTTCGGCGTGCAGGGCCTGAGCTTCGGCTTCCTGAACGTCAAGGACCAGGCCGGCAAAACCTACCGCGCGCTGCGCGCCGATGCGAGCAACGTCTCCATCTACGGCATCGACGAGAACGACTTCACGCTCAGCGCCAGCGACGTCCACATCGAATACAACAGCGCGACGCCGGGCGTCGGTGGCGTCATCACGCCGCTGAACTTCGCCGGTAGCCGCGCGCTGGACCTGCCCACCGGGGCCGACCCGGTGACGCTGAACTTCTCCGGCGAGCGGCTGATGCTGTCGGCCGCGCAGGCCACGCTGGCGATCTCCGACTTCGTCCTCATCCAGGGCAGCTTCGCGTTCCAGAAGGCCAGCTTCACGGGTCTGCGCAACACGTTGGGCCTGCCCATCCTGAACGCCCGCGGCTTCACGGTCGGCGCCAGCAACGTGGACATCTTCGTCGGCTACGCCGACGGCGGCCTGGACCGCACGAAGCGCTTCCAGGACCAGACCGGCCAGCTCTACGGCCTGGGCGTGCAGGGCGTGGACCTGGGCCTGCTGATGGCCAACGCCGGCGGCATCAAGTACACCGCGCTGAAGGCCCATGCCGATGCCATCGGCGTCTACGGCTTCGATGCCAAGGACTTCGAACTGTCCGCGAACGGCGTCGACATCGAGGTCAACACGGCCAGCGGCGTCGCCCGGCCCATCGACTTCACGGCCGGTGGCAGCACCGGCTTCAACGTGCCCACCGGCGGCGCGCCGGTCGTGCTGGACATGTCCGGCCACGTCATCGCGGCCAGCCTGACCGATGCGCGGCTGACCATCAGCCAGTTCGTCCACATCGACGGCAACTTCGCGTTCCGCAAGGCCGACGACACCCGCCTGACCGTCAAGGGCCCGCTGGGCGTCAGCATCCCCGACGTGAAGATGCGCGCCATCGAGATCGGCGCCAGCGACGTGCATGCCTTCGTCGGCGTGGGCGGCGGGGATGGCACCGACCCGAACGCCATCGGCCTGGTCATCAACGACTTCGACTTCGCGCTGGGCCTGTACAAGGCGCTGCCCGACGTGCTGAACCCGGCGACCAACGTCGTCGCGGGCACCAAGTTCACGGCACTGAAGGCGTCGGCCGCGCAGATCGGCTTCGTCGGCTTCGACCAGTTCATCGAGTTCTCGCTGAATGACGCGCTGGTCGACGTCAACACCAGCAGCAACCCGCTGTACATCGTCGACTTCGCGGCCGGCGGCGGCCACGCCATCGCCACCGGCGGCAGCCCCATCACGCTGAACGCCGCCAACCGCGTCGTCAGCGCCACGGTGGGCCAGGCGCGCGCCAGCGTGGCCGGCATCGTCAGCCTGTCGGGCGGCTTCACGTTCCAGAAGCAGACCGTCGACGACGTCAACTTCAACGCCGTCGGCCTGAACATCGACATCCCGGCCGAGGTGCTGGTCGTCGCCGGCAAGAACGTCAACGCGTTCGCCGGCATCAACGGCCCCTACCGCCGCGACACCAACGGCGACGGCGTCATCGACGCCAGCGACACGCCCAACGACGACGCCATCGGCTTCGCCATCGACAGCCTGGACTTCGCGCTTGCGATGCTGACGCCCACGCCGGGCGCCGGCATCACGCTGCCGGGCAAGTTCTACGCGCTGACGGCCAGCGCCGGCCTGGCGGGCCTGGTGGGCACCGACCCCTACCTGACGCTGCAGGCCACCGACGTCAAGCTGGGCTTCAACGGCGCCTTCCTGGGCAAGTACCCGGTGCCCAGCGCCTACGTGGACTTCAGCAAGCTGCCCGGCGGCGGCCTGGCCATTCCCATCGGCAGCGATGCCGAGGCCTTCAAGCTGAACTTCGACAGCAACTCGCTGCGCATCGCGATGACGGCGACGCTGGGGCTGTTCGACCTGTTCTCGATCAGCACCAGCTTCGACTTCGACTTCGAGCTGCCGTCCACCGGCCTGCTGATCCCGACCATCAGCCTGAAGAAGCTCACCAGCTTCCTGCCGGACAAGTTGCCGGGCTTCGACTTCCTGGACGGCGCGCTCGGGTTCCTGAAGAACCTGGAGCTGTCCATCGGCTTCGATCCCAGCCTGGGCCTGACGCTGTTCGGCTCCATCGAGCTGCCGGACCTGAGCCTGAACATCGGCAACTTCGTCCACATCCACGGCGACTTCAAGCTCAACCTCGGCGAGACCTTCACCGCCGACATGTACACCGGCCTGCCGGCCGAGCTGTCGCTGATCGAGAAGTTGCTGCCCGCCGGCACCGCGACCACCATCCTCAACGGCCTGAAGGCCATCGGCGGCCTGTCCAGCGACTACTCGCGGCTGTCCAACGTCACCTTCAAGGGCCTGAGCTTCGGCGCGGCGGACGTGGACGTCTTCATCGGCGTCGGCGACCCGGACTTCAGCCGGCCGCTGTCCGACCAGAGCGGCCTGATCGGCTTCGGCCTGCAGAACGTCGACCTGGGCCTGGGCTACTACAAGGCCGACCTGCCGAGCTTCTTCAACGCGCAGAACTTCCTGTCGCTGCAGCTGCATGCCGACCAGATCGGCACTTACGGCTTCGGCGACGTGCTGACCATCCGCGCCACCAACGTGACGCTGGAAGTGCAGAACGGCGGCAAGCTGTTCGGCGGTGTCATGCGCTCGACGGCGGACTACTCCAGCATCCGCACCGTCGACAGCGGCGGTGTGACGCGCGTCGGCTACGAGATCAAGACCGGCGGCACGCCGGTGCGGCTGACGCTGCGCGGCAACGACCTCATCGGCATCGACATCGGCCTGGCCGAGATCGCCGTCGCTGACTTCCTGTTCCTGCGCGGCTCGCTGGCCTTCCGCCAGGGCGACGTGTTCAACGTCGCCGTCGACATGGGCGGCCTGCGCCCGCTGCTGGAAAGCCTGGGCGTCAATGGCGACAGCCTGCCGCTGCAGGTGTCGGCGATGACGCTGGGCGGCTCGCACCTGACCGGCTTCGCCGGCGTGGGCGGCCCCTACCGCTACGGCCCCGACGCCAACAACGACGGCCTGCCCGACAACATCAACGACGGTGCGGTCGGCCTGGCGCTGGACGACGTCGACTTCGGCCTGGCCATCATGACGCCGGCCATCGGCAAGTTCATCCCCGGCCTGGAGCAGTACTCGCCGCGCTTCGTGACGGCCAAGGCTGCCGTGGGCTACGCCGGCCTGGTGGGCATCGACCGCAACCTGCTGGACGTGCGGGCCGAGGACGTCGAAGTCAACATCAACACCTTCTACGTGCCGTCGCTGCCCGCGCCGGTGCAGGCGGCCATCCAGCTGTTCGGCCCGCCGGCCATCAACTACCAGCTCAGCCCGTCGTTCAAGGACTACACCGAGGATACGAACGGCAACGGCGTGCTGGACACCGGTGAAGACAGCAACCGCGACGGCAAGCTCAACGCGCATGGCTTCGCGCTGCCGGCCGGTGGTGGCAACACCGTCTTCATCGACTTCACCGGCGACCTGGTACAGGCCAAGGTAGGCTACGCCGCCATCAACCTGGCCGGCTTCGTGCAGATCTCGGCGTCGATGGCGTTCACCAAGCGCGGCTCCGAGCGCGTGACGCTGGACAACGGCGAGGAAACCACCGTCACGACGCTGGCCATCGGCATCAACGACGGCTACGGCTTCATCGGCGTCGGCGGCTACTGGCGCGACAGCAACGGCGACGGCCGCATCAACGAGGCCGACAGCCCCGACACGTCGGCCGTGGGCTTCGCCATCGAGGACCTGGACGTCGGCCTCATCGTCGCCAAGGAGCTGGTCATCACGGCGCAGGGTGCGTCGGTGGGCGTGTACCTGGCGGCCAACGCCAAGGTCACCAGCATCGGCCTCGTCGGCGTGCCCGACGTGACCTTCCGCGCCGACAACCTGGCGCTGGAGCTGAACACCGGCGTGCGCATCCAGATCGGCACGTCGCAGTTCACGCAGGACAGCGCCTCGGGCGCCGTCACGCTGGGCGGCGGCGTCAGCCTGACGGGCAACTTCACCGTCATCGACTTCTCGCGCGCCAACTGGAAGAACAGCCACGGCGTCATCTCGCCGGGCTATGCCATCGAGACCGGCAACCCCGACGAACCCATCGTGCTGCTCTACAACGAGCAGTTCCTGCGCCTGTTCGGCGAGGCCGAGATCGACGTGTTCGGCCTGGTCAACATGACCGGCGTGTTCGACGTGCGCGCCAGCGCGTCGCAGGGCATCTCGGTGTTCGTCGACGTGCAGGCCCGCGTCGGCCCGTCCAGCGCGCCGCTGTTCACGACGCATGCGACCGGCCTGCTGGTCATCCGCAACGGCATTGCGATGCGGCTGCAGCTCGAAAGCAACCTGGACCTCGGCCCCGTGGCCAAGATCCATGCCGAGCTGGAGCTGACGATGAACAGCTTCGGCCAGGAAATCGTCTACGAGGTGCCGGACGAGTTCCTCGACAAGGTCGACTTCCCGGTCTACACGATCGCCGCCACGCCGCCCGGCAAGCCCAACTGGACCGGCCCCTACATGGCGCTGACCGGCAACGGCTCGCTGGAGCTGCTGAGCGGCCTGCTGGACCTGCGCGGCGACTTCGGCGTCATCATCTCGACGAGCGGCGTCGAGCTGGCCGTGTCCGCCGTGCTGGACCTGCCCATCCTGGAACCGCTGTCGGTCACGGGCACGCTGGGCATCGTCTCCGGCGGCATCTACGGCAGCCTGGAAGTGGGCGGCAGCGGCGCCGACTCCAAGATCATCGACGGCGGCGGCATCTTCGACGTCACCGGCCGCTTCCTGCTGCAGATCAACACGACGACGCAGAGCCAGCAGGTGCGCGGCCGCGACGCCAGCGGCAACGTCTACAACGCGCAGGGCCAGCCCGTCATCGTCACGCTGCAGCCGCAGATGCTGCGGCTGAGCGGCGCGGCGTCCATCAACGTCGGCCCCATCTCGCTGGAAGGCGGCATGGACCTGCTGATCGACCAGCGCGGCCTGCAGGCCAGCGGCAACGTCACGCTGGACCTGGGCGACTTCGGCGAGATGGCCTTCGCGCTGGACGCCGCTTTCGGCACCGACTCCGGCAACAACCCGTTCTTCGCGCTGCGCGTGCAGACGCGCCTGGAGTTCGGCATCTCGGTGCTGAACGTCAAGGCCGACGCGCTGCTGCAGATCAACACCAGCAGCAGCGCCTACACGACGTTGTCCGGCCACACCATCGCCGGCAACACGCTGTTCGACCTGGGTCTCAGCGGCCGCATCAAGCTGCTGGCCTTCGACATCGACTTCGGCGGTCGCGTCAGCATCGTCAACGACGTCTTCAAGCTGGAGTTCAACGGCCGGCTGAACTTCTTCAACGCGCTGACCGTCGAGGTCGGCGGCTTCGTCAGCAGCGATGGCCAGTTCGAGATCCGCGGCACCGCGTCGCTGGACATCCACCTCGGCCCGCTGCACCTCGAAGCCGGCATCAGCATGCTGCTGTCCAGCCGCCCGCGCTTCGCCGCGTCGGCCTGGGGCTCGCTGGACTTCGAGCTGGACTTCGGCCTGTTCAGCATCGACTTCACGATCGCCGGTTTCCGCGGCGAGATCGACATCACGCCGGCCAGCGCCTACCTCGCGGCGCAGGCCACCGTCATGGGCATCACCGTGTCGGGCAGCTATATGTGGAGCTTCGGCGCGCCGCCGGACATCTCCCACCTGGCTTCCGACGGCACGCTGTACCTGCACATGGGCGACCAGTCCGGCCGCTACGGCAGCGGCAAGCTGTACGACGACACGACCAACGAGTCGTTCAACGTCGACCAGGACGGCCAGACCATCACCGTGCAGTCGCTGGGCCAGACGCGCACCTACGCGGCCAGCCAGGTCAAGCGCATCGTCGCCAACGGCGGCACGGGCAACGACTTCGTCTACATCGGCCCCGACATCAAGGCCGACCTGCAGATCGACCTGGGCGCCGGCAACAACAACTTCATGATCCTGGGCGGCGCGTCGTCCAGCGTCATCCGCGGCGGCAACGGCAAGAACAAGTTCGTCGGCGGCAGCGTCAACGGCATCCACTTCTACGGCGGCTCGGGCAACGACACCTTCATCGGTGGCGACGGCGCCGAGTTCGTCGACATGGGCGGCGGCGACAACCGCATCTGGGGCAATGGCGGTGATGACACCTTCACCATCACCACCGGCACCAACACCATCGACGGCGGCGCCGGCAACGACACCTTCCTCGTCAGCGGTGGCGGCACGCTGAAGCTCGACGGCGGCGCCGGCTTCGACCGCGTCGTCATTTCGCCCATCGCCAGCACACAGCCCATCCAGCTGAACGACCACGCGCTGGTGCTGACGTCCGCCAGCGGCCGCCGCAACATCGACTTCAACGACAGCGTCGACCGCATCGAGATCACCGACCAGAACGCCGTCCGCACGACGCTGGTCATGACCAACGGCGCGTCGTGGGGCGCCACGTCGCTGTCCATCGACGCGGCCGGCATCGTCGACATCACGCAGGCGCAGCTGGTGGCGCCGCAGGCGCTGTTCAGTGTCAGCGCGGCGGGCGTGGATGGTGTCTTCAACACGCAGCTGGGCCAGCTGTCGGTGCTGAACCGCGCCACGGCCGGCCCGCTGGCCGACATCGTCGTGCGCGAGGCCGACGACCTCACCATCGTCGCCGACGGCCGCGCCGGCGGCGGCCTAGCCACGGCCGGCGGTGCCATCGACGTACGCTTGGCCGGCCGCGAAGCGCTGTTCGCGCACCAGAGCGGCCTCATCAGCGCCGGCGCGGGCAAGTCCATCTCGCTGATCGCCGACGACATGGACCTGGCCGCCGGCACCGACACGGTTCGCGGCAGCGGCACGCTGCTGATCCGCGCGACGGCCGACGTGCAGGGCTACCGCATCGGCGGCGCCGGCCAGACGGCCTTCGCCAACGACAGCTCCATCGGCGCCGGCAGCAGCGGCACGATGGACCTGGGCATGCGCGACCTGTCGGCGCTGCGCACCGGCTTCTCGCGCGTCACCATCGGCCACCGTGCGCCGGGCGTCGTCATGACGGTGGGTGACGCCAAGAACACGCTGATGTTCGACAAGACGTTCTCGGCCCGCTTCGAGGACGACACGCTGCTGCTGGCCGACCGTATGGTCATCGCCGGCGACGTGCAGTCCAGCACCTCGCTGGAGCTGCAGGCCTACACGGTGGACGTGCGCAGCCACAACGTGCACGCGCCGCTCGGCGTGCCGGACTCCGGCGTGCGCGCCCGCGACCTCGTCGTCAACGCGACCGAGCAGGTCGCGCTGGGCGGCTGGCTGATCGCCAACCGCAGCCTGGCCATCAACGTGACGGGCAGCACCGGCACCGGCGCCATCGTGGGCTACAGCGACGGCCCCAACGGCTTCACGGCCGACAAGGGCTCCAGCCTCTACGTCACCGACGCCGGCGCCACGCTGAGCGTGCACACCAGCGGCTCCATCGTCGCCGCCACCTTCATCGAAGGCCAGGGCGCCGGCTCGCGCATCAGCCTGGACGCCGGCACGACGCTGACGCTGCGCGAGGGCGGTGCCGTCATGGCGTCGGCCGCCAACAGCCATGTGGAGCTGACGGCCACGCGCAGCATCCGCCTGCTGAGCGGCTCGGCCGTCGCCGTGGGCGCCGCGTTCGCCGCCGACGGCACGACGCCGCTGCTGACCGGCGCCGGCTCCACGCTGACGCTGCGCTCCGCCGGCGAGCTGCAGATGGCCGGCATCGTTGCCAGCGCCGACGCCGCCACGCTGGATGTGGGCGAGGTCACGTCCGACTACGCCGACTACTTCGACACCTTGCCCGGCCGCACGCTGGCCGCCATCTCCGACCCGGCGCTGGTGCGGGCCGCGCTGGCGCAGCTGGCCCAGGGCGGTCTGAGCCCCGCACTGCTGGCCGCCATCAGCGGCGCCGGCATCACGCTGGGCGCCGGCGCGGCGGTCACGTCGCTGGCCGACTACACGCCGTTCGCGCAGCTGTCCGACGCGCAGAAGGCGCAGGTCGCGCAGAGCCTGGGTTACCTGAGCTATGCCCACGGCGGCTTCTTCAACGCGCAGACCGGCGTGTTCCGCCCCAGCAGCTACGACGCGGCCACCGACACGACGACGCTGACGCTGATCGAAGGCCATGCCGTCGGCTACGACGCCGCCGCCATCAACTGGGGCGCCGCCGGCGTACCGGCCGCGAACGCGACGTTCGAGCAGCTGCCCCCCGCGCAGCAGGCCGCCGTGGCCGCGCAGCTAGGCTACACGGTGCTCGGCGGCGAGGTCTACTACAAGGCCGGCAGCGCGCCGCGCAGCGGCTTCCTGCAGGGCGTGTCGCCCGACTACGACAGCACGCTGATCGACTGGGCCGGTGCCGGCGTGGCCGCACCCGCTGGCCACGTGCCGTTCGCGCAGCTGACGGGCGCGCAGAAGCTGGTCGTCGCCAACGCGCTGGGCTACCGCTTCGACTACAACGCCATCTCCGGCGACACCTGGGCCGCGATGCCGGTGGACTACGCGTCCGTGCCGCGCGAGACCTGGATCGCCGCCTTCTCGGGCAACTTCTCGGTCCTCATCACGGCCGCCCAGTGGGGTGCCGCCGGCGTGCCGGCCCCGGGCACCGAGTACGCGGCGCTGACCAGCGACCAGCGCGCGGTGGTGGACGGCATCGTCGAGTTCGCGCCCAGTGCAGGCACGGCCTACGCCGACCTGTCGGCCGACCAGCGCAGCGTCGTCGACCGCCTGACCCACCCGGGCGAGGAAGTGCTGTTCAAGGACCTGACGACCGCGCAGCGCGCCGTCGTCAACGGCTACCTCGACACCACCACGGACACGGTTCGTTTCTTCAACTACGCCGCCAACCCCGGCAAGAAGCTGGTCACGACCTTCAGCGAAGGCACGCTGACCGACTACAGCAACGCCGACATCTACTGGGGCAGCGCCGGCGCGCCGGCCGCCAACGCCAGCTTCGCCGACCTGACGGCCGCGCAGAAGGCCGTCGTGGCCCACGCGCTGGGCTACGACGTCGAGCAGGGCCCGTCCTTCTACAAGGCCGGCGCTGCCGCGTCGGTGCAGCTGGTGCACGGCTTCACGGCCGGCGGCGCCGACTTCGACACCGCCACCATCGACTGGGGCGGCGCCAGCAAGCCGGCCGCCGGCACGTCGTTCGAGCAACTCACGCCCGCGCAGCGCGACGTCGTCGTGGCCAGCCTGGGCTATGTGCAGCTGCACCAGCAGGTGTTCGTCAACGCGTCGGCCACCGATGCCGCCAAGCGCATCGTGGCGGACTTCGCCGAAGGCGCCGGCAAGGACTTCGACACCGCCAGCTTCGACTGGGGCAGCGTCGCGCCGGCCGCGCCGGGCACGGCCTTCCAGCAGCTCACGCTGGCCCAGCAGGACCGCGTGCTGGCCACGCTGGGCTACGCGCGCTGGGACGGCGTCGTCTACGTCAATGCCAACGCCGCGCCGGCCGACCACTTCCGCCTGAGCTTCGCCGAAGGCAGCGACTTCCGCATCGACGACGTCTTCTGGGCCGCCCCGGCGCCCGGCACCGACTACGCCGGCCTGACGGCCGCCCAGCAGTTCGCGGTGCGCGACCAGACCGGCTTCGAGCTGAACGAGGGCGCCGTCTACTACAAGGCCTCCGCCGCCGCTGGCCAGCAGCTGCGCACCGGCTTCACGCTGGGCGTGGACTACACCAGCGCCTCCGCCGGCACCGCCAACACGACGCGCTGGGTCATCGCCGACGGCAGCACCGCCGCCGACGGCTCGCCGCTGCGCTACCTGGCCTATGCCTACGACGGCAACGGTGACGGCACCGTGGACGAGGTGCGCATCCTCGACCCGCATCCGCTGTTCGGCCAGCGCGGTGCCGGCTTCCTGCTGACCGGCACCGTGACGACGCTGCGGCCCAACGCCGACTTCGTCATGCGCACCGAAGGCGACGTCATCATCCAGGGCAACATCAACCTGCTGGGCGCCGGCTCCGACCTGGTGCTGGAGTCCGACCGCTGGGTCTACTGGCAGGGCGAGGGCCGCATCAACGGCGACATCACGCTGATCGGCCACGGCGCGCCCGAGGCCGGCAAGGCCCAGGCCGGCACCAGCGTCTACGTCAACGCCAGCTCCACGCTGAACTCGCTGGCGGCTGGCAGCCACATCACCATCACCGGCGCGCAGGACGTGGAACTGCACGGCGCGCTGGTGGCCGGCGGCATCGTCGGCGGCACCGGCATCGAATGGCTGGGGCCAGACTCCACCATCGCCGTCACCGCCGGCCAGCAGATCCTCGTCGACACCGCGCTGTCGGCGGCCAAGTCGGTCACGCTGCACACCACCGGGCTGCCGGGCGCCGACGACAACGGCCAGGCCGTCGTCATGACGACGGTGGCGGGCCTGAACGTGGCCGGCCTGGCGTCCAGCACCGCTGGCGTCAACGGCGTCGACATCCGCAGCGTCGGCAGCATCTCGCTGATGGGCAACATCCGCTCCGGCGCTGTCGTCACGACGACGCCGGGCGCCGACGGCAAGCCGGTCGACAACTACGTCTGGTCGGACGATCCGTTCGGCGTCTCCATCAGCACCGACGGCAAGCTGTGGCTGGGCGGCATGGTCAAGGCCGTCAGCGGTGCGCTGGTGGAGCAGGGCGTCACCATCCGTGCCGGCAGCGCCGTCACGCTGGCGGGCGGCATGAGCAGCGACGGCGTCGGCTTCGCGATGCCGGGCGGCGCGCGCATCACCGTCAACGACGCCGACGGCCGCATCACCATCACGTCGCGCCAGGGCGCGCTGGTCAACGGCATGCTGGCGGCCGGTGCCGAGCTGGTGGATCACTACGACCCCGACGGCGCGCTGCTGGGCAGCCTGCTGCACAACTTCGGCGGCAACTCCAGCGTCAGCATCCAGGCCGGCGGCCAGGTGCGCCTGGGCCGCGAGATCCAGGCCGGCCGCACGATCGACGTGCGCGGCGGCACCGCCAGCTTCGACCCCAACTCCACCGACCCGTTCAACGGCTACGGCATGGTGCTGGGCGGCAACGTGCGCCTGCACACCTGGCAGAACGACAGCACCATCTCGCTGTCCGCCGACGGCAACCTGAAGGTCAACGTGTTCGGCAGCAGCGTGCTGCAGCCGGATGGCAGCACCGTCGTCACGCAGCTGCGCGAGGTGCTGACGGCCGACGGCTTCACGCAGTACAACGATGCCCACCTGACGGCGGACAGCGCCTTCCTGCTGACCGTCAACCTGGGCAACGACAGCAGCGGCATCCTGGTCTCGGCCGTCGTCACCGTGCGCGCGGCCGACACCGCCGGCAACCAGGGCGTCGACAGCCTGCGCACCGACCTCATCAACGCCATCCGTGCCGCCTTCGCGGGCCAGCCGCAGAACGTGCTGGACAAGCTGCCCACCGTGCTGCTGGACGACGGCCGCCTGGTGCTGGCCGGCAACAACCCGTTCACCATCGCCGCCGTGACCGGTGGCGGCGCCGAGCGCCTGGGCTTCACGCAGATCGCGTCCACCAACGCCACCGCGGGCGCCGTCATGTCGGCCCGCCCGTACGCCATCGACGCGGCCAACCCCGGCTCCGTCGTCAAGCTGGGCCGTGCCGGTGCGCCGTCGGGCGAGATCACCATCGCCGGCGCCATCCGTGCTTACAGCGCCATCGAGCTGTACGCCGGCACCAGCGCGGCGGGCACGTCGGCCGTCACGTTCACGGCCAGCAGCCTCATCGAGACGATGTCCGGCAGCATGCGCTTCGCCCCCACCGGCGCGGCCGTGCTCAGCGGCGAATTCATCGCGCGCGGCGTGGGCTCGGACATCACCGTCGACGCCCGCGACACGCTGACGCTGGGCGGCAGCTTCACGGCCCAGCGCGACATCATCATCAACGCCGGCACCACGGCGCGCGCCGGCGAGGTCAGCCTGCACACGCTGGGCACCAGCAAGCTCGTCACGCTGGACGCCACCGGCCGCCTGCTGCTGACCGGCCTGAACGACGTGCTGATCGACAGCGTCGTGGGCGGCGGCGCCGGCCAGCTGGGCCCGGTGCAGATCACCGCCACGCAGGGCACGCTGACGCTGGGCGCCACGTCGGGCCGCATCGACAGCGGCGGCCTCATCACGCTGAGCGGCGGCGACGTCGACATCGCCGGCGCCATCAACAACCGTGTCGCCACGCCGGCCAGCTACGACGACGAGTTGACCATCACCGCCGCGCGCAGCATCAACCTGCACGGCACGGTCACGCTGGCGGGCTCCCTGCGCGCCACGGCCGGCGCCAACCTGAACATCTACGACACGGTGCTGTCGGCGCTGGGCAACGGGCAGCGCCTGGTGCTGGCCGCCAGCGGCGGCGTCAACATCGGCAGCGTGGGCGGCCAGACGCGCGCGGCCATCCTCGAAGCCGACGCGCTGCTGCAGATCTCGGCGCAGGGCCGCATCGCGCTGGGCGCCGACGCTCAGCTCTACAGCCGCGCCGACAACAGCAACATCGTGCTGCAGGCCGACACGCTGCGCCTGGCCGGCGCGCTGCGCGCCGGCACCGACCGCGTGTCCATCACCAGCGCCACCGCGCCGTTCGTCGGCCACGCCGCCAACATCGACCTGCAGGCCCGCCGCGACATCGTGCTGGGCGACCTTGGCACCGGCGCCGGCGGCGAGCTGACGGCCACCGGCCGCGTGCTGCTGCAGTCCGGCGTGGCCAGCAGCGGCGTGGGCTTCGAGATGACGGCCGCCAGCCGCATCGTGGCGGACATCACCGGCAAGTCCGACGTCTCCGGCGTCGTCACCTGGAGCGGCGCCGCCGCGACCGGCCAGGCGCTGGTGCGCCTGCAGTCCGACGGCGACATCCGCCTGCGCGGCGCCGTGCTGGCGCGCGGCACCGGCGCCGACGTCGCCGTGGTGTCGCGCTCGCAGGTGTTCGCCGGCGGCCTGGTGCGCGCCAACGACCGGCTGGAGCTGGTGGCCGGCACCGACGAGAGCGGCGTGGCCGTCTACGTCGACCGGCAGGTCACCGACGGCAGCGGCAACTACCTGTCCGGCGGCGCGCTGGACACCGACGAGGCCGGCAGCGTCGTCATCGCCGCCATCGGCAGCGTCGTCATCGAAGGCACCGTGGGCGAGCAGACGGCTGCGCAGGCCGGCGACCTGGGCGGCCATGGCAAGGTGAGCCTGGTAGACATCCAGTCCGTCGCCGGCAACGTGACGGTGATGCGCGAGATCAACGCGGGCAACGCCGTCGTCATCACCGGCGGCGACCTGGCCGTGCTGGCCGACAGCCATGTGTTCGCGCTGGCGTCCAACTCCACGGTCTTCATGCAGGCGCGCAACAACCTGCGCGTGTCGGCCGACAACGGCCAGTCCGGCGCGGCCCACCAGGGCTACGTCAAGGCCGGCGCGCTGGTGCACCTGGCGGCGCCCAACATCACGATCAACGGCCTCGTCGAGGCGCAGGGCCCGGGCGGCCGCGTGCTGCTGTCGGCCGCGCGCCTCATCGACATCGCCGGCGGCGCCATCACGTCCAGCGGCAACATCGACCTGCACGCCGGTGTGGACCTAGCGCTGACGCGCAGCCAGCTCGAAGCCACCACCCTCACCGCCGCCGACGTGCTGGGCGGCCAGGTCTCCATCACCGGCCAGGGCAAGCTGGACGCCGCCGGCCGCCTGGCGCTGCTGGTGGGCGGCGACGTCACGCTGGATGCCGACCCCGCGGTGGGCGGCACGCGCACGCTGCAGGTGCAGACCACCCGCACCGTCGAAGAGAGCGTGCAGGTGCTGACCGGCTACACCAAGGTCGACGCCGGCACCATCACCGTCAACGAGATCAGCTACGACACCACCACCATCACCGAGCAGGTGGGTACCGAGCTGGTCACGGTCGGCCGCTACTACGACACCATGTCGGTGGAGCTGGTGCAGGTCGGCTACTACAACGCCCAGACCAACTCGTTCCGCGAGGTGCTGATCGAGGGCCGCGACTACGTCAACAGCCAGATCGACTGGACCAACACCGACGACGAGCAGGCCAAGATCACCGGCCAGCACCGCACGGTCGCGGCGATCACGGTCTCTGACGGCCAGGCCGGCTTCGTGCCGTTCACGGCGCTCAACGACGGCCAGCGCTGGGCGGTGCTCAACAGCACGCAGTACAAGCCGGTTTACCAACTGGTCTACAAGGACTTCCAGCGCCACGTCACGAAGAACGGCCTGACGTCCATCGACGCGACGAAGACCAAGCCCGACTGGGACACGCCGAGCAACACGTCGCACATCTACGCCATCGACGTGGCCAACTGGCGCGACAAGTACGTGCTGATGCCCGACGGCGCGCAGAAGGACATCCTGTCCGTCGTCACGAACAATCCGACGCTGTACCTGACCGGGGACAACACCGAGAACGGGCTCAACGACGGCAGCTGGGTTGCCAACCCGAACGGCGCCAGCGGCGAGCTGGTGGGCCACTACACCGACTTCGCTCGAGTGGCCTACCGCCAGGCCGGTTCGTCGTGGATTGGTTCCACCGGCAACACCGACTTCTACATCGGCGACGGCCTGCCGTCCTCCTGGACGGCCGACTACTCGGTCAACTCCGGCACGCGCACCTACAGCATCGCGACCGCCGGCACGGTGGCCGGGGCCGCCACGCGCACCTACGATCCGCTATCGCGCGCGCCGGACTGGGCCACGCAGGGCTCGGCCGTCAGCAACGGCACCGAGACGCGCAGCGACATCCAGAACCAGGCCGACTACAACCGCTCCGGCGTCACCGCCATCACCGCGCGCCAGGACTACATCGACGCGCTGCGCACCGGTGTCAACGGCAACGGCGACCCGCTGGGCGACACCGCCTCGCTGACCCGCAGCCTGAGCGGTTCTTACAGCCAGGTGGTGGGCGGCTCGCTGAGCAACCCGTACTCGTTCTACCTGTACGGCGACATCAACTACGGCACCAGCCCGTCGGGCGGCTCGGCCTACTCCACGGCCAACCCGCCGACCGGCGTCCCGCTGCCCAACCAGCTGGGGGACATCCGCGTCACGCTCTACAACGGCAATCGCATCGGCGAGCCGTTCACGGCGCCGCATGACGTCGCCAGCGGGTTCAAGATCTTCTACCCGACCTACCAGGTCCAGCTGTTCGAGCACACCAACTTCGGTGGCCGCAGCTCCATCCTGAACTACAACCAGCCCTGGCTGGGCAATGAGACGGTCGGCAACGACACCGTGTCGTCCTACAAGGCCTGGGGCAACGTCAACGAGACCTTCCGCAACTACACGGTCAGCTGGACCAGCCTGGACCACAAGGTCTACGACCAGCGCGTCAAGCTCAGCTACGCGCTGACGACGCTGAGCACCGACATCAACGAGTACCGCGCCGTCTACGAGACCACCACCTCGCAGATCCAGATCGTCACGCCCAAGACCATCACGGTCTGGAAGGACGTGCCGGTCTACACGACGCAGACGCAGCTGCACACGATCACCGAGCTGCAGACCGTGGGCGCGCGCCAGTACGGCGCGGCCGACGCGTCGCTGACCGGCGCGTCCGTCGACATCGACGCCGGCGCCAGCGTGCGCCTGAGCGGCAAGGTCGCCGCCACCGGCGCACTGGACATCACGGCCGGCAACGAGCTCGCGCTGCGCGGCAATGTGCACGGCAGCCAGGCGCTGCAGCTGTCCACCGAACTGACCGGCCACACGCTGACGCTGAACGCCGGCGTCACGCTGCGCCTGGACGACTCCGCGCTGCTCAGCGGCACCGGCGGCGCGGGCGCCACCATCGCGCTGGGCACCGAGGGCACGATGTTCGTCGGCGGCGCCATCCAGGCCGCCACCGGCAGCACGCTGAGCCAGGTCACGCTGCGCTCGGACGGCGACGTCTTCCTCAGCGGCACCATCACCGCCGGCGCCATCGACATCGCGGCCGGCCACCAGTCCATCCCCGGCACCAGCACCGGTGCCGGCAGCGTCAGCGCCGACGCCGACACCCGCCTGACCGCCACCACGGGTGACCTGGTGCTGCGCGCCGGCGAGTTCGCCGGCAGCATCACCTTCGACACCACGCCGCACGCCAGCGGCGGCGGGGCCGATGCGGCGTCCATCACCGCCGCCGGCACGCTGGACTTCGCCGCGCCGGCCGGCCAGATCAAGATGACCGTCACCGGCAGCGGCGACAACGTCGTGATCTACGGCCAGGTCATCGGCAACAAGCTCAACGCGGTGGCCGAGGCCGGCATCGTGCTGGCCACCAAGGTCGCCGAGATCGACAACCTGCAGCTGACCGGCGCGGGCAACATCGAGCTCGTCAACACCGGCAACCTCATCATCCGTTCCGCGCAGGCGGCCGACGGCTTCATCACCGCGCGCGTGTTCGGCAGCCTGCGCGCCGACAGCGTCGCCACGCTGGGCGCCACCGACCGCAACGACATCACGCTGACCACCTACCAGCTGGAGACCAGCGGCGGCCAGGGCACGCTGGCGCTGCGCGCGCCGGCCGACCTGCTGGTGGGCACCCTGACCAACCTGTTCCGCGGCGACATCCTGCTGCGCGCCCAGGGCAGCGTCGGCCACATCGCCGGCGGCGGCATGCTGACGGCCGACAACCTCACCATCCTGACCGGCAAGGCCGTCGACGCCTCCGGCACGCAGCTGTCCACGACCGTCGACGTCAGCACGCAGGTCAACTCGCTGAGCGTGCGCAACACGTCGGCCGGCAACGTGCGCATCGTGCAGGGCACGCGCAACCTCGTCGTGCAGGACACGCTGGTCTCCAACGGCGACTTCGTGCTGACCGGCGCCGGCGAGGTGGACCTGGCCCAGGTGCACCTGGAAAGCAGCGGCGACGTGGGCGCCAACGCCGCCAACGCCCGCCGCATCGACGTGACGGCCGCCAGCCACCTGCGCGTGCGCGACGTGTCGGCCGGCATCTTCCTGCAGCGCCCCGAGGACCTGCCGGCGGACATGCAGTTCGACGGCCAGGGCACGCGCACCAACGCCGTCACCTCGGCCGGCAACGTGCTGCTGACGTCCACCACCGGCGCCATCACGCAGAACGCCGTCGACGCCGCCGTGGACGTGGTGGCCAACGTGCTGACGCTGCGCGCCGCCACCGGCATCGGCAGCTTCCAGATCGCCGCCAACAAGCTCGACGCCGTGACGACCACCGGCGACATCGTGCTGACCGACATGGACGGCGCGCTGGAGCAGTTCCAGGGCCTGCAGATCGTGCAGGCCGTGACGACCACCAGCGGCACCAGCCAGGTCACCATCACCGCGCAGAACCGCCTGCAGGTGGGCGCCGGCGGCAAGGTGCAGGCGGCCACGCTGCGCCTGACCAGCCGGGCCGACAGCATCGTCGTGGACGACCCGGGCAGCAGCAACCCCGACTCGCTGCTCTACAGCCGCGGCGTGTCCTTCGTGGCCGCCAAGACGCTGCAGCTCTACAAGTTCTTCCAGGCGCAGGAGCTGATGGAGTACCGCGCCGGCGACTACTTCCTGTTCGGCCGCCAGCCCGTCACCGCCGACAACCCCGACGGCGTCACGCGCCTGCTGCCGTCCAACCTGTCGGCCGACACGCTGATCCTGGAGAGCGGCGGCACGCTGAGCCTGACCGGCAACCTGAGCGCCAACAAGCGCCTGGAGCTGGTCTCCGGCCAGGACGTGCGCCTGACCGGCACCGTCACGATCAAGAGCAACTACTTCGGCGGCGGCAGCGACGCCGACCAGCTCATCGACAAGCTGGTCATCACCGCCAAGGGCGCCACCACCGTCAACCAGGTGCTGGACATCAACGGTGACGGGCTCTACACGGTGCTCAACGAGTCCGACCTGCAGGTGGACTGGAACGGCGACGGCGACCTGAACGACACCGTCAACGAGCGCAACACCACGCAGCAGACCGGCGACATCGTCGTGCGCCTGGCCGCGCTGCCGGCCGCTGAATACGAACTGCGCGCGGCCCGCGACATCCACGTCGCGCTGAGCGCGTCGTCGCTGACGCTGTCCGGCTTCGTCGGCGGCATCTCGGGCTTCGACCCGGCCAAGAACGTGCGCTTCGACGTCTCCGGCGACCTGACGCTCAAGGGCGGCCTGGTGCGCGCCGACGACCTCACCGGCACGCTGACCGTGCGCGCCAGCAACCTCATCACCGACAAGGCCTCCGTCTTCATCGCCAAGCGGCTGGACGTCGAGGTGGCCGGCCAGATCCAGGCCAACACGCTGATCGGCACGCTGCGCGCCGTCAGCACCGGCGCGGGCGCCATCGACATCAAGGAATCCAACGCCCTCGTCGTCGAGCTCATCAGCGCGCAGGACGGCGCCATCAACGTCGAGGCCGGCGGCAACGTGTCGGTGCGCAAGATCGTCAACTTCGCCGACGGCGATGACATCACCGTCAAGTCCGGCGGCCGCCTGCTCATCGACAGCATCGAGGCCGGCTCCAGCGTCGGCGCGCAGAAGACCGGCGGCACTATCACCGTGGACGCTGCCAGCGGCATCGCCGAATGGGCGGCGCAGGTGCGCGACGCCAACGGCAACGTCACCGGCACGGCCTTCGACAACACCGCCGCCGACCTCTACGCGTGGAAGGTGGTCGTGCGCGGCTCCACGGACGTGCTGCGCCTCAACTCGCCCAGCGACCAGGGCGGCAACGACACCGTCGAGGTGCGCGTGGGCGCCGGCGGCCTGCAGACCTTCGCCGGCACCAGCGTGTCGCTGGAGAACTCGCAGATCCAGGGCGGCGCCATCGTCGCCGTCGACCCCACGGCCGTGCAGGGCGCCGGCACCGATGCCAAGCAGAGCAGCCTCGTCGGCTTCGACGGCATGCGCGCCGCCGGCCAGATCTACGTCGTCACGCTGGATGGCGTGGACTTCAAGGCCACGCTGGCCGGGCTGACCGATGCCGACTTCAACGCCATGCTCAACCAGCTGGA
Source organism: Roseateles sp. GW823-FHT07B05 (assembly GCF_058794515.1). Taxonomy (NCBI): domain Bacteria; kingdom Pseudomonadati; phylum Pseudomonadota; class Betaproteobacteria; order Burkholderiales; family Sphaerotilaceae; genus Roseateles; species Roseateles sp. GW823-FHT07B05. The sequence continues at coordinate 443,151 of NZ_JBXAGX010000001.1, forward strand.
CACGGCCATCAGCGCCTACCAGGTCGGCGGCGTGGCGCAGTACAACGTCAGCGTCGGTGCCGACGACCGCCTGACCGTCGAGGCCATCCAGGACAACCGCGCGTTCACGGCCGTCGCCGCCGTGCACGAGCTGCAGTACGCCGTCGATGCCGGCGCCATCGCCAATGATGGCAGCACGCCCAGCACGGCGCCGGGCCAGAACCTGCCGCAGCTCAGCACGCTGACGCTGGACGCGTCCATCACCACCGTCGACGCCAACAAGACCTTCACCTTCCACGTCGGCGGCCAGACCTACACGCTGAAGCTGAACGACAGCTTCGGCGGGCTGACGGTGGGGTCCAGCGTCGCCTCGCTGATGCAGGTGCTGGGCGCCCACGTCGAGGCCGATCTCGCCATCGACATCGCCGAGCGCACGGTCAACTTCGCCGGCATCGGCAGCCTGTCGGCCACCACCAGCTACCGCGTCGTCGTCGGCACCACGGCGTTCGACTACGAGGCCGTGGCGGGTGACGACGGCATCTCCGTGGCCCGCGCGCTGGCCGCGCTGATCAACGCCGACGCCACCTACGTGGCCCATGCCGAAGGCACCGTCATCGCCATCTCCGGCGGCGTCAGCGGCGCCACCACGCTGACCGCGGGCACGGCCGGCGTCGCCGCCACGGCCGTGACCGCCGCGGCCGGCGTGGCCGTGGACGACACGCCCAACGTGCTGCGCCTGATGGCCGAGGCCAGCAACACGCCGTTCAACGTCGGCGTCACCAGCGTCAGCGACAGCCTGGGCTCCGCCACGACGGCCTACGTCACCGGCCAGGCGCAGATCACGACGCTGACCGTGCCGGGCTCGCCGGGCAACAGCCAGACCTACAACTTCTCGGTGGGCGGCCAGTCCTACTCCGTCACCACCGACGGCTCGGCCACCCAGGCCGAACTGCGCGACCTCATCATCGATGCCGTCAACAACCTCGGCGCTTCCGAGGCCACGGCGCAGGCCAACGGCAACAACGTGCGGCTGACCGGCAAGGTCAACGGCGACACCTTCAGCGTGACGACGTTCTCGGCGTCCAACACGCAGACCGCGGTGGCCGACCAGAAGGAAGTCATCCGCATCACGCCGTCGGCCGACCCGCTGTCCGGCGCTACCTACGCCTTCACGGTGGTCGGCCACAACTACAGCGTCACGACCGATGCCGACGCGACCCGCGCCGAGCTGCTGGCGGCGATGCAGAGCGCGTTGGCCGCCGACACCAACGTCGACGCCACCATCAGCAGCAATCAGCTGGTGCTGACGGCCAAGCTGGCCAACACGCACATCACGGCCAGCTTCGGCGACGCCACCGTCAGCAGCCTGGCCTACAGCGCCAGCCTGCAGACGGCCGCCGACGCCACCCACGCCCAGGTCTCGCACGTCGTGTTCGGCAACACCGCGCTGTTCGCCGGCGACCTGGTGTCGGTCGGCATCAACGGCAAGGGCTACACCGTCACCGTGCAGGCCGGCCAGACGACGTGGACGGCCGTGCTGGGCCAGCTGAAGACGGCCATCAACAACGACGTGCAGCAGCCCGTCACCGCCGACATCGACACCGGCACCCGCACGCTGATGCTGAACGGCGACGACGTCGGCGTGGTCTTCACCGTCAGCCAGGGCACCGTGTCCGGCGGCGCCGCCGCGCCGGTGCTGGTGCAGGGCGCCGGTGCCGATGCCACGCAGGTGTCGCTGCTGGACCTGAACGCCACCACGCTGGGCCTGCACGACCGCCTGTCGGTGGTCGTCGACGGCAAGACCTACAGCGTCAGCGTCGACGGCACGACGGTGACCGCCTCGCTGGCCTCCGCGCTGTCCAAACTGGCCGACGCGATCAACAACGACAACAGCCGTGTCGTCAACGCGGTGGCAGACACGACGGCCTTCACGCTGCAGCTGACGGCGCGCACGGTCAACACCGCGTTCGACGTCACCGGCGCGCAGCTGGAGCACGCCAGCGAGATCGTCGACGGCAACGCCACCGGCGCCGCCGCCCAGACCGCCGCCGCCGGCGTGTCGCGCGCGCAGATCAGCGAGCTGCACACCACCATCACGCCCGAGGCCCAGCAGCAGTTCAAGCTGCGCGTGGGCACCAAGGATTACGTCGTCACCGTGGGCAGCAACGGCGTCACGGCCTCGCTGCCGTCGGTGCTGACGGCGCTGCGCGACGCGGTCATGGCCGACAACGCCCGCGAGGCCGACGTCGCGCTGGCCGGCAGCGACGGCCTGCGCCTGACGGCGCGGCAGGCCAACGACGCCTTCGAGACCGGCCTCGTGGCCACGAAGTCGACCAGCGGCGGTTCTAGCCAGGTCAACACCGACCCCAACGGCTGGGTGCTCATCGTGCCCGACCGTGTCGCCACCGGCACGGCCAGCTACACCGCCACCGGCAACCTCAGCGTCGTCGACCTGCCGGTGTTCTCCGGCGAGCGCATCACGCTGGCCGCGGGCAGCAACAGCTCGCTGGTGGTGGTGTCCGCGCTGGACGTCGGCGCCACGGGCGAGCTGACGCTCAGCGCCGGCAAGTCGCTGACGGTGGGCAGCGAGACCGGCGGCGGCATCGTCGCGTCCAAGCTCACCGCCACGGCCGGCGACGACCTGACGCTGGTCACGCGCGTGGGCCACCTGAACGTGACGCTGAGCGGCGCCGGCAGCGACTTCGCGCTCAAGCAGACCGGCGACCTCATCATCGACAACCTGTCGCTGCAGGGCGGCGACATCACCATCGTCGCCAGCGGCAACGTCACCATCACGCAGCTGGTCGGCACGCTGAGCGGCAACGGCAACATCAGCATCACGGCCGGCGGCAGCATCACCATCGGCGGCGACCTGGCCACGGCCATGAAGGCCGGCCACGTGACGCTGATCTCGCAGGGCGGCGACATCGACGTCGTGCTGGATGCCAGCACGATGGACGTGCAGTCGGCCGGCAACATCAAGATCCGCGACCGCGGCGACCTGACGATCTCCGGCCTCAGCAGCGGCCACCGCGTCGTCGGCGGCATCGCCCGCGACGCCGTGGACATCCAGTCCAGCGGCTCGCTGGCGGTCGACGCGGCCATCACGGCCACCGGCAGCAACGCCGTCACGCTGGCCGGCGCCGGCGGCACGCTGACGCTGACGCAGGGCATCACGACCGCGTCCGGCGCCATCACGCTGAGCGCGCACCACGACACCGGCAGCGCGCCGCTCATCAACTTCGCCATCACGCTGGGCGCCCAGGCCGACCTCACCAGCACCAGCGGCAACATCACGCTGAACAGCGGCAGCGGCTCCATCGACCTGACGGCCGAGACCTATCTCCACGCGGACCAAGGCACGCTCAGCCTGACGGCCGGCGGCCAAATCCAGCTTGGCAAGTTGTTCAGCGGCTCCAGCGGCGACCTCGTCGTGCACGCCGGCGGCCTCGTCAAGGCGGCCGTGCAGGACGGCGGTGAGGGCGACACCGACATCGTGGCCGCCAACGGCCGCCTGGTCATCACGTCCAGCGGCGGCATCGGCTCGGCCGCCGACGCGATCGAGATCCAGGTGCGCGCACTCGACGCCGTCAACAACGGCGGCGGCGTCGGCACGGGCGGCGCCATCAACATCGAGGAAGTCGACGACATCGTCATCGAGCGCATCCAGCAGGTCGCCAGCGATGCCACCGCCATCCTCAACGAAGTGCAGCTCACCACGCTGCACGGCAGCATCACCGTCACGGGCCAGGGCATCACGACGGCCGGCGGCCGCGTCGTGCTGTACGCCGGCGCCGCGGCCGGCACCGTCGCCGCGCCGGACGGCCGCTTCCTGGCGCTGAACGCCAACATCGTCTCCAACGGTGGCGCCGTCACGCTGATCGCCGAGGCGCAGAACCTCGTGCTGGGCGCCGGCATCGACGCCAGCGGCAGCGGCCCGCGCGGTGGCGACATCACGCTGCGCGCCGTGCAGGGCTCCGTGCTGACCGACGCCGTCGCCTCCGGCTGGGAGCGCACGGGCGGCGCGTTCAAGTCCGAGCTGGCCTGGGCGCTGTCCAACGGCCGCTTCACGGCCAACGCGGCCACCGGCGAAGTGGTGGCCTCGGGCCTCACGCCGGTCGAGCTGGCCACGCGCGGCATCACCGCCAACGAGGTGCTGCGCAGCGCCGGCGGCGCCTTCCTGAAGACCAACCACGGCCTCGTCACGCTGAACGCGCTGCACCAGGTCGGCGAGAAGGTTGACGGCTTCGACGTCAGCCCGCTGGCCATCTACATCAGCGCCGACAACGTCGTGGCCACCAGCAGCAACCGCGAGACGGTGGCCGTCGTCGCGGCCAGCGGCGTCACGCTGGGCACGGGCAGCGGCAGCGGCTCGCGCGCCGGCAGCACCGGCGTCGTCAGCCTCGACAAGAACAGCAAGCTCAACCTGTCGTCCACGCTGGACGCCAACGGCGACAACGTCGACATCGCCGCCAACGACGTCGACATCAGCGCCGCCGTGCGCAGCGCCGGCGGCAACCTGAGCTTCCGCACCATCGACCCGACGCGCACGATCTCGCTCGGCTCCATCGTCAACGGCGCGCTGTCGCTGGACAACACCGACCTGAGCAACTTCAAGGACGGCTTCCGCCAGATCGTGCTGGGCTCCGACGGCGGCTCCAACAGCATCCAGATCAACGGCGGCGCGGGCGGCGTGCAGCTCAAGGACGACCTGGTGCTCTACACCAACGGCGTCGGCGGCCACGTCACCATCGGCAGCAACCTGCAGGCGCCGTCGCTGACGATCTTCGGCTCGGGCGACACGACGCTGGTGTCCGGCGACGCCACCGCGACGACCGGCGAGATCTTCATCAACGACTCGGTGCGCATCTCCGGCAACCGCGTGCTGACGGCGCTGGCTGGCGGCATTTCGCTGGGCGGCACCAACCTGCACTACCTCGGCGGCGACAGCGCCTCCACCACCGACACGCTGACGCTCGATGCCCGCAACGGCAACGTGCACGTCAGCGGCCGCATCGGCGGCGGCGAGGAGAACAGCGACCTGCTGAACAAGCTGGAAGTGCTGAACGCGCAGGACGTCGTGTTCGACCAGGACGTCACCATCGACGGCGACCTCGTCATCCGCGCCACCGGTGTCGTCACGTTCTCGGGCTCCATCACGTTGCTGAACGGCGGCAGCCTGAAGATCCTCGGCACCAGCCAGATCGTGCTGAAGGGCAGCGTCGTGCTGTCCGGCGTCAACGCCGGCCATTCGGGCGACGTCGTGCTGGAAGGCGACGAGATCGACCTGCGCATGAGCGAGGCCCAGTTCGTCGGCAGCGGCGTGCTGACGCTGCGCACCACCACCGTGTCGCAGGCCATCGCCATCGCGTCGCCGGCCGGCGTGGGCAGCGCCAACGTGCTGAACCTCGACGTCGCCGAGCTGCGCACGCTGGCCGACGGCTTCGCCGGCATCGTCATCGGCCACCAGTCCGGCGGCCACGCGCTGGCCAGCGCCGGCGCCGTCACCATCGGCGCGCGTGCCGACCTGAACAGCCTGACCTTCAACGACAGCCTCACCGTCTACGGCTCCACGATCTCCGTGACGGACTTCACCGAGGCCGGCACCGTGCTGCGCCTGGGCGGCAACAGCCAGCTGACGCTGGACGCCAGCAGCCTCATCACGATCTCCAACGAGGTCGAGGCGCACAGCATCGCGCTGGTGTCCGGCTCGTCCGGCGTGCGCCAGGTGGACGCCGGCGCGGACGGCCTGCTGAACGAGGCGCTGCGCGCCGTCAACCTGAGCGTCACCGCCACCGGCGGCGTGTCGCTGGGCTCGCTGGAAGTCAGCACGCTCGACATCGTCAACAACGGCTCGGGCGCCATCAGCGTGACGACCAACGCCGCCCGCGACAGCTTCAACATCGGCCAGACGCTGGTGGACGGCCGCGTCAACATCCAGCGCCTGGCGCAGCTGGCCACGACCGAATCCGGCGCCATCGACTTCACCAGCCAGGGCGGCGACGTGACGCTGCTGTCCAGCGGCGCCGGCGCGTACACGCTGGGTGCCGGCGGCATCAGCCTGAAGGCCGCAGGCAGCGGCGCCGCGCTGCGCGTGCAGCAGCTGGTCACGACCATCGGCGGCACCCTCGCGCTGGAAGCCGCGGGCCTGTTGGCCACCAGCGGCGCCGGCCGCATCGCGCCCAGCGGCGGCGCCGCCATCAACCTGACGGCCGGCGGCGACCTGCAACTCGACACCGACGTGACGGCGCTGGGCGGCCTGGTCACGCTGACCGGCGCGGCCGGCCTGCGCATGGGCGACGGCGTCGTCCTCAGCTCGCTGGGCGGCAGCGCCAACGACGCCCGCCGTGTCGCCGTCGATGTGGCCGGCGATGCGCGTGTCTCCATCATCTCGGCCGGCTCGTCCATCGCGCTGGCCAGCAGCGGCGGCGCCCTCATCGACGGCCTGACCGGCGACGCCGCCAACCTGCGCACCGACGCGCTGCGCCTGACCGCCGGCACGGCCATCGGCTCGGCCGCGCTGCCGCTGCGCACCGACGTGACGACGCTGGCCGCCAGCGTCACCGCCAGCACCGACGGCCTGTACGTCATCGAGGCCAACGGCCTGCGCCTGGGCAGCGGCGGCCTGAGCCTGGCCGGCGCCAGCGGCGTGCTGCAGCTGGCCACGGCCAGCGGCGACCTGCTGATCGACCAGTCCATCAACCACACCGTCGCGGCCGGCGGCGACATCCGCCTGTCCGCCCTGGCCGGCGGCGCCAACCTGACCGTCTCGGCCATCGTCTCCACCGACACCGGCGCCGTGCAGCTGCAGGCCGCGGCCAACGTCGTGCTGACCGCGTCCGGCCGCGTGCAGAGCAAGTCCACGTCCGCGGCGCTGGACGTCGCGGCCGGCGGCAGCCTGCTGATGGCCGCCGACGCCCGCTTCGTCACGGCCGGCGGCACGCAGCGCCTGGCGGCCGTGGCCGGCGTCGTGCTGGGCCAGGTGGCGGCCGGCAACGGCGTCGTGGCCATCACGACGTCGGGCAGCATCACCGATGCCGACGCCTCCGGCGGCGCGCAGACCGTCAACATCGCCGCCGCCGGCCTGCAGCTCAGCGCAGCGGGCGGCATCGGCAGCGTCGGCAACGCCATCGAGACCTCCATCAACACGCTGGCCGTCCGCGCGGTGGCCGGCGGCGTGTTCGTCGCCGAAGGCAACGGCCTGGAAGTCGGCAGCGTCGCCGCCGTCGGCGCCAGCGGCGCGATGGCCGGTGCGCAGGGCGGCGGCAACATCGTCATCACCAGCGGCAACACGCACGAAGGCCGCCTGACCGTCAACCAGGACGTCGTCAGCACCGGCAGCGGCAACGTGCTCATCGCCGTCAACACGGCCGCGCTGAACCCGCCGACGCTGCAGCTCAACGCCACCGTCGACGCCGGCACCGGCGCGCTGACCGTCGTCGCCCAGGGCAACATCGCCCAGGCGGCCGGCGGCCTGCTGGTCACGCGCGGTGGCACGGTGGACGTGCGCGCCGTGGGCGGCAGCTTCACGCAGGCTGACGGTGCCCAGATCAGCAGCGGCGGCGGCAACGTGCGCGTGCAGTCCGGCACCGACATGACCGTGGGCCTGGTCGACGCCGGCAGCGGCGCCGTCAGCCTGGTCAGCGGCGGCAAGATCCTCGACGCCGACACGAATGGCGGCAGCGACGTCGTCGCCGGCACGGTGCGCCTGCAGGCCGGCGACGCCATCGGCAGCGCCACCAACGCGCTGGACGTGTTGGCCGGCGGCCTCGCCGCACAGGCCGGCGCCAGCCTCAACCTGGCCAGCAGCGGCAGCCTCACCGTCGCCGCCAGCGGCGCCGTCAGCGTCGGCACCGTGCAGGCCGACGGCAGCGTCGCGGCCGGCGCCCAGTCCGACGCGACGCTGGCGGGCGCCACCGCCGCGGGCGACCTGCAGCTGCGCGCCGCGCAGAACCTCGTCATGGCCGATGCCGAGCGCATCACGGCCGGCGGTTCGCTGGCCCTGGTGGCCGGCGGCAACATCGCGCTGGGCGACGTGCGCACGCCGGGCGCGGCCACCGTCGTCGCCGGCGGCAACATCACGGACGGCGACGCCGCCATCGACGTCACCGCCGCCTCGCTGCTGCTGCAGGCCGGTGGCACGGTCGGCACCGGCGCAGCCCCCATCGAGATCGCCGTGGGCCAGCTCGCCGCCGGCGGCGCGGGCGTGTCGCTGGCGCAGACCGGCGCGCTGATCGTCGGCTCGCTGACGGCCAACCTGTCCGTCGACGGCGCCGCTGCGCAGGCCGTGCAGGGCAACGGCATCGCCAGCGGCCAGAACCTGCAGCTGCAGGTCACAGGCGGCGACCTGCAGCTGGCCGCCAGCGCCACCACGCAGGGCGGCACGCTGGGCCTGACCGTCAACGGCGGCAGCCTGGTCATGGCCGGCGGCAGCGCCGCGGCCAGCCACGGCGGCACGCTGACGTTGTCGGCCTCCGGCGATGTCGTGCTGGGCCAGGCCGATGCGGGCAGCGGCGCGGTCGCCGTCACGGCGGGCGGCAACGTCACCGCGGCCAGCGGTGCACCGGCCACGCAGCTGATCGGCGGCGCCGCCAGCATTGCGGCCGGCGGCAGCATCACGGGCCTGAGCACCGATGTCGACAGCCTGCAGCTGGCGGCCACCGGCGCCGTCGGCATCACCAACGGCGGCGATCTGACGCTGGCCGGCGCGGCGCTGACCGTCACCGACTTCTCGCTGCAAGCCAGCGGCAACCTGACCCTGCAGCAGGCCGTCACCGCCAGCGGTGCCGTGTCGCTGCAGTCGGGCAGTGCGCTGACCGTGTCGGCCGCCGTCGCGGGCCAGACGTTGGACCTGGGCAGCACCGGCAACACCACGGTCAACGCCGCGCTGACGGCGCAGGCAGGCCTGGACATCAGCGCCGGCGCCAACCTGTCGATCAACGCGGCGGCCCAGGGCGGCAGCGTCACGCTGGCCAGCACCGGCGCGACCAGCCTGCAGGCCAGCGTCACCAGCACCGGTTCGCTGTCCGCCACGGCCGGCGGCTCGCTGAGCACCGCCGCACTGACGGCCGGCGGCGACCTGACGCTGGCCAGCGGCAGCGACCTGACCGTGGGCGGCGCCGCGCACGGCGCCAACGTCACGCTGACCAGCACCGGCGCCACCGCCGTGCAGGCCACCGTGCAGGCCGGCAACCTGCTGCTGGCCAGCGCTGGCACCACGCTGACCACCAGCGCCGGCGTCAACGCTGGCAGCGGCCTGAGCCTGAACGCCGGCACCGACCTGACGCTGGGCGGTGCCGTTACCACCAGCGCCGGCCCGGCCAGCCTGTCGGCGGGCCGCGACCTGACCGTCAACGGCCAGCTGTCCAGCGCGTCCAGCCTGGAAGCCCAGGCCCAGCGCGACATCGTGTTCGCCAGCAGCGCCAGCGCCGACGCGCTCGCCGCACTGCGCCTGCAGGCCGGCGGCGACATCCGCCTGGGCACGCTGACCAGCGCCACCGCCGTGTCGCTGATCGCCGGCGGCAGCATCCTCGGCAACGCGGCCGATCGCATCGACATCACCGCGCCGGCACTGCGCCTGCAGGCCGGCAACGGCATCGGCCTGGACACCGCCAACGCGGCCGACCGCCTGCAGACGCAGGTGGGCACCGTGTCCGCCCGCGCCGGCAGCGGCGGCATCTGGCTGCTGGAGCGCGACGCCGTCACCATCGACGACGTGGCCGTCAGCGTCACCCGCGTCGGCGCCAACGGCCAGCTGAGCACGGTGGCCGACGCCGTGCAGAGCGACCTCATCACCACGGCCAACGGCAGCATCGGCCTGCGCGCGCTGGCCGGCGGCATCGTGCTGAACGACGGCAGCGCGCCCGCCAACGGCGTGGCCGTGCAGGCCGGCGGCAGCGGCCAGGTCAGCCTGCAGGCGCAAGGCCCGGGCGCCGTGCTGGACGTGCCGGCGCAGACCATCGACCAGGCCGGCGACGTCGTGCTGGACAGCAACCTCGCGCTGCAGGGCGACCTCGTCATCAACGCCGGCCAGGGCGCGGGCACCGGCGGCATCACGCTGACCGGCGCCGTCGACGGCAAGCCGGGCGGCCCGAACGACACGCTGACCATGCACGCCGACGGCGGCGCTGTCACCGTGCTGGGTGCCGTGGGCGGCACGACGGCGCTGGGCGGCCTGGTCGTCGACGGCGCCACCGACGTCAGCTTCGCGTCCAGCGTGCACCTGACCGGCGACCTCACCGTGCATGCCACCGGCACCGTCGAGTTCCACGGCGACCTGCTGCTGGACGGCGGCAGCCTGCACATCGTCGGCGCGACGCGCGTCGTGCTGAACGGCGTCGTCATCGCGCAGGGCGACCTCGTCATCGACGGCGCCACCAGCCTGACGCTGGGCACCAGCAGCGTCGCCCACGGCAACGTCGTGCTGGGCATCGACGCGCTGACGCTGACCGGCCCGCTGACCTCGGCCGGCGGCGCGCTGACCATCCAGCCCACTGCCACCGGCCGCGCCATCTCGCTGGCCGAGAGCGGGGACGGCCTGCTGCTCAGCGCCGCGACGCTGGCCAACCTGCGCGGCTTCGGCGCCGTGCAGCTGCAGACGGCCGGCCAGGTCGTCGTCGCCACCGACACGCTCAGCGCGCTGGCCGCGACCGGCCTGGACATCACCGGCGCCGCCATCAGCCTGGCCGGCGGCAGTGCCAGCCTGCAGTTCAGCGACCACCTCGCGCTGCACGCCAGCGGCGACGTGACGATGAGCGGCCGCACCGCCTTCGCCGCGCCGGGCGCGGACTTGCGCATCGACGCCCGCGGCGCGCTGGTCATGGCCGCCGGCTCGCGCGTCACCACCAACGGCGGCGACGTGACGGCCGTGGCCGACGCCGGCATCACGCTGGGCCGCGTCGAGACCGGCAGCGGCGGCGTGCTGCTGCAGGCGCTGACGGGCACCATCGTCGACGCCGACAACGACGACGCCGTCAATGTGCAGGCCGCCTGGCTGTCGCTGCGCGGCCATGGCCCGGCGCTGACGCCCGGCAGCTCCACCACCGCCGCCGCCATCGACGTGGCCGTGGACCGCCTGGACGCCGACGACACGCGCGGCCTGATGCTGCGCGACACCGGCGCCGACGGCCGCACCCGCTTCAACCTGCTGGACAACGGCGTGCTGTACCAGCAAGTCGTCGCCGATGGCAGCCCGCTGCGCGGTTCCACCGCGCCCATCGCCCCGGGCGCCAGCGGCAGCGCCGCCGACGCGACGGCCCACATGGCCGCCTGGCTGCAGGCGCTGCGCCCGCTGGCCGAACTGCGCCAGAGCTCGGCGCTGGACGGCCCGACGCGCCATGCGCTGTCGGCACTGACCGCCGCCGAGGGCGACGATCTGCCGGCCGACGGCGCCGCCAGCGTCTACCTGGCCACGCTGACGACCGCGCCCGACGGCCTGCCCGCCGCCGCCGGCCACGGCGCCGCGCTGGACCTGCTGTCCGACGCCGCCTTCGGCCTGGCGCAGAGCCTGGAGCGCGCCTGGCTGCTGGGCAGCGGCTCCGAGCAGCCGGCCGCCAGCGGCCTGCGCGCCGCCGCCGACGCCGCCTTCGATGTCTGGGAGGAAAGCCTGGCCCTCTGAGTCACGAGGGCGGCTGCCTCATCAAAAAGGAACACCCCGTGAAACTCCGCTCCCTGCTCCCGCGCCGCTGGCGCGAGGCCGCGCCAGCCGCCCCCCTGGCCGTCAAGCCCAGCGCCCGCGCCTGGAGCCTGGAGGCGCTGGAGCCCCGTGTGCTGCTGTCGGCCGACCCCGTGCTGGGCGCCGTGCATCTGGCGCTGATGCCGGTGGACGGCGGTGACGCCGATGTGCTGGCCAATGCCTATTCGGCGGCCCCGCAGGTGCAGTCCGCCGGGCCCACCATGCACGCGCTGGCGGTGACGGCGCCCAGCGGCTCCTTCCCCAATCCGTACATCGATACGTCCTACTCTCTGGACAACGACTCGTTGCTGGTCAGCGGCAGCGTCAGCATCACGGCGACCGCCGGCAACATCAAGATCGGGTCCGCGGGCCACAACGACTTTCTGTCCGGCAACAGCAGCGCCACCGTCGACACGCTGACGCTGAGCGCCACCGGCAACATCACCATCAATGCCGAGGTCAACACGGCAGGTGGCAGCACCGACCTGCTGTCCGGCCTCACCGTGCTGGCGGCGCAGAACGTCAGCTTCAAGGAAGCGGTCAACATCAAGGGCACGGTGGAGATCCATGCCAGCGGCACGGTCACGTTCGACAAGCCTGTCACGCTGTCCGAGGGCGGCAGCCTGAAGATCTACGGCGCCAGCGGCATCTACTTCGCCACCACGTCGCGTCTGGACCTGACGACCCCCAACGGCGTGACGCCCGGCGACCTGCTGCTGCAAGCCGACACGCTGACGCTGTTGACGCCGTCCAGCCGCATCAGCGGCACCGGCAACGCCACCATCATGCCCACGACCGCCGGCTACGGCATGGCGCTGTTCTCGGCGCCGGGCGTGCATGCCAGCTCGCTGACGCTGGACAACACCGCGATGGGCACGTTCGGCGCGTTCTTCCAGAGCTTCAGCTTCGGCCGCCAGACCGGCGGCCATGCCGATGCCAACAGCGGCGCCGTCTGGCTGGGCGGCACGACCGACGCCAACGCCTTGCCCTGGGACACCATCAAGGTCTACGGCAGCACCATCCAGGTGGACGACCTCAGCGACTCGCTGTCCTGGCTGCGGCTGGACCCCGGCGGCGCGCTGACGCTGGACGCCACCAGCCACGTGACGATCTCCAACGAGGTCGACGCGCAGACGCTGAACATCACGTCGGCCACGGGCCAGATCCGCCAGCAGGACAGCCTCGTCGACGGCGCGGGCCGCATCGGCGAGGCGCTGCGCGGCTACACGCTGACCGTGCAGGCCGCCACCGGTGTGCTGCTGCCCAACCTCGAGTTGCAGACGCTGGACGTCGTCAACTCGGGCCAGGGCCAGGTCACGCTGGGCCAGAACGCCGCGCGCGGCAACACCACCTTCCTGACCGACATCACCGGCGACCTGTCCGTCACGCGCCTGGAGCAGACGGCTGTCAGCGGCGCCAACGGCATTGCGCTGACGACGCAGGGCGGCAGCATCACACTGGCAGCCGGCGGCGGCAACCACATCAGCCTGGCCGGCACCGGCGCGCTGTCGCTGACGGCGCTGGGTACGGGTTCCGACATCAACCTGCTGGCCCCGGTCAGCCTGGTCAGCGGCGCGGCCACGTTCAGTGCGGCCGATGCGTTCACGAGCAGCGCCGCCGGCACGATCAGCGCCAGCGGTGCGTCCGCCGTCGGTATCACCGCCGGCACCGGCGCGCTGACGCTCGGCGCAGCCGTGACGACGGTGGGCGGCACGCTGACGCTGAGCAGCGGCGGCGCGCTGGACCTGACCGGCGTCACGCTGGACGCCGGCCCCGGCGGCGCCATCGCGCTGACGTCCGCGGGCGACCTCAAGGTGGGCGTCATCAGTGCCGCCAGCAGCATCGCGCTCACCTCCACGGGCGGCGCCATCCTCGACGCGCTGGCTGGCAACGGCGCCAACCTCGTCGGCGACAACGCCGCCGTGACGCTGACGGCCGCCAACGGCGTGGGCACCGGCGCCGCGCCGCTGATGACGACCATCGGCAGCCTGACGGCGACGGTGAGCGGCAGCAGCGGCGGCGTCTTCGTCAGCGAGTCCACCGCGCTGAGCATCGCCTCCGGCGGCCTGACGACGGCAGGCAGCGGCGCCATCGTCGTGCGCAACAGCGCGGCCGACCTGACGGCCACCGGCGCCGTGCATGCCAACGGCACGGGTCACATCCTGCTGGAAGCCATCGCCGGCAACCTGTCCGTGCAGAGTGACGTGCTGGCCCAGGGCGGCAGCATCAGCCTGGTGGCCGGCGCGGCGCTCAGCGCCACCGGCACGGCGGTGCGCGCCCAGGGCGCCAACCAGACGCTGGACCTGCGCGCGGGCACCAGCTTCACGCAGGGCGGCGCGACGCTGCTGGCCACGGCCAACGCGGCGCAGCGGCTGCAGGCCGGCACGGCCATCGCGCTGGCCGGCGTCGATGCCGGCACGGGCACGGTCACGGTCATCGCGGGCGGGGCCGTCACGGCCGTCTCGCAAACCGCCACGGTCACGGCCGCCAGCCTGCGCGTGCAGGCCGGGGCCGGCATCGCCATGGGCGCCGCGCCGCTGCAGACCAAGGTCACCAACCTCGCCGCCAGCGGCGCCGGCAACCTGGCCTTCAACGAGTTCGACGGCGTCGCCGTGGGCAGCGTCGCCGAAGCGGCGGTCAACCGCGTCGGCGGCACGGGAACGGCCACGGCGACAACGCCCGCCGGCGCGCTGGCCGGTCTGTTCACCAGCAATGGCGAGATCGTGCTGAACGCCGGCGGCGCCGTGTCGCTGGACAGTGCGGTCAACGCGACGGCCATCGCCGGCTCGCACCTGCGCGTCAGCGCGGGCACCACGCTGGCCGTCAACGCGGCGGTGTCCAGCACCGGCGGCCTGGTTTCGCTGCTGGCCGGCGGCGCGATCACGCACGCCGCCGCGGGCAGTGTCACGACGGCGGCCCAGGTCATCGACGAGCAGGCGGGCGGCGCCATCACGATGGCGGCCGGCACGGCCGTCAACACGGCGGGCGGCCGCCTGCGGCTGCAGGCCGCCGGCGCGTTGACGCTGGGCCAGCTGAGTGCCGGCAATGCCGAGGCCTGGCTGCAGGGCACGAGCATCATCGGCGCGGCCGGCAGCGGCATCGACCTCGTGGCTACCGACGCCCGCCTGATCAGCACCGGCACCGGTGCATCTGACGGCATCGGCAGCAGCGCCGACGCGCTGTCGCTGCAGGTGCAGCGCCTGGCGGCTCAGTCGGCCGGTGCGGGCGGGGTGTTCATCGCCGAGGCCGACGCGGTCATCGTCGATGCGATCGCCGCCACCACCTTCACCCGCGTGCAGGCCGATGGCAGCCTGGCCGCGTTGACGCCCGAGGCGGAACTGCGCGGCATCGGCAGCGCGGCCGGCCTGGTGTTGTCGGCCGGCGGCAACCTCGTCGCCGGCGTGGCCATGACCGCGCAACGCATGCGCCTGTCCGCGGGCAACGACCTGTTCGTGGGTCTGCTCAGCGGCGGCCTGACCAGCGGCGGCGTCCTCACGCTGTCCGCCGGGCGCGACCTGCAGGTGCAGGACAACCTGATCGCCACCGGCAGCCTCGACCTGTCGGCCGGCCGCGACCTGCTGATGAACCCCGGCACCAGCGCCACGGCGCAGGCCAGCTCCGCCTTCACGGCCACGCGCGATATCCGTGTGGCCAGCATCAATGTCGGCAGCACCAAGGCGCTGACGATCAACGCCGGCGGCAGCGTGACCGACGCCGACACGGCGGGCGACAGCAGCGTCAACCTCAGCGCCGGCAAGCTCGTGCTGCTGGCCAACGCCGGCATCGGGCAGGCGGGCAACGCCCTCGAGACCTCGGCGGCCTACCTGGGCGCGACGTCGGGCGGCGGCATCTTCATCGACGAGACCGACGCGCTGAACATTCCCGGCGCGCTGGGCAACAACTTTGGCCCGGTGCAGCGCATCGCAGCCGACGGCAGCGTCTTGACCGTCACGACCTCCGACGTGCAGGGCCTGAATGTGGGCAGCAGCGCACCGGTGGTGCTGCGCCTGCTGGGCGGCGCGTTGACGGTGGATGCCGCCGTGCAGACCCAGGGCGGCGCGATCCGCCTGGACGCCAGCGGGGCGCTGGCGCTGAACGCGGCCGTGGCCAGCAATGGCGGCGCCATCAGCCTGCTGGCGGGTGGCGCGGTGACGCAGGCGGCGGCCGGCATCGTGCGCAGCGGCGGCGGCGCGCTCGACGCGCAGGCCGGTGGCGCCTGGACGCAGGCGCTGGGCAGCAGCCTGTCCAGCGGCGGCGGCGCGCTGCGCCTGGCCGCCACTGGCGGGCTGGCGCTGGCGCAGCTGGACGCCGGCAGCGGCGCGATGAGCGTGACGGCCAGCCAGGTCAAGGACCTGACCGGCGACAACGACGCGCAGGCCGACCTCATCGCGGCCAGCCTGATGCTGCGCACCACCGGCACGCAGGCCGCCGACGGCGTCGGCACGGGCAGCGACCTGGTCGACCTGGCCGTGCAGCGCCTGGCCGTGGACACGGCCGGTGGCGGCGTGTTCCTGGCCCAGCCCGCGGGCGCGCTGCAGGTGGACAGCCTCGCGGCCTTCAGCGGCTCACGCGTGCAGCTGGACGGCACGCTGGCGGCCGCGGCCGTCACCGACGCGGCCCTGGCCGGCCTGCGCAGCAGCGCCAGCCTCGTGCTGCTGGGCGGTGGCAGCGTGGGCCTGAACGCGGCCGGCAGCGCCGTCGGCTCCGTGCTGCTGACCAGCGCCGCCGACCTGAACGTGGGCGCCGCGCTGAGCGGCCTCATCGTGTCGCTGAACGCGGGCAACGACCTGCTGCTGGGCGCCAACGTCAGCAGCACCGGCAGTACGCGCAGCCTGGACCTGCGTGCCGTGCGCGACATCACGCAGTCGCAGGGCGCCAGCCTCGCCACGGTCAACGGCGTCATCGCGCTGCAGGCTGGCCGCGACATCACGATCGAGACCCTCAACGCCGGCACGGCCGGTGCGGCGCTGATCGCCGGCGGCGCTATCGCCGACGGCGATGCGGCGGGCGATACCGAGACCGACATCACCGCCTCGGCGCTGCGCCAGACGGCCGGTGGCGCCATCGGCACCGCGGCCAATGCGCTGGAAACGGCCGTCGGCACGCTGAGCGTCAGTGCGGGTTCGCTGTCGCTGCAGCAGACCCAGGCGCTGGCCATCGACCGCGTCGCCACCAGCCTGCAGCGCGTTGCCAGCGACGGCAGCACGGGCGGCGTGGACCTGGGCGCCCAGGAAGACCTGACGACGGCCAGCGGCGGCGCGCTGCTGCTGACCGTCAACAGCGGCGACCTGACCCTCAACGGCGGCACGGCCAGCACCGAACAGGCCGTCACCTCCGGCGGCACGCTGCTGCTGCGCGCGGTGACGGGCAGCATCGCCACGAAGGCCGGCATCGCGGCGGCGGGCCACGCCAGCCTGCGCGCGGGCGGCGACCTCAGTTTCACCAGCAGCGGCGACGTGACGCTGGCCGACGCTGCCGGTCTGGATGCCGAGGCGGGCGCCTCCATCAACATGGCCGACGGCAGCGTGTTCGCCAGCGGCACGGGTTCGCTGCGCCTGGCGGCGACGCTGAACCTGGCCGTCGGCGCGCTGCAGACCGGCGGCGACGTCAGCCTGCTGGCCCGCACCATCAGCGACGCCGGCGGCACCGAGACCGATGTGACGGCGCGCGCGCTGCGCGTCGTGACCACGGGCACCGGCACGACGCAGGGCTTCGGCACCGGCGCCGCACCGCTGCAGCTGCAGGTGGGCACGCTGGCGGCCAGCGTGGCCGGCACCGGCGCGGGCGGCTTCTTTGCGCGCGAGGCGGATGCGCTGGCCATCGCCTCGGTGGCCGTGTCGGTCATGCGCGTGGCGGCCGACGGCTCGCAGGCCGCGCAGGCCGACGCGGCGCTGGCCGATCTGGTGTCGGGCGGCAACGTCGTGCTGGTGGCCGGTGGCGGCCTGAGCCTGGCCGACGGCGCCAATGCCGACGGCGTCGCGCTGCAGTCCGCCGGCAACGTGCTGCTGGACGTGGGCGGCGACCTGTCGCTGGCCGCGGCGCTGCGTAGCACGTCCGGCGCGGTCAGCCTGCTGGCTGCCGGCGGCATGAACTTGAACGCTGACGTTGCGATCACGCGCACCGGCCGCACGCTGGACGTGCAGGCCGGCGGTGCGGTGACGATGGCCGCCACGGCCAACCTGTCGGTGGTCGACTCGGCCATCCGCGTGCAGGCGGGCGGTGACCTGACGGTGGGCGGCATCGCTGCCGGGCTGGGCCAGGTGTCGCTGATCTCCACCGGCGGCAGCATCGCCGCCGCGGCGGGCCATGCAGGTACCGAGGTCACGGCAGCCTCGCTGCGGCTGAACGCAGCCGTGGGCGTGGGCAGCAGTGGCGACCGGCTGGACACCAACGTGCAGCGCGTCAGCGCGCGCGCGGCGGGCGGCGGCATCTGGCTGCAGGAAGCGGACGCCATCACCCTCACCGACGTGGCCGTCTCCGTGCGCCGCGTCAGCACGCTGGCGACGACCACCACCACCGTCGACGACGCGACGCAGTCCGACCTCGTCACCATCGGTGGCAACGGCAGCATCGCGCTGGCCACCACCAACGGCAACATCCTGTTCGCCGACGGCACGGCACCGGCCGATGGCCGCAGCGTGACGGCGCACGGCACGGGCACCGTGTCGCTGAAGGCCGGCGGCGCGACCTCGGTCGTCAACGCACCGGCCGGCACCATCGAACAGCAGGGCCCGGTCGTCATCGACAGCGGCCTGAAGTTCGACGGCACCGTGGCCATCACCGGCGGCCAGGGCGGCGGCCGGGGCGACGGGCCCATCACGGTCAGCGGCGCCATCGACGGCACCGCCGGCGGCGCGGCCGACAAGCTGGTCGTGACCAGCGACGGTGCCGACGTCGTCTTCGGCGGCGCCATCGGCGCGACCGAGCGGCTGGGCGGGCTGGTCATCAACGACGCGCGCAACGTCAGCTTCAACCAGGACGTGAAGCTGGCCGGCGACCTGACGCTGCAGGCGGCCGGCCGCGTCGAGTTCAAGGGCGGGCTGGACCTGAGCGCCGGCTCGCTGAGCATCGTCGGCGCGACGGAGCTGGTTGTCGGCAACGTCGTCATCGCCAGCGGCAACGCGGTCATCCGCGTCGACGCGCTGACCCTGTCGGGCCTCATCAGCGGCAGCGCCGCGGCCAAGGTGGAGCTGGCCGGCGCGTCCGGCGGCATGACCGTGGGTTCGGCCACCGGCACGGGCCTGGCGCTGAGCGCCGCGCAGCTGGCGGCGGTGCAGGGCTTCGGCCATGTGCAGCTGGGCCGCAGCGACCAGGGCACGACTGCCATCGCGGCGGACGCGCTGGCCACGCTGGCCACGCCGCACCTGACGCTGGCCGGCGGCACGCTGGCGCTGAACGGCGCCAGCACCGGCCCCAACGCGGCCGTGACGCTGCTGGACCTCGCGGCCGGGCAAGACCTGACGCTGGCCGGCACGCTGGCGCTGACGGGCGCGGGCGCCGACGTGCATGCGACGGCGGGCGGCGCGCTGCTGATGGCGGCCAACGGCCAGCTGGCCACGCAGGCCGGCGACGTGCTGCTGCAGGCCGGCGGCGACCTGCGCGTGGGCCGCATCGACACGCGCGCCACGGCGGGCGGTGCGACGGCGGCTGTGGCGCTGGCGTCGACCGGCGGCACCATCAGCGAAGCGAATGCCGACGGCGCGGCCGACGTGTTCGC
The DNA here is from genome assembly GCF_058794515.1 of Roseateles sp. GW823-FHT07B05. NCBI lineage: Bacteria > Pseudomonadati > Pseudomonadota > Betaproteobacteria > Burkholderiales > Sphaerotilaceae > Roseateles > Roseateles sp. GW823-FHT07B05. The sequence continues at coordinate 462,521 of NZ_JBXAGX010000001.1, forward strand.
CGACCTGCTGACGCTGCGCGGCCGCGGGCCGGCGCTGACCGGCGGCGCGTCGGAAGTGCCAGCGGCGCTGGACGTGCAGGCCAACAAGCTGGACGTGGACGCGCCCAGCGGCGTGGTGCTGCGCGACAGCGGCAGCGATGGCCGCACGGGCTTCAACCTGCTGGACGGCGGCCAGCTCTACCAGCAGCTGGTGGCGCTGGGCGCCCCGTCTCGCCAGGCCAGCCAGGCGGCATCGCCACAGCAGCCCTCTGCCGCCTCGGCGGATGCGTGGGCCTGGCTGAACGCGCTGCGGCCGCTGGCCGAGTCGCGCGACACGACGCTGGCGGCCAGCGTGGCGGTGCCGACGATGTCGGCGTTGTCCGTGGCTGCGTGGCGCGACGCGGCGCCGGTCTTTGCGGCCGACCCGGCCCCGCTGCTGCCCAGCCAGCTGGCGGCGTTGCTGAGCCTGGACGCCGCGGCGGCGGAGCCGCTGCCGCAGGACGCGGCGCGCTTTCGCGTCTGGACGGAAGAGCTGGTGCTTTGAGCCGGGGGCCGACGCCGGCTACGCCAGCGTCGGCTGCGTGAGCCGGTAGCCGGCCAGCGCGGCGGCGCCGACGGCGATGGCATCCGCGCCGAAGCGGGCCACGCGCAGCGCCGGTTCGGGCAGGCCGGCGGCCTGGGCGTATTCCGCCAGCGTGGCCTGCACGGGCGCCAGCAGCGCATCGCCCAGCACCATGGCCGGGCCGCCCAGCACGATGCAGGCGGGGTCGTAGGCGGCGGCCAGGTTCTGCAGCAGCACGCCGAGGTAGCGGCCGGCCTGGGCGATGTCGGCCGGCGGCGGCGCAGCGCCGTCCTGCCGCAGCAGCGCGCGGCTGTCGATCAGCGCCTCGGCGCAGCCGCGGCGGCCGCAGGAGCAGCGTGGGCCGTCGATCTGCAGCACCATGTGGCCCACCTCGCCGGCCAGGCCGCGCGCGCCGGTCAGCAGCCGGCCGCCCACGACGAGGCCTGCGCCAACGCCTTCGCCGACGAGCACCAGCAGCAGCGGATCGGCCTGCGGCGACGGGTTGAACTCGGTCTCGCCCAGGGCGGCAACGTCGGCGTCGTTCTGCATGAAGACCGGCGCGCCGGCCAGCGGCGTGCCCTGCAGCGCCTCGCGCAGCAGCGCGCCGAAGGGCACCTGGTGCCAGTGCACGTGCGGGGCGAAGACGAGCTGGTCGCGGGCCTGGTCCACACCGCCGGGCAGGCCCACGCCGATGCCGATGATCTGCTGGGCGTCGCCACAGCGGCCGGCCACGGCCAGCATGGTGCGCGTCAGCGCCAGGATGCAGGCCTCGACGTCCAGCGTGGTGTCGTAGGCGGCGCTCTTCGCGGCCAGCACCTCGCCGGTCAGCGACGTCAGCACCACGCGCACATGGCCGATGCCCACCTGCGTGCCCAGCAGCAGCAGCCGGCCGGGGTCGACGAACAGCGGCGTCGGGCGGCGGCCGATGTCGCCGGTGACGAGCACCTCGCGCTCCAGCAGCCAGCCTTCGGCGATGAGCTCGCGGGTGAGGGCGCTGACGGTGGACTTGGTCAGGTCCAGCGCGTTGGCGAGGTCCACGCGTGACAGCCCCGGCTCCATGCGCAACCGGCGCACGATGGCCATGCGGTTGCCGCGCTTGAGCAGGGCCTGGCCGCTGGCGTTCTCGACTTTCATCAGCATCAGCGGCCTTGCGTCGCCCGCCACGCGGCGAACAGCTCGGCCACGTCCGGGTCGGTGGGAGGGTACAGGCCCAGCACGCTGCGGCCGGCCAGCACCTGCTGCTGCACGAAGTCCTCGAACACGGTCATCTCGACCGCCTCGTCGGCGATCTCGTCGGCCAGGTGCGCCGGAATGACGATGACGCCCTCGGCATCGCCGACGATGACGTCGCCCGGGAAGACCGGCGCGTCGCCGCAGCCGATGGGCTCGTTGATGGCGATGGCCTGGTGCAGCGTCAGGTTGGTGGGGGCGCTGGGGCGGGCGTGGTAGGCCGGCATCGTGTACTTGGCGATGTCGGGGCTGTCGCGGAAGCCGCCGTCGGTGACGACGCCGGCGCAGCCGCGCACCATCAGCCGCGCGACGAGGATGCCGCCGGCGGAGGCGGCGCGCGCGTCCTTGCGGCTGTCGATGACGAGCACGGCGCCCGGCGGGCATTCCTCGACGGCGACGCGCTGCGGGTGCGCGCGGTCCTTGAACACGGCGATGCCGTTCAGGTCCTCCCGTGCCGGCATGTAGCGCAGCGTGTAGGCCGGGCCCACCATGTTGGGCAGGCCCGGGTTCAGCGGCCGCACGTCCTGGATGAACTGCTTGTGCAGACCGCGCTTGAACAGCGCGGTGCACAGCGTGGCGGTGCTGACGCCCATCAGCTTCTTGCGGGTGTCGGGGTTCATGTCGTCGTGTTCAGTAGATGACCGGCTCCGGCACCGGGGCGCCGAACTGGGTTTCGAGGAAATCAAAGTCGCAGCCCTCGTGGGCCTGCAGGATATGGCGGCCGAACATCCAGCCGTAGCCGCGCTCGTAGCGGGCGGGCGGTGGTGTCCAGGCCGCGCGACGGGCGGCCAGCTCCTCGTCGCTGACTTCGAGATGGATGGTGCGTGCCGGCACGTCGACAGTGATGCGGTCACCCGTCTTCACCAGCGCCAGCGGGCCACCGACGAAGGCTTCCGGGCTGCAATGCAGCAGGCAGCCGCCGTAGCTGGTGCCGCTCATGCGCGCGTCGGACAGGCGCAGCATGTCCGTCACGCCGGCCTTCAGCAGCTTGGTCGGGATGGGCAGCATGCCCCACTCGGGCATGCCGGCGCCCTTGGGGCCGGCGTTGCGCAGCACGAGGATGTCGTCGCCGGTGACATCCAGCTCGGGGTCGTCGACGGCGGCCTTCAGGCTGGGGTAGTCGTCGAACACCAGCGCGCGGCCGGTGTGGCGCAGCAGATGCGGCGCCACGGCGCTGGGCTTGATGACGACGCCGTCCGGCGCCAGGTTGCCGCGCAGCACGGCGAGGGCCCCTTCGGCATAGATGGGGTTGGACAGCGGGCGGATGACGTCGTCGTTGAAGACCTCCGCACCGTCGATGTTGTCGGCCACCTTTTTCCCATTGACGGTCAGCGCGGTGAGGTCCAGCTTGTCGCGCATGACGTTCATCATCGCCGGCAGGCCGCCCGCGTAGAAGAAGTCTTCCATCAGGTAGCGGTCGCCGCTGGGCCGGATGTTGGCGATGACGCCGACGTGGCGGCTGGCGGCGTCGAAGTCGTCCAGCGTGACCGGCAGGCCCGCGCGGCGGCTGATGGCGACGAGGTGGATGATGGCGTTGGTGCTGCAGCCCATGGCCATCGCGACGGCGATGGCATTGGCGAAGCTGCCCTTGGACAGCAGCTTCGCGGGCGTCAGGTTGTCCCACACCATCTGCACGATGCGGCGGCCGCAGTCGGCGGACATGCGGATGTGGTTGGCGTCCGGCGCGGGGATGCTGCTGGCGCCCGGCAGCGTGACGCCCAGCGCCTCGGCGATGCCCATCATCGTGGCCGCGGTGCCCATCGTCATGCAGGTGCCGTGGCTGCGCGCGATGCCGGCTTCCATCTCGGCCCAGGCCTGGTCAGTCAGGCGGCCGGCGCGGCGCTCGTCCCAGTACTTGAACGCATCGCTGCCGGAACCCAGCACCTGGCCGCGCCAGTTGCCGCGCAGCATGGGGCCGGCCGGCAGGTAGATCAGCGGCAGGCCCATGCTGATGGCGCCCATCAGCAGGCCCGGCGTGGTCTTGTCGCAGCCGCCCATCAGCACGGCGCCGTCGACCGGGTGGCTGCGCAGCAGCTCCTCGGTCTCCATCGCGAGGAAGTTGCGGTAGAGCATGGACGTGGGCTTGACCATGCTCTCGCTCAGCGAGATGGCCGGCAGCTCCAGCGGCCAGCCGCCCGCCTGCAGGATGCCGCGCTTGACGTCCTCCACCCGCTGCTTGAAGTGCGTGTGGCACTGGTTGGCATCGCTCCAGGTGTTGATGATGGCGATGACCGGTTTGCCGATGAAGTCTTCGGCGGCGTAGCCCATCTGCAGCACGCGGCTGCGGTGGCCGAAGGAGCGGAAGTCGTCCTTGGCGAACCAGCGCGCGCTGCGCAGGTCTTCGGCCTTCTTCGAGGTCATGTCTGCCCCTTCGGCAGCGGCGGTGCCGCTGCCTGTCCCCCGAGGGGAGCCCGCTTGCTTGGGGCGGCCCGGCGCGTCGCGGTTCATGCCTGCCCCCGCGCGTCGATGAGCCAGCCCGGCGCGTCCTGCAGCGCGACCGGGCGCAGGAACCGCTCCATCGCGGCGTACCCGACGCTGGTCGTGAAGGCGTTCGTCGACGACGGCCACGGGCCGCCGTGCTGCTGCGCGGCCGTCACGGCGACGCCGGTGGGCACGCCGCCGAACAGCACGCGGCCGGCGATGGCCTGCGCGCCGACCACGAGGCGGCGGTGGTCGGGCGTGTCTTCGTCGGCGCCCCACAGCGTGACGGTCAGCGTGCCTTCGACGGCCGCCAGCACGCGCAGCGTCTCGTCCACGTCGCGCACGGTGACGACGATGGCGCTGGGGCCGAAGACCTCCTCGTGCAGCACCTCGTCGGCGAGGAACGTGGCGGCGTCGGTGGCGAACAGGTGCGCGCCCGGCGCCGCCTCTCGGGCGGGCAGCGCCAGCAGCGACTTCACGCCGGTGCGGCCGTGCAGGCGGGCCACCCCCGCGTTGAAGTTGGCGCGGATGCCGGCGTTCAGCATCGCATGCGGGTTGGCGGCGGCCAGCGCCTCGGCCAGCTGCCTGACGAACGAGCGGCTCGGCTCGTCATCGCGCACCAGCACGAGGCCGGGGCTGGTGCAGAACTGCCCGCAGCCCATGACGATGCTGCCGGCCAGCTGCGTGGCCAGCGCCGCGCCGTTGGCAGCCAGCGCCGAGGGCAGCGCGACGACCGGGTTGACGGACCCCAGCTCGCCATAGAACGGGATGGGGCGCGGGCGGGCGTTGGCCTCCTTCCACAGCGCCACGCCACCGCGCACGCTGCCGGTGAACGCGGCGGCGGCGATGGCCGGGTCGCGCACCAGCGCCACGCCCACCGCGGTGCCGGCGCCTTCCACCAGCTGCAGCACGCCGGCCGGCAGCACGGCGGCGGCCAGCTCGAACACGGCGCGCGACAGCCGCGGGTGCCCCGGGTGGACCTTGACGACGACCGGGCAGCCGGCGGCCAGCGCGGCGGCCGTGTCGCCGCCCAGCACGCTGAACGCGAACGGGAAGTTGCTGGCCGCGAAGTTGGCGACCGGGCCCACCGGCACGGCCACGCGCGTGAGTCGGGGGCGGCCCGCGGGCGGGGCGCCGGGCACGGCCTCGTCGTCCTGCACGGGCTGGGCGCGGCCGGCCTCGATCTGGTCTGCGAAGCCGCGCAGCTGGAAGGCGGTGCGGTCCAGCTCGCCGTTCAGGCGCACGGGGCCCAGGTGGGTTTCCTCGTCGGCCAGCGGCACGAGGGCCTCGCGGGCGGCCTGCAAGGCGTCGGCCAGCGCGCGCAGCAGCGCGGCGCGTTGCGGGATGGGGGTGAGGCCCCAGGCGGGTGCGGCCGCGGCGGCCGCCGCGCAGGCGGCGCGGACCTGCTCGGCGGAGCTGTCGGTGAGAGGAGTCGTCATGGCATCAGCAGGCGGAACGGGAACGCGGCGCGACACTGCCGACGCCCTTGTCCAGCGCCTGCACGGCGCGCGGGCGTGGCGGCGATATCAGCGCCTGGGGAAGGATGTTCAAATTGTTATCGCTATCATATGGTTTGGTGCATCGGCAAAACTTAGTGGTTTCCCAGGGGGAGGTGCCAGAATATATCTCTATAGACTGCGAATGTTTGCGCAACCATTTGATGCCATGACCTCCATTCTCCACGCCGGCACCAGCGCCTGGTGGCCCCGGTTCAAGTTGCTGGCGCTGGGGTGGGCGTTGGCCGGCACCAGCGCCTGGGCCTGCGACACGCCGGCAAGCGTCTGCGCCCGCGATGCGGCGGGCAGCCTGGCGCTGGTGCGCGCCGGCCAGCCGGCGGCCGTCGTCGTCGAGGCCGGCGCCGACCCGGCGCTTCAGCACGTGGGCCGCAGCTTCGCGGGCGACCTGGGCCGCGTGGCCGGCCGGCCGGCGCCGTTGCTGGCGCAGCTGCCGCGCGTGGCGCGCGACGTGGTCGTCATCGGCGAGCTGGGCCGCAGCCCGCTGGTCGACGCGCTGCAAAAGAGCGGCAAGCTGCGGCTCGACGGCCTGCAGGGCCGCTGGGAGGCCTACCGCCAGGTGATCGTCGACAAGCCCTTCGTGGGCGTGGAGCGTGCGCTGGTCATCGTCGGCTCGGATCGTCGCGGCGCGGTGTTCGGCGCGTACGACGTGTCGGCCCGCATGGGCGTCAGCCCCTGGCAGTGGTGGGCGGACGTGCCGGTGGCCACGCAGGCCCAGCTGTTCGTCACCGCCGGCGCGCGCGGCGACGAGCCGGGCGTCAAGTACCGCGGCATCTTCATCAACGACGAGGCGCCCGCGCTCAGCACCTGGGCGCAGGCGAAGTTCGGCGGCGCTAACGCGAAGATGTACGCGCACGTGTTCGAGCTGCTGCTGCGGCTGAAGGCCAACTACCTGTGGCCGGCCATGTGGCCGCCGCGTGCGTTCAACGCCGACGACCCGAGGAACATGGTGCTGGCCGACGAGATGGGCATCGTCATGGGCACGTCCCACCACGAGCCGATGAGCCGGGCGCATGACGAGTGGCAGCGCGCCAAGGGCGGCGCGTGGGACTACACGAAGAACGCGCCGCAGCTGCGCGAGTTCTGGCGCGGCGGCATCCAGCGCATGATGGGCCGGCCCGACGGCTCGGCCTTCGACACGCTGGTGACGGTGGGCATGCGCGGCGATGGCGACGAGCCCATGAGCGAGCACACGGCGACGACGCTGCTGGAGACCATCGTCAAGGACCAGCGCCAGATCATTGCCGACGTCACAAAGCGGCCCGCCGAGAAGACGCCGCAGATGTGGGCGCTCTACAAGGAGGTGCAGGACTACTACGACGCGGGGCTGAAAGTGCCCGACGACGTGCTGCTGCTGTTCGCCGACGACAACTGGGGCCAGATCCGGCGCCTGCCCGCGCGCGACGCGAAGCGCCCCGGCGGCTACGGCGTGTACTACCACTTCGACTACGTCGGCGGGCCGCGCAACTACAAGTGGCTCAACACCAACCAGATCGAGAAGACCTGGCAGCAGATGAACCTGGCCTACGAGCATGGCGCCGATGCGCTGTGGATCGTCAACGTCGGCGACATCAAGCCGATGGAGTTCCCCATCCACTTCTTCCTGGACATGGCCTGGGCGCCCAGGGCCATGACGCCGGCCGCGCTGAAGGCCTACCCGAAGGACTGGGCGGCGGCCACGTTCGGCCCGGCGCAGGCGGCCGAGATCGGCGACATCGTCACGCGCTACAGCCAGTACGCGGCGCGTCGCAAACCCGAGCTGCTGGACGCGAACAGCTTCCGCCTCGGCCTGGTTACCGCCGACTCGCTGGCCGGCGGTGACTTCGGCGACCGCATCGCCGAATGGGATGCGCTGGAGGCGCGCGTTGCCAAGGTCAAGGCCGGCCTGCGCGCCGACCAGCTCGACGCGTGGTTCCAGCTCGTCGAGCACCCGGTGCTGGCGCTGGCCAACCTCTACCGGCTGTATTACGCGGTGGCCTGGAACCGCACGCTGGCGGCGAAGAACGACCCGCGCGCCAATGTGTTCGCTGACCAGGCCGAGGCCGCCTTCGCGCGCGACCAGGCCATCAGCGATCAGTACCACGCCCTCGCGGGCGGCAAGTGGGCTGGCATGATGCTGCAGGTCCACATCGGCTACACGAGCTGGCAGCAGCCCGACAAGAACCTCATGCCGGCCGTGAAGCGCGTGCCCGGCACTGTGGAGGCGGCCGCGGTGCTGGCGCAGCTGAAGCCCTTCCGGCACACGGGCCCGAACGAGCCCCGCGTCATCGAGGCGACGCAGTTCGTGCGCGCCAGCGCGGCCAAGGGCGTGGCCTGGACGGCCATTCCCGACCTGGGCCATGGGCAGGGCGCCGTGCTGGCGCTGCCGCAAGGCCGTGCGCCGACGACGGTGGCCGACGACGTGCGCGTGGAGTACGAGGTGGAGACGTCGCTGCCGAACAGCTGGACGCTGGCGCTGCACATGGTGCCCACCGTCGACGTGCGCAAGGCCGGCGGCATCCGCGTGGCCGTCGCCATCGGCGACCGGGCGCCGCAGACGCTGACGCTGGACCTGATCCCCACCGCCGGCGCGGCGGACACGCAGCAGCAGAAGGACTGGTCCAAGGCCGTCATCGACAACGACTTCGTGCTGCGTGCGGCCTCGGTGCAGCTGCCGGCCGGCCGGCATGTGATCCGCGTCTGGCGGCTGGACGACAACGCGGTGCTGCAGAAGCTGGTGCTGGAATCCGGCATCCGCACCAGCGCGCTGCCGGGCGCCGCGGCGGCGGAGACCGGCAAGTACCGCAACCTGCTGCGCGAGCTGCGCCCGGACATCACCGAGGCCGACATTGCCGCCAAGCTGGATGGTTATTGGAAGTCGCTGTTCGAGGGCGGCAAGGACCAGCGCATCGTCTACCCAGCCGCCGCCACGCCCGACGGCCCGGCGTCCTACGTGCTGGACGTGGGCAACAACGACGTGCGTAGCGAAGGCATGTCCTACGGCATGATGGTGGCCGTGCAGATGGGTCGCAAGGCCGAGTTCGATGCGCTGTGGAACTGGGCGTGGACGCACATGCGCTACCGCTCGGGCCCGCGCCAGAGCTACTTCCGCTGGCAGTGCCAGCCCCGCGGCTGCGACAAGGACGCGGTGCCCGCGTCCGACGGCGAGGAGTATTTCGCCACCGCGCTGCTGATGGCCGCCGCGCGCTGGGGCCAGGGCGCCGGCATCTACGACTACGACGCGCAGGCGCAGGAACTGCTGACCGCCATGCTGCACAAGGAGACGATGAACGGCGGCATCAAGGAAGGCGCGCGTTCCATGTTCTCTCCGCGGCACGGCCAGGTCGTCTTCGTGCCGGTGGGCGACGCGGCCGAGTTCAGCGACCCGTCCTACCACTTGCCGGCCTTCTACGAACTCTGGGCCCGCCGCGCTGCCAAGGCCGAGGACCGCCAGCGCTGGCGCGAGATCGCCGTCATCAGCCGTGCCTACTTCTCCAAGGCCGCCCATCCGCGCACCGGCCTCACGCCCGACTACGCCCACTTCGACGGCCGCCCCAAGGTGCTGGACGGCCACGAGGACTTCCGCTACGACGCCTTCCGCACCGCGGTGAACTGGAGCGTGGACCAGGCCTGGTGGGGCAGGAACCCCGCCGCGGCCGGCCTGAGCCACCGGCTGCTGAACTTCTTCGCCGCGCAGAAGCAGCCCTACACCCACCTCTACACGGTGGACGGCAAGCCACTGAACGACGAGCCGTCCAAGGGGCTCATCTCGTGCAATGCCGTCGCCGCGCTGCTGGTGGACGAGGCGCAGGCCGCGCCCTTCGTCAACGCGCTCTGGGCGCTGGACCCGCCCACCGGCCAGTGGCGCTACTACGACGGCCTGCTGCAGTTCATGAACCTGCTGCACATCACCGGGAGGTTCCGGGCCTGGTAAGGGGAAAAATCTCATTGCCGTGAGCCGTTGCGCGTCTCGCGCATCCCTAATATCGGCGCCGCGCACCGCGGTGCGCGCAACCTTAGGGATGACATGACAACAACGACCTACGGCAGGGCCCGGCTCGCGCTGCTGACCCTCGCGCTGGCCACCGGCCACGCCCTCGCGCAGACACCGCCTGCACCCGCTGCACCGGCGGCGTCTGCGCCCACGGTGCCCGCCCGGCCGGCGGTGACGCTGCCCGACCCGAGCGAGCCGAAGCCGTTCGACAAGGTCATCACCGCCGAGGCCAAGACGCAGCAGGGGCTGTTCGCGGTGCACAGCCTCAAGAACAAGCTGTACTTCGAGATTCCCAAGACGCTGCTCGAGCAGCCGCTGCTGATGGTGGCCAACGCCACCGCGGTGCCGGCCGGCCAGGACCACGTGGGCCGCACGCTGAACCAGGACGTGCTGCGCTTCGTGCTGCACCAGAACCGCGTGCTGCTGCAGCTGGTGACGCATGCCGCCGTGACGGCGCCGGGCAACGTGCTGGCCGATGCCGTCAACCAGTCGCAGCGCGATGCCATCCTGGCCGTGTTCCCGGTAGAGGCCTACGGCAAGGGCGGCGCGCCGGTCATCGAGGTGTCCCGCATGTTCAGCGCCGAGGTGGGCGACTTCAGCGCCCGCACCATGGTGCGCGGCACGCTGGACGGCAGCCGCAGCTACGTCGAGAAGACCAAGGCCTTCCCCGGCAGCATCCGCGTGGACGCCGTGCAGACCTACAACGTCGCGCCGCTGCCCACGCCTTCGATGCCGGGCGTGACGATCGTGCCGCCCATGCAGCCGTCGCGCAGCGTGTCGCTGAACCTGGCCTACAACATCGTGCAGCTGCCCGCGCAGCCCATGATGCCGCGCCTGTTCGACGACCGCGTCGGCTTCCTCAGCGTCAGCCGCACGGACTTCGGCCAGGGCCTGCAGGAGGCCCGCCGCGAGCGCCTCATCACGCGCTGGCGGCTGGAGAAGAAGGACCCGGCGGCGGCCGTCAGCGACCCCGTCAAGCCCATCGTCTGGTACATCGACAAGGCCACCCCCACCACGCTGGTGCCCTACGTGAAGAAGGGCGTCGAGGCCTGGAACGCCGCCTTCGAGGCCGCCGGCTTCAGCAACGCCGTGCAGGCGCGCCCCTACCCCACGGCCGAGGAAGACCCCGAGTTCGACCCCGAGGACGTGCGCTACAGCGTCATCCGCTGGGTGCCATCGCCCATCGCCAATGCCTACGGCCCGCACCTGGCCGACCCGCGCAGCGGCGAGATCCTGAACGCCAACGTCGTGCTGTTCCACAACATCCTGCAACTGCAGCAGGACTGGTACCTCACGCAGGTCGGCCCGCTGGACCCGCGCGCGCGCAAGCTGCCGCTGCCCGACGACCTGATGGGCGAGCTGGTGGCCTTCGTCGTCACGCACGAGGTGGGGCATTCGCTGGGCTTCCCGCACAACATGAAGGCCAGCTCGCTGTACCCCGTGGACAAGCTGCGTGACCCGCAATGGCTCAAGACCATGGGGCACACGCCGTCCATCATGGACTACAGCCGCTTCAACTACGTCGTGCAGCCGCAGGACGGCGTCGACCCCGCGCTGCTGATCCCGCGCATCGGCCCCTACGACGTTTTCGCCACCCGCTGGGGCTACATGCCCATCCCGAGCGCGAAGACGCCCGACGATGAACGCCAGCAGCTCAACCTGTGGGCCCGCGAGCAGACCACCACGCCGTGGCTGCGCTTCGACGCACCGCGCAGCGAGGGCGGCGACGTCGGCGAGAACCTGGAGGCCGTGGGCGATGCCGACGCCGTGGCCGCCACCGGGCTGGGCCTGCGCAACCTGCAGCGCGTCATCAAGATGCTGCCCGACGCCGTGCCGCAGGACGGCCGCGACGACCAGCTGCTGGAGCGGCTGTACCGCGCCACCTGGCAGCAATGGGGGCGCGAGCTGTCGCACGTGGTGGCCGTCGTGGGCGGCTACGAGGTGCAGAACAAGCACAACGACCAGCCCGGCGCCATCGCCCAGCCCGTGCCGCGCGAGCGCCAGGCGCGGGCCATGAAGTTCCTGGCCGAGCAGATGCTGGCCACGCCGCCGTGGATGCTGGACCCGGCCATCGTGCAACGCCTGGGCGCCACGGGGGTGTCGCTGCCGCTGGGCATGAACCAGCGCAGCCTGCTGCGCTACCTGCTGTCCCCGCAGCGAACGCAGCGGCTGATGACGCAGGAGGCCCAGCTCGGCGCGCGCGCCTACCGGCTGGCCGACCTGCTGGCCGACCTGCGCCGCGGCGTCTTCACCGAGCTGGGTGGCGCCGCCGCCATTCCCGCGCCGCGGCGCGGCCTGCAGCGCCACTACGTCGAGACGCTGGCCGCCCGCCTGGCCCTCGGCAACCCGCTGGGCCTGGACGACAGCGAGCCCGGCGTGCGCGCCGAGATGCGCGAGCTCAAGGGCGTCATCGCCGCCGCCGCGGCGCGCGGCGATTTCACGCGCCAGGCCCACCTGCGCGGGCTGGTGGACGTCATCGACAAGGCGCTGGACCCGCGCGCTCCTGCGTCGGCCGGCGCCGCGGCGACGCTGATCCGGGTCGGCTGGCAGCCCGAGGGCGGCCACGGCTGCTGGGACGGCCACGACCACGGCCCGCGCAACGACTGACCCCGACCCAGCTTTGAGGGGGCGGCCACGCCCGCCCGACCGCAGCCCCGCGCCGACAATCGCGCCGATGAGGTTCAGCGACATCGACTCGGAGCGGGGCAGGGCGGCATGGGCGTGATGGCTGCCGCCTGGCCGCGCCGCCGCTGGCGGCTGCCCCCGGCGCTGGTGGCGTCGCTGCTGGTGCACGGCCTGCTGCTCAGCCTCAGCTTCGGCGACGGCGTGGGCCTGCCGGGCCTGGAGCTGCCGTGGCAGACACGCCGCGTCGAAGTGCCCGAGCTGCGCGTGCAGCTGGAATCCCCGCCCGCACCGCCGCCCGCCGCGCCCGCGCCGCCCGATGCGGCAGCAGCCGACGCCACGGCCGCAGTGCCGGCCGACACGGCACCGGCCGAGACGTCGCCCGAGCCCGGTGCGGCCGAGGTGCACCTGCTGTCGGCCGACGACCTCGACCCGCCCGCCGCCGTGGCCCGCGCGCTGCTGGCCGTGCCTCGGCGCGACGCCGCCTTCGCCGTGCCCGCTGCCTCCGCAGTGCCGATGGCCGCCGTGGCGGCGCTGTCCGCGGCGTCCAGCCCGGCCGTGGAGGCGCTGGCACGCGCCCGCGACTCGCTGCGCCTGCGCACCGAACCCGTGGCTGATCTCGCCGCGCTGGAGCCGCCGCGCCCGGCCTCCGCCGTGGGCATGCTGTCGGCGGCTTCCGCCCCCGCGCTGGAGAGCCTGCGCCGCGGCGACGCGCTGCGGCTGAGCGGTGAGCGCGCGTCGCTGGACGCGGCCCGGCCCGACGCCGCCGCGCTGCCGGCCGCCGTCGTCGCCACGCTGGGGGCGGCGTCGGCGCCGGGCCTGGAGCGCCTGCGCCGCGCCGCCGATGGCCTGCGCCCCCGCGCCGACGGCGAGCGTGCCAGCGAGCTGGCCCAGCTGGACGCCGCCCGCCAGCAGGCCCAGCAGGGTGCACAGCGCCTGGAAGCTGCGCGGCTGGACGCGCTGAAGCAGGCCGCCGACCGCGCCGAGGCTGCCCGCCAGGAGGCTGCCCGCGCCGAGGCCGCCCGGCTGGACGCCCAGCGCGCCGACGCCGCGCGCCGCGAGGCGGCCCGTCTCGCCGCCGAACGCCAGGCCGCCGACAAGCTGGCCGCGGCGAAGGCGCTGGCCCAGGCCGAGGAAGAACAGCGTGAAGCCCGCAAGCGCGCCATCGGCCGCCAGCTCGACGAAGAGGCGGCCCGCCGCGATGCCGAACGCCAGCGCCCCGACTGGGCCCCGGCCCGCCGCGGCCGGCTGTTCGGCCGCACCGACTCGAATGTGGAACTGGCCGCCTACGGCGAGGCCTGGGCGCGCAAGATCGAGAACAACCTCGGCCCCGAGCAACTGCGCGAGCTGACCCGCCAGCCCGCGGGTGACGCCGTCGTCACGGTGGCCGTGCGCAGCAACGGCTCGGTGGAGGCGGTCACCCTCGTGCGCTCCAGCGGCGTGCCGGCCGTTGACGAAGCCATCACGCGCATCGTGCGCAGCCTGGAGAACTACCCGGCGTTTTCACCGGCGCTGCTGCGCGACTACGACGTCGTCGAGATCCGGCGGACGTGGCATGTCGACACGACGCTGCGGTTGTACTGAGGGGCCAGGGTCAGAGCGGTGGAAAGCGATGCACGCCGGCCGCCGGCAGCTTGTGCATGCACGCGACGAACAGCGGGTCGACGAGCCAGCCATCCAGCCATGACCGCACCGACGGCACCACCAGCGTTGCAAACCATGCCGGGTCCACGGCGGCGAACTGGCGCACGAAGGGCATCACGGCCAGGTCGGTGGCGCAGGGCGTGGCGCCGCCCAGGAATGGCGCGGCCTGCAGCCTGGCCTCCAGCGGCCGCAGCAGCACGGCCACCGCGGCGTCGCGGTGGCCATCCGGCGGGAGGGGCTCGCCCGCGTAGCGCTGGGGGTACTTCCAGCGGTCCAGGTGGCGCTTGAAGTCGCCGTCGTTGCGCTGCACCAGGCCCAGGTTGTCAGGCGACTGCGCCCGCGCCCACCAGCCCTGCGTGTCGTCGGCGTCGGGCGCGGCCAGGGCCCAGCGCATGATGTCCCAGCTCTCGTCGATGACGCGGCCATCGGGCAGCTGCAGCACCGGCACCGTCGCCTTGGGCGACAGGGCCAGCAAGCTGGCCGGCTTGTCGCGCAGGACCACCTCCACGGCCTCGAATTCCCGCCCCGCCTGCAGCAGCGCCATGCGTGCGCGCATCGCGTAGGGGCAGCGGCGAAACGTGTAGAGCCGCGGCAGCTGCGGGCTCGGGGGAGAGGCTGGCGTGTGCGGTGCCGGCGTCGATGCGTCCATGGGTGCAGGCGGGCGATCAGGCGAATGGGCGTGGCTCAATGCACCCGCAGCACCTCGAACTGCAGCCGGGCGGGCGCGACCTGCAGCCACACCTCGTCACCTTCGCGCTTGCCCAGCAGAGCCTGGCCCAATGGCGCCTGGCTGCTGATGACCTGCACGAGCTCGTCGCCGTTGCCCAGCTTCATGCTGCCGCCCTCCGGGCCGAGGAAGAGCTGCTGCTGCCTGTCGTCGGCGTCGACCAGGCAGACCAGCGCGCCGACCTGGATGCCCAGGCTGTCGTCGTAGGCGCGGGGGCGGAACTGGCGCCAGTTGGCAATCGCCTGGCGGATGGCTTCGGCGCGACGCGCCTGGCCCGTGGCCAGGTAGGCGGCCTCGAGGCCCAGCGTGTCGTACTTGTTCTCGGCGATGTTCTCTTCGTGCGTCGCCGTCTCATGCGCCACCCGCGCGGCCTCCTCGGTCTGCCGCAGGTCTTCGGCGAGGCGTTCCAGCACCTGTTGCTGCAGCAGGAATTTGTCCATGGTGAAAGGGGGCGTCTCGAACAAGCCGTGGCTGCTGGATTATCGAGGGCGGCGCCCGCTGACACGGCCCGCGAGCGCGGGCGGACGCTCAGCGGCCCATGCAGCGCAGCGACGCGTCGACGACGGCCTGCACCGTCACGCCGAAGTGCGCGTACAGCGCCGCGGCGGGCGCCGATTCGCCGAAGCTGTCGATGCCGACAACGGCGCCCTCCAGCCCGACGTACTGGCGCCACGGCCCGGTCACGCCAGCCTCCACGGCCACGCGCGGCACACCGGCGGGCAGCACGCTGGCGCGCCAGGCGGCGTCCTGCTGCTCGAAGGTGAAGCAGGAGGGCAGCGAGACGACGCGGGCGTTCACGCCTTGCTCGGCCAGCCGCTTTTGCGCCTGCACGGCCAGGTCCAGCTCCGAGCCGGTGGCGATCAGCACGACCTGCAGCGGCGTGTCGGCTGCTTCGCGCACCAGCACGTAGCCGCCGCGGTGGATGGCGGCCAGCGTGGGCTCGTCGCGGTGCTGGTGCGGCAGGTTCTGGCGCGACAGCACCAGCGCCGTCGGCGTGTGGCGGTGGCGCACGGCGGTCTGCCAGGCCACCAGCGTCTCGACGGCATCGCCCGGCCGCCACAGGTCCAGGTTGGGCACTAGGCGCAGCGTGGCGACCTGCTCGACCGGCTGGTGCGTGGGGCCGTCCTCGCCCAGGCCGATGGAGTCGTGCGTGAAGACGTAGATGGGGTTGGTGCGCATCAGCGCGGCCATGCGGATGGCGTTGCGGGCGTACTCCGAGAACATCAGGAAGGTGCCGCCGAAGGGGCGGTAGCCGCCATGCAGCGCGATGCCGGTCTGGATGGCCACCATCGCGAACTCGCGCACGCCGTAGTGCAGGTAGTTGCCGCCGGCCGCGGCCTTCTCGATGGACGTGCAGCCCTGCCACTGCGTGAGGTTGGACGGTGCCAGGTCGGCCGAGCCGCCCAGCAGTTCGGGCATGCCAGGCGCGAGCGCGTTGATGCTGTTCTGCGAGGCCTTGCGCGACGCGATCGTCTCGGCCTTGGCGACGGTGGCGGCGAGCTGGGCGGCGGCCTGCTCGTCGAAGCTGGCAGGCAGTTCGCCGCGCACGCGGCGCATGAACTCGGCGGCGCGGGGATGGGCGGCGAGCACCGCCTCCCACTCGCGCTGCGCGGCGGTGCCGCGGTGGCGGGCGTCCAGCGGCGCGCGGGCTTCATCAGGCACGACGAAGGGTGCATGCGGCCAGCTCAAGGCCTCACGCACGGCCGCCACTTCGGCGGCGCCCAGCGGCGCGCCGTGCACGTCGTGGCCGCCGGCCTTGTTGGGCGAGCCCTTGCCGATGGTGGTCTTCGCGCAGATCAGCGTGGGGCGGCCATCGTCCTGCGTGGCAGTGGCCAGCGCCGCATCGATGGCCGCGAAGTCGTGCCCGTCGACGTTGCGCAGCACGCGCCAGCCATAGGCCTCGAAGCGGGCCGGCGTGTCGTCGCCGAACCAGCCCTTCACGTCGCCGTCGATGGAGATGCCGTTGTCGTCGTAGATGACGACCAGCTTCCCGAGGCCCCAGGTGCCGGCCAGCGAGCAGGCCTCGTGCGAGATGCCTTCCATCAGGCAGCCGTCGCCGACGAAGACGAAGGTGCGGTGATCGACGAGCGTGTGGCCCGGCGCGTTGAACTCCGCCGCCAGCAGCTGCTCGGCCAGCGCCATGCCGACTGCGTTGGCCAGGCCCTGGCCCAGCGGGCCGGTGGTGGTTTCGACGCCCGGCGTCAGGCCCACCTCGGGGTGGCCCGGCGTCTTGCTGTGCATCTGGCGGAAGGCCTTCAGCTCATCCATGGGCAGGTCGTAGCCGCTCAGGTGCAGCAGGCCGTACAGCAGCATGGAGCCGTGGCCGTTGGACAGCACGAAGCGGTCGCGGCCGGGCCAGGTCGGGTCGGCCGGGTTGTGGCGCAGGTGCTTGCTCCACAGCACGGCGGCGATGTCGGCCATGCCCATCGGCATGCCGGGATGGCCGGAGTTGGCCTGCTGCACGGCGTCGATGGCGAGCATGCGCAGCGCGTTGGCGGCGAGGGTGAGGTCTTGCATGGTGTTCAGGCTTGATGGGTGCGGATCAGCTGTTCCAGCGTCTCGGTGTCGGTGATGAACTGCTCGATGCCTTCGGTCAGCTTGTCGCGCGCCATCGCGTCGGCAGCGAGCGCGCCGTTGAACTCGGCCTCGGTCATCGCGGCCGGTGCGGGCTCGGTCGTGGCCGCCGGCATCAGGCGGCGCTCGACGGGCGTGTTCGCCTGCTGCAGCTCGGCCAGCAGCGCGGGGCTGATGGTCATCAGGTCGCAGCCGGCCAGCGCCAGGATCTGGCCGCTGTTGCGAAAGCTCGCGGCCATCACCTCAGTCCTGATGCCGTGGCGCTTGTAGTGGCGGTAGATCTCGACGACGGAGCGCACGCCGGGGTCGTTGGGGCCGGCCATCGCGGCCTCGTCCCAACTCTTGCCGGCCGTCTTCTTGAACCAGTCGTAGATGCGGCCCACGAACGGCGAGATCAGCTGCACGCCGGCATCGGCGCAGGCCCTGGCCTGGGCCAGGCAGAACAGCAGCGTCAGGTTGGTGCGGATGCCTTGCTGCTCCAGCTCGCGGGCGGCCTGGATGCCGGCCCAGGTGGACGCCAGCTTGATGAGCACGCGCTCGCGCGGCACGCCGGCGGCGGCGTAGAGGTCGATGAGGCGGCGTGCCGTCGCCACCGACGCGGCGGTGTCGTGCGACAGCCGCGGGTCGATCTCGGTGGACACGCGGCCCGGCACGACCTTCAGGATCTCGACGCCGAACGCGACGAGCAGGTGCTCGGCCACGGTGCTGGCGGCCGCGCCGGGGTGCGCGGCCACGGCCCGCTCCAGCAGCGTGCGGTAGCGCGGCTGCTGCACGGCCTTCAGCACGAGGGAGGGGTTGGTCGTCGCGTCCTGCGGCCGGAACTGGGCGAGCTGGTCGAAGTCGCCCGTGTCGGCGACGACGGTGGTGTGTTGGCGGAGGAGGTCGAGGCTGTTCATTTTTTCTGGCAAAGCGCGGCCCTGCCGCTTGACGCGGCATGGCCTCGAAGGGTGAAAACGGGTTAGCTGAACTCGCTGCGCAGCGCCGCGTAAAGGCGCTGGAAGCGTTCAAAGCGAGGTTGCAGTGCGGCAGCCAAGGCGGGGTCGGGTTCGGCGACGCGGGCCACGTTGGGCGTGCGGCAGACCTCGTCCACCGTGCCGCCCGTGGCCAGCCAGGCCAGGCGCGCGGCGCCCAAGGCGCCACCCGCCTCGGCGCCGACGCCGTTGACCAGGCGCACGTTCAGCAGCGAGGCGAGCAGCTTGGCCCACCATTCGCTGCGCGCACCGCCGCCCACCAGCCACAGCTGCTCGGCATGGCCGCCGCCGGCTTGCAGCGCCTGCCAGCCGTCTAGCAGCGCGAAGCCCACGCCTTCCAGCACGGCGTAGCCCATCTCGGCGGCGCCGTGTTCATGCGTGAGGCCGAAGAACACGCCTTGCGCGTTGGCGTTGTTGTGCGGCGTGCGTTCGCCGCTGAGGTAGGGTAGGAAGAGGGGCGCCTGCTGGCGCTGCGTGTCGGTCAGCGCGGCGGCTTTGGCGATCAGGTCGGCCTCGCCGCCGGGCATGCCCAGCATCAGCGTGGCCCAGCGCAGTGCGCTCGCGGCGCTGAGGATGACGCTCATCTGGTGCCAGGTGTCGGGCAGCGCATGGCAGAAGGCGTGCACCGCACGAGACGGGTTGGGGCTGAAGGCTGGATTGCACAGGAAGATGACGCCGGACGTGCCCAGCGACAGGAAGCCGTCGCCGGGCTTCACGACGCCCATGCCGACGGCGCTGGCGGCGTTGTCGCCGCCGCCACCGGCAACGGGGATGCCCGCGGGCAGGCCCCAGCGCGCGGACAGCTCGGCCTTCAGCGTCGCGCTGGCTTCGGAGCCTTCGACAAGGCGGGGCATATGGGATTCATTCAGGCCGGTCAGCTCTAGCGCGACAGGCGACCAGCAGCGCTGGGCCACGTCCAGCCACAGCGTGCCGGCGGCGTCGCTCATCTCGCTCACCGCTTCGCCGGTCAGCTGAAGGCGCAGCCAGTCCTTGGGCAGCAGCACCTTGGCCACGCGGGCGAACAGATCGGGCTCGTGCTGGCGCATCCAGGCCAGCTTCGGTGCCGTGAAGCCCGGCATCGCGAGGTTGCCGGTGATGGCCGGCAGCTCGGGGCAGGC
Source organism: Roseateles sp. GW823-FHT07B05 (assembly GCF_058794515.1). NCBI lineage: Bacteria > Pseudomonadati > Pseudomonadota > Betaproteobacteria > Burkholderiales > Sphaerotilaceae > Roseateles > Roseateles sp. GW823-FHT07B05. The sequence continues at coordinate 481,856 of NZ_JBXAGX010000001.1, forward strand.
CGCCATCATCTGCTCGCACTGCGGGCCGCTGCGGCCGTCGTTCCACAGGATGGCCGGGCGCAGCACGGTGTTGTCGCCGTCCAGCGTCACGGCGCCGTGCATCTGGCCCGACAGGCCGATGCCGCGCACCTGCGCGAGCGCGGCGCCATGGTCGGCTTGGAGTCTGGCCATGCCGGCATCTAGCGCGGCCCACCAGTCGGCGGGGTTCTGCTCACTCCACAGCGGCTGAGGCCGCTGCACGGTGAGCGCCACGCCGGTGGTGGCGACGATGGTGTGCTGCTCGTCGAGCAGCAGCAGCTTGATCTCGGAAGTGCCGAGGTCGATGCCAAGAAACATGGTGATTCAGGTCTGGTTGGTGGTGGCCGTGGTGCCTTCGCGGGCCGAGCGCCGGGCCGCTCCCAAGCCGGCCCGTCTGGCGATGTGCTTGCGGCTCAATGCCGCAAGCATCGCCGTCCCCTCGGGGGACCGATCAGGCTCGCCCGCGTTCAGCAGGCGAGCCTGAGCGAGGGGCCAACAGTTTTAGACGAAGTTGTTGACGATGTTCTCGAGACGCTCTTGACGGCCCGAACGCGGCTGGGGCGAGATGCCTTGGGCGTGAACCAGCGAAGCCAGATCGTCCAGCGAAGCGCCGCCGGTGATCTTCTTGCCCAGGTCGCCTTCCCAACCGGCATAGCGGTCGGCCACGGCCTTCTCCAGCTGGCCGCTCTCGAACAGCGCGGCGGCGGCCAGGAAGGCGCGGGCCATCGTGTCCATGCCGCCGATGTGACCTTCGAGCTGGTCGATCGGGTCGATGGACTGGCGGCGCACCTTGGCGTCGAAGTTGGTGCCGCCGGTGGTGTAGCCGCCCGCGCGGATCATCTCCAGCATGGCCGGCACGAGCTGCACGTGGTTGTTGGGGAACTGGTCGGTGTCCCAGCCCAGCTGCTCGTCACCGCGGTTGGCGTCCAGAGACCCGAAGATGCCCAGTGCGCAGGCGGTGGCCACTTCGTGCTCGAAGCTGTGGCCGGCGAGCGTCGCGTGGTTGACCTCGATGTTGACCTTGACCTCGTTCTCCAGGCCGTAGGTCTTCAGGAAGCCGTAGACCGTGGCGCTGTCGTAGTCGTACTGGTGCTTGGTGGGTTCCTGCGGCTTGGGCTCGATGAGGATGGTGCCCTTGAAGCCGATCTTGTGCTTGTGCTCGACGACCGAGGTCAGGAAGCGGCCGTAGTTGGCCAGCTCGCGCTTGAGGTCGGTGTTGAGCAGCGTCTCGTAGCCTTCGCGGCCACCCCACAGCACGTAGTTCTGGCCGCCCAGGCGGTTCGTCCACTCCAGCACGTGCTTCACCTGCGCGGCGGCGTAGGCGTAGACGGCGGGGTCAGGGTTGGTGGCGGCACCGCTCATGAAGCGGCCGTTGGAGAACAGGTTGGCCGTGCCCCACAGCAGGCCGACCTTGCCGTCCTGCATCTTCTTGGCAGCGGCTTCCAGCAGGCCGTCGAGGATGCGGTTGGACTCGGCCAGCGTCGCGCCCTCGGGGGCCACGTCGCGGTCGTGGAAGCACCAGTAGGGCAGGCCCAGCTTGCCGAAGAAGTCGAACGCGGCGTCCAGCTTCATGTAGGCAGCCTTGACCGGGTCGGCCTCGTTGAACCACTCGCGCTGGAACACGGTGTTGCCCAGGCCGAAGACGTCCTCGCCCTTCCAGCAGAAGTTGTGCCAGTAGCAGACGGCGGGGCGCAGGTGCTCGGCCAGCGTCTTGCCCAGCACGACGCGCTTGGCGTCGTACCAGCGGTAGGCCAGCGGGTTGGTGGACGAGGGGCCTTCGTACTGAACGACGGGGAGATCGGAATAGGCGGTGCTCATGGCGAGGTCCTTGACTGCGGGAAAGGTGATGGGGGAGGGGTTGTGGGGGTTCAGGCGGTGGCCGGCACGGTGCCCTGGCGCGGCTCGGCATCGTCGGCGCCGACGCCAGCCTGGCGGCGACGCTGGGCAAGTTCATCGGCCATCTGGAGCGTGGTCTGCTTGTTGAGCTTGTTGACCAGCAGGCACAGCGTGCAGGCGGCGAAGCAGGCGCCGACGCCGAAGCTCGACATCACGCGGTAGCCCTCGATGGCACCGGCGGTCGAGGGGTGCTGCGTGTCGTAGCCGAAGAAGCCGGCCAGGCACCACAGGAACACGGCCGAGCCGAGCGCCAGGCCCGACTTCAGCGAGAACCCGATGGTGGCGAACACCATGCCGGTGAAGCGCCGGCCGGTCTGCCATTCGGAGTAGTCGGCCGCGTCGGCATACATGGCCCACATGACGGCGATGGTCGGTGCGTAGAACACGGCGCCGAGGATGTGCAGGCCCAGCATGAGCCACACCGCGTCGGGCGGCAGCAGGTAGAGCGCAAAGGCGGCCAGCGTCGACAGCGCGAAGCCGGCGGTCGCGACGGCGCGCTTGCCGTACTTCGCCGACATGCCGGCGGACAGCATGATGACGACCAGCGTCGTGCCGAAGCCGGCCATGTTGATGATGCTGTTGAACACGTCCGCCACGTTGGACTGGGCCAGGCTGTCGCGCGTGCCGTGCACGATGTAGCCCAGGGTGTCGGCCAGGCTGCCGGTGCCGTTCGGGTCGGGCGTGGTGAGCCCGAAGGCCGACACGAAGTCGAACATCGCGGCCTTGTCGACGTAGTGGTGGTAATAGTTGAAGTGGGCACCGCCCCGCAGCGTCAGCATGCCGAAGTTGAAGACGGTGTAGGCCACCAGCGCGATCCACGGGCCGTTCTTCAGCAGGTCGGCGAAGTCCTCGCGCGGCGAGGACTGCGTCTCGACGATGGGCTTGATGCGCTCCTTGGTCGTGACGAAGGTGATGAGGAACAGCACCAGGCACAGCGCGGCCCAGATCGTCATCGTGACCTGCCAGCCGTGGGCGCGGTCATGGCCTTGCGCGAACTTGGCCACCAGCGGCAGCGTGAAGCCGCCGACGATGAACTGCGCCACGTTGACCGACACGAAGCGGTAGGAGTTGAGCTTGGTGCGCTCGTTGAGGTCACCCGTCATCACGCCGCCCAGCGCCGAGTAGGGCATGTTGTTCATCGAGTACAGCGTCATCAGCAGCGTGTTGGTGATGCCGGCATACGCGATGACCATGCCCGTGCTCCAGCCCCAGCTGGGGTCTGGCGTCGTGTAGGCGGCGATCATGACGACGCACCAGGGAATGGTCGTCCACAGCACCCAGGGTCGGAACTTGCCCCAGCGGGTGTTCGTGCGGTCGGCCAGCACGCCCATGACGGGGTCGAAGATGGCGTCCCACAGCCGCGGCCACAGCAGGATGGCCGCGGCCGTGTTGGCCGACAGGCCGAACACGTCCGTGTAGAAGTTCAGCTGGAACAGCACCATCGTCATGAAGACGAAGTTGGCCGCGGCGTCGCCGCAGCTGTATCCGGCCTTCTCGATGAAGGACAAGGGCTGGGTTTTCATGTGTCTCCTCTGGTTCTCTGAGGTGTCGCCCTTTGAAGGGTCTGTCTTGAATCAGGCCTTGGCTTCGTAGCTGAGGTAATCGAAGTCTGCCGTGGTGCGCGTGCCGGCCAGGTCCTGGCAGGCGATGCCGACGAAGTTGCCGGTGAAGCCGAAGTTGTTGGCGAAGCCGTTGATGAAGCGCGTTGCGAACTCGTCGCTCAGCATGGCCGTGTCCAGCGCCGGGCCGAGGGGCTGCCACGCGGCACCGCCCTGGCGGAACGAGAACTGGTAGGTGTCGTGGCTGAACTCGACGGCCAGGTCCACCGGGCCGTCGGCGAGCGGCACGGGCGCGGCGGGGCCGTTGATGGCGCCATCGCGGTTGACGGTCAGGTAGACGACACGGGCGTTGCTGTCCGGGTCGCGCGTGACGTGCAGGTAGGCGTGGTTGCGCGTGTTGTAGTACGCCACGAGGCCGGCCATCTGGTGGAAGCTGCCGGGCTCGAACTCCACGCGCGTCTCGATGCGGCAGTTGAAGTGCTGCTGGCGGCGCGCGACGAGGCTCTGGTCGAACAGGCTCATCAGCGACTCACGGCCCGTCAGGCGCAGGTGGCCGGGGCGGGCGGTGAGGGACGCCCAGCTCTCGTCGAACGGCTTGCGCAGTGAGTTCAGGTGGCCGTTGAACACCGGCGTGTCGAAGTCGTCGCGCGTGGCTTCGGCCGGGAAGGGATGGGCCGGCAGGTTGGGCAGCTCGACGTTGACGCTCGGTTGTTGACCGTTGCCGCCGACGATCTCGGGCCAGTCGTCATCGCGCCACTGGATGCGCTGCAGCGCCGTCTCGCGGCCCAGCGGGCAGTGCAGGCCGGCGTAGCCGTCCTCGGGTTGGTTGTTGGCGGCGTTGGGGCCGGTCCACTCCAGCGGGCGGCCGCACAGGTGGGCCATGAACCATTCGCCGTTGGCGGTCTCGACGAGGCTGGCGTGGCCGCTGCGCTGCAGCCCGTCGGTCTTCTTCTGCCAGGCGGTCAGCAGCGGGTTGCCGGGCAGCGTCTCGTAGGGACCGTCCAGCTGGCGCGAGCGGGCCAGCGTCACGGCGTGCTCGTAGAAGGTGCCGCCTTCGGCCGTCAGCAGGTAGTACCAGCCGTTGCGCTTGTAGACGTGGGGGCCTTCGACGACGCCCAGGTCGGTGCCGGCGTAGATGTTCTTGATCGGGCCGACGAGCTTCTTCGCCTCGTGGTCGTACTCCTGCAGCAGGATGCCGTTGAAGTGGTTCTTGCCCGGCCAGTGCGTCCACTGCTGGTTGACCAGCCAGTGGCGGACGCCACCGTTTTCATCAACGTCATGGAACAGGCTGGGGTCGAAGCCCGAGCTGTTCAGGTAGATGGGCTCGCTCCACGGGCCGTCGATGCTGGGCGCCGTGATGAGGTAGTTGTGCGTGTCCTTGAACGCGCCGATGGTGGAGCGCACGTCGGTGTAGATCAGCCAGAACTGGCCGCCCGAGTACGTCAGGCAGGGCGCCCAGACGCCGGCGGAGTCGGGGTGGCCGGTCAGGTCCAGCTGGCTGGTGCGCGTGCAGGCATAGCTGTGGTGGCGCCAGTTGACGAGGTCACGCGAGTGATGGATGCGCACGCCCGGCCACCACTCAAACGTGGAGGTGGCGATGTAGTAGTCATCGCCGTCCGTGCCCGGCACGCGGCAGATGGAGGGGTCGGCATGGAAGCCCGGCAGGATGGGGTTGGTGATCATCTTCAGGAGGTCAGAGGAAGCAGGGCTGCCGGCGGGCGGTGCGACCGGCCGGCGTGGAGGAGCAGGGCGCCGATGACGACAAGGCCACCGGCAGCGGTCAGCGCCTGGGCGGCGCCGGAGAACTTGGCCGCGGCGACGCAGGCGTCCCAGTGCGACGTGATGAGCCACACCAGCGCCGCGCCCGCCAGCGCGACGAGGCTGCCGGCCGTCAGCAGTGGGCGGTGGGCACGCGACAGGTCCATGCCGGCGTCCACATCCACGCGCTCGAAGCGGCCGCGGAACCACAGCCAGAAGATGGCCAGGCTCGTCAGGTGCATGACGCCGGCGTAGACGAAGGCCCATTGCTGCGTGCCGGTCCACTGCACGGTCAGCGCCGTCAGCAGCGCAATGAACATGCCGCCGATGCCGCCCGCCGTGGCGCCCAGGCCGATGACGGCGCCGGAGACCTTGGTGGGGAACAGGTCGGTCGCCGACGTCAGCAGGTTGGCCGACCACGCCTGGTGGCAGGCCGTGGCCAGCGCGATCAGCGCCACGCAGGCGGCAAAGCTGTCGGCCCAGTAGGCCGCGATGCTGCCCGGCATGCAGGCGGCGAAGACGCCCATCGTCACCATGCGCGCCTTGCCGACAGGCCAGCCGCGCTGTGTGAGGTGGCCCGACAGCCAGCCGCCGAAGATGGAGCCCACGCTGGAGCCCAGGTAGATGAGGGCCACGAGGCCGGCGCTCTTCAGCGGGTTCTGGCCGCGCTCGCGTTCCAGGTACGACGGCAGCCAGAACAGGAAGAACCACCAGACCGGGTCGGTCAGCATCTTGCCCAGCAGGAAGGGCCAGATCTCGCGGTAGCGCAGCAGCGCCGTCCACGGCAGGCGCACGGCCTCGGTGGCGGGCGGCTGGCCGGCGCGGATGTAGGCGAGTTCCGCGGCCGACACGCGGGCGTGCTGCTCCGGCGCGTTGAAGCCGCGCTGCCAGAACACCAGCCACGCCAGCCCCGCCGCGCCGATGGCAACGAACGCCGACTGCCAGCCGAAGTTCAGCGCCAGCCACACGGTGACGGGCGACGCGATGATGCCCAGTGCCGTGCCCGAGTTGAACAGGCCCGTGGCCAGCGCGCGCTCCTGCTGCGGGAACCACATCGCCACGGCCTTGATGGCCGCGGGGAAGTGCGCCGCCTCGGCCATGCCCAGCAGGAAGCGCACGACCACCAGGCCCAGCACCGTGGCCACCAGCCCGTGCGCGGCGGACGCCAGCGACCACAGGATCAGCGCCACCGCCAGGCTGCGCTTGACGCCGAAGCGGTCGATGGCCGAGCCGATCAGCGGCGGGAAGGCGGCGTAGGCCGCGGTGAACGCGAAGGTGATCCAGCCGTAGTCCGCGTCGGTCAGCGCCAGGCCGCCGGCTTCCAGCGGCTGCTGCAGGCTGGTCTTCAGCACCGACAGCGCGTTGCGGTCGATGTAGTTGATCGTCGTCGCCGCGAACAGCAGCCCGCAGATCCACCAGCGCTGGCGGCCCACGGCCGCGTCGGCACCCGCCGCCATCACGCCGCCCGCCCGGCGGGCTTGGTAGCGCTAGCGATGTCCCGGGTAAACCCCTGTCGCTGCGGCGACATCGAGGCTGGTCGGGAGGCGGATGGTTTCAAGGCGTTGTCTCCGTGGGAAAGACCGCTGCACTACGTGTTTGTGGCGGCTTGCGGGTTGCAAATGTAGCGCTACCATTTGCTTTCGCGCAAGCCGGGATTTCGCGCAAACCAGCACGGCACGCCCTTGGAGACAGGATGACGACGTTTTTTCGAACACTGGGCCTGGCCCTGCTGATGGCCCTGCTGCCCGCCTGGGCGGCCGCCGAGGATGGCTACGAGCTGTGGCTGCGCTACCGGCCGCTGGGCGGTGCCGCGCAGGCGCAGCTGCAGGCCGGCGCGCGCAGCCTGGTGCTGGCCACGCCGGCCACGCCCACGGTGGATGCCGCCGTGGCCGAGCTGCGGCGCGGCGTGGCGGGGCTGGCCGGGCGGGCGCCGGCGCTGTCGCCACGCGCCGTGCCGGGCGCGCTGGTGCTGGCGACGCGCGCGCAGGCGCCGGCCGGCCTGGACGTGCCCTGGGACGAGCTGGGTGACGAGGGCTACGCGCTGCGCCGCCAGACGCTGCAGGGCGCCGACGTGACCGTCATCGCCGCCAACACCGAGCGCGGCCTGCTGTACGGCGCCTTCGCGTGGCTGCGCGCGGCGCAGACCGGTGCCGACATGCGCCGGCTGGACCAGCGCGCCGCGCCCAAGGTGGCCCTGCGGCTGCTGAACCACTGGGACAACCTGGACCGCCATGTCGAGCGTGGCTATGCCGGCGCATCGCTGTGGGACTGGTGGAAGCTGCCCGACATCCTGGACCCGCGCTACGTGGACTACGCCCGCGCGAATGCGTCGTTGGGGATCAACGGCACGGTGCTGAACAACGTCAACGCCAAGGCCGATTCGCTGACGGCGCCCTACCTCGCGAAGGCGGCAGCGCTGGCCGGCGTCTTCAGGCCCTACGGCATCAAGGTCTACCTGTCGGCGCGCTTCTCGGCGCCGGTGGAGCTGGGCGGGCTGAAGACGGCCGACCCGCTGGACCCGGCCGTGCGCGCCTGGTGGCGGGCCAAGGCCGACGAGATCTACCGCGCGATTCCCGACTTCGGCGGCTTCCTCGTCAAGGCCAACTCCGAGGGCCAGCCCGGCCCGCAGGACTACGGCAGAAACCACGCCGACGGCGCCAACATGCTGGCCGAGGCGCTCCAGCCCCACGGCGGCGTCGTGCTGTGGCGCGCCTTCGTCTACTCGCCCGACGCGACCGACCGTGCCGCCCAGGCCTACGCCGAGTTCCAGCCGTTGGACGGCAAGTTCGCGCCCAACGTCATCGTGCAGGTGAAGAACGGCGCCATCGACTTCCAGCCGCGCGAGCCCTTCCATCCGCTGTTCGGCGCGATGCCGAAGACACCACTGGCGCTGGAGCTGCAGATCACGAAGGAGTACCTGGGTTTCTCGACGCACCTCGTGTACCTGGGCTCGCTGTTCGAGGAGGTGCTGAAGGCTGACACCGGCCATGGCGGGACGGTGGCCCGCGTCGTCGACGGCCGCCTGAACAAGCACCCGCTGACGGCCATCGCCGGCGTCGCCAACATCGGCACGGACCGCAACTGGAGCGGCTCGCAGTTCGACCAGGCCAACTGGTACGCCTTCGGCCGCCTGGCCTGGGACCCTGACGCGAGCGCCGCCCAGGTCGCGCGCGACTGGGTGGCGCAGACTTTCACGCGCCGCCCCGCCGCGCGGGACGCCATCGTCGAGCTGATGCTGGCCTCGCGCGAGGCCGTCGTCGACTACATGACGCCGCTGGGCCTGCACCACCTGATGGACACCGGGCACCACTACGGGCCCGGCCCCTGGGTCAACAACCTGGAGCGCGCCGACTGGAACCCGACCTACTTCCACAAGGCCGGCCGCGATGGCATCGGCTTCGATCGCACGGCCACCGGCAGCAATGCCGTGGCCCAGTACGCGCCCGCCATCGCCCGCCAGTGGGCCGACCCGCGCACCACGCCGCCCGAGCTGCTGCTGTGGTTCCACCACCTGCCGTGGGACCACGCCATGCCGTCGGGCCGCACGCTGTGGGCCGAGCTGATCTGGCGCTATGACCGCGGCGTCGCGACGGTGGGCGACATGGGCCGGCGCTGGGCCACGCTCAAGGCCGACGTCGACCCGCAGCGCCATGCCGAGGTCACCGCCTACCTGGCCGTGCAGGCCCGCGAGGCGCGCTGGTGGCGCGATGCTTGCATCGCCTATTTCCAGTCCGTGTCAGGCCTGCCGCTGCCGGCCGGCGTGGCGCCACCGGAGCAGGACCTGGCGGCCTACAAAGCCTTGCGCTTCGGTTTCGCGCCCGGGCGTTGAGCAGCGCCACCATGGGCATGGTAGAGAATCACAGCTCCGGCCGCGCACTGCTCGCGCGGCGGCCAAGAACAACGACGATTCGAGGTGCAGATTGAAGCCAAACGCACGCCAGGGGCGCAGCACCAAGGTGGCGACCATCGCCGATGTGGCCAGCCTCGCCGGCGTGTCGCCCATGACCGTGTCGCGCGTCGTCAACGGGGAGCTGAACGTGCGCCCCGGCACGCGCGAGAAGGTGCAGGCGGCCATCGCGCAGCTGAACTACGTGCCCAACCAGGCGGCCCGTCGCCTCGCCGGCTCGGAGCCCATCCGCATCGGCATGCTCTACATCGACCCGACGGCCGGCTACCTCAACGAGTTCCTCATCGGCCTGCTGAACAAGGCCAGCCTGCGCCACGTGCAGCTCATCGTGCAGCGCTGCGACGCGGCGCGTGACGGCGAGGAGGCGCCGGTGGCCGAGATGATCGCCAACGGCATCGATGGCCTCATCCTGCCGCCGCCGTTCTGCGACTCGCAGCCGCTGCTCAAGCTGGTGGCCGAGACCGACACGCCCGCCGTCGTCGTCTCTGCCGGCCAGCCGCCCGCGGACGTCTGCGCCGTCGGCATCGACGACTTCCAGGCCGCCTACGAGATGACGCGCCACCTGCTGAACCTGGGCCACCACCGCCTGGGCTTCATCATCGGCGACCCCTACCAGAGCAGCAGCTCGCGCCGCCTCGCGGGCTTCCACGCGGCGATGCGCGACGCCGGCCTCAACATCGAGGAGGAAGAGGTCGTCGCTCAGGGCATGTTCACCTACCGCTCCGGGCTGGACGCGGCCGAGGGGCTGCTGTCCCAGGAGCGCCGGCCGACGGCCATCTTCGCCAGCAACGACGACATGGCCGCCGCCACCGTCGCCATCGCCCACCGGCTGGGCCTGGACGTGCCCAGCGACCTGACCGTCGTCGGCTTCGACGACGCCCCGCTGGCCACGACGATCTGGCCCGAACTCACCACCGTGCGCCAGCCCATCATGGAAATGGCCGGCGCCGCGGTGGACCTGCTGGTGCGCCACATCAAGGCGCGCCGCTCCGGCGAGTCTCTGCCCTGCGAGCATGAGCTCATGGACTTCGAACTGGTCCGACGCCAGTCCGACGCGGCCCCGCGGCTGCGCCCCCCGCTGCTGCGCGAAACCCCTCGCCCCGTCGCGCCTCGCTGACCGCGGGCGCGCCCGGCCTGGGAGCCCATCGCCCCAGGCGGCCCGGCTTGGGGCGGCCCGGCACCCGGCCCGCAACACCCAACACGTGAATGTCAACATGGAAGAACTGACCGGACTGCGCTTCAGGCGCCTTCTGCTGACCGGCGCTGCCGGCGCGCTGGGCCGCATGCTGCGCCCGCGCATGAAGCGCTACTGCGAGACGCTGCGTGTCTCCGACCTCGCGGCGATGGACCCGGCCGGCGACGGCGAGGAAGTCGTCGTCGCGCCGCTGGAGGACGAGGCGGCGATGTACGAGCTGCTGAAAGACGTGGACGCCGTGCTGCACTTCGGCGGCGTGTCCATCGAGAAGCCCTTCAGCACCGTGCTGCCGGCCAACATCGTCGGCGCGTACAACCTTTACGAGGCGGCGCGCCGGCGGGGGACGAAGCGCATCGTCTTCGCCAGCTCCAACCACGTGACCGGCTTCTACGGCCAGGACGAGACCATCAAAGCCCATGTCGTGCCGCGGCCCGACACCTTCTATGGCTTGTCCAAGGCCTTCGGCGAGAACCTCGCGCAGTTCTACTACGACCGCCACGGCCTGGAGACCGTCACCATCCGCATCGGCTCCTGCCTGCCCGAGCCGGTGGACCGCCGCCAGCTGTCCAGCTGGATCAGCCACGACGACATGGAGCGCCTGCTCGTCAGCGCGCTGACGGCGCCCATCGTCGGCCACAGCATCGTCTACGGCGCCAGCGACAACCGCACCACGTGGTGGGACAACTCGCAGGGCAAGCACGTCGGCTACCGGCCCCAGGACAGCTCCGAGCCCTGGCGCGCCGCCATCGAGGCGAAGCAGGGGCCGGTGGACCCGACCCGGCCCGAGGTGAAGTACCAGGGCGGCGGCTTCGTCGTGCTGGGGCCGTTCCCGTTTGCGGGGCAGGCCTGAGCATGAGCGGCCACGAGCGCGGCCCGCGCATCCCCTTCCAGCCCGCGTCGCGCCTGCCCGATGCGGCCTTCGAGATCCTCGCGCCCGAGGGCCGCGAGCTGCGGCTGTTCTCGGCCTGCGTGGAGCAGCTGGCCACCGGCCTGCAGTGGGCCGAGGGCCCGGTGTGGTTCGGCGACGGCCGCTACCTGCTGGTGTCGGACATCCCCAATGACCGCATCCTGCGCTGGGACGACTGCAGCGAACAGGTCAGCGTGTTCCGCCAGCCCAGCGGCAATGCCAACGGCCACGCACGCGACGCGCAGGGCCGGCTCGTCAGCTGCGAGCACCTGGGCCGGCGCATCACGCGCACTGAAGTCGACGGCCGCGTCACCGTGCTGGCCGACCGCTTCGACGGCAAGCCGCTGAACTCGCCCAACGACATCACCTGCGCGCCGGATGGCGCGATCTGGTTCACCGACCCCGAGTTCGGCATCTCCGGCGACTGGGAAGGCGCGCCCGCGCCGCGCGAGCAGCCGCACGGCGTCTACCGCATCGACCCGGCCACCGGCGAACTGCAGCGCGTCATCGACGACCTCGCCGGCCCCAACGGCCTGGCCTTCACGCCCGAGGGCCGGCTGCTGGTGGTGGAGAGCCGCGCGCAGCCGCACCGGCTGATCTGGACCTACGCCGTCAACGGCGCGACGGTCAGCGACAAGCGCCTGCTCATCGACGCCCAAGGCCCCGGCGCCTTCGATGGCATCGCGCTGGACACCCAGGGCCGCATCTGGTGCGGCTTCGGCGGTGGAGGCCAGCCGGGCGTGGACCCGGCGGGGCTGGACGGCGTGCGCGTCTACGCCGCCGACGGCCAGCCGCTGGCCCACATCCACCTGCCCGAGCGCTGCGCCAACCTGTGCTTCGGCGGCGCCAAGGGCAACCGGCTGTTCATGGCCAGCAGCCACTCCCTCTATGCCCTCTACGTCAACGCCCGCGGGCTGGTCCGATGAACGCTGAACCCCACGTGACCGTGCGCGACTACGGCCGCCTGCCCGACGGCCGCACCGTCCACGAATACCGCCTCGACAACGGCCGCGGCCTCGTGCTGACGGCGCTGGACTGGGGCGGCATCGTCACGGGCCTGTGGCTGCCCGGCGGGGCCGACAGCGTCGTGCTGGGCCTGGCCGACCTGGGCGCCTACCTGGCCGGCGCCGGCTCGCACCTGGGCGTCATCGCCGGCCGCTACGCCAACCGCATCGCCGGCGCCAGCTTCGAGCTGGACGGCGTGCGCCACCGCCTCGCCGCCAACGACGGCGCCAACTGCCTGCACGGCGGCCCGGCCGGCTTCGGCGCCTCGCTGTGGCAGGGCACGCCGCAGCCGGTGGGCGGCGACGGCAGCATCAGCCTGCTGCTGGAGCGCGTGAGCCCGCACGGCGAGATGGGCTTCCCCGGCACGATGCATGTCGCCGTGCGCTACACGCTGAGCGCGGACATGAGCTGGCGCGTGGACTACGAGGCGACGACCGACTTGCCCACCGTCGTCAACCTCACCTCGCACGCCTACTTCAACCTCGGCGGTGCCGAGTCCGGTGCGGCGCTGGGCCATCGCCTGACGCTGCACGCCAGCCGCTACACGGTGCCCGGCGCGAACGGCATCCCGCTGCGGCACGCGGCCGTGGCCGGCACGCCGTTCGACCTCCGCCGCGAGCGCGCCATCGGCACCGACGTGGGCTATGACCACAACTGGCTGCTGGATCACCCGCTGGACGGCGCACTGCACCCGGCCGCGCGCCTCACCGACCCGGCGTCGGGCCGCTGGATGGACATCGCCACGACCGAGCCGGCGATCCAGTTCTACGCCGGCACGTGGATGGACGGCTCACTCACCAGCCCGGGCGGCCGTCGCTACACACGCGGCGCGGGCGTCTGCCTGGAAACCCAGCACAACCCGGATTCGCCGAACCGCCCTGTGAGTGCCGACTGGCCCAGCACCGTGCTGCGGCCGGGCGAGGTGTTCAGGTCGGCGACGGTGCATCGGTTCGGGGGCTGGTAGGCAGATCGGGGTACGGCTGATCTGCAGCGATTCCGTTGTCTAGCTTCCCCGAGCTCGGAAGCTGCTGCTCAACGTTCGCGCTCAGCGGGCGGCGTAGCCGTCCGCTGCAGCAAAGGGTTATGCGACCGCCTCACGACTGCTCCAGTGCTGCCAGTGCAACAGTTGCGACCGCTTCCGCACTCTCCGACGGCGACGGATGAAATGCGATGCGCTCTAGCTCCGGCAGAAGCACGGCGCTCAGTTCGGGCGATTGAATCACCACCGTTTCGATGAGGTGGTATTTCCAAGCTCCGTCCTCACCCGCGAGAACTTGACGAACGTATGGCGCGAGCGGCGCACCAACGCTCGCTAGGACCGGAGCGAGTACTCGTGCAACAGGCCAGTTGGGATCTTGAACCCATTCCAAGAGCTGCCCTGCAACCGGTTCGAGGGCCGGCCAGCCTGCATTCGCGGCAGCACCCGCCGCAGCGAGATCGAACTTGTCGCGTGGCACGACTTCGAGTTCAGGACGCATAACGTGCAAGTCCAGCGGACGGCGAAGCCGTCCGCTGGAGCGAAAGGTTGAACATCATTCACGCGGAAAATTCTTGTGCCAGCCTGGTTTGGATGGCATGGCCTTGACGAAGTAGTCAATGACTGACTTGGCGAGCCGATGTGGCGCAGGTGCCAAGACTATTGCCTTCCAAACCGTCTCAACATCCGGTCCCGACGACTTTCTGTCGTTCGACTTCATGTGGACGATCCGGTCGCGAATACCCTTCAGTTGCTGGTACTCCTGCCAGCAGCGAGATCCCTTTGGACTGGCGCATGCGAACACCTCGGGAAGTACGGATGCGAGCTTCTCGTCAAGCGGAACAAAGCGCTCGATGTCTTCCTTCGCCGTCACCTCAAGGATCGTTTGACTACGACGCTGGCGAGCGTAGACATATTCTTCTGGGATCACCTCGTTCACGAATGCTTCCACCGCAGTGAAGGCGAGTACGGTGGCGGAAAGCATGTGTTCCAGGTAATCGAACACCATTGCATCAGCGCCGAATGACACCTCGTTGTGGAGCGACTTATCGAATCCAGACGCGTCGCGGAGTGCTTTTGCCGCTGAGAAAGACTTGGCCGCAGAACTGAGGAATAGAGCCGTCGCGTTAGGCAGCGGGATTGTTATGGTTTTCTTCTTGGTGAGTCGCAGGACCGCTGAGACAGTCAGCCTGCTTCCCTTTAGTGCCACTTGCCCTGTCCACGGCGACTTCCAGTCCTCGGCAAGGCGCGCAACCGCATGCAGGCGCCAGTCGTCTTCCTCCGGCGGCGGCACGGACTCCGTTGACGGATTCATGATGTTCAACGTTGAAGCTGAGCTGCGAGCAGCGGCTGGGCACGCAAGGCCCAGAATGAAATGAGGGCCTGAAGTGACCAGCCGTTGCGAGTCGGCTCCAGCGAGGGGTTAGCCCTCTGGTTGAAGACGAAAGAGGCGCCGCCAAGAGAACTGATTTGCATAGGTCTCCGCCGGAATGCCAACGAGGGCAGGGCCAGATAGAGTCGAGCCTTCAAGCGAAGCTCCTGCATTAAGCGCGTTGTTGACGGACGCAACCATTGAACTGCGCAAAGCAATGCTGCTGAATAGGTTACGAGGGCCTGAGTGGTAGATCTCCGCGCCGAGTTGAAGTGCTTCACCAAATATTGGCTCCGTCTTAAACTCAAAACTTACCCACTTCCCATCTGAGGCCTTCGCGCTGAAAGATGTCGGCAGGTTGAACTTGCCAATGTGTGAAACAAGAATGATGCCAAAGGCTTCCGGAATCCAATCGATGAGTCGCCTGGCAACCATACTGTCTTGAACGAGCGCGGCAACACGTACCTCTACCTCGCCATCCGTGATCCCCTCGGCTCCAAGAATGGCGATGACTTGACGTATCGTTTCGACGGGAACAGGGAGCATGAGGGCTAACTATTGGTTTATCCAGCAGCTCGTGCTGCAGAACTCCGCCGACTGCTGCTTAACCAATCTCGCATGAAGCGCTGTAAGGCGTTGTTGGGCATGAGAAATTCTTCCGGCGGACAACGTGTGGACGGTCATTAAATTGATGTGGAAAGCGGCTTGAGTCGGCGCGACTCTGCCAGCCGCCGGAAGTTGGCGCAACGGAGGAATCCGCGTCGGAGCTGCTGGCCGCCGCAAACCCGACCCCTGCGGGTGACCGCACGTGGCCGAAAGCCGGCAGCCGGGCCGGCTGGGCTACGGAGCGTTCCCAGCCTGACACCGCCACCGCTGCGCCCGTCAAAGAATGAGGTACTCCGGATACCTCTGCTGAATCTCCTCCACCGACGCCAGCGTGCCCGACAGGTGCTCCCGCACCGCTTGCTGCGCCGCGTCGACATCGCCCGCCTCGATGGCGGCCAGGATGGCCTGGTGGCCGTCCATGATGGAGGCGGTCTTGCCGGTGAACGGCGAGTGCAGCAGCCGCAGCCGGTCGACGTGGCCCGACATCTTCACGACCACTGCCCACAGCCGCGGCAGGCCGGCGGCCGCGTACATCTGGCGGTGGAACTCCTTGTCGGCCGAGATGAAGCCGGTGAAGTCCTTGCGCTCGGCGAACTCGGCCTGCAGTGACAGCTGCGCGCGCAGGCCGGCGATGACGGCCGCGTCCGGGGCCTGCGCCAGCTGGCGCGCGATCTCGATTTCCACCGAGCGGCGCAGGTAGTGCGCCTCGCGCGCGGCCGGCACGTCGATGCGGCTGACCTGCGTCGTGTACTGCGCGCGGATGACGACGAGCCCTTCCTCGCTGAGCCGCATCAGCGCGTCGCGCACGGGCGTCTGGCTGACGCCGAACTGCTGGGCCAGCTCGGCGCGGTCCAGCGCCAGGCCCGGCGCGAGTTCCAGCGAAACGATGGCGGCCCGCAGGGACTCGACGACCTGCGGGGCGGCGTGGCGGGTGGGGTCCAGCGTGAAGTTCATCTTGGATGGGTTCGGGTGCTCCGGGTGGCACGCTAATGCATCAGTGCCGGATGGCCCAGGTGGGAATCACGCGGTCGGCCCGCCGGCCGGCGGTGGACCGCAAAAAAACGGCGGCTCCGCACGGGGCGGGCCGCCGCAAGAGACGGGACGCCCACCAGCCCGGGCGTCCGACCAGAGATCAGTTCGGTGCGCGGCCTCCGCGCAGGTGCCGCAGCAGCGCGCCGATGCCGTAGGTCCACGGCGGGATGGCGTCGCTGCGCTGCACGGTGTTGACGAGGGTCCCCAGCGCGGGGCTGGCGATGGTGACGATGTCGCCCAGCCGGTGCGTGAAGCCGGCGCCGGGCGCGCCGCGGTCCTGGATGGGCGAGAACATCGTGCCCAGGAACAGCAGGAAGCCGTCGGGGTACTGGTGGTGCGGGCCGCAGGCGTGGCGCACCAGTTCCAGCGGGTCGCGGCTGATCTGCTGCATGTGGCTCTCGCCTTCCAGCAGGAAACCGTCGTCGGCGCCCTCGATACGCAGGCTCACGGTGGCGGCGCGCACGGTGTCGAGCGTGAAGCCGTCGTCGAACAGCCGGATGAACGGGCCGATGGCGCAGGAGCCGTTGTTGTCCTTGGCCTTGCCCAGCAGCAGCGCGCTGCGGCCCTCGATGTCGCGCAGGTTGACGTCGTTGCCCAGCGTCGCGCCGACGACTTCGGCGCGGCCGTTGACGGCCAGCACGACCTCGGGCTCCGGGTTGTTCCACTGCGAGTCGGGGTGCAGGCCCACGGCGTCGCCGAAGCCCACGGCCGACATGGGCTGCGCTTTCGTGAAGACCTCGGCATCCGGCCCCAGCCCCACCTCCAGGTAGGGCGACCACGCGCCGCGTGCGGTGAACTCGGCCTTGAGGCGCTGCGCGGCGGCCGAGCCGGGGCGGATGCTGGACAGGTCGGTGCCCAGCGTGGCGACCAGCGACTGGCGCAGCTCGTGGGCGCGTGCGGCGCTGCCGCCGGCCTGCGCTTCGATGACGCGTTCCAGCAGGCTGACCGCGAACGTCACGCCGCAGGCCTTGATGGCCTGCAGGTCGCACGGCGCCAGCAGCCGGGGCAGGGCGGGGTCGGGCGCGGCGGCGAGCGCGTTGGCCAGCACCGCCTGCACGGGTGCCAGCACCGGGCCCGGCGCCTCGCGGGCGAGCGCCACCCGGTCGGCACGGTCCAGCAGTTCCGACAGCGTGGCGGCGTGGGCGGACAGGTCCACCAGCGCGCCATCGCGCACGGCCACCAGCGCGGGGCCGCCCACGTCCGGGCGCCACGCGCGGCCCACCAGCGTCGCGTGGGCCGCGTCGGCCGGCAGGCCCGTGGGCAGGGAAGTGTTGTTGTCCAGCATCGTCGGGAGGGGGCTCGGTTGCGTGGGATTGTGAGCGCTACCTGTCATCCTGCCAAGTGCGGCGTTCCAGGCCCATGACTGACCGCATCCGGCACTAATACATTAGTACACACCCTTGTTGACCTCGGTGATTCGCCCACGTAAATTGAAAATGTGCGCGCTAACATTTTGATAGCTGCGAAGTTGAATGACCCGCTTTGCAGGGTCGTAGAACCACTGAGGAGACATTGATGAGCACAACGAATCTGCGTACCCACCGGCGTGCGCGTTCCAGCCAGCTGGCCCTGGGCACGACGCTGCTGGCCGGCCTGATCGCGCAGGCCTATGCGCAGACGCCGCCGCCGGCCGACCAGCAGAAGCTGGACACCGTGGTCGTCACCGGCATCCGCGCGTCGCTGGAGAGCGCGGCCAACGCGAAGAAGAACTCGGTGGGCTTCATCGATGCCATTACCGCCGAGGACATGGGCAAGTTCCCGGACAGCAACGTCGCCGAGTCCATCTCGCGCATCCCGGGCGTCACGCTGACGCGTGAAATCACCGGCGAGGGCCTGCAGATCCAGATCCGCGGCCTGGGCACCAACTTCACCCGCGTGCTGCTGAACGGCGCGCCGGTGGCGTCGGCTTCCACCGGCCGGGTGGACTCGGGCAGCGCCAACCGCGAAGTCGACATGGACTTCCTGCCGGGCGAACTGTTCAGCCGCGTCACCGTCGTCAAGAGCCCCACGGCCTCGATGCTGGAAGGCGGCGCCGCCGGCATCGTCGACATGCGCAGCGCCCGCCCGTTCGACAAGAAGGGCCTGCGCACCGCCTTCACGCTGACCGGCACGAAGAACCAGCAGGCCGAGAAGTGGGGCAACCGCGGCTCGGCGCTGGTCAGCAACACCTGGGACAACACCTTCGGCGTGCTGGCCGGCGTGGCCTGGTCCACCAACAAGGTCAAGACCACCGGCTTCGAGTCCATCGGCTGGACCAACGCCAACCTGCTGGCCTCGCAGAGCAGCAGCGCCACGCGCAACAACACCGGCGGCGGCAACTGGACCATCCCCGGCGCCGTGCCGTCCAACGCGGGCAACGGCCTGACGGCGGGCGACACCATCAACGAGGCCTTCCTGCTGGCCAAGAACCCGGGCCTGACGATCACGCAGATCGACAACGCCATCATTCCGCGCCTGGGCCGCGCGATGGTGGCCGAGGGCAACCGCGACCGCCAGAACGCCATCCTGTCGCTGGAAGCGCGCCCCAACAGCTCGGCGCAGTTTTTCCTGGACATGATCTATGGCCACAAGAAGAACGAGTTCGAGCGCTCCGACATCAACTGGGTGGGCCGCAACGGCTCGGCCATCCCCATCAACATGAAGGTGGATGGCGACTGCGCCAACGGCTGCGTCGTCACCAAGGGCACGTTCGCGAACTCGCAGTACTTCCTGGAGTACCGCCCGTACACCGAAGACACCAAGTTCAACAGCATCAACCCCGGCATGAAGCTGCGCTTCAGCGACAGCGTCAGCCTGGACGTGCAGGCCAACGTGACGCGCAGCGACTTCCATCGCCAGTCGCCCACCGTGTTGCTGCAGACGGTGCTGGGCTCGGGCATCACGACCGAGTACGACAACAGCAGCGGCGTGCCGCAGTTGAAGGCCACCAACACGCTGACCGGCGCCACCGACATCCTGAACACGCCCGGCGCGTTCGGCTGGAACGGCGGCCGCGTCAACGTGCAGGAGGAGAAGCGCAAGGTGCGCACGTCCGGCCTGCGCGCGGCGTTCGACATCGACGCCGACATCGTCGACATCAAGGTGGGCGGCGCGTACGACAACGTGTCGCGCCGCATCGACTCGCTGAACAACGACAACTACTGGTCCAACATCGTCTGCGGCCGCAACCTCAACGTGTTCCTGCCCGGTCCCAACACGACCAACAAGAACGGTTGCAACGGCACCGGCGCCGCCGGCTCGGCCGCCGCCGACTACCCCGGCTACGGCACCGGCTACACGGCCGGCGCAACGACGCCGCTGCAGTACCTCGGCTCGGCCATCCCCAACGCGGCCGTGCCGGGCTATCTGTCGGCCAACTCGCGCGGCTTTGTCGCGCTGGACTGGGCCCGCTTCGCCAAGGATGCCAACTACGCCGCTGCGCATGACACCGCCGTGCCCGGCACCGGCGGCACCAACACCGGCGTGAACCCCGGCTACTTCCAGGAGAAGGTCACGTCGCTGTTCGCCGAGGTGAACGGCGAGACACCGCTGCTGGGCAACAACCTGCGCTACAACGCCGGCGCCCGCTACGCGACGACGACGCAGACCTTCGCATCGCTCAGCGCTCCGGCCGACCCGCGCAACGCCGCGCTGAACCTGGCCGACGGCGGCCGCTACCCGACGCCTGTCGTCGAGAGCCTGACGACGACGACCTACGGCAACTTCCTGCCGTCCGGCAGCCTGGCCTACAACCTGCGCCCGGACCTGCTGGCCCGCGCGTCCATGTCCAAGACCATCACGCGCGCCGACCCCACGTCGCTGCGCGCGCTGACGGCCAGCTTCACCGACCCGTCGGCCCAGAACGGCACGCTGACCAACCCCGACCTCAAGCCCTATCAGTCCAAGAACACCGACCTGGGCCTGGAGTGGTACACCGGCCGTGAAGGCTACGTCGCGCTGGCCTGGTTCAAGAAGAGCATCACGGGCTTCACCGCGACGAAGACGTTCAACGTGCCGTTCAGCACCCTGAACCAGTACGGCATCAACTGGACCAACGGCCTGACCCGCGACCAGCGCACCAACCTCTACAAGAGCGCGGGCCTGGCCGTGCCGGCCGATCTGGACGCGCTGCCGTCGGCCGCCGACCTGGCCAAGATCAACGACAACCCGATCGTGCTGTCGCAGGTGCAGAACACGGCGGACGCGCTGAACATCAAGGGCCTGGAGCTGACCGTGCAGCAGCCGCTGGAGATCCTGACGTCCTACCTGAAGGGCTTCGGCGTCAGCGCCAACTACACCAAGGTCAAGCAGTCGGGCGCCAACGTGGCCATCGGCGTCCCGCCGTACACGTACAACCTGGCGGCGTACTACGAAGGCCGGTTCGGCGGTTTCCGCGTGACGAAGAACTTCACCAAGGGCACGCAGTCCAGCGGCACAGGCCAGAACGGCATCACCGCCGCGGCCTTCTACGGGCTGGACTACGCCCAGGTGGACTTCACGTCCCGCGTGAACCTCGGCGAGATCATCGGCTGGAAGAAGGACCTGCAGGCCACGTTCGACGTGTTCAACGTGACCCGCAGCAGCCAGCGCACGAACTTCCAGTTCGCCAACGCGCCGTACGCCATCTACGAGCCGGGCCGGACGTACCAGATCGGGTTGCGCGCGAGCTTCTGAGGCCCCTCGTCTGGCCCCGCCGCTGAACGCGGGGCGGCCTGGCGGGACCGCACTGCGGCCAGTGGCCGCAGTGCTTCGGCAGGCGCAGGGCGCCCACTGGGCGCCCTGTGTCCGGCCTCAGCCCCCGAGGGGACGGCGATGCAAGCGGCGTTGAGCCGCTTGCACATCGCCATCGCGGGCCGGCTTGGGGCGGCCCGGCGCTCGGCCCGAACAGCCAATACAAAAAGGGCTCCCTCGCGGGAGCCCTTTTTTCGTCAGCGCGGCTTCAGCGGGCGGGGCAGCGGCGGTCCAGCCACTCGACCGGGAAGGCCTCCGCCATCGCCTGGTACCCGGCCATGGACGGGTGCAGGCCGTCGTTGTCCAGCTCGCGCTTCAGGTGCGACGGGCGGGCCGGGTCGCGGGCGAGCGCGTCGAAGTCCACCACGCCGTCGAAGCGGCCCGGCTCGCGCATCCACGCGTTCAGCGCCTGGCGGTCGGCCTCGTTCTCCGGCTGGGGCTGGTAGTAGCCGCTGCCGCCGTAGGGCATCACGGTGCCGACGAACAGGCACACGCCACGCCCACGGGCCTGCGCGGCCAGCGCCGTGAGGCCTTGCTGCAGCTCGGCCAGCAGCGCCGCGCGCGACTCGGGTGTCGTCGCGCGCTGGCGGTGGCTGGTGCCCAGGTCGTTCACGCCCTCCAGCAGCATCACGTGCGTCACGCCGCTGCGCGCCAGCGCGTCGCGGTCGAAGCGGCCCAGCAGCCGCGGCCCCAGGCCGTCCTGCAGGATGCGGTTGCCGCCGATGCCCGTGTTCACGACGGCGACGGCCTGGCCCTGCGCGGCCAGGCGGCGCGTGAGCGCGTCCGTCCAGCGCTGGTAGCTGCCGGCCGGCACGCCGTAGCCGTCGGTGATGGAGTCGCCGACGGCCACCAGCACCGGCTGCGGCGCCGCGCCGGCCACGTCCACCGCGGCCAGGTGCCACCAGCCCTCCCGGGCCGTCGCATCGGTCCAGTCGGCCGCCTGGGCGTGGTTGCCGGGCAGCAGCCAGCTGCTGATGCGCGCGCCCGGGTGGGCCGTCGCCTGCGCGGGCGCCGACACGATGTGCAGCTGCACCGCGACGTCCGCCACGCGCGGCAGGGTCAGCGCGACCGGGTCGCTCCAGGCCTCGGCACCGGGGGCCAGCGTGAGGCCAGCCCGGTCGTCAAAACTCAGCGGCTTGAGCGTCGCGGCCTGCAGCAGCGGCCGGCCGCCCTCGGTGCCGGGCTGCAGCAGCGCCACGCCCGCGGTGCCCAGCACCAGCGGCTCGCGCCCGAACAGGTTGCTGATGCGCACCCGCAGCGAGCTGCCGGCCGCCGTCGTGCGCACCACCTGCCGCAGGCTGACGTCGCGCAGCGGCGCCGCGCCGGCGGCAGGGGCCTGCGCCAGCTGCGCGCTGCCCCAGGCTGCCACCCAGTCGGCCGGAGCCGGCGTGCGCGGCGCCAGGCCGGCGCACCCGGCCAGTGCCAGCGCGGCGGCGAGGCTGGCAATCAACGTGGAGGGCCGGCACAGCGCCGGCTTTCCGCAAGGGATCTTCATGGAACGTCCAGGGGGATGATGCGGAAATGATATCGCTACCAATCCTCATGTCACCCGGGAAGACACTTGCCTTCAATGGCAAATACTGTGTAAATTAACAGTACTCAAGAAAGGCCCACCATGCTCAGCCAATACCGCCAGACCTACACGCCCAGCCGCCCGCTGCCCCGTTGGCTGCAACGCATCATCTACTGGCTGTGATGCCTCTGCGGGCCGGCCGCCGCGCGCGGCGCCTGCCGCCGGGGCCCGGCTCCGCGGGCTGACGCCGCCTCAGGCGCGCAAGCGTACACGCACGCACAGGCCTCGCTCGCCGGGGCCCGCCGTCAGCTGGACGGTGGCGCCGTGGCGCTCGGCGACGGCCTTGACGATGGACAGCCCCAGGCCGCTGCCGCTCTGGGCCAGCGCGTCGGCGCGGAAGAAGCGGTCGAACACGCGCGCACGCAGCGCCGGCGCGATGCCGGGGCCCTGGTCCAGCACCTCCAGCAGCGCGCCGCCGTCGGGGTGTGCCAGCAGCCGCAGCGTCACGCTGCCGCCTTGCGGCCCGTACTTGAGGGCGTTGTCGATGAGGTTGTCCAGCAGCGACGTCAGGCCCTGTGCCTCGCCAAGCACGGCGACGTCCTGCGGTGCGTCCAGCGCCAGCTCGGCCTCGCGCCGCGCGGCCAGGCCGGCGAACGCGGCCAGCCGGTCCTGCGCCAGCGAGCGCAACGACAGCCGCTGCAGGCCGGCGGGCGAGGGCGGCGCATCGGCCCGCATCAACGCCAGCAACTGCGCGACGACGTGCGAGGCGCGTTCGCCGCTGTGCAGCGTGCCGTCCAGCAGCTGCCGCTGGGCGGGCTCCGCCGCCAGCGTGGCCGAGGCGCGCAGCGCCTCGACGTTGACGCGCATGGCCGCCAGCGGCGTGCGCAGCTCGTGCGCGGCGTCGGCGATGAACTCGCGCTCGCGCCGGGCGCTCTCGCGCACGCGGGCCAGCAGCGCGTCCAGGCTGTCCACCAGCGGGCGCAGCTCGCGGTGGCGCGGCCGGAAGGCCAGCGGCTGCAGGTCCTGCGGGCCGCGTGTGGCGATCTCGGCGGCCAGCCGCCGCCACGGCCGCAGTGCCAGCCGCAGCGACAGCCAGGCCGGCAGCGCCAGGAAGGGCAGGCTGATGAGCAGCGGCAGCACCAGGAAGCCGTGCGAGCCCAGCGGGATCAGCACGTTGATGGCCTCACCCGGCTTGGCCAGCGTGACGCTGATGCCGGTGTCGGCCGAGGCCAGCGTGCGGGCCCGCCACAGCCGACCGCCGGCGCTGACCTTCTCGATGTCGCCCGGCGTGCGCGTGGCGATGTCCTGCGGCAGCCCCGGCGACCCGTACAGCAGCCGCCCGTCAGGGCCGCGCACCAGCAGGTTCAGCCGCAGGTCGGGCTCGCTCTCCAGCCCCTCGGTGATGCGCTGGAAGCGGTCGATGCGCGCCAGCACGGCGGCCTGCGCATCGGGCCGGTCGGCGAGCTGGTCGGCGGCGGCGAGGATCATCTCGTAGCGCGGGTCCAGCGCCAGCTCGGACGGGTCGTGCAGTGACTGGTAGATGAAATACACCAGCATCGCGCACCACAGCAGCACCAGCATCAGCAGCTGGGCCAGCAGCAGCCGCCCGAGCAGCGAGGGGCGAAGCAGCCCGCGCATCAGGCGCCGGGCCGACCGCGGTCGGGCATGTCGATGATGTAGCCCACGCCGCGCACATTGCGCACGAAGCCGTCGCCGATCTTGCGGCGCAGGTTGGACATGTGCACGTCCAGCACGTTGCTGTCGGCGGCGACGGGCCCCGGCAGCACCTGCTCCTCCAGCACGTGCCGCGTGACGATGCGGCCGGCGCGCTTGAGCAGCGTGGCCAGCAGCTCGTACTCGGTGCGCGACAGCTCCACGGCGCGCCCCTGCACGCTGGCGCGCCGCGTCGGCTCGTGCAGGCTGAGGCCGCGCACGCTGAGGGTGTCGCCGTCGAAACCGTAGCTGCGCCGCGCCAGCGCCCGCACGCGCGACAGCAGCTCGGCCAGCTCGAAGGGCTTGACGAGGTAGTCGTCGGCGCCGCCGTCCAGCCCGCGCAGCCGGTCCTCCAGCGCGTCGCGCGCGGTCAGGATCAGCACAGGCAGCGTCTGGCGCTCGCGGCGCAGCGCCAGCAGCAGCGACAGGCCATCGCCGTCGGGCAGGTTCAGGTCCAGCAGCACCAGGTCGCAGAGGCCCTGCGCCAGCACGTCGTGCGCGTCCGCCAGGCGGCGCACCCAGACGACGTCCAGCTGCTGGCCGGCCAGCGCCAGGCGCACGCCGTTGCCCAGGTCCAGGTCATCCTCGACGAGCAGGATCTTCATGCCGGCAACCCGCCGGCGGGTAAGAGCAAAGCCATGGCAACGCAGGAAAGCCGCAACGGCCCGCACTGTGCCCGTGCCGGCTTCAGGATGACTAAAGAAGCCTCAGTCCAGCGCGGCCGTCGCCGCCAGCGCGCGCAGCGCCGCGCGGTCGGGAAAGCGGCGCACGCGCCAGCGCGCGGGCACGTGGTCGGTGCGCTCCATCAGGTGGCCGAACTGCGCCAGCACGGTGGCCCAGGCCAGCCGCGTGTGCCAGTTGTCCTCGCCGTCGCGGTACAGCAGCACGACGCTGTCCGACTGCGGCAGCAGCGTGTCCACGTCCTCCGACCACACCGAGTAGCTCGTCACCGGCCCGCCGTCGATGCGCATCAGCGTGCAGCTGGCGACGAAGACGTCCTCGTGGCTCGCCTCGAACTGACTCACCAGCACCTGGCGCTGGCCTTCGTAGTCGTCGGCCTGGCTGCGCACCCGCATCGCGGCCTGCCGGTCCGCGGCATCGCCCGACGCGTGGAAGTGCGTCCACTGCGTGCCCTGCAGCCGCAGCAGCTCGAACGACACCCAGCGGCCCTGGTGGTCCAGCGCGTCGTGGGCGAGCTGCACCAGCTGCGTGATGGCCGCGGCATTGCCTGCCGACGTGACCAGCAGCGCGCTGCGGAACGGCACCATGGCCACGGGGTCGCCGATGCCCAGCCGGTAGATGAGGTCCGGGATCAGCAGCCGCGAGCTTTCGTAGGTGTCGCCCCATTCGCCGCTCCACACACCCGGCGCGATCTCGCGCCAGCCGCCGTGCTCGGGCAGCGCGCGCAGGTTGTCGATGGCGTCCTGCAGCGCCTGCTCCCACGTCACGCCCCACTCGGCCAGGCTGCGCTCCTGCACGTACATCATGGAGTTGGGCAGGTCGATGACCAGCGCGACGACGACGTCCGCCACGAGCGGGCGATGCACCGGGCCCGAGCCGGCCGGCGCGTCGCCCGCGATGCCGGTCTGGCGCGCGATGCCCATGCCGCCGGTCGAGCGCACGACCGGCATCAGCCTGGGGCGGGCCGTGGCGTAGTCCTTGGGCAGGCTGTCATCGATGACGACGCTGGACAGGAACTTCTGCAGCAGTGCGGCGCGCCCGCCGCGCGGCGTCTTCTCGTACTCGCGGCGCAGGTTGCCCAGGCTCACCATGTGCGCGCTGCCGCGGCGCTGGAACTTGATCTCCAGCCGGTCGGGGAAGGCCTGGATGTCCGTGCAGCCCTCGCTGTGCAGCCAGCGGGTGACGTCCTGGATTAGGGTCTCGAGGGTGGGGCGGCCGAGCAGGCGGTCGAGGAATGACATGCGCGGCATTCTGTGGGGCCACGCCCGGCGCCGGCATGCGCTGTCGCCGTCATCCGGGACGGCCGGCGGCGGCACATCCCAAAGACAAAGGGCCTGATCTTTCGATCAGGCCCTTGTGTGTTTGGTGCCGGCAAGAGGAGTCGAACCCCCGACCTTCGCATTACGAATGCGCTGCTCTACCAACTGAGCTATGCCGGCCAAGACTTGAAGGCTGTTGCCTGCGCGTCAAGCCCGCCATTATAGCGGGAAATTTCAGCTTGTCTCGCGATGGTAGGCGGCGATGCGTTCGACCTCGTTTTTCGACCCCAGCGCCACGGCCACGCGCTCGTGCAGCTTGGTGGGGTTCAGGTCCATGATGCGCTCGGTGCCGTTGACGGCCGCGCCGCCCGCCTGCTCGATGAGGAAGGCCATCGGGTTGGCCTCGTACATCAGGCGCAGCTTGCCGGGCTTGTCGGGCTCGCGCTGGTCCCAGGGGTAGAGGAACACGCCGCCGCGGGTCAGGATGCGGTGCACGTCGGCCACCATGCTGGCCACCCAGCGCATGTTGAAGTCCTTGCCGCGGGGGCCGGTGGAGCCGGCCAGGCATTCGTCGATGTAGCGCGTCACCGGCGGCGCCCAGTGGCGCATGTTGGACATGTTGATCGCGAACTCGCGGGTGTCGTCCGGGATCTTGACCTCGTCCTGCGTCAGCACCCAGGAGCCGGTCTCGCGGTCCAGCGTGAACATCGCGACGCCGTCGCCCACGGTCAGCACCAGCATGCTCTGCGGGCCGTAGACGCAGTAGCCGGCCGCGGCCTGCTGCTTGCCGGGTTGCAGGAAGTCTTCTTCCGCCACGCCGCGCGAATGGCCCACCTTGCGCAGCACGCTGAAGATGGTGCCGATGGAGACGTTGACGTCGATGTTGCTGGAGCCGTCCAGGGGATCGAACAGCAGCAGGTACTCGCCCTGAGGGTAGCGGTTGGGCACGACGTAGATGCTGTCCATCTCCTCGCTGGCCATGGCGGCGAGGTGGCCGCCCCATTCATTGGCCTCGATCAGCACCTCGTTGGCGATGATGTCGAGCTTCTTCTGGACTTCGCCCTGCACGTTCTCGCTGCCGGCGCTGCCCAGCACGCCACCCAGCGCGCCCTTGTTGACGGCGATGGCGATGCGCTTGCAGGCGCGCGCGACCACCTCGATCAGCAGCCGCAGCTCCTGCGGGATGTGGCCGTGCTCGCGCTGTTGCTCGATCAGGTATTGGGTGAGGCTGGTGTGTCGACTCATGGGCATGCTCAGTTTCCGGAAGCGAGGGCGCGCTCGACGATCTCGCGGACGTCGGTGGACAGGTCGGGCTTGGCGGCCACGCGGGCCACGGCCTCGCGGGCGGCGCTGCGGTAGGGCTCGGCCAGCACTGCCCAGCGGTCCATCGCGCGGGCGATGCGGCTGGCCAGCTGCGGGTTGATGGCGTCCACCGCCAGCACCTGCTCTGCCCAGAATACATAGCCGCCCGCGTCGGCACGATGAAAAGCGGCCGGGTTGAACATGCAAAGCGAAGCCAGCAGGCTGCGCGCGCGGTTCGGGTTCTTCAGCGTGAAGTCGGCGTGCTTGGTCAGCGCCTTGGCGCGGGCGAACACGCGGCCCTCGCTTTCCGGCGCGCGCGCCTGCAGCGCGAACCACTTGTCGATGACCAGCGCGTCGTCCTTGAACAGCGCGTGGAAACGCTCCAGCGCGGGCTGGGCCAGCTCGGCGCCGGCGTTGACCAGCGCGGCCAGCGCGCCGAGGCGGTCCGTCATGTTGGACGCGTCCTTGAAGCGCTGGTAGGCCTTGCCGGGCCAGACCGTGTCACCGGTGGCGCGGGCGTCCAGCACGAGCATGGACAGCGCCAGGTTGGCGAGAGCCCGCTTGCCGGACGACACCGGGTCGGGCGCGTAGCCGCCCTGCACCTGGTGCGCCTCGAAGGCGGCGGCCCAGTCGTCGCGCAGCGCGCTGGCGAGCTGCTGTTGAGCGGCCATGACCGCGGCGTGGATGGCCTGCGGGTCGACGACGTCCAGCTGCTCGGCGATGTAGGCCTCGCCGGGCAGCGTCAGCGCCAGTTCCTTGAAGGCGGGGTCCAGCTCGGGGTGCTTGAGCAGGGCGCGCATCGCGTCGATGAAGACGGGGCTGAGCTGCAGCGGCTGGCCGGCGCGCAGCGCGTGCAGGATGCGGTTCAGCGCCAGGCGCTGGCTGGCTTCCCAGCGGTTGAACGGGTCGCTGTCGTGGCGCATCAGCACCAGCAGCGCGGCGTCGGACAGGCCGTCGTCCAGCACCACCGGGGCCGAGAAGCCGCGCAGCAGCGACGGCACGGGCTCGCTGTCGATGTTCTCGAAGACGAAGGTCTGCTCGGCCTGGTCCAGCACCAGCACGGTCTCGGTGTCGCCGGCGGCGTTCAGTGCCAGCGCCGCACCGTGGCGGTCCAGCAGACCCATGACGACGGGGATGACCTGGGGCAGCTTGTCCGCCTGGCCCGGCGTGGCGGGCGTGTGCTGCGTCAGGCGCAGCGTGTAGGTGCGGGCGGCGGCGTCGTGCTCGCCATGCGCTTTCACGCGCGGCGTGCCGGCTTGCGAGTACCAGCGCTTGAAGGTGTCCAGGCGCGTGGCCAGCGCCGAGCCGGGGTTGGCGTCGGCGATGGCCGCTGCGAAATCGTCGCAGGTCACGGCCTGGCCGTCGTGGCGCTCGAAGTACAGCTTCATGCCGGCCTCGAAGCCCGCGCGGCCGACCAGCGTCTGGTACATGCGGACGACTTCCGAGCCCTTCTCGTAGACGGTGGCCGTGTAGAAGTTGTTGATCTCGCTGTAGCTGTCCGGGCGCACCGGGTGGGCCATGGCGCCGCTGTCCTCGGGGAACTGCAGCGCGCGCAGCTGGCGCACGTCCTGGATGCGGCAGACGGCGCGGGCCGACGACGTGCCGGCCATGTCCATGCTGAATTCCTGGTCGCGGAAGACGGTCAGGCCTTCCTTCAGCGACAGCTGGAACCAGTCGCGGCAGGTGACGCGGTTGCCGGTCCAGTTGTGGAAGTACTCGTGCGCGACGATGGACTCGATGCGCGCGAAGTCGGCATCCGTCGCGGTGGCGGGCGAGGCGAGCAGGGCGGCCGTGTTGAAGATGTTCAGGCCCTTGTTCTCCATCGCGCCCATGTTGAAGTCGGACACGCCGACGACCATGAAGCGCTCCAGATCCAGCGGCAGGCCGAAGCGGGCCTCGTCCCAGACCATCGACGCGATCAGCGAGTTCATCGCGTGCTCGGTCTTCTCCAGGTCGCCACGGCGCACGTAGACCTGCAGCAGGTGATCCTTGCCGGCGCGGGTGCGCACACGCTGCTCGCGCGCGACGAGGTCACCGGCGACGACGGCGAACAGGTAGCTGGGCTTGGGGAAGGGGTCGTTCCAGACGGCGAAGTGGCGGCCGTTCTCCAGCGTGCCACTGTCGACCAGGTTGCCGTTGGACAGCAGCACCGGGTACTTGGCCGCATCGGCGCGCAGCGTGACCGTGTAGACGGCCATCACGTCCGGGCGGTCCAGGAAGTAGGTGATGCGGCGGAAGCCCTCGGCCTCGCACTGCGTGAAGAAGCTGCCGCCCGACGTGTACAGACCCGACAGCGCCGTGTTCTTCTCGGGGCAGACGGTGTTGCGGATCTCGAACGTGAAGTCCTCGTCCGGCGGGTTGTCGATGACGAGCTCGTGGCCCTCCTGGCGGAAGGACACGCCGGCGCCGTTGATCAGCGCGCGCAGCAGGTTCAGTTCCTCGCCGTGCAGCCGCAGCGGGCCGTGCGGCACGGCGCGGTTGCGCTCGACCTGCATCTTGCTCGTGACCAGGGTCTTGGCGGGGTCGAGGTCGAAGGTCAGGTCGACCTTGCGAATCCAGAACGCCGGCTGCTGGTAGTCCAGACGTTGGATCAGGGGGGCGGTGCCTTCACGCATGAGGGGCTTCCTTGGGGGGCAGAAAAACGCGCCGCGGTGGCGGCGGGAAACACAAGGGGCCGCGCGGTGGCGGCCCCGGGCATCAGATGCCTTGCTTGAGCGACTCGGTGATGAAGGGGTCGAGGTCGCCGTCCAGCACCTTCTGCGTGGCGGACGTTTCGTAGTTCGTGCGCAGGTCCTTGATGCGGCTCTGGTCCAGCACATAGCTGCGGATCTGGTGACCCCAGCCGACGTCGGTCTTGGTGTCTTCCAGCGCCTGCTGCTCGGCCATGCGCTTCTTCATCTCATGGTCGTACAGACGCGAACGCAGGCGCTTCCAGGCCACGTCGCGGTTGCTGTGCTGGCTGCGGCCGTCCTGGCATTGCACGACGATGCCGGTCGGGATGTGCGTCAGGCGCACCGCCGAGTCGGTCTTGTTGATGTGCTGGCCACCGGCGCCGCTGGCGCGGAAGGTGTCGGTGCGCACATCGGCCGGGTTGATGTCGATCTCGATGGAGTCGTCGACTTCCGGGTACACGAACAGCGACGCGAACGAGGTGTGGCGGCCGCCGGACGAGTCGAACGGGCTCTTGCGCACGAGGCGGTGCACGCCGGTCTCGGTGCGCAGCAGGCCGAAGGCGTACTCGCCCTCGACCTTGATGGTGGCGCTCTTGATGCCGGCCACGTCGCCCGGCGTCTCGTCTTCCATCGTCGCCTTGAAGCCCTTGCGCTCGGCGTACTTCAGGTACTGGCGCAGCAGCATGCCGGCCCAGTCGCAGGCCTCGGTGCCGCCGGCGCCGGCCTGGATGTCGATGAAGCAGTTCAGCGGGTCGGCCGGGTTGTTGAACATGCGGCGGAACTCGAGTTCCTCGACCTTGGCCTGCAGCTGCGCGGCGTCGGCCTCGATGGCCAGCATGCCGGCCTCGTCACCTTCCTCGCGGCTCATCTCGAACAGCTCGGTGTTGTCGGCCAGAGAACTGGTCAGGTGCGTGATCGTTTCGACCACGGTCTCCAGCGTGCGCTTTTCCTTGCCCAGCTCCTGGGCGCGCTTCTGGTCGTTCCAGACGTTGGGGTTCTCGAGGGCGGCGTTGACCTCGTTCAGTCGCAGTGCTTTGCGATCGAAGTCAAAGATACCCCCTTAGCGCGTCGGTGCGCGCTGAGAGGTCGGCCAGGGAATTGCCGATTTGGTTGATGTGTTCGATGTCCATGACGGGCACAGCGGTGCAGTTCGGGAAAGGCCGCGATTTTTGCATGGGGCGGAGCAGGCACACTGCAGGCCGCCGGGGTGGGCTGCCGAGGGCGGCGCCCGGCGGGAGAAATCAGCACATGCATTCCATGCCCGCCTGGCGCGCGCTGGCCCACGCGGCCGTGCTTGCCACCAGCCTGATCTGCGCCACCCGCGCCGTGCAGGCCCAGGACACCGCCACCGCCCCCGTCGCTGCCAAGAAGCCCCGTGACGTCAGCGTGCACGGCGACCGCCGCATCGACGACTACTTCTGGCTGCGCGAGAAGGACGCCCCCGCCGTGCAGGCCCACCTGAAGGCCGAGGCCGCCTACGCGGACGCCTGGTTCAAGCCGCTGGCCGCGGCCGAGCAGCAGCTCTTCGAAGAGATGAAGGGCCGCGTGCAGCAGCGCGACCAGGGCGTGCCGCAGCGCCAGGGGCGCTGGTGGTACGTGAGCCGCATCGACGTGGGCCAGCAATACCCGGTGTACGTCCGTCGTGCCGCGCAGGGCGCCGACCGTGTGGACGACGCGAACGCGCCCGAGCAGGTGCTGCTGGACCTGAACGAACTGGCCAGGACGCGCAAGTTCGTGAACCTGAACGGCCTGTCCGTCAGCCCCGACGACCGGCTGCTGGCCTATGCCGTGGACGCCACCGGCGCGCGCGACTTCGAGCTGCACGTGCGCGACATCGCCACCGGCGAGGACCGCGTCGTCGCCACCACGCCGCATGCCGACGCCTTCGAGTGGGCGGCCGACAGCCGCACGCTGTTCTACATCCGCCACAACGACGCGCGCCGCTCGCACCAGCTGTGGCGGCACCGCCTGGGCACGGCGGCCGACACGCTGGTGCACGAGGAGAAGGACGAGCTGTTCAACCTGGTGCTGGCGAAGTCGCTGGACGGGCGCACGCTGATGCTGGGCTCGCGCTCCAAGGACACGATGGACTGGCGCGTGCTGCCGGCCGCGCGGCCCGAGGGCCGCTGGCGCGAGGTGCTGCCGCGCCGGGCCGGGCAGGAGTACGCCGTCACGCCGTTCGGCGCCGAGCTGCTGCTGCGCATCAACGACCGTGGCGTCAACTTCCGGCTGCTGCGGCTGCCGATGAAGCCGGGCGCCGGAGCGCTGTTCACGGCCAGGGACCTGGCGCGCGGCCGCGAGCTCATCGCGGCCCGCGACGACGCGATGGTCGAGCAGGCAGTGGCCTTCAAGACCCATGCCGTCGCGCAGATTCGCGAGGGCGGTTCGGTCAAGCTGCGCATCTACCCGCTGGCCGGCGGCGCGCCGCGCGACGTGGCCTTCCAGGAGCTGGCTTACGGCGCCACGCTGGCCAGCCAGCGCGAGTTCGATGCGACGCGCGTGCGCTTCGCCTACAACTCGCTGACGACGCCCACCAGCACCTACGAGGCCGACCTGGCCAGCGGCCAGCTGCAGCTGCTGAAGGTGGCGCCGGTGCAGGGCGGCTACGACGCCGGCCTGTACGCCAGCGAGCGGCTGTGGGCCACGGCGCCGGACGGCGTCAAGGTGCCCATCAGCCTCATCTACCGCAAGGACAAGCGCCGCGCCGGCCCGCAGCCGCTGCTGCTGTACGGCTACGGCAGCTACGGCATCCCCAGTGACCCGCGCTTCGGCAGCGGCCGGCTGTCGCTGCTGGACCGCGGCGTCGTCTACGCCATCGCCCATGTGCGCGGCGGCGGCGACCTGGGCCGGCAGTGGTACCTGGACGGCAAGCTCGGCAAGAAGATGAACACCTTCACCGACTTCGTCGCCTGCGCCGAAGCACTGGTGAAGCAGGGCTACACCCAGCCCAGCCAGCTCATCATCCACGGCGGCAGCGCCGGTGGCCTGCTGGTGGGCGCGGCCACCAACCTGCGGCCCGACCTGTTCAAGGCCGTCGTCGCGCAGGTGCCGTTCGTCGACGTCATCAACACCATGCTGGACGCCAGCCTGCCGCTGACGACCGAGGAGTACATCGAGTGGGGCAACCCCAACAAGGCCGCTGAGTACGCCTGGATGCGCGCCTACAGCCCCTACGACAACCTGAAGCCGGCCGCCTACCCGGCCGTGCTGGCCAAGACCGCCATCAACGACAGCCAGGTGCCGTACTGGGAGGCCGCCAAGTACGTCGCCCGGCTGCGCGAGCTGAACCAGGGCCGGGCGCCGGTGCTGTTCGACATCAACATGACGGCCGGCCACGGCGGCGCGTCGGGCCGCTTCGATGCGCTGCGCGAGGCGGCGCGCACCAACATCTTCATGCTCCAGCAATGGGGGCTGCTGCATGAGTAGCGACTACTGGCGCCGCACGCGCCGGCTGACCGCCGGGCTGCTGCTGGCCTGGGCGCTGGTGGCCTTCGTGCCGGTGGTGTTCGCGCGCGAGCTGAGCGTGGAGCTGTTCGGCTGGCCGCTGGCGTTCTGGCTGGCGTCGCAGGGGGCGCTGCTGGGCTTCTGCGCCATCGTCATCGTCTACGCCCGCCGCATGCGCCGGCTGGACGAGGACGCAGGTTCCTAGTGCTCCAGCGCCGCCAGCTCCATGCGACGCGTCTCGGCCTCGCCGAAGTGGCGCACATAGGCCTGCCGCACCCAACCGCTCTTGACCATCGCCGCCAGCTGGTCGCGCAGCCGGTGGGCGACGGCGGCGGGCACGGCGGCACGGTTCACGTACAGGCCCAGCACCTGCGGGCGCGCCTCGGGGATGCTGACGGTGGCGATGTCGGGCGCCAGCGCGCCGTCGCGGCGCAGCTTGATGTGCAGCGCGTTGGGCATGATGACCGCCTGCACGCGCCGGGCGGCCAGCTTGGCGGCGAGGTTGGCGAAGTCCGGTGAGTACTCGGCGCGGCGCGTCGCCAGCAGCTGTTCGAGGTGCAGGTCCACGCGCGTGTTGGTGCGGATGCCGCGCACCACGCCCAGCCGCAGCTCCGGCCGGCGGATCAGGTCGGCCAGGCTGGCGATGCCGGCGGCCGCCTCGGGGGCCAGCAGCAGGTCATGCTTGGTGTAGCCATAGGGCAGGTAGACGCCCAGCGCGTCGCGTTCCGGCGTTCGCATCACCGACGTGATGACGTCGACGCGGCCGACGTCGAAGTCCTGCAGCGCGCGGGCGCGGGGCATGAACACCAGCGTCAACCGGCAGCCGCTGCGGGCTGCCAGTTCCTGCGTCAGCTCGGGGATGAGGCCGCGGATCTGGCCCTGCTCCTGGTAGCTGCCGACGCCCAGGTCGGACACGGCCACCTGCAGCGGCCGTCCGCAGTCGGCCACCGCGGCCATGGCGCTGCCGCACAGCGCCATGGCCAGCAGCAGCCGGCGGGCGACGAGCAGGGGTGGGCAGCGACGGGCCATGGGCCCGATTCTCTGGCGCACCGCCGCGCCGCCGGCGCGCTTCAGGACAGAAAGCGTTCCAAATGCTCAGCCAGCGCCTCGGGCTGGTCGTGGTGCAGCATGTGGCCGGCGTCCTGCAGCACGACCCGCTGCACGTCCGGCACCACGGCCAGCCGGGCCTCGAACTCCTCGCGCGGGAAGCGCGTGCCCCAGAAGCGCGCCAGCTGGTCGTCACTGCCCTCCACCCACAGCGTGGGCGCCGCGATGCGCTGCCAGCAGGCCAGCACCTCGGCCTTGCGGTACAGCACCGGGTTGGCGAGCTTGTGCGCGGGGTCGGCGTTCAGCAGGAAGCCCTCGGGGGTCTCGCGCGCCCAGTAGCCGGCCAGCCAGGCGGCCTTGTCGGCGGCCAGGCGCGGGTTGTTCTTGCGCAGGCGCTCGGCGACGTCGGCCAGCGTCGCGTAGGGGCGCAGCGAGGGCGGGTCTTTCAGCTCGTCCAGCCAGCGCGCCAGCCGCTCGGGTGCGGCGGCGGGCGCGACGTCGGGCATGCCGAAGCCTTCGAGATTGATCAAGCGACGCACGCGTTGCGGGCGAACGCCGGCGTAGCTCATCGCCACGTTGCCGCCCATGCTGTGGCCCAGCAGGTCC
Organism: Roseateles sp. GW823-FHT07B05; assembly: GCF_058794515.1. Lineage (NCBI taxonomy): Bacteria > Pseudomonadati > Pseudomonadota > Betaproteobacteria > Burkholderiales > Sphaerotilaceae > Roseateles > Roseateles sp. GW823-FHT07B05. Next base: position 517,034 of record NZ_JBXAGX010000001.1, read on the forward strand.
ACCGGCGCGCCGGGGCTGACGGCGTCCAGCAGCGCGTCCAGGTCGCCCAGGTAATCGGGGAACCAGTAGCAGTCGGCGCCGGTGGTGCCGCTGAGGCCGAAGCCGCGCCAGTCCAGCGCGATGACCTCGCGGTCCTCGGCAGAAGCGTCGACGACGAACTGGAACGACGCACCGACGTCCATCCAGCCGTGCACCATCACCAGCGGCGGGCGGCCCGGCAAGGCCTGGCCCCAGCGCAGCACATGGTGGCGCAGGCCGCGCAGGGTCAGGAATTCGCTGCGGTGCGGGCGACGAAGGGGGTAGACATGGGGCATATCCGCACTGTAGGCCACGGTTGTCCGCAGACAATGGGGTCACCATGCCCGCACCCCGCCACGACATCCGCGCCGCCGAGCCGCGCGACCTGAAAGACATCGTCCAGCTGATCAGCGAGCTGGCCGAGTTCGAGAACCTCACGCATCTGCTGGCCGTGACGCCCGACAGCCTTAAGCCGCACCTGTTCGGCGACGACCCGGTGGCCGAGTGCATGGTGGGCGAGATCAACGGCGAGGTCGTGGCCTTCGCGCTGTTCTACAAGAACTTCTCGACCTTCCTGTCCAAGCCGGGCCTGTACCTGGAAGACCTGTACGTGCGCCCCGCCCACCGCCGCAGCGGCCTGGGCCGCGCGCTGCTCATCGAGCTGGCGCGGCTGGCCTGCGAACGCGGCTACGGCCGCTTCGACTGGACCGTGCTGGACTGGAACGAGGACGCCATCCGCTTCTACGAGAAGCTGGGCGCCGACGTGATGCCCGAGTGGCGCATCTGCCGCCTGACCGGCGACGCGCTGGAGCGCTATGCCGATGGCGACCGGCCCAGCATGTGGTCGCCTTCCGCGTGGCTGGGGTTGTGAGCCCCTCGCCCAGGTCGCCCCGCTGAACGCGGGCGATCCTGGTCGGTCCCCCTGGGGGAAGGCGATGCTTGCGGCGTTGAGCCGCAAGCACATCGCCCACCGCGGGCCGGCTTGGGAGCGGCCCTGCGCTCGGTCCGCTATTCGGACGGCCCGGTTTCGGCCAAGGGCAATCCATGACGCCGGCCCGGGACGGGCTGGCTAGCATCGCCCCTCGTTCAAATCGGGGGGCTGATGGCTGAAGACCGCTACGAGCAGCTGCACGCCGCCTTCCGCTGGCAGGTGCCGGACGACTTCAACATCGCCGAGGCCTGCTGCGGCCGCTGGGCCCGCGAGACGCCCAAGGCCACGGCCATCTATTTCGACAGCGAGAGCGGCTGCCGCGCCGCCTACAGCTACGCGCAGCTGCAGCGCGCCGCCAACCGGCTGTCCAACGCGCTGCTGGTACAGGGCGTGCGCCGCGGCCACCGCGTCGCCATCGTGCTGCCGCAGCGCTTCGAGACGGCCGTGGCGCACATCGCCCTCCAGCAGATCGGCGCGGTGGCCATGCCGCTGTCGATGCTGTTCGGTGCCGAGGCGCTGGAGTTCCGGCTGCAGGACAGCGGCGCCGTGCTCGCCATCGCGGCCTGCGAGGCGATGCCGGCGCTGCGCGAGGTGCAGGACCGCTGCCCGGCGCTGCGCCGCATCGTCGTCGTCGGCGACTGCACGGTGCAGCCCGGCGAGCTGTGCTGGATGGAGGCGCTGCAGGCCGAGGCCGCGCGCTTCAAGCCCGTGGCCACGCAGGCCGGCGACCCGGCCATCCTCATCTACACCAGCGGCACCACCGGCAACCCCAAGGGCGCGCTGATCCCGCAGCGCGCGCTGATCGGCAACCTGAGCGGCTTCGTCGCCAGCCAGGACTGGTTCGGCTTCGATCCGTTCGACGCGCGCCAGCCGAGCGACGCTGTGTTCTGGAGCCCGGCCGACTGGGCCTGGACCGGCGGGCTGATGGACGCGCTGCTGCCGACGCTGTACTTCGGCCGGCCCATCGTCGCGTGGCAGGGCCGCTTCTCGGCCGCCAAGGCCTTCGAGCTGATGGCCAGCTATGGCGTGACGCACGCCTTCCTGTTCCCGACGGCGCTCAAGGCCATGATGAAGGCCGAGCCGCGGCCGCGCCGCCATGGGCTGAAGCTGCGCGCGCTGATGAGCGCCGGCGAGGCCGTCGGCGACGCGGTGTTCAGCTGGTGCCGCGATGCCTTGGGCGTGCCCGTCAACGAGATGTTCGGCCAGACCGAGATGAACTACGTCGTCGGCAACTGCCAGGCGCTGTGGCCGGCCAGACCCGGCAGCATGGGCCGGGCCTACCCGGGCCACCGCGTGGCCGTCATCGACGACGACGGCCGCGAGTGCGCGCCGGGCGAGGTCGGCGAGGTGGCCGTCAACGCGTTCGACCGCCATGGCACGCCCGACCCCGTGTTCTTCCTGGGCTACTGGAACAACGACGCCGCGACGAAGGCCAAGTTCACCGGCGACTGGTGCCGCACCGGCGACCTGGCCCGCAGCGACGCCGATGGCACGCTGTGGTACGAGGGCCGCGCCGACGACGTGTTCAAGAGCGCGGGCTACCGCATCGGCCCCGGTGAGATCGAGAACTGCCTGCTCAAGCACCCGGCTGTGGCCAACGCGGCCGTCGTGCCCAAGCCCGACGCGGAGCGCGGCGCGCTCGTCAAGGCCTACGTCGTGCTGGCCGACGGGCACGTGGGCAACGCGGCGCTCGTCGAGGCGCTGCAGGCCCACGTGAAGGCGCGGCTGGCGCCGTACGAGTACCCCAAGGACATCGAGTTCATCGACGCGCTGCCCATGACGACGACGGGCAAGGTGCAGCGCCGCGTGCTGAGGCTGCAGGAGATGAAACGCGGGCTCAGCGGAGGTTGATCGCCCGCATGCCGCCCGTGAAAAATGGGCTGATGTAAAGGACACCTTGTGGCGACAGCGCCAGTGCGCCGCCCAGGTTCTCTCCCCAGACACGAGCGTGCGTGGTCAGGTCGATGGCGTCGGTGGTCCAGCGACTGGACACGAACACATGGGTACGCGTGGCAACCAGCGAGCTCTCCAACTCCCCCAACGTCGTGGCGTTGCTGTGCCAACTCCATAGCAGCGCGCCACTGCTGGCCGAACGTGCCTCCAGGTCGCGGCCGTTGACGACGAAAACCGTCGACCCGGAGACGACCGGTGTCGTGCTGAAACCCCCCTGTTGTTGCCACAGCAACTGCCTGGTGTTCAGGTCAAAAGCCAGCAGCCGGCTGGTCCCGGTGACCTGGGTGTCAAGCGAATAGACCGAAACGAAGGCGTGACCTGCACCATCGAGGACGGGCGGCGCTGTTAAATAGGTCGGGAGGCCATCGACCGCAACGCTGTAAGCCAACTGGCCGCTGGCGGCATTCACCGCCATCAATGACTTGTCGGCGAAGAGATAGAGCAGGGCGCCATCGGTGGCCGGTGTGCAGGTGTCTTGCCGGCCTGGCAGTGTGGTCGTGGCTTCGGACGTAAGGGACTGCGCGTCGTAGCGCCCGAGGCCGCCACTGGCGGTGCGGCACGTGAACAGCTTGCCGCCGAGTGCCAGCGGACCGGGTGGGTGGTCGGTGGTGTTGCCGCCAATGCTTCGCTGACCGAGCAGCTGACCGGACGCCAGGTCGAACCGCCACAGCATCGTGCGGTCGTAGTCCGACGTGAACACATACACGCTGCCGTCAGCAACGGTGGGGCCGCCTGCCGTGTCATTGACGGTGCCCAGCGGGCGGCGCCAGGCTTCGCTGCCGTCGTGCTCTCGGCGTGCCACGAGCGCCGGGGCGCCGTTGTTGCGATCGGAGACCACCGTGATCAGCAGGCCGCCTGCTACGACTGCGAGGCTTTCGCGGGCTGTGGCTGATGCGGCTTCTAGTCTCCAGCGGCGGGAGAAGTCACTCGCCGATAGCGTCAGGGCAACTGTCGCACTGTGGCTGCTATCGCCGAGGTAGCCGCTCCATGCAGCGGCGCCAGGCACTGGGCTGAGCGGCTTGAGCGAGGTTTGAGGCTGGACTTTGATCTGATACGGCAGGCGCCAGGGCGAGCCGCTGACCGGCTTGCTGCACGTGGTGGGCAGGTCCTCGCAAACCCGCACTTCCAGAGTGCCGCTGTAGCTGCCAGCCTTGAGCGTGCTCGACAGCGGTAGCAATGCGTCATAGGCCAGCGTGGAGTTGGCGGTGATTTGGACGCCGTTGCCAAGGATGCCTGCGCTGTCCACGATCGCCACTTGAACCGGCGCGCTGTGCGGCTGGTTGGCTCGGGTTTGAACCAAGGCCGTGGTCGGTTCCCCCTCGTAGAAACTGGCGTTGAGCGTGCCCGGCTCGAAGCTCAGCTGAAAGCCGTTGGACGCACCACCTCCGCCTGCTCCTCCACCGCCACCGCCACCGCCACAGGCCGACAGCATGGCGGCGACTACCCAAGCCACTGCTCGCGTTGAGACCAGGCCAGCCTTCGCGGCGGCCGTAGCGGCGCGCCCGCGCCCGTCATGTGCGCACATGTTTTCCCCCTGCCTTTTGATGTTCTATGCCGTCCGCCACTTCGATGGCGCGACTTGGTCGGCAGTCTATCTTTGAGGTGAAGTGCCGCTGCGCACCTTGTCCCGGCGCGCGGGAGGCTTCATTTGCATGGGTAGGGTTGGCCCACCATCGCCACCGTGCGGGGTGCGACGCTGCTGTTGAAAGCGTTGTTGTCGGAGATGCGTGAGCGAAACACCTCTATACAGGTGCTTCCGCGGCGCAGGACGGTGCGGTACTCGCCGAGCGCGCCGACGGACTGGGCATGGTTTTCGACAGGCTCTTCCACCCACGCGCCGGCGCCGCCTGTGGCATCGGCAATGCGGTCCTCCAGCGTCGCCCGCGGCGTGTTGCTGCGCGGGTCGCTGAGCGCCGGGTTGCGCGCGGCCGCGCTGGACGCGGCATAGCCCGGTGGCAGCGTCAGCCGCAGCGTGGTGTGCGGCGGTTCGCTCGCAGGCGCCGCGCCCGGCGCGCGTGGGGCGGCTGCTGGCGGGGTGATGCCGGCGGGCATGTCGGCCTCCGTGGTGTAGGCGGGCGGCGAAATCAGTGGCACGGGCGCAGGCCTGGGCGGGCGCGTGATGCCGTTGATGTCATCGACGAGCGGCGGCACCCGTCGCTCGGGCTGGATCAGCCGAACGGTGGCGGATCGCCGTTCGCTGTCGGTCGCCAGGCCTTGCGGCCGGTGCAGCCACAGCGCCGCCAGCAACGCCGCGTGCAGCGCGACGACGACGGCGCGTGCCGCCCAGCGGTGGTTCATGCGCCTTGCAGCTTCACGCTGACGCGGCTGTTGGGCGGCGGCAGCAGGCGGGCGGCGTCGGGCCAGCTCTCCTGGCCGGTCAGCAGCGTGCACGGGCGGGGCTGGGCGGCCTTGCGCTCCAGCGGGTCGCGCTCGCCCGGGGCCACCGGCAGCGGCAGGCCCAGCAGCTTGCCGTCCTCGGCCCACTCCAGCTCCCAGGTGGGCGTGGCGCTGCACACGCGCACGCCCTCGATGCGCGGGAACAGCCAGCGCAGGTACCAGGGCAGCATCTCCTCGCGCAGCGTGCGGGCCACGCGCACGATCTGGCGCACCTTGGCCATGGTCACCTGCTCGGGCGTCACGTTCAGCTCCAGCGTGCCGCGCACGGCCATCTCACCCTTGGCCACGTTGGTCGCCAGGTCGGCCGTCTTGGCCTCGGCCTCGGGCAGGATGGGCAGCTCGAAGCCGCCCGCGGCATCGAGCTTGATGGGGTAGTCGGTGTCGTCGCTGCGCACGGCCATGCGGATGTCGGCCAGCGGCTTCTTGGTCTTCTCGGCCTCCACCTTGAAGTCCATGCGGAACAGGCCCTCGCCGTAGCGGCGGAGCTTGGCGATGACGGTGTTGATCTGCGCGTAGGGCAGCGCGCTGCCGTCGCGCTTGAGCTCGGTCCGGACCGGCGGCAGCACCACGGTCTCGGTGGGCGGCGTTTGGGCCTGGGCGGTGCTGGCGAGCAGCAGCAGGGCGGACAGCAGGAGGGGGCGCATGGCGGGGCGTGTGAGGTGTGGGGGGAGAAAGGAGGGCGGCGCGGCGTCAGCCCGTGCCGCCGGGGTCGTCCGGCTCGGGGCCGGGTTCCCAGGCGAGCAGATCGCCGGGCTGGCATTGCAGGACGTCGCAGATGCGGGACAGCGTGTCGAAGCGCACGCCGCGCACCTTGCCGCTCTTCAGCAGCGACAGGTTGGCCTCGGTGATGCCCACGCGCTCGGCCAGCTCGCGCGAACGCATCTTGCGCCGCGCGAGCATGACGTCGAGGGTGACGATGATGGGCATGTCAGCGCACCTCGCTAGCAAGTCGGTGGCGGATTTGCGGGACGAGCGCCGGGCCGCCCCAAGCCGGCCCGCCTGTGGCGATGTGCTCGCGGCTCGATGCCGCGAGCATCGCCGTCCCCTCGGGGGCCCGGCCAAGGTACTCCTTGGACGAGGGGCTCATACGAACTCGGCGTTCTCGTCCGCGACGCGCGCGGCTTCCAGCAGCACCTGCGCCAGCGCCAGCAGCAGCAGGCCGAACAGCAGCGCGAGGTAGTGGTCCGACGACAGGCCGAACCACAGCCGGCGCTCGCCCTTGCCGTTGCCCCAGGTCAGCGCCAGGATGGCCAGCGTGTGCCCCAGCGGCTGCGCGGCCGCCAGCGCGCACACGCCCAGGCCCAGCCGGCGCAGGTGCTGCGCCGGCCGGCGTGCCAGCAGCTCGCCCTGCGCGAAGCAGCCGAACAGCGACCACATCTGCCACAGCGCGAACAGGCTCACCGACGTGGGCAGCAGCATGGCCGCCAGGCCCCACAGCCGCGAGCCCACGTCCAGCTGCACCGTGCTCAGGCTCCAGGTCTTGGCCGCCACTTCCGCCACCCAGTCCGGCTGGGCCCAGAAGATGAACGGCAACGTGCCGATGAACACCACGCCCGCCAGGCACAGCAGCCGGACGATCCAGGACAGGCGGCGGATGCGCCGCAAGCCGTCGGCGGAAAAGGACTCGGGCATGGTGCTTTCGTGAAACAAGAAAAACTTACTGTAAAACAATAAATCGTTAACGCCTAACGGCATGCGCTGTTGACACGAAAATCGGGGGCATGAGCAAGAAGACCGCCCACGTCAGCGAAACGCCCGCCACGCAGATGCTCAAGCGCGCCGGCGTCGCCTTCACCGAGCATGTGTACGACTACGTGGAGCACGGCGGCACGGCCGAGTCGTCCAAGCAGCTGGGCGTGGACGAGCATGCCGTCGTGAAGACGCTGGTGATGCAGGACGAGAAGGCCGAGCCGCTGATCGTGCTGATGCATGGCGACCGCACGGTCAGCCTGAAGGAGCTGGCGCGGCAGATCCCGTGCAAGAAGGTGGAGCCCTGCAAGCCCGAGGTGGCGCAGCGCCACAGCGGCTACCAGGTCGGCGGCACGTCGCCGTTCGGCGTGCGCAAGGCCATGCCGGTGTTCGTCGAGGCCGGCATCCTGGCGCTGCCGAAGATCTGCATCAACGGCGGGCGGCGTGGCTACCTCGTCGGCATCGAACCGCGGGTGCTGACCGAGCTGCTCGGCGCGCGCCCGGTGACCTGCGCGAACTGAGCGGGCTATCCTCGCCCGCACCGCCGCAGCCGCACGGCGCAGGGAGCGTGTCATGAGCTTGTTGTTTCCAGACCTGGTGACGGACGCCGACGGCGTCTACCAGCCGTTGCCCGCGCCCTGGCTGCAGGCTGCGCTGCTGGGGGTTGGCGTGGTGGCCGCCGTGCTGATCACCTTCAGCAAGGGCGGGCCGTGGATGAGCTTCGTCGTCCCCATCGGGCTGGGCATCGGCTTCGCGGTGCGGGCTGCGCTGGAGTGGCGGCGCTGGGGGCCGCGTGGCCAGCCGCTGGTGCAGGTGGCAGGCGGCGTGCTGAGGCTGAAGCGCGCCCACTCGACCGCCGCGGACTTCGAGCACCCGCTGGCGCAATTGACGCATCTGATCGTCTACGGCGCCGTTGGGCAGCGCATCTACCGCTGCGTCCAGCCCGACGGCAGCTGGCGCGAGGCCCGGCCGCAGTGGAAGCCCCGGGCCGAGGCGCTGGTGATCGCGTTCCTGCAACAGCGCCTGCGCGAGCGCCTCGTCGTCGAGGAGCCGCAGACCGTCTTCGCGCAGGCGCGCGGCGACGGGCCTTACTTCGGCAGCTGAAGGCCGGCCGACGGCCGGGCAGGGGGTGGACCTGCCCGACAATCCCGCCCCATGGAAACCGTTCTCCCCCTGCTCGCCGCCGTGTGCGGCTACCTGATCGGCTCGCTGTCCTTCGCCGTCATCGTCAGCCGTGCGATGGGCCTGTCCGACCCGCGCTCCTACGGCTCCGGCAACCCCGGCGCCACCAACGTGCTGCGCTCCGGCAACAAGGCCGCCGCCATCCTCACCCTCGTCTTCGATGCGCTCAAGGGCTACCTGCCCGTGCTGGCCGTCTACCTCTGGGGCGCGCCCCACGGCCTGGGCGAAGGCACGGCCGCGCTGGTCGGCCTGGGCGCCTTCCTGGGCCACCTGTGGCCGGTGTTCTTCAGGTTCGAAGGCGGCAAGGGCGTGGCCACGGCGGCCGGTGTCATCTTCGGCCTGAACCCGCTGCTGGGCGTGGCCACGCTGGCGACCTGGGCCATCATTGCCTGGTTCAGCCGCTACTCGTCGCTGGCGGCCATCGTGTCGGCCGCGTTCGCGCCGATGTATCAGTTGCTCATTTGGGAAGCCGGCCCCACGGCGCTGGCGCTCATCATCATGGGCCTGCTGCTGGTGTGGCGCCACCAGGCCAACATCAAGAAGCTGATGGCCGGCACCGAGAGCAAGCTCGGGCAGAAAGCCGCCAACGCCAAACCGAACCCCTCCACCAAGCCCCGCAAGAAATCATGAGCAAGCAATCCATCGAACGCTTCGACGTCGGCGCCCGCATGTCCGAAATGGCCGTGCACAACGGCGTGGCCTACCTGGCCGGCCAGGTGCCCGAGGACACCAGCGTCGGCATCGAGGGCCAGACGGCCCAGGTGCTGGCCGCCATCGACAAGCTGCTGGCCCGCGCCGGCACCGACAAGAGCCACATCCTGCGCGCGCAGATCTTCCTGCCCGACCGTGCCGACTTCGCCGGCATGAACACCGCGTGGGAAGCCTGGGTGTCGCCCGGCCACACGCCGCCGCGCGCCACCGTCATCGCCGGCCTGGCCCGGCCGGAGTGGAAGGTCGAGATCGTTGTCACCGCGGCGGTCTTGTGAGGTTGTGGGACGAAGCGAGCAGCTTTGTCCCCGACTGACTAGTTCTGGGCTGCCCGCTGCAGCCAGAAACCGGTGTCGAAGCGTTGCTCGGCACCGGTTTTTTCATTGACGAGCCAGAACTCGCGGCCGTCGCCGCTGGCCCGCACCAGCTCGCCGGCATGCCGGCCCGCCGTCACGCGCCGGCCCACCGCGCTGGCCGGAAAGCCCGGCAGGCGCGCCAGCGCCTCCAGCGGCGTCGCCGCGCGCGGGTCGGCCGCCAGCCGCAGCTTGCGCACCAGCGGCCCGAGGAACCCGCCCGCCGCGTCCGCCGGCGACACGAACAGCACCAGCTTGGCCTGCGCGCGGCTCAGCGCCACGTTCAGCAGCCGCTGCGCCTCCTCGCCCTGCAGGAAGGGCTGGGCGCCGTCCGCCGGGTCGAACAGCACCACCGGCGCCTCGCTGCCCTGCGCACGGTGCACGGTGCTGACGCGCAGCGATTCCGGCAGCCCGTGCGCGCGCAGCCGCTGGCGGATCAGCGCGCGCTGGGCGCGAAACGGCGTCAGCACGATGAGCTCCTCGGGCTGCCATTGCCCGCTGGCCAGCGCCGTCTCCAGCAGCGCCGCGATGGCCTCGGCCGACTCGCGCCGCACCGGCCCGCGCTCGGCCGCCACCCAGCCGCCGTCGGTCTTGAGCGGGTGCACATGCACGTGCTCGCCGGCCGGGAGGTCGCCCAGCGCACGCCGGCGCGCCGCCAGCCAGTCCGGCGCGGCCTGCGCATCGGCCGCCACGCGCAGCACGCCGTCGTAGAACAGCTGGCTGACCAGTTCGCCCACCGGCGGCGCCATGCGCGACTGTTCGTCCAGCAGCGCCACCGACGGCGCGCGCCGGGGCATCTCCGCGAACGCCGACCGGCCCAGCCAGCGCCGGGCCAGCCGGTCCTCGCTGCGCTGCACCGGCGACAGCTGCTGCGGGTCGCCCGCGAACAGCCGCGCGCGGCCCAGCGGCATCAGCACCAGCGCATGCGCCAGGCTCACCTGGCTGGCCTCGTCGAACACCAGCAGGTCGAACGGCGGCTCGCCGTCGGGTGACAGCTCGCGCAGCGTCTTCAGCGTGAAGGCGGCGCGCGTGGTCGTCATGCTGGCGAGACGGCAGCGCCGCAGCACCTGCAGCGACGAGGCGCGCAGCTGGTCGCGCAGATCGGCCACGCGGTCAGCCCAGGCCTTCAGCGCGTGCGCGTCGCGCGCGGCGGGGCGGGCCGCCTCGGCGCGCGCCAGTCGGGCGATGAGGTCGCGGTCCTGCGTCGGGATGAGGTGCTCGCGCCCTGCGTAGGCGGCGGCGTCGAAGCGCGTGCCCAGGCGCTGCACGGCACCGCGCAGGGGCTCGCGGCGGCCCTTGTGCAGCGCCTTGTCGACGGCCAGCGTCGCCAGGTCCACCGCTTGGTTGGTGGTGGACAGCAGCAGCACGCGCGCGGCCGGGTGGCGCTCCAGGTACTCGGCCAGCAGCACGCCCAGCGTCGTCGTCTTGCCAGTGCCCGGCGGCCCCCACAGAAAGCCGCTGCTGAAGCCGCTCAGCGCCAGCGCCGCCCGTTGCGCCGGGCGCAGCCAGCGGAAGGGCTCGCCGGTCAGCGGCGTGCCGCCGCGCAGCGGCTGGGGCGCGGACAGGTCCGGCAGGCAGGCCAGCGCGGTTTCTGCCCAGGGCGTGTCCCACCAGGCATCGGCGACGGCGTTCAGGAAGCGCGTGGGGTAGATCCGGATCAGGTGCCCGGCCGGCGGCGGCGGGCTGCTGGCGTTCTGCAGCACCAGCTCGTCGTTCTCGGCAACGACGGCCAGCACGCTGGCGCCGCCCTTGGCCGGGCTGCCCCACCAGGCGGCTGCGCCGTCCAGGCTGTCGTCCAGCAGCGCCTGGGCCGACGCGGCGCCCGGCCGCTGCCCTTCGGCGAACACATAGCCGGGCTCCAGCGTCACGCGCCACAGCGTGCCGTCACGCTCGGCGTGCAGCACCTTGAAGTCGTAGTACTCGGGCGTGGCCGACAGCTCGGCGCCCAGCGCCGCGCGGATGTCGGCGAGGCTCATGGCAACAGGAAACTCGGAAGCAGAAAGGGTGTAACTGTAAATGCATACAGCATTGGGCGCCGCCTTGATCCCGCTCAAGACCCGCCACGCGTCGCGCGGTTAGCCTGCGCAGCCACCATCACTTCATCGGGTTGCCACGATGTCCATCGAGTTGTTCCGCCAGGACCGGCATGTCTGCGTCATGTTCGCGCGGCTGGGCGACGAGGGCGGCGACGCCGTGCAGTCCAACCAGTTCCTGCTCGTCAACGGCGACACCGGCGCCATCCTCGACCCCGGCGGCAACATCGCGTATCACGAGCTGTACCTGGGCATGTCGGCCTTCTTCCCGCCGCACAAGCTGGCGGCCATCCTGGCCTCGCATGCCGACCCGGACATCATCGCGTCGCTGGACCGCTGGATGACGGCCACCGACGCGCCGGTCTACATCTCGCGCGTGTGGGAGCGCTTCGCGCCGCACTTCTGCAAGCCCGGCAAGACGACGGGCCGCATCGTCGGCCTGCCGGATGCCGGCGAGCGGCTGCGGCTGGGCACGGGGGCGGACCGCTTCGAGCTGTGGGCGCTGCCGGCGCACTTCCTGCACGCCGAGGGCAACTTCCAGTTCTACGACCCGGTCAGCCGCATCCTGTTCTCGGGCGACCTGGGCGCCTCCATGGGCGTGAGCCTGAACCCGGAGCAGCCGGTCACGTCGCTGGCCGCGCACATCCCGCGCATGGAGGGCTTCCACCGCCGCTACATGGTCAGCAACAAGGTGCTGCGTCTGTGGGCGGCGATGGTGCGGCAGCTGGACATCCGCATGATCGCGCCGCAGCACGGCGCGCCCATGGTGGGCGCCGCCGTGCAGGAGTTCATCGCCTGGGCGGAGCAGCTGGAATGCGGCGTGGACCTGTTCGGCGCGGCGAACTACCGGGTGCCGGGCTGACGCTCGCCCGCGGCGGCGGGCCGGCATTCAGGGTTTTGCGTCGGCCAGCAGCGTCGGCGTGATGCTCAGCGACAGGTGCTCGCTGGCGACCGGGTCCTCGCGGCCTTGTTCGATCAGCGCCTTGATGCCGTTGCGGGTGATGAGGCGAGGGCGTGAGACGACGCTCAGCGGGTCGCCCTTGCTCACTTCGGCGCGCAGATCGATCTTGTCGTCGCCCAGGTCGTGCGCCACGATGGCCACGGCCACCTGGTCGGGCGCCGGTGCGCCGGGGCGGCCGTTGAGCATCAGCAGCGCGCGTTCGCCGAGGTGGACGCGCAAGGTCGTCTTGGCCGACTCGGTCTTGCGGTTCTCGGCGTTGCCGGTGCGGTAGCTCAACTCCAGCTTCAGTTCCACCAGCGGCCCCTCGGCCGCGGGCGCCTCGCCTTGCGCCGCGTAGGCCACGCCGGCCATCGCCAGCAGGCCCGCGGCCAGCGCGGCAGCGCCGGAGCGCGTGAGTCGGCGGGGATGGTTCAGCATGGCAATCCTTTCAACGAGCGGATGGGTCGTGCCCCAGCGGCTGGCCAGCGGCGCGCCGAGGTGGTGAAGGTCGTGGGCGGCGAGCAGCGCCTGCGTGTAGTCGGCCCGTGCTGCCGGGTGGGCGGCGAGCACGGCGGCGTCGCAGGCCAGCTCCTGGTCGGCCCGGAAGCGGCGCAGCGCCCACCAGGCCAGCGGGTTCCACCAATGCAGCGCCGCCAGCACGCAGGCGAGCAGGTTCCAGAGGTTGTCCAGCCGTTCGAGGTGCACGCGCTCGTGGGCCAGGATCAGATGGCGCTGTGCGGGCGGGAAGCGTTGCTCGAAATCCGCCGGCAAGGCCACGCGCGGGCGCAGCAGGCCGACGAGGGCCGGGCTGCTGCCAGCGGGCAGCCGGGCACCCAGCCGGGCCAGGCGCCCCTGCCGCCACGCCTGCCCCAGCAGCACGCCGGCCGTGCCCAGCAGCCACAGCGCCAGCCAGGCCGAGGCCGCGCCGGCCGGCGGCGCGGGCAGGGCGGGTGCTGCCAGCGGCTGGGCCGCGCCCGCGGCCTGCCACACCAGGCGCAACGGCTCGGTGGCCGGGCGCGGCAGCGCCGCGGTCAGCAGCAGGGCCGGCAGCAGCAGCCAGCCCCGGTAGAGCGCCCCGGCGCCCAGGCGTTGCAGCAGCGGGCGCAGCAGCGCCAGCAACGCCACCGCGACGCCGAACAGCGCCGCCTGCCGGAGCAGGCCGGCCAGCAGCGCCTCAGTCATGCCCCTGCTCCTTCAGCAGCGCCTTCAGCGCCGCCACGTCCTCGGGCTTCAACCGGCGCTCCGACGCGAACTGCGCCACCAGCGGCGCCAGCCGCCCGCCGAACAGCCGGTCGATCAGCGACAGGCCGGTGTCGGCCACCCAGGCGTCCTCGGGCAGGGCGGGGGCGTACAGGAAGCGGCGGCCGTCGCGCTCCGCCGTCACGGCGCCTTTCTTCAGCAGGCGGTTCAGCAGCGTCTTCACGGTGGCCATCGCCCAGCCGTGCTGCGGGGCCAGCGCCGCGGCGATCTCGTCGGCGGCCTGCGGGGCGCGCTGCCACAGCTGGCGCATGACCTGCGCTTCGGCGTCGCTGATGGGTGGGGGTGGGGTCTTGTTCATCGATTACGCCTGTAAACGTTGACGAATGATTACGCGTGTAATCGATCAGGTCAAGCGTTTCCTGTCATCGCGGCGCCACGTGGGGCACTTAGGCTTGGCGGCAAGGCCGCCGTTGCGGCCAGGAGTGACGACACGTGAGCCCCATCGACGACGAGCTGGTGAAGCGCATTCACCGCGACCTGCAGGACGATTTCGACGAGGAACTGGAGCTCGAACTGGAGGACCGCGATCACGGCGCCGCAGCCGGCGACGCGCCCGCCGACGAGGCAGACCAGCGAAAGCGCTACTTCCGCGAGCTGTTCCGGCTGCAGAGCGAGCTGGTGAAGCTGCAGGACTGGGTGCAGCACACGGGCCACAAGGTGGTCATCCTGTTCGAGGGGCGCGACGCGGCGGGCAAGGGCGGCGTCATCAAGCGCATCACGCAGCGGCTGAACCCGCGTGTGTGCCGCGTCGCCGCGCTGCCGGCGCCCAACGACCGTGAGCGCACGCAGTGGTATTTCCAGCGCTATGTGTCGCACCTGCCGGCGGCCGGCGAGATCGTGCTGTTCGACCGCAGCTGGTACAACCGCGCCGGCGTCGAGCGCGTGATGGGCTTCTGCACCGATGAGCAGTACGAGGAGTTCTTCCGCTCCGCGCCGGAGTTCGAGCGCATGCTGCAGCGCTCGGGCATCCAGCTCATCAAGTACTGGTTCTCGATCAGCGACGACGAGCAGCGCATCCGCTTCCTGAGTCGCATCCACGACCCGCTGAAGCAGTGGAAGCTCAGCCCGATGGACCTGGAGTCGCGCCGCCGCTGGGAGGCCTACACGGTGGCCAAGGAGGTGATGCTGGAGCGCACCCACACGCCGGAGTCGCCGTGGTGGGTCGTCAAGGCCGACGACAAGAAGCGTGCGCGGCTGAACTGCATCCGCCACCTGCTGGGCCAGATGCCCTACCGGGAGGTGCCGCACGCCGACATCGAGCTGCCGGCGCGCGAACGCCACGAGGACTACCTCCGCGGCCCGGTGCCCGAAGACATCATGGTGCCCGAGGTGTATTGAAGCGGGCCTAGCATGCGGGCATGAAGCTGCCCTGGTCACTGGTCGTCGTCGTCGCCGTTGCGTGGGGCGGCTCGTGGGCCTGGCGCAGCCATGTGTCGGCGAGCGACGGCGAGCGGCTGGCCGCTCGCGTGCAACCAGGCGACATCCGCATGATCTCGTCGGAGACCTGCGGCTGGTGCACCGCTGCGCGGCGCTGGATGACCCGGGAGGGCGTCCCGTTCCAGGAATGCTTCCTGGAGCGCGACGCGCAGTGCCGCGCGGATTACGTGGCCCGCGGCGGCCGCGGCACGCCCACGCTGGTGGTGCGCGGCCACACGGTGCTGGGCTTCGACCGCGCGCGGCTGCTGCAGCTGATCGAGAACGAGAACGAGAACGGGGCCGAGCCGAATCGGCAGCGCTGACTCAGCAGCGCTGGCGATTCGGCTCGGCGACGGTGGAAAAAGGCGTCATTCGCATGAAGTGGACGCCCGGCTCAGATGCGCTTGGTGGCGGGCTTGGCGGCGGCCAGCGTGGTGTTGCGCAGCAGCGTGGCTTCGCTGTAGCCGACGACGACGACGCGCGGCAGTTGGGCCACTTCGCGCACCGCGGTGCCGGTCACGACGACGCGGGGCAGCTGAGCGATTTCGCGAACGGCCTTGCCAGTGACGACGACGCGTTCCAGCTTGACGGTGGGCTGCGGCGCGGCGTTGGCGGCGAAGGTGACAGTCAGGGCGGCGGCGGCGCCGAGGACGGCGGTGAAGAGGGTGTCTTGCAGGTTCATGATGGACTCCGTTCGGTGGGTTTCGAACCGCGTGATTGCTGGTTCGATGGAGTCAGTTTCGTCATCACGGCGGCCTGCTTCCAGGCGCCTGCGATCAAGCGCGGGCGCTGCTGGATGAACTGCAGCAAGCCTGGATGAGCTGCGGAAAACCCGCGGCTCAGTCCAGCTGCAGCCCCAGCCGCGCCAGCTCGCCGCGGCCCTGGCGCACCAGCACGGGCTCCTCGCCCTGGCTGAGGTCCAGCACGGTGGTGGGCTGGGCCGGGCAGGCGCCGGCGTCCAGCACGAACGCGAGCTGGCGGTCCAGCCGGTCGCAGACGTCGGCGGCGTCGTTCATGGGCTCGCTGTCACCGGGCGGGATCAGCGTGGTGGACAGCAGCGGCTCCCCCAGCAGCGCCAGCAGCTCCTGCGTCACGCGGTGCTCCGGCACGCGCAGGCCGATGGTGCGGCGGCTGGGGTGGGACAGCCGCCGCGGCACTTCCTTGGTGGCCGGCAGGATGAAGGTGTAGGCGCCCGGCGTGGCCAGCTTCAGCAGCCGGTACTGGCGGTTGTCCACCATCGCGTAGGTGGCCAGCTCCGACAGGTCGCGGCACAGCAACGTCAGGTGGTGCTTGTCGTCCACGCCGCGCACGCGGCGCAGCGCCTCGGCGGCCGACTTGTCGTTCAGGTGGCAGACGAAGGCGTAGCTGGAGTCGGTGGGCACCGCGCCGATGCCGCCGGCCTGCAGCATCTGCACGCACTGGCGCAGGAAGCGCGGCTGCGGGTTGTCGGGGTGAACTTCGAAGAGCTGGGCCACCCGTGCATGCTACAGGCGCCGGTGGGCGAGAAGCGCCGATCGGGGTGTCGGCAGTCTTTACATCGCGGTGGGGGCCGGCGGCGGGCCGCCGGTGGCGCGCACCGCTTTTCTCCCATGGCAGCCACCACCGGCGGCGGCGGATGGTCTGGAATTTGCGTCGGCTCTCGAACATTGCCACTCGCTGGGGGAACCGACATGAAGCTGTTGCGAGATCTGGGCCTGCGTGCCATCGCCTGTGCGGCCCTGCTGTCCTCCGTGGCGTCGGCGCATGCCGGTGTCGTCTTCGGCCTGGACCCCACGGGCCTGACCGGCGGCATCTACCGCTGGGACGCCGCCGCCCGCACCATCAACGGCAATGAGCGCTCGCTGGACGGCGGCCTGCGCTATTCGCTGTCGGGCGGATCGTTCGAGGCCTTCCGCGACAGCTTCTCCTGGTCGGGCGGGACGCCGTCCGTCGCGGCCTTCACGCAGGCCGTCCAGGACTCCTTCGCGGCCTGGACGTCGGTGGACCCCGTGAGCCAGCTGGGCACGTCGCTGAGCTTCGTGGCCGACCTGGGCACGACCGTGCAGGGCGTGACGGGGGGCGGCATCAACATCAACGGCGCCGAGATCGACCTGATCGCGACGACGGACGCCTTCTTCTGGAACCCCGGCAACACCGGCCGGCAGGCGGAGACCTGGTTCGACGGCATCGACTCGCCCGTGACGCTGACCTCGGGCGTGGCGAACTATGCCGACTCGCGCGCCATCTCGGGCGTCGACCTCTACATCAACAGCAACAGCGGTGCGCTCTACACCCTGGACCTGTTCCGCCGCCTGCTGACCCACGAGCTCGGCCACGCGCTGGGCCTGGGCGACGTCGAGAACGAGATCAACCCCGGCGATTTCATCGACGACAACTTCAGCGCCGGCGACGCGGTCGGCACGCTGAACAACTCCTGGGCGCTGCTGGTGGACCCGCTGGACCCGTCCGGCTCGGCGGGCCTGCAACGCTATGGCATCGGCGACGGCACGACCCAGCTCGCGGGTATCGACCTACTGATGGAGTCCCGCGGCCTGGGCATCGGCGCCACCAATCCGGTCACCAACCTGGTGCCGCTCGGCAACGACGAGTACGGCACGCGCCAGTTCCTCTACCCGCAGCTGCAGGCCGCGGACAACGACCTGCCGGAGCCGGGCTCGCTGGCCTTGGCCGCGATCGCGCTGGTGGGGCTGCGCGCCGGCGCGCGGCGGCGTCGCGCCGCCGCCTGAGCGCGGTGCTCAGCCGGCGGCCGCGCCGGCGTGATGGATGCGGTGCTGCAGCGCCTGCCAGACCGGCGTGAGCCGGCCCGCCAGCGGCGGCAGCGCGCCCAGGTCGATGCGGCTCTCCTCGGGGCAGTGGAAGTCCGAGCCGCGCGAGGCCAGCAGGCCGAATTCCTGTGCGGTGTCGGCGTACTCCTGGAACTCGGCCGGCGTGTGGCTGCCGGTGACGACCTCGATGCCGCGGCCGCCGTGGGCGATGAACTCGGTGATGAGCGCGTATTCCTCGGTCGGCGTGAAGTCGTAGCGGCCCGGGTGGGCGATGACGGCGACGCCGCCGGCGCGCGTGATCCAGCCCACGGCGTCCTTCAGCGCGGCCCACTTGTGCGGCACGTAGCCGGGCTTGCCTTCGGTGAGGAAGCGGCGGAACACCTCGGGCACGTCGCTGCAGTGGCCGGCGTCGACGAGGAAGCGCGCGAAATGGGTGCGCGAGATCAGGTCGGGGTTGCCGACGTACTTCAGCGCGCCCTCGAAGGCGCCGGGGATGCCGGCCGCGGCCAGGCCGGCGGCCATCTCGCGGGCGCGCGGCTCGCGGCCGCCGCGGGTGGCCTTGAGGCCCTCGATCATCTCGGGGGCTTCATGGTCGAAGCCCAGGCCCACGATGTGCACGACGCGGCCGGCGAAGCTGACCGAGATCTCGGTGCCGGTCAGGTAGGCCAGCCCGTTGGCCTTGGCGGCGGCGATGGCGCGGGCCTGGCCGCCGATCTCGTCATGGTCGGTCAGCGACCACAGCTGCACGCCACCCGCCTTGGCCCGCTGGGCCAGGGCCTCGGGCGTGAGCGTGCCGTCCGAGATGACGGAGTGGCAGTGCAGGTCGGCGTTGAGCGTGGCGTCGAGGTTCACGCCCTGATTGTGTCAGTCCGGGTCAGAGCCGGAAGGCGTTGACGGTTTCATCCATGCCTTGCGCCTGGGCTCTCAGGCTGTCGGCCGACGCGGCGGCCTGTTCCACGAGCGCGGCGTTCTGCTGCGTCATCGCGTCGATGGCGCGCACGGCCTCGCCCACTTCGGTGGCCTGCTCGGATTCGGCGTGCGTCTGCTCGGCCATGCGGTGGATGAGCGCGCCCATGTCGCTCACCTGGCCCAGGATGGCGTCGACCGCGCTGCCGGCCTGAGCGGCCAGTGCGGTGCCGGCCTCCACCCGCTCGAAGGATTGCTGGATCAGCGACTTGATCTCGCGCGCCGCGCCGGCGCTGCGCTGCGCCAGCGCCCGCACCTCGCTGGCCACGACGGCGAAGCCGCGGCCGGCGTCGCCGGCCCGGGCAGCCTCGACGGCGGCGTTCAGCGCCAGGATGTTGGTCTGGAACGCGATGCCGTCGATGAGGCCGGTGATGTCAGCGATGCGGCGGCTGTCTTCGGCCATTCCCAGCATGCTGCGCACGACCTCGCCGACGACGCGCCCGCCCTGCGTCGCGACGGTGGCGGTCGAGCCCGCCAGTGCCTCGGCGCGGCGCGTGGCCTCGCTGCTGTGCCGGACGGCGTCGGTCAGCAGCTGCACGTGTGCGGCGGTCTGCTGCAGCCGGGCCGCGGCCTCCTCGGTGCGTTGGGCCAGGTCCTGGTTGCCGGTGGCGATCTCCCGCGCGGCGGTGCGGATGCCGCCGGCGTCGCCGTGGATGCGCTCGACCAGGCCGCGCAGGCGCAGCTGCATGTGGCCCAGGGCCGTCAGCACGCGGCCGAGCTCGTCGGCGCGGCCCGGCGGCACGGGCTGGCTGAGGTCGCCGGCGGCGATGCGCTCGGTCGCGGCCACCATCTGGCGCACCGGCTCCAGCAGCTGCCGGATGGCGCGCACCATCAGCCACAGCATGGTGGCCAGCGCGGCGGGCAGCAGCGCCATCAGCGCGTTGCGGCGGTGGGCGGCGCGCTCGGCGCGGGCCGACAGGCCGGCGTCCAGTGCCTGCATGACCTGGCCGCTGAGCCGCGCCTGCAGCGTGGCGGCCTCGGCGAGCTTGCCGGCCAGCTGGTCCAGCGGGTAGTTCACGTCGCGGGCGGCGGCGTCCAGCGTCTGGTCGACCTGCTCGCGCTGCGCGCGGGCCGCGTCCAGCAGCGGCGCGAGGCGCTGGTTCAGCTGGGCGTCGTCGGCCTGCAGCGCCAGCCGCAGGCTCTGCTGCATCTGCGCCGCGTGCTCGCGGTAGCGGGTGTGGGCGGTGGACATGCGGGCCGGGTCGTCCACGGCCGCGGCGCGGGCCAGCGCGGCCAGCTCGGACAGCGCGTCCTGCACGCGTGGCGCTGACTGCAGGCCGGCGTCGATGGCGTGGCGCGAGGCCGCGTCGGCGTCCAGCAGCAGGCCGGTACCGGCGTTCAGCTCGGCGATGGCCGTGAAGGCGGCGTCGGCGAGCGCCGATTGCGCAGACAGCAGGCGCGGCACGTCCAGCGGGCCGTCGGCCACGGCCTTTGCCAGGGCGGCCTGCCCCGTGCGCAGCGCGGCCAGGTGCTCGCGCTGGCTGGCGGCCAGCGGCGCCGGCAGGCCGTGGTCCAGCGCGGCGTCCAGGGACGCCAGCGCGGCCTGCACGGCCTGGGCGGCGGCCACGGCTTGCGGCCGGCTGTCCGGCCGGGTGGACAAGGCCTCGGCGGCCAGGCCGCGCTGGTCCTGCAACCGGGCCAGCAGCGCCTGCCAGGCCAGGTTGGCGGGCAGCGCGCGGTGTTGCTGTTCGGCCGTGTCGAGCTGGGTGGCATAGCCGCGCAGCAGCATGGCACCCGGCAGGGCGCCCAGCAGCAGCGACAGGCAGGCGACGACGGCGAGCCGCGTGCGCAGGCTCCAGGGTTGGGTGAGGTACTGCATGGCGGTGGGATGACGGGCGGTGGTGCTCGCCCCGGATGACGGATCAGGCCGCCAGCAGCGCGCGCGTTGGCGTGCGGCGGTCGACGAAGAAGCGGCTGCCGCCGGCGCGGCCCTTGGCCACGCGCTTGGGCTCGGCCAGCGCGGCGCTGAGCGCCCGGGCGCTGTCATAGCTGCCCGGCACGTGCAGCACGGCGCCGGCGGAGATGGTGGGCAGCGGGTGGAAGCTGGGCTGGTTCTGGCGGTTCAGCGTCACGTAGCCGCCGGCGGCCAGGTGCTCGGCCGAGAAGAAGCTGCGCACGCCGGCGTCGAAGGCCTCGCAGACGCGCGTGAGCCGGGCCTCCCAGTCGGCGCTGCCCAGCACCATGACGAAGTCGTCGCCGCCGATGTGGCCCACGAAGTCCAGCTGCGGGTCGGCGGCCTGCGTCAGCACGCGGGCAGCGAGGCGGATGATGTCGTCGCCGATGCGGTAGCCGTAGACGTCGTTGAAGGGCTTGAAGTGGTCGATGTCCCACACCACGGCGGCGAAGTTCTCGCCGGCCTCGATGAGGCGGTCCACGTGGTGGTCGATGGGCACGTTGCCCGGCAGCAGCGTCAGCGGGTTGGCATAGCGGGCGGCGTGCACCTGCAGGTCTGACACCGCCTTCAGCAGGTCGGAGCTGCGGCCGGAGCCGTGGTACGCGCCGTCGCGGGTGACGATGAAGCCGTCCATCAGCAGCCGCTCGTCAAGGTTGGCCAGGCCGTCGCTCATCGCGCGCAGCGGCGTGGCGACGTCGAACACCAGCGGGTGCGGGTCCATCAGCTCCACGCAGCTGCGCTTGTCGAAGATGTCCATGAAGTAGCGCTCGGTGCTGCGCTTGAGCACGTGCAGCGAGCGCAGCACGCCGATGGGGCGCTGCTGTTCGTCCAGCACGGGAATGGCGAGCAGCTGGTCGTCGGCGTGGAACAGGTCGACGATGCGGCGGCAGCTGCTGGCGGCCGTGACGGTGAGGGCGCGGCGCGCCAGCTGGGCGGCGCTGGTGATGGCGCCCTGGCTCAGCGGCAGTGCCAGGTCGTTCTGCAGCAGCCGGGGCTGGGCGTCGGCCGCCAGCCGGCCGCTCCACTGGGCGCTCAACGACGCGCGCGGCGTGGCGCTGGGCCGCGCGAACAGGTAGCCCTGGCAGATGGACAGGCCCAGGCGGCGCAGCACCTCCAGGTCGGGTTCCTGCTCCAGCCCCTCGGCGACGACCTCGCAGCCGCTGGTGACGGCCATCTCGACGATGGAGCGCACGAACTGCTGCTTCAGCGGCTCCTGCGCGATGCCGTCGATGAAGTGGCGGTCGATCTTGACGAAGTCGGGCCGCATCTCCATCCAGCGGCGCAGCGACGCGAAGCCTTCGCCCAGATCGTCCAGCGCGACGCGAAAGCCGCGCTCGCGCAGCGCCTGCAGCGCGTCGTCCAGCTGCGCCAGGTTCTCGACTGGGCGGGTCTCGGTCAGCTCGATG
Organism: Roseateles sp. GW823-FHT07B05; assembly: GCF_058794515.1. Lineage (NCBI taxonomy): Bacteria > Pseudomonadati > Pseudomonadota > Betaproteobacteria > Burkholderiales > Sphaerotilaceae > Roseateles > Roseateles sp. GW823-FHT07B05. The sequence goes on from NZ_JBXAGX010000001.1 coordinate 538,945, forward strand.
ACGACGCGCGACGTCGGCAGGCCCAGCTCCGACAGCTCGCCGGCCAGCACGCCGGCGTGCGCGCGGGCGCCGAGCAGCGTGTCGGCCGTCACGTTGAGGAAGAGCTGGCCCGGCAGCCCCAGCGCCTTGAAGCGCTGGATGGCGCGGCGCACGATGAGGTGCTCCAGCTCGACAAGCCGGCCCAGGCGCGCGGCGGCCTCGAACAGCACCAGCGGCGAATGCAGCGGGCCGTCGGCGGGCCCGCGCGTCAAGGCCTCGAAGCCGTAGATCTCGCCCCGGTCGATGGCGACCAGCGGCTGGAAGTGGAGGTCGAAACTGCGCTGCTCGATCAGGCGATCGAGGGCATGGGCAAGAGGATCGGGCGCGTGGTCGCGCATGCGGGGCTCCGGGGTCGGCCGCCGGCCCGAGACATCCGGGCCTGGCTGGCGGGCCGGATTCTTGAAACACCTTGTGACACTCGGGTGACGTGGGCAGGCGACGCGGGCGCGCCTGCCAACTCCGTCACGGCTGCGCGGCTTCAATCACGTACTGCACGCGCTGTTGTCCCTGCCATTCATCGAGGCTGAGGCGGTAGGCCAGCACCACGCGCTCGGGCAGCATGTCCACGTGGTTGAACCAGATGCCGTCGATGAGCTTGCCGGCCTGGCGCAGCCGCAGCTTCAGGTGCTTCTCGCCCACCAGCCGCTGCGAGATCAGCTCGAAGCGGTCGCAGAACACCGGCGCCTCGAAGCCCTGGCCCCACACCTGCGCGTCCAGCAGCCGCGCCGTCTCGGGCGTGGCGGCGTCGGCCGGCAGCGTGCCGTCATGGCGCAGCGTGCGGGTCAGGTCCTGCTCGCTGAGCCATTCCTCGGCGACGCGCGCGAGCGCCAGCGCGAAGCGGTTGACGTCGTCCACCGCCAGCGTCGCGCCGGCCGCCATCGCATGGCCGCCGAACTTGGTGAGCAGGTCGGGCTCGCGCTTGGCGACGAGGTCCAGCGCGTCGCGCAGGTGAAAGCCCGGGATGGAGCGGCCCGAGCCCTTGAGATGCCCGTCGGCGCCGCGCGCGAACACGAAGGTGGGGCGGTGCACGCGGTCCTTGATGCGCGACGCGACGATGCCGACGACGCCCTCGTGGAAGTCCGCGTCGAACAGCGCCACGGCCGGCGGCAGCTCGCCCTGCAGCGCCTCGACGAGCCCATCCAGCCGCGCCTCGGCCATCTCGCGCATGCCGGCCTCGATGTCGCGGCGCTCGCGGTTGATGCTGTCCAGCTGCGTGGCCAGCGCCAGCGCGCGCTCGGGGTCGTCGGTGGTCAGCGCCTCGATGCCCAGCGTCATGTCGGACAGCCGGCCGGCCGCGTTGATGCGCGGGCCCAGCGCAAAGCCGAGGTCGAAGCCCTGGGCCTTGCTGGCGTCGCGCTTGGAGGCGCTGAACAGCGCCATCACGCCCGGCTGCGCGCGGCCGGCGCGCATGCGCTTCAAGCCTTGCGCGACGAGGCGGCGGTTGTTCGCGTCCAGCTTGACGACGTCGGCGACCGTGCCCAGCGCGACCAGGTCCAGCAGGCCGTCCAGGCGGGGGACGTCGGTGAACGCACCGCGCGCGCGCAGCTCGGCGCGCAGGCCCATCAGCACGTAGAAGGCCACGCCCACGCCGGCCAGCGACTTGCTCGCGAACGTGCAGCCGGGCTGGTTGGGGTTGACGATGGCCTCCGCTTCCGGCACGACGACTGCGCCGTCGACCAGCGCCGGCAGGTGGTGGTCGGTCACCAGCACCTTCAGCCCTTGCGCGCGGGCATGGGCCACGCCGGCGAGGCTGGCGATGCCGTTGTCCACGGTCACGAGCAACTGCGGCTGCTGCTCCAGCGCCAGGTCCACGATGGTGGGCGTGAGGCCGTAGCCGTGCACGGCGCGGTCGGGCACGACGTAGCCCAGCTGCTGCGGCTGCGCGCCCAGCAGGCGCAGGCCGCGCAGCATGACGGCGCAGGCGGTGGCGCCGTCGCAGTCGTAGTCAGCCACGATGACGATGCGTTCGCCCTGCTGGATCGCGTCGGCCAGCAGCGTGGCGGCCTCGGGCAGGCCCTTGAGGCCGCCGGGCGGCAGCAGCTGGGCCAGGTTCTCGTCCAGCTCCGCCGCGTCGCGCACGCCGCGCGCGGCCAGCAGCCGGGCCAGCAGCGGCGCCACGCCGGCCTGCTCCAGCGCCCACGCGGTGCGCGGGTTGACCTCGCGCTCGATCAGTCGCGGCGCGTTCACAGCGCCTCCAGCACGGCCGCCACGTCCGGTGCCTTGAAGCGGCGCCTGAGCTTCTCGACCAGCGACAGCGGCTGCGCGGTGAAGCGGCGCGCGAAGCGCTCGCCGCTCAAGGTCAGGCTGTCCAGCGGCTGCGCCAGCGGGCCGGCATCCAGCCGCTGCCAGGCCTCGGCCCAGGCGGCGAGGTCGCCGTTCAGCAGCGGCTCGGTCAGCCGCGCATCCACGGTCACGCCGGCGGGCTGGCCGTTGCTGCGGCCGATGTCGCCGATCCAGACCGAGTTGATCGCATGCTCGCCGCGCGCCTCGCGCTCCTGGTTCAGCGCATGGCCGTGCAGCAGCATCTGCGCCTCGTTCTGCCAGCGCCGCAGTACGCGCGATTCGGGCAGCCAGGGCTCGATGGGGCGGCCCGCGACGCGCTCGAAGCTGGCAGCCTGCTGGCCGTCCAGCGCGCTGGCATGGCCGATGGCCCAGCGGTGCGCATCCAGCAGCCGCCACTGCCAGCCCTCGGCCTCGGGCCACAGCTCGCGCAGCACCGCGGCGAAGCGGGCCGACTCGGATTCCGACAGGTTCAGCGCCGCCGGCGGCAGCACGTCCACGCCGTCGCTGCCCACGGCCAGGTGCACGGGCGTCATCAGCGCCCAGGCGAGTTCGGGCCCGGCGTCCACGTGCCAGGCTGCAGCGCTGGGCTCACGCTGGCCGCGCAGCGCGGCCAGTGCCAGCTGGTGCGGCGGCAGGGGCGAGAACTCGTCGCCGCCCCAGGTGTCGGTGGCGGTCAGCCGGGCCAGTTGCGCCGCGAGGTTGGGCAGGGCCAGGCTGGCAAACGCATGCCGCGCGGCCTCGTCCAGCGCGCCGGCATGGGGAATCATCAGGTGCATGGGGGTGGATTATCGGAACCTGGCGCAAACCCCTGGCGTTTCCACATGGTTGTCATAAAGCGTTCATACACTTTTCATCATGACGACCGCCAACCCGCCAATTCCACTGAAGCTGCTGAACCGCGAACAGGCCATCCTCGAGTTCAACCGCCGCGTGCTGGCCCAGGCCCAGCGCGAGGACGTGCCGCTGCTGGAGCGGCTGCGCTATGTGTGCATCGTGTCGAGCAACCTCGACGAGTTCTTCGAAGTGCGCTTCGCCGACATGCTGGAGGCCGCGCGCGACCCGCTGAGCACCGTGACGGGCCAGGACGTGGAACGTGTCGGCCGCGCCGCCCACACGCTGATCGACGAGCAGTACCACGTCTTCAACGAGCAGCTGATGCCGCTGCTGCTGAAGCAGCGCATCGTCATCCTGAACCACGCCGACCGCGACGAGGCGCAGCGCGGCTGGGTGGGCAAGTTCTTCGAGCGTGAGGTCAAGCCGCTGCTGGTGCCCGTGGGCCTGGACCCGGCGCACCCGTTCCCGCAGGTGGCCAACAAGTCGCTGCACTTCATCGCGCGGCTGTCGGGCAAGGACGCCTTCGGCCGCGACAACCGCATCGCCATCGTCAAGGTGCCGCGTGTGCTGCCGCGCGTCATCAAGCTGCCGGCGCATCTGTCCGAAGGCCGCCAGGCCTTCGTGCTGCTGACCAGCGTCATCCGTGCCCACCTGGAGGAGCTGTTCCCCGGCCGCAAGGTCGAGGCGTTCTCGCAGTTCCGCGTCACGCGCGACTCCGACCTGGAAGTGGACGAGGAGGAGATCGCCAACCTGCGCCACGCGCTGCGCTCGGGCCTGACGACGCGCCACTTCGGCCGCGCGGTGCGGCTGGAGGTCGTCAACACCTGCCCGACGGAGCTGTCGGAGTTCCTGCTTGAGCAGTTCGGCCTGCCGCACGCGGCGCTGTACCGCGTCAACGGCCCCGTCAACCTGGTGCGGCTCAACGAGCTCATCGACCAGACCGACGCGCCGGGCCTGCGCTTCAGGCCCTTCGAGCCGGCCTGGCCCTCCGGCCGGCTGCCGCGCCACAAGTCCATCTTCGACAAGCTGCGCAAGGGTGACGTGCTGCTGCACCACCCGTTCGAGAGCTTCGAGCCGGTCGTGCAGCTGCTGCGCGAGGCGGTCAACGACCCCGACGTGCTGGCCATCAAGCAGACCATCTACCGCACCGGCGCCAAGTCCGAGTTGATGGACCTGCTCATCGAGGCGGCGCGGCGCGGCAAGGAGGTGATGGCCGTCGTCGAGCTTAAGGCGCGCTTCGATGAAGAAGCCAACATCAACTGGGCCGAGCGGCTGGAGGCCGTGGGCGCGCAGGTGGTGTACGGCATCGTCGGCTACAAGACGCATGCCAAGCTGCTGCTCATCACGCGCCGCGAGGGCGCCAAGCTGCGCCGCTACGCGCACATCTCCACCGGCAACTACAACCCCAAGACGGCGCGGCTCTACACCGACCTGGGCCTGCTGACGGCCGATGCCGACTTGACGACCGACGCCGACTCGGTGTTCCGCCAGCTCGCGTCGCTGGGCAAGTTCAAGTCGCCGCGGCGCATGCTGCTGGCGCCGTTCAACATGCACAGCCGCATGGTGGAGCTGCTGGGCCAGGTGGAGGCCGCCGCGCGCGCCGGCTACAAGGCGGCGCGCGTGGTCGTGAAGATCAACGCGCTGACCGACGCCGAGCTCATCCATGCGCTGCTGAAGGCGGCGCAGGCGGGCGCCAAGGTGGACCTCATCGTGCGCGGCGCCTGCATGCTGCCGCCGGGCCTGCCGGGCGTCAGCGACAACATCGTCGTGCGCTCGGTCGTCGGCCGCTTCCTGGAGCACACGCGCATCTGCTACTTCCGCTGGGCGGAGGGGGACGACGGCGAGGCGCTGTTCCTGTCCAGCGCCGACTGGATGAGCCGCAACATGTTCCGCCGCATCGAGGTGGCCTGGCCGGTGCTGGATGCCCGGCTGCGCCAGCGCGTCATCGACGAGGCGCTGCAGCCCTATCTGCACGACACGATGGATGCGTGGCAGCTGGGCCCGGATGGCCGCTCCATGCGCATCGGCGGCGAAGGTGGCGTCAGTGCGCAGCAGGCGCTGATGCGGCGCTACTCTGACCCGGAGTGAGGTGACGATGGACCTGATCCTGTGGCGCCACGCCGAGGCCGAAGTCATCGCGCCCGGCCAGGACGACCTGCAGCGCGCGCTGACGCCCAAGGGCGAGCGCCAGGCGCGGCGCATGGCCGCGTGGCTGAACCACCGGCTGGCCGCGTCGACGCGCGTGCTCGTCAGCCCCGCGCTGCGCTGCCGCCAGACGGCGGACGCGCTAGGCCGCGAGGTGCGCATCGTGCCGTCCATTGCGCCGGACGCGCCCGTGGCCGCGCTGCTGGAGGCCGTGCGCTGGCCGCGCTCCAGCGAGCCGGTGCTGGTGTGCGGCCACCAGCCCACGCTGGGCCAGGTGGCCGCGCACCTGCTCGCCGGCGTGGAGCAGGACTGGGCGGTGAAGAAGGGTGCGGTCTGGTGGCTGCGCTGGCGTCAGCGTGACGGCGAACCCGAAGTGACGCTGCACGCGGTGCAGGGCCCCGACGCGCTCTGAGCGGTGCCGCTCAGTTGGGCGCGTAGGCCAGCCGCACGTAGATGGGTGCGAAGGCCTCGGCCTGCGTGATCTCCAGCAGACGCTCGCGCGCCAGCTCCAGCATCGCGATGAAGGTGACGACGAGCACGGCCTGGCCGCGGCTGACGTCGAACAGATGCTCGAACTCGACGAAGCGCTGCCCCTGCAGCCGGCGCAGCACGATGCTCATGTGCTCGCGCACCGACAGCTGCTCGCGGCTGATCTTGTGGTGCTGGTTGAGCTTGGCACGCCGCAGGATGTCCAGCCAGGCCTCGCGCAGGTCGTTGGTATCGACGTCGGGGAAGGCGGGCGTCAGCGACTGCTCGATGTGGACCTGCGCGCGCAGGAAGTCGCGCCCCAGCTGCGGCAGGCGGTCCAGCCGGGCGGCGGCCAGCTTCATCTGCTCGTACTCCAGCAGCCGGCGCACGAGCTCGGCGCGCGGGTCTTCCACTTCCTTGCCGTCCTCGCTCTTCTTGGGCGGCAGCAGCATGCGCGACTTGATCTCGATGAGCATCGCGGCCATCAGCAGGTACTCGCTGGCCAGCTCCAGGTTGTGCACGCGGATCTGCTCGACATAGCTCAGGTACTGGCGCGTCACATCGGCCAGCGGGATGTCGAGGATGTTGAAGTTCTGCTTGCGGATCAGGTACAGCAGCAGGTCCAGCGGGCCCTGGAACGCCTCCAGGAAGACCTCCAGCGCATCCGGCGGGATGTAGAGGTCCAGCGGCATCTGGAACAGCGGCTCGCCGTACAGGCGAGCAACGGCCACCGTATCGACCGCTTCCGGCAGATCCGACGAAATCTCGGTGTTGTCGTCCGTGGTGACCGCGGTCATCGGCGGGCCATATCAGCACCCCATGGGTGGGGCGCGATGGACCTTATGCCTTGGTCTGGTAGACGTAGGGCTGCTGCGGCACGCGTGCCTCGTTGAAGCCGGCCTGGGCGGAGCGGTCCTGCTCCTTGTCCCACAGCAGGGCGCGGCCGGCGCGCTGTTCGGCTTCCAGCGTGGGGCGCTGCGCCTTCAGCTGGTCGATGAATTGGGTGACTTCGGACTTGTAGGGTTTCCAGAACAGCGGCATGGCAAAGCTTTCAGACGAATCGGGGCATTTTATCGGGCGCGGGCGCGGGTCAGGTCGTCCAGCGCCGGCACCAGGCCCAGGAAGGCCAGCGCACCGGCCAGCGGCAGCGTCGCCGCATAGCCGATCGCCTTGAACGCCCAGGCGCCAGCCACGCCGCCCACGGCGAAGGCCAGCAGCAGGCCGCCCAGCAGCCGCAGCCGCGGCGCGTTGACGGGCATCGGCGTGCCGCCCATGCCGTACAGCGCGCGGCCCAGCTCGATGCCCAGGTCGGTGACGATGCCGGTGACGTGCGTGGTGCGGATCTCGGCGCGCGAGACCTTGGTGATCAGCGCGTTCTGCAGCCCCATCGTGAAGCACAGCACGGCCACGGTGGCGGGCACCAGCAGGCCCTGCAGGCTGGCCAGCCAGGCGCCCATCAGGCCGAAGGCCAGCAGGCAGGCGGCTTCCAGCAGCAGCGGCAGCGCGTAGATGCTGTGCGCCAGCCGCTGACGGCCCAGGTTGACGAGCACCGCCGTCGTCGCCGCGCCGGCGAGGAAGAACAGCAGCGCCCCCACGGCCATCATCCAGGCCTCGTGCTGGCCCAGCACCAGGCCGTCGGCCGCGGCGGACACCAGGCCGGTCATGTGCGAGGTGTAGTGGTGAACGGCCAGGAAGCCGCCGGCGTTGGTGGCGCCGGCCACGAAGGCCAGCAGCCAGCCCAGGTGGGCGTTGCCCTCGGCCGTGCGCTCCACGGCAAGCAGGCGGCGGGCGTAGGACGCGGGCATGGACAGCGGTGACGCCCAGGCCCGCCGGGGTTCAGCGCACCCGCATGCCGGGCTGGGCGCCGGCGTGGGGCTCGAGGACGAAGATGCCGGGCGTGGATTTCTCATCGGCATGGCTGGCAGCAAGGACCATGCCTTCGCTGACGCCGAACTTCATCTTGCGCGGCGCCAGGTTGGCGACCAGCACGGTGAGCTTGCCTTCGAGGGCTTCGGGCTTGTAGGCGCTGCGGATGCCGCTGAACACGTTGCGCGTGCGGCCCTCGCCGGCGTCCAGCGTCAGGCGCAGCAGCTTGTCGGAGCCTTCCACCAGCTCGGCCTTAACGATCTTGGCGATGCGCAGGTCGACCTTGGCGAAGTCGTCGATCTTGATCTCGGCGGCGATGTCCTCGCCACCCGGCACCACCTTCGGGGCCGGCGGGGCCTCGAACAGCTGCTCGACCTTGGCCACGTCCACGCGCTGCATCAGGTGCTGGTAGGCGCCGATCTGGTGGGCGCCGAGCGCGCGCGCGGCGTCGGCCCATTGCAGCGGCTCGACCTTCAGGAAGGCTTCCACCTGCGCGGCCAGGGCCGGCAGCACGGGCTTGAGGTAGATCGTCAGCAGCCGGAAGGCCTCGATGCAGACGCTGCAGACGTCGTGCAGCGCGGCGTCCATGCCGGGTTGCTTGGCCAGCTCCCAGGGCTTGTGCGTGTCGACGTACTCGTTGACCTTGTCGGCCAGCGCCATGGTCTCGCGCAGCGCCTTGCCGAACTCGCGGGTCTCGTACAGCTCGGCGATGGTGCCGCTCTGCGCGCGCAGCGCGTCCAGCAGCGCGCGGCCTTCCACGCCGAGGTCGGCGCTGAGGTGGCCGTCGAAGCGCTTGGTCAGGAAGCCGGCGGCGCGCGACGCGATGTTGATGTACTTGCCGACCAGGTCGCTGTTGATGCGGGCGGCGAAGTCCTCGGGGTTGAAGTCGATGTCCTCGACGCGGGCATTGAGCTTGGCCGCGATGTAGTAGCGCAGCCATTCGGCGTTCAGGCCCAGGCTCAGGTACTTCAGCGGGTCCAGCCCGGTGCCGCGGCTCTTGCTCATCTTCTCGCCGCCGTTGACGGTCATGAAGCCGTGCACGAAGACATGGTCGGGCGTCTTGCGGCCGCTGAAGTGCAGCATCGCCGGCCAGAACAGCGTGTGGAAGTAGGTGATGTCCTTGCCGATGAAGTGGATCTGCTCCACCGCCGGGTTGGCCATGAAGGCGTCGTAGTCGCGGCCGGTCTTGGCGAAGTAGTTCTTCAGCGACGCGAGGTAGCCGACGGGAGCGTCCAGCCAGACGTAGAAGTACTTGCCCGGCGCGTCGGGGATCTCGATGCCGAAGTAGGGCGCGTCGCGGCTGATGTCCCAGTCCGACAGCTTGTTGTTGCCGTCCTCGTCGGTCTCGAACCACTCGCGGATCTTGTTCAGCACCTCGGGCTGCAGCCGGCCGGGCTCCTGCGTCCATTGCGTCAGGAACTCGACGCAGCGCGGGTCGCTGAGCTTGAAGAAATAGTGCTCGCTGCTCTTGAGCACCGGCGTGGCGCCGGACAGCACGGAGTACGGGTTCTTCAGCTCGGTCGGCGCGTAGACGGCGCCGCAGACCTCGCAGGAGTCGCCGTACTGGTCCTTCGCGCCGCACTTGGGGCATTCGCCTTTGATGAAGCGGTCCGGCAGGAACATGGACTTGGCCGGGTCGAAGAACTGTTCGATGGTCTTCGTCGAGATCAGCTCGTTATGACGCAGCGACAGGTAGACGGCCTTGGAGAGCTCGTGGTTCTCCGGCCCGTCGGTCGAGTGCCAGTTGTCGAAGCTGATGTGAAAGCCGTCCAGGTACTGCTTGCGGCCGGCGGCGATGCCGGCGACGAAGTCCTGGGGCGTCTTCCCGGCCTTCTCGGCCGAGATCATGATGGGCGCGCCGTGGGCGTCGTCCGCGCAGACGAAGTGCACCTCGTGGCCCGCCATGCGCTGGAAGCGCACCCAGGTGTCGGCCTGGGTGTATTCCATGATGTGGCCGATGTGGAAACCGGCGTTCGCGTAGGGCAGGGCGGTGGTGACGAAAAGCTGGCGGGGCATGAGCGCTGGGGCGGCGGGGCCGGACGGGGGAAACCCCGGATTCTAGGTTTGCGGTTCTGCGGGGGCGGCGGGATCGGCGCCGGCATCGCCTTCGGCCTGGGGCTCGTCGGGCGCGCTGGCGTCGTCGGGCTTGCCGCTGAGCTTGCGCTGGCGCTTTTCTTCGGCCTTGCGCTTCTTGGCCAGCTCGCGCTGGCGTTTTTCATAGCTGTAGTTCGGGGTGGCCAAATGGACTCTCCTTTGAGGGGTGGCCGGCCCAATGTAGCGCCCCCGGGCGGTGCCGGCGCTCCCAAGTTGGCGCCGAAAGCTCCACAACGCATCAAGGAACACGTTTAAGTCACTGATTCGTAATACTTCTTCCAGCTATCCACCGAGTCTGTGGAAAACTTTGTGGAGAACTGCCCTCCATCGCCGCCAAGCCCTTGTGTGATGCGGCTCCGCTTAGGTTGCCGTTTTTTTGAGCAGTGGCAGGCTTTCTATATGAATCAACCACTTAGCGCTGCACCTAGGGGTTGTGCTCGAACCAGGCGCGTCAGGGTCCAAAAGACTTGACGATTGCCAAAAGTGGGGATAAGTCAAGCCGCGAAGTGCAGATGTCACGGCTGTGGAGGACGCCGGGGCCGCGTTGTCCCCGCGAACTGTGGACAAGTCTGTGGGCCGGCTGACGACAGCGGCGCTAAGTGCTTGATCGGCCACTGCCTGCGCTGCGGTGCCCGTTTTTGAGGCGCTGCCGGCCGGTGCTGTTGGGGTGAGCCCCCAAGGTGCGCCGGGTGCCCGCGGCTAAACTCCCGGCCTTTTGAACAGGCGGCAGCGGGGCATGACGGACGGGATGAGGGAGACCGCGAAGGACAGCAGTGGGCGCAACAGGAGCGCCGGGCGCGCCGGCACGTTCGAGCTGAAGTCGCGCCGCCTGAGCCTGCTGGGCCTGGTGCTGCACAGCGCCGACATGGCCGAGCTCGCCGCCGACTGGGCCGCGCGTGCCGGCCAGGGCGGCTTCGAGCATGAGCCCGTCGTCATCGACCTGGGCCAGGTGCCCCGCGCCCCGGCCGCCCCGGCGGGCGAAGGCCAGGCCGCGCTGGCGCTGGACGGCCCCGCGCCGGTGGACCTGCGGGCTATCGTCGAGTTGCTGCGGGCCAGCCAGCTGCAGCCCGTGGCCGTGGCCGGCGCGACGGCCGAGGAACTGGCGCTGGCGCACGAGCTGGGCCTGGCCGATGCGGCCGACGAGCCGGTGACCGCCGCATCCGTTGCGCCCGCGGAAACCGTGCGCGAGGTGGTCCGCGAGATCACCGTCGAGAAGATCATCGAGAAGCCCGTGCCGGTGGCGACGCCGGCGCCCACGCTGGTGGTGGACAAGCCGCTGCGCTCCGGCCAGCGCGTCTACGCCAAGGGCGGCGACCTCGTCGTGCTGGCGCTCGTGAACCATGGCGCGGAGGTCATCGCCGACGGCAGCGTGCACGTGTACGCGCCGCTGCGCGGCAAGGCCATTGCCGGTGCGCGCGGCGACACCTCGGCGCGCATCTACGCGCACAGCCTGGAGGCCGAGCTGCTGTCCATCGCCGGCATCTACCGCACGACCGAGAACCCGCTGCCCGCCGACGTGGCCGGCAAGCCGGCCCAGGTGTACCTGGATGGCGAGAAGCTGCTGATGCAGCCGCTGGCCTTCTGAGCCCCGATTGAACCGAACTGAACGAACAGGAAAGCCCCAGATGACCACCAAGATCGTCGTCGTCACCTCCGGCAAGGGCGGGGTCGGCAAGACCACCACCAGCGCGAGCTTCGCCACCGGCCTCGCGATGCGCGGCCTCAAGACCTGCGTCATCGACTTCGACGTGGGCCTGCGCAACCTGGACCTCATCATGGGCGTGGAGCGCCGCGTCGTGTACGACCTCATCAACGTGGTCAACGACGAGATCAAGCTCACGCAGGCGCTGATCAAGGACAAGCAGCTGGACAAGCTCTACATCCTGGCCGCCTCGCAGACGCGCGACAAGGACGCGCTGAAGCAGGAAGGCGTGGAGCGCGTGCTCGAAGAACTGAAGGCGATGGAGTTCGACTACATCGTCTGCGACTCGCCGGCCGGCATCGAGACCGGCGCGCTGATGGCCATGCACTACGCCGACGAGGCGCTGGTGGTGACCAACCCCGAGGTCTCGTCGGTGCGCGACAGCGACCGCATCCTGGGCATGCTGAGCAGCAAGACCAAGCGCGCCATCGAGGGCGGCGAGCCCGTGAAGGAGCATCTGCTCATCACGCGCTACAACCCGAACCGTGTCGAGGGCGGGCAGATGCTGAGCCTGGACGACATCCACGAGATCCTGCGCACGCCGCTGATCGGTGTGATCCCGGAAAGCGAGAGCGTGCTGCAGGCCTCCAACCAGGGCACGCCGGCCATCCATCTGCAGGGCACCGACGTGGCCGAGGCCTACAAGGACGTCGTCGCGCGCTTCCTGGGCGAGGACAAGCCCATGCGCTTCACCGAAGCCGTGAAGCAGAGTTGGTTCAAGCGCGTCTTCGGCGGCAAGTAAGGGGGGCCTTGAGATGGGATTCCTGAACTTCTTCCTCGGCGAAAAGAAGAGCTCGGCCAGCGTCGCCAAGGAGCGGCTGCAGCTGATCCTCGCGCACGAGCGCAATGGCCGCAGCAGCAGCCCCGACTACCTGCCGCAGCTGCAGCGCGAGCTGGTGGCCGTCATCAGCAAGTACGTGTCGATCAACCCGGACGACATCAAGGTGCACATGGAGCGCCAGGGCGATCTGGAAGTGCTCGAAGTGAAGATCGAGCTTCCGGAAACCAATCCACGTTAAGGCGCTGCACTTGGGCCGAGCGCCGGGCTGCCAAGGGCCAGAGGCCCTTGGCCTGTCGTAGGCACAAGCAGTCCGCAGGGACTGCTTGTGTCCGACTCCAGTTCGCCAAGCCGGCCCGTCTGGCGATGTGCTCGCGGCTCAATGCCGTGAGCATCGCCGTCCCCTCGGGGGACCGGCTGGACTTGCCGGCGTTCAGCCGGTGCAAGACCAGTCGAGGGGCTGACTACCTGGCCGCGCGGGCCTGCTCGCGCCGCATGAACAGGTAGAGGCTCTCCACCTTGGCGCGCGCCCACGGCGTCTTGCGCAGGAACTTGAGGCTGGACGCGACGCTGGGATCGATGCGGAAGCACTTGATCTCGATGCGCTGCCCCAGTTCGGCCCAGCCGAAGTACTCGACCAGCGCGGTGACGATGGCCTCCAGCGTCATGCCGTGCAGCGGGTCTTTGGACAGGTTGGTGGGGATGGGCTGCATCGTGCGAAGTAGGTGGTTTTGGTATTCGGGCCGAGCGCCGGGCCGCTCCCAAGCCGGCCCGCGCTGGCGATGTGCGAGCGGGGCAAGCCCCGTGAGCATCGCCGTCCCCTCGGGGGACCGGCTGGGCTCGCCCGCGTTCAGCGTGGCGAGATCAGACGAGGGGCGAATCACTCATGGGTGAACTGGTCGGAGTTCTTGCCCTTGAACTGGGCGTAATAGCGTTTGATCTCGACCATGTCAGCCTCGACGTCGCCGGTCGGGTGGAACAGCGGCCCCAGGCCCACGAGCTTGCGCGGGTAGTCCATGTGCGCCATGACGATGGGCAGCTTCGCCGTGACGGCGATCCAGTAGAACCCCGTCTTCCAGTACACCGTCTTGCTGCGCGTGCCCTCGGGCGGCACGATGAGCTGCACCGGGCCGTCGGCGGCCACCAGGGCCTCGGCCGACGCGGCCACGAGGTTGCTGGACTTGCTGCGGTCCACCGGGATGCCGCCCAGCCAGCGCATCAGCCCACCGAACGGAAACTTGAAGATGGACGCCTTGCCCATCCAGTAGGGCGTCAGACGCAGCGCGAACGACGCGAACAGCGTGTAGGGCAGGTCCCAGTTGCTGGTGTGCGGGGCGGCGATGAAGACGCTCTTGCGCGCCTCGGGAGGCAGTTGGCCCTGAACGGTCCAGCCAGCCAGCCTGAGCCAGGTGACGGAGACGGCGCGCAGCAGGGTGCTGACGACGGGCGTCGTGAAGATGGTGCGATGCATGGGTGCGATTGTCCCGTGTCATGGAACTGCCTCAATCTGAGGCAGCGCAAGAAAACCCCTTTTGCGCCAAGCACTTGGCGTCTTCGCCCGCAGGGTGTGCACGGGTTTGTCCACAGGCGCTGTGGACGGCGGAACGACCGCTGTCACGGAACTGCCTCAATCTGAGGCAATGCAGGAAATCCCTTGTCGCCACAGGCACTTGCAGCCGCCGCCCGCAGGGTGTGCACGGGTTTGTCCACAGGCGCTGTGGATGGCGGCTGCGGCTCAGTTGTCTGTTCGTGCAGTCCGTCGCACCGGGGCTTGCCGTGCGCCGGTCGGGCCACGATGCTGCGCGCCGTTCCATCCACTCGTTAGCTGCCATGCGCCCACCTTCGATCCCCGTCGCCGTCCTGCTGTCGCTGTTGATCGGCGCGGCGCATGCCGGCCAGCCCGCCACGCCGGCAGCCATGACGGCCTACGCCAACCAGTTGCTCGACGCGCAAAAGATCGCGGTCGACGGCCCCGGCGTGAGCGTGCTCGTCGCGCGTGGTGACCAGCTGCTCTACCAGGGCGCGCGCGGCATGGCCAGCGTCGAGCTGGGCGTGCCCCTGCAGCCGGACCACCTGCTGCGCATCGGCTCGGTCACCAAGCAGATTGCCGCCGCGGCGCTGCTCAGGCAGATCGACGACGGCAAGGCGAAGCTGGACGACCCGCTGTCCAAATTCCTGCCCGACTATCCGAACGGCGCCAACATCACGCTGCTGCAGCTGCTCAACCACACGTCGGGCGTGAAGAGCTACACCGGCATCCCCGGCTACATGGCCGGCCCGATCCGCCGCGACCTGAACACCGCCGAGCTCATCAAGGCCTTCAAGGACCAGCCCGTGGACTTCGCGCCCGGCGAGAAGTGGGCCTACAACAACTCCGGCTACGTGCTGCTGGGGGCCGTCGTCGAGGTCATCTCGGGCAAGCCCTGGCACGAGTCCATCGACGCGCTGCTGCTCAAGCCGGCAGGCATCACCGGGGTGTACTACCCAGCCGGCGACCGGTTGTTCAAGGGCATGGCGCAGGGCTACACGCTGAACGGCCAGGGCCAGGTGGCGCCGGCCGGCTTCCTCAGCATGACGCAGCCGCACGCGGCCGGCGCGCTGGTCGCCAGCACCGACGGCCTGTGGCGCTGGAACCGGGCGCTGCACGGCGGCAAGCTGATCGGACAGGCCAGCTACGCGCGCATGACGACGCCCGAGGGCCCGGCCAAGCCGCACCACTACGGCTTCGGCATCGGCACCGGCACGCTGCGCGGCCAGGCGATGCTGTCGCATAGCGGCGGCATCCATGGCTTCGCGTCGATGCTGAGCTACCTGCCGGCCAGCCAGACCACCGTCGTCATCCTGCGCAACAGCGACGGCCCGGGTTTTGCGATGGACACCGTGGCGCGCAAGCTGGCCGCGTTCGCCATCGGCGAGCCCTTCGCCGAGCACAAGGCCGTGGCCGTGCCGGCCGAGCAGCTGAAGAGCGCCGAGGGACTCTATGGCCTCGACGACAAGCAGACCCGCACGCTGCGCGTGAAGGACGGCCAGCTGCAGAGCCAGCGTGGTGGCGGCGGCACCGCGGTGCTGCTGCCGCTGGGCCAGGACCGCTTCGCATTTCCTGAGTCGCTGAGCGAGCTGCAGCTGGAGCGCGGCGCCGACGGCAAGGTCATCGCGTTGCGCGTCTTCAACAACGGCGAGACCACCGGCGAGCGCTGGGTGCGCAGCGGCGAGCTGCCGGCCGAGCCGGCCTTCATCACACTGGGCGCGGCGCAGCTGCAGCCGCTGGTGGGCGAGTACGCATCGCCGCAGCTGGCAATCAAGGTCTTCCTCGACGACCAGGGCCGGCTGCAAGGCCAGGCGGTGGGCCAGCGGTCGTTCCTGCTGCAGGCCAGCGCGCCGCGGCGCTTCCACGTGCCCGAGGTCGGCGCGCAGCTGGACTTCAGCGCGGAGGACGGCCCGCCCGCGTCGGCCACGCTGACGCAGAACGGTCAGGTGATCGTGATGACGCGCCGGTAGGCCGGTAGTCAGGGCCGGCGCAGCGTCACATCGCTGCGCGGTTCGGCCACGCAGGGCAGGATGAAGCCGTCGGCCTTCTCCTCGGCCGACAGGCCTGGCCAGGGGATGCGGTGCTCGATGTGGCCGTCGATGAGCTGGGAGATGCAGGTGCGGCAAGTGCCGTTGCGGCAGGACCAGGGCAGGGCGATGCCGGCGGCCAGCGCGGCGAGCAGCAGGGGCTGGTCCGGCGCACAGTCGAAAATGGTGCCTTGCGGCTCCAGCCTGATCCTGAATTTCTCCGATGACATCGCCCCATCTTGCCAGCCCTGCAGGCGCCGCCCGCTACCTCGCCGGCTACCCGCCTGAGCTGATCGCCCAGGCTGAGACGCTGCGCAGCGAAGGCCGCCTGGCCGACTACCTCTCGCGCCGCTTTCCCGAGCGCCACGAGGTGCGCAGCGACGGCGCGTTGTTCAGCTACGTCAACGACCTCAAGACCCGCCACCTGCGCAACGCCGAGCCGCTGAACTTCGTCGGTTACGACGCCAAGCTGCGCGTGCTGCAGCATGCCCTGGGCACGCATACGCGGCGCACGCAGGTGCAGGGCAGCAAGCTGAAGATGCGCCGCGAGATCCGCGTCGCCACGCTGTTCAAGGACGCGCCGGCCGCGCTGCTGCGCATGATCGTCGTGCACGAGCTGGCCCATCTGCGCGAACTGGAGCACAACAAGGCCTTCTACAAGCTCTGCCAGCACATGGAGCCTGACTACTTCCAGCTGGAATTCGATTTGCGGCTGTACCTGCTGAGCCTGGAGGAATCCAAGTGATCTTGCTGGCGCCCATGGAAGGCCTGCTGGACCACATCCTGCGCGACGTGCTGACCCGCGTCGGCGGTGTGGACCGCTGCGTCAGCGAGTTCATCCGCGTGACCGACCAGTTGCTGCCCGCCCGCGTGTTCACGCGCATCGTGCCGGAGCTGAAGCACGGCGGCCGCACGGCAGCGGGCGTGCCGGTGCATCCGCAGCTGCTGGGCTCCGACGTGCACTGCCTGGCCGAGAACGCGGCGCGGCTGGCCGAGCTGAAGCCCGACGGCATCGACCTGAACTTCGGCTGCCCGGCCAAGTGCGTGAACCGCCACCGCGGCGGCGCCGTGCTGCTGGACGAGCCGGAGCTCATCCACGACATCGTCGCCGCCGTGCGCCGCGCGGTGCCGGCGGACGTGATGGTGTCCGCCAAGATGCGGCTGGGCTACATGGACGACAGCCGCACGCTGGACGTGGCCCGCGCCATCCATGCGGCGGGCGGCAGCGAGATCGTCGTGCATGCCCGCACCAAGGCCGATGGCTACAAGCCGCCGGCCTACTGGGAGCGCATCGCTGCCGTGCGCGAGGCGGTGCCGCTCACCGTCATCGCCAACGGCGAGATCTGGACCGTCGAGCACGCCGGGCTGGCGCGTGAGCGCAGCGGCTGCGAGCACCTGATGCTGGGCCGCGGCATGGTGGCCGACCCCGGCCTCGCGCTGCGCGTGGCCGGCCTGCGCGCCGCGCCGCTGCCGTGGGCCGAGCTGCTGCCGCTGATGCAGGTCTTCTTTGCGCAGGTGCGCGCCACCGTCGCCGCGCGCCACCAGGGCGGGCGCCTGAAGCAGTGGCTGCACTACCTGAAGCGCGCCTACCCCGAGGCCGAGGCCGCCTACGCCGAGCTGCGCACCGTCAACGACGCCGACGAGCTGGCGCTGCGCCTGTTCGGCCCTCAGCAGGCCTGAGCGGCCGCCGGCAGCGGCGCACGCGTTGCGTCCGTCCGCACGCTGGCCCAAGCCACGGCCAGCCCGCCCAGCGTCAGCGCGGCGGCAGCCCAGGGCAGCGTGGCCAGGCCCGGGCCGTGGGCGATGACCGCGCCGCCCAGCCAGGCGCCCAGCGCATTGCCGAGGTTGAAGGCGGCGATGTTCAGGCTGGACGCCATGCTTTGGCCGGCGCCCTCGGCCTGGCTCAGCACGCGCAGCTGCAGCGGCGACACGGTGGCGAAGCCGGCCGCGCCCAGCAGGCCGATGAACAGCACGGCCAGCAGCTGGCTGTGCATCGCGAAGCCCATCGCCACCAGCACGCCGGCCAGCACGGCCAGCGAGCCCAGCAGCGCGCGCACCGGCGCGCGGTCGGCCCAGCGGCCGCCGACGACGTTGCCGACGATCATGCCGACGCCGAACACCAGCAGCACGGCCGACACGCCGGCCTCGCCGAAGCCGCTGATGCGCGTCAGCAGCGGCTGCACGAACGTGAACACCGTGAACACGCCGGCAAAGCCCAGCACGGTGGCGCCAAGCCCCAGCAGCACGTGGCCGCGCTGCAGCACCTTGAACTCCTCGCGCAGCGACACGGCGCTGCCGGCACCGGCTTCCCGGGCCGACACGAAGACGGCGATGACGGCCATGGCGACGAGGCCGATGGCGCTGACGGCCCAGAACGTCGAGCGCCAGCCATGCTGCAGGCCCAGCCAGGCGCCGGCGGGCACGCCCAGCAGCGTGGCGACCGTCAGGCCGGTGAACATCGTCGAGATGGCCGAGGCCTTGCGGTCCGCCGGCACGACGCTGGTGGCGACGACGGCGCCGACGCCGAAGAAGGTGCCGTGGGCCAACGATGTGATGACACGCGCCAGCATCAGCACCGCGTAGTTGGGCGCCAGCGCGCAGGCGACATTGCCCAGCGTGAAGATGGCCATCAGCGCCAGCAGCGCGGTCTTGCGCGGCACGCGGCTGGTGGCTGCCGTCAGCAGCGGTGCGCCGACGAACACGCCCAGCGCGTAGCCGGAGATCAGCAGACCGGCGGTGGCCAGGCTCACCTGCAGGTCGGCGGCCAGCTGCAGCAGCAGGCCCATGATGACGAATTCAGTCGTGCCGATGCCGAAGGCGCCGACGGTCAGCGCGTAGAGGGCCCAGGGCCGGCGCGCGGCGGCTGGGATGGGGGCGGTGGCCATGGTGGAGGTCTTTCCGGTGATTGGATGGCCTGCAGTCTGGGGTTTTGCATTCGATGTAAAAACCACCAGAACGCTCAATCACTTTCAACAAAGTCTTCATAAACGGGGCGCCCGCCATGAGCCGCATCGACGACCTCCAGCTGTTCCTGCGCGTGTTCGACGCCGGCTCCATCAGCGCCGCGGCACGGCGGCTGGATCTGTCGGTGGCGGTGGCCAGCCAGCGCTTGAGGTCGCTGGAGCAGTCGCTGGGTGTGCGGCTGTTCCACCGCACGACGCGCAGCCTCACGCCCACGCCCGAGGGCCTGGCGCTGGCCGAGCAGGGGCGGCCGCTGGTGGACGACCTGCAGACGCTGGTGTCGGGCCTGGGCCAGGCCGGTACCGCGGTGACCGGCACGCTGCGGCTGACGACGTCGGCCACGTTCGCGCGCCAGTACGTGTCGCCGCTGCTGCCGGCGTTCATGCGGCGGCACCCGCAGCTCAGGCTCAGCGTGGACCTGTCCGACCAGATGCACGACCTCGTGACGGCCGGCTTCGACCTGGCCTTGCGCATCGGCGCGATGGAGGACTCCAGTCTCGTCGCGAAGCGGTTGGCGGCCAACCGCCGCGTGCTGTGCGCGTCGGCCGACTACCTGCGCCGGCGCGGCGCCCCGGCCCGGCCCGAGGACCTCGCGCAGCACGACTGCCTCATCCTCGTCGGCAGCCAGGGCCGGGCGGATGTGTGGCGCATGAAGGACAAACGTGGCCGCGAGGTGGCGGTGCGCGTGGATGGCCCGCTGGACAGCAGCCAGGGCGAGGTGCTGCGCGACGCGGCGGTGGCGGGGATGGGCATCGCCATCCACTCGACCTGGCACGTGGCCGATGACCTGCGCGCGGGGCGGCTGCAGGTGGTGCTGCCGGATTGCAAGCTGCCCGAGACCGGCATCCACGCGGTGATGCCGCAGCGCCGGCTGGTGCCGGCGCGCGTGACGGCCTTCGTCGACTTCATGGCCGAGCAGCTGGGCGGCGTGCCGCCATGGGAGCGCGACGCAGCGACGAAGCCGCGTCGGTCAAGCTGACTCAGGACGGTTGCTTGGTGATGCGCAGGTAAGGCTTGGGCGCCTTCCAGCCGGCGGGGAACAGCGTCTTGGCATCTTCGTCGGACACCGAGCCGGCAATGATGACGTCGTCGCCGGGCTGCCAGTTTGCCGGTGTGGCGACCTTGTGCCTTGCGGTCAGCTGCAGGCTGTCCAGCACGCGCACGATCTCCTCGAAGTTGCGGCCCGTCGTCATCGGGTAGGTCAGGATCAGCTTGATACGCTTGTCCGGGCCGACGATGAAGACCGAGCGCACGGTGGCATTGGTGGCGGCAGTGCGGCCCTCCGACGTGCCCTCGAGGTCGGCCGGCAGCATGTTGTAGAGCTTGGCGACGTTGAGGTCGTGGTCACCGATCAGCGGGTACTTCGGCAGGTGGCCCTGGGTCTCCTCGATGTCGGCGGCCCACTTGTGGTGGTTGTCCACGGGGTCCACGCTCAGGCCGATGAGTTTGGTGTTGCGGCGCGTGAACTCGGGTTCGATCTTGGCCAGGTAGCCCAGCTCGGTGGTGCACACCGGCGTGAAGTCCTTGGGGTGCGAGAACAGCACGACCCACTGGTCGCCGATGAAGTCGTGGAACCTGACCTCGCCTTGCGTGGTCTGGGCGGTGAAGTCGGGGGCGATGTCGTTGATGCGCAGGGACATGGGGCGGTCTCCGTGAGGGGGCAGGGGGCGCCAAATGATAGGAAGGCGGGCCGTTCACGTCCCGCATGAGCTTGCTCGCATTTCGCCTATCGCTGCGCGGCGCCGAACGAGGCGCGGTAGTCCCGCGGCGCCAGGCCCACGCGGGCCTGGAAGTGGTGGCGCAGCGCCTGCACGCTGCCGAAGCCGGCCTCGGCTGCGATGCGTTCCACCGGCAGCGCGCTGGCCTCCAGCAGCCGCCGCGCCTCGGCCACGCGCTCGGCGATGAGCCAGTCGCCCGGCGACTGCCCGGTGGCCTCGGTGAAGCGGCGCAGCAGCGTGCGCGGGCTCATGGCCGCAAGGTGGGCCATCTGCGCCAGCGTCCACGGCGCGCGCAGGTCGGCGCGCACCTCGTCCATCAGGCCGGCGAGCCGGTGGGTGCGGTCGCGCGGCACCGGCCGCTCGATGAACTGCGCCTGGCCGCCGCCGCGGTGCGCCGGCATGACGAGCCGCCGCGCCACGCTGTTGGCCGCCTCCACGCCGAAGTCCTGCCTCACCAGGTGCAGCATCAGGTCCATGCCTGCGGCGCTGCCAGCGGACGTGAACACGCGGTCCTCCTCCACGTAGAGCACGTCGGCGTCCACGGCGATGGCCGGGTGGCGCGCGCGCAGCCGCTCGGCATAACGCCAGTGCGTGGCGGCGCGGCGGCCGTCCAGCAGGCCGGTGGCGGCGAGCACGAAGGCGCCCGAGCAGATGGACGCCAGCCGCGCGCCGCGCTGCCAGGCCTGGCGCAGCCGCTTCGCCAGCGCGTCGGGCACCGGCACGTCAGCCCCCTTCCAGCCGGCCATGACGATGAGGTCGGCGCGGTCCAGCAGGGCGATGCCGCCGTCGCTCGTCACGGTGAGACCGCCATGCGCGCGCAGCGGCCCGGGCTCGATGGCGGCGCTGGCGAAGCGGTACCAGCCCGGCCCCATCTCTGGCCGGCTCAGCCCGAAGATCTCGGCGGCGATGGCGAACTCGAAGGTGCACAGACCGTCGTAGACGGGCGCGACGACCAGCGGTCCGGTCGTTGTTGGCGCGATCTTGGCGATGTTGGTCATTGGCGCCAATTGTGGTGCCGCGCCGGCGCGCCGACGATGTCTGCACCTTTCCACGGAGCCCGCCATGCCTTCTGCCGTCGCCGCCATTCCCGCCGCCCCGTCCGCCGACGCGGCCGCCCATTTCGCCGCCGAGTTCACGTTCGAGACCGATTGCTGGGACGTGCACGACAGCCTCCGCCAGGGCGCCGCCGACTTCGTGCTGCTGGACGTGCGCTCCGCCGAGCTGTACGCCCGCGGCCACGTGCCCGGCGCCATCCACTTTCCGCACGGCAAGCTCATCGAGAGCAAGCTCGCCGCCTGGCCCATGGACACGCTGTTCGTCACCTACTGCGCCGGCCCGCACTGCAACGGCGCGGCCCGTGGCGCGCTGCGGCTGGCGCGGCTGGGCCGGCCGGTGAAGATCATGGCCGGCGGCATCACCGGCTGGGTCGACGAAGGCTTTGCGCTGGCGACGGCGCCGCTGGAGGCCTGAGAGCGGCCGCTTAGCATGCGGGTCATGAAGATCCTCATGACCCTCCTGGCCACCGCCTGCGCCACCAGCGCCGCGCTGGCGCAGCCGCCCGCCCTCAGCCTCGAACGCATCACCGCCGACCCGCCGCTGGCCGGCCGCCTGCCGCGCCAGCCGGAGGTGTCGCCCGGCGGCCAGTGGGTCAGCTTCCTGCGCCCGTCGCAGGCCGACAGCGAGGTGCTGGAGCTGTGGGCGCAGCCGGCGGCCGGCGGCGAGCCGCGCAAGCTCGTCGCCGCGGCGGACCTGCTGGGCGGCGCCGAGCAGAAGCTGTCCGAGGCCGAGAAGATGGCGCTGGAGCGCAAGCGCATCAGCCAGCGCGGCATCACCGGCTACCAGTGGTGCGGGCAGGACGACGGCGCGCTGCTGTTCCCGCTGTCGGGCGACCTCTACGTCGTGCGCCTCACCGCCGCCGGCCCGCAGGCGCAGAAGCTGGCGCTGGGCGCCGGCGCGCCCAAGCTGGAGCCGCGCTGCGCGCCCGATGGCCGCAGCCTGGCCTATGTGCAGGGCGGCAACCTGTTCACGCTGCCGCTGGCGGCCGGCGCCAAGCCGCGCCAGCTCACCCGCGACGGCAGCGAGACGCTGACCTGGGGCCTGGCCGAGTTCATCGCCGCCGAGGAGCTGTCGCGCCAGCGCGGCTACTGGTGGAGCAAGGACGGCAAGTCGCTGCTGGCGCTGCGCGTGGACGAGTCCGGCGTGGCCGTGAAGACGCGTGCGCAGATCTTTGCCGACCGCACCGCGATGACCGAGCAGCGCTACCCCGCCGCCGGCGAGGCCAATGCCAAGGTCAGCGCGTTCGTCATCGACGCGGCCACCGGCCGCCAGCGCGCGCTGCCGCTGCCGGCCCAGGCCGAGTACATCTCGCGTGCCGGCTGGTTTGCCGACGGCACGCCGTGGCTGCAGTGGTTCACGCGCGACCAGACGCGCCTCACGCTGACCGAGTTCAAGCCGGGCGCCGCGCCGCGTGACATCACCACCGAGACCGACTCGGCCTGGGTGGAGGTGCATGACGACCTGACCGAGACGCCGCGCGGCCTGCTGTGGTCCAGCGAGGCGTCGGGCCGGCGCCAGCTGGTGCTGCTGGACCGCGCCAGCGGCGCCCGCACGCCGCTGACCGACATGGCTGAGCCGGTGGACCATGCCGTCTGTGCCAGCGATCAGGCCGTGGTGTTCACCGCGGCCGGTGACCGTGGCAAGGCGCAGGAGCTCTACACCGTGCCGCTGGCCGGTGGCCGGCCGCAGCCGGTGGCCGGTGCTGGCAACCGCCAGTGGCGCGATGCCAAGGCCGACGCCGCCTGCACGCGGCTGCT
The DNA here is from genome assembly GCF_058794515.1 of Roseateles sp. GW823-FHT07B05. NCBI lineage: Bacteria > Pseudomonadati > Pseudomonadota > Betaproteobacteria > Burkholderiales > Sphaerotilaceae > Roseateles > Roseateles sp. GW823-FHT07B05. The sequence goes on from NZ_JBXAGX010000001.1 coordinate 562,201, forward strand.
GGTGACGCGCTCGGCCTGGGGCGAGCCGCCGCGGCTGGAGCTGCGCACGCTGGGCCAGCAGACGGCCATCGCGCTGGCCGGCGACGCGCCGGACGCGGCGCTGCGCCAGTACACCAACCTGCCGCTGGCGCTGGAGCTGAAGGCCGCCGACGGCAGCACGCCGCTGAACGCGTTCTTCTTCCAGGCGCAGGACCGCCGCGAGGGCAAGCACCCGGTCATCGTGCTGGCCTACGGCGGGCCCGGCGCCGCCACGGTGAACTGGGGTTGGGGCCGCGACATGGCGCTGATCGCCTACTGGCAGCAGCGCGGCTACGGCGTGTTGACGCTGGACACGCGCGGCATGCAGCACCGCGAGCGCGACTTCACGCGCGCCCACCACCGCGCCTTCGGCAAGACCGAGGTGGCCGACCTGTTCGCCGCGGTGCGCCAGCTGCCCGGCACGGTGCCCTACGTCGACGCGGCGCGCATCGGCTTCTTCGGCTGGAGCTACGGTGGCTTCCTGGGCGCCCGCGCGATGCTGGACGCCGACACGCCGTTCGCCGCCGCCGTGGCCGTGGCGCCGGTGACCGACTGGACGCTGTATGACACCGCGTACACGGAGCGTTATCTCGGCATGCCCGACGGCGGCAAGGCCGAGGCCTACGCCAGCGCCAACCTGCCTTCCCGCGCTGCGCTGCTGGCCAAGCCGCTGCTGCTGGTGCATGGCACGGCCGACGACAACGTGCTGTTCGAGCACACGCTGCGGCTGGTGGAGTCTCTGCAGACGGCGGGCAAGACCTTCGACCTGCAGATCTACCCCGGCAAGGCCCACGGCATCGCCGGCCGTGCGGCGCGGCTGCACCTCTACCGCACGATGGACGCGTTCTTCGAGCGGCATCTGAAGCCGGGTCAATGAGCCTCGTCTACTCGACCGACTTCGGCCGCGCCTGCCCGGGCTGTGGCCAGCCCACGGCGCAATGCGTCTGCAAGGCCAAGACCCGCCCGGCGGGCGACGGCATCGTGCGCGTGCGCCGCGAGACGGCCGGCCGCAAGGGCAAGGGTGTGACGGCCGTGCTGGGCCTGCCGCTGGACGATGCCGCGCTGACCGCGCTGGCCAAGCAGCTCAAGGCCGCCTGCGGCAGCGGCGGCACGGCCAAGGACGGCGTCATCGAGATCCAGGGCGACCACCTGGAGAAGGTGGTGGCCTGGCTGCAGGCGCGGCCCGAGGGCTGGACCGTCAAACGGGCGGGCGGCTAGAAGTCCGGCTTGTTCACCATCAGGAAGAACACCGCCAGCATCGCCGCGAAGGCCGGGTAGCCCAGTGCTTCCCACGCGCGTTGCCAGCGCGCGTACTGCGCCGACAGCAGACGCCGCTCGGCCAGCGCGGCTTCCACGTCGCGTGCCATCTTCAGCTGCAGCCACAGCACCGGCAGCCAGCAGGCGCCGGCCAGCGCGTACAGCAGCAGCGAGGCCCGCAGCCAGGGCGTGCTCAGCGGCCAGCCGGCCGTGTGGGCCAGCCACAGCCCGGTGGCCGGCTGCACGATGACGGCCGGCGTCGTGAACCACAGGTCGGCGCGCACCACCAGCCGCGCCACCACCGCGCGGGCCTCCAGGCTGGCGCTGCGGTTGGCGAAGAACAGGTAGAACGCCGAGCCGAAACCGGTGCCGACCAGCAGCACGCTCGACACGATGTGCAGCCACTTCACGAGCAGGTAGGTGTTCATGCGCGTTCCTCCTTCGGCGTCATCAGGGTCAGCAGCGCCAGCACCGGCAGGTTCTTCAGCAGCGCGCCGAACGGGTCCAGCCACAGCGTGGGCACGAGGGCCGTGGCCAGCAGCGTCATGCCGATGACGCCGGCGGCCGCGAGGCGGTAGGTGAGGGCGCCGGGCCGCAGCAGGAGCAGCAGGCCGAGGGCGGCGTCCCACGCGCAGCCCAGCCCCACGACGGCCAGCGCTGCCTCGGGGCCGATGCCGGTGGCCCGCTGCAGCAGCGCGATGCCGGCGGCGCCGCCGTCGTGCAGGCTGGCCGCGACGGTGCCCCACCACAGCAGCACGAGCGAGGCCCGGGCCAGGTGCTCGCGGGTCATGCCCAGCCACCCTGCATCGCATCCCGCAGTGGCCGGCCCAGCGGCGAGGCGGCGGCGGGCTCGGTGCTGTCGTGGGCCAGCAGTTCCAGGGCCGTGCTGCACCATGGGCCCAGGGGCAGCAGGTCTCCGAGACGCGCCGAGGCGCGTGTCAGTGCGCCCGGCAGTGCGAGGCTGCGCGCCGGGCCCAGGCCGCGGGCCGCGCGGCGGCGGGCGATCCATTCGGCCACCGTTGCCGCCTCGGGGCCCACGGCCGTCCACGACGGCGTCGGCTGCGGCGCGGCCAGCGCGGCGACGATGCCGGCCGCCAGGTCCTCCACGCGGATGGGCTGCACGCGGCAGCGCGCCACCTCGGCCGGCAGCGGCAGCCAGGGCAGGCGGGCCAGCAGGTCCAGCATGCGGCTGCTGACGCCACCCACGCCGACGACGAGGCTGGGCCGCACGATGCAGGCGCGGCCGGCCAGCGCGACGTCGCCGGCATGCTTGCTGCGCGCGTAGGCGCTGACGCCGCCGCACAGCGCCGACACATGCACGAGGCGGGTGACGCCTGCCGCGTCGCAGGCGTCGGCCAGCGCCAGCGGCGCGCGGTGGTGCAGCAGGTCCAGCAGGCCGGCCACGCCGCCGGCCTGGTCGCGCAGGCAGCCGGCGGTGTAGACGACGCCGTCCACGCCGGCCAGCAGCGGCTGCCAGGCTGCAGCCCGGTCCCAGTCGGTGACCGGCCGCAGCGCGGCGCGCACCGCTTCATGGCCGGCATCGGCCAGTGCGCGGCAGACGTGGGTGCCGATGAAGCCACCGGCGCCGATGACGAGGATCTTCATGGCTCAGACCCACCGGTCGGCAGCGGCCACGGGCGCGACCGGCGGCCGGGGTGCTGCGGGCCGGGCCTGGCGCTCGCGCACGGGCGCCCAGACCCGGCGCGTGATGATGGCAATGCTGACGAAGCTGCCCGCCGCCGCCAGCCACAGCGCGCGGTGCAGCGCGTCCATCACGCTGCCGTGGAACTCGCCGAAGGTCAGCGCCAGCACCAGCGTGCCGGCCAGCGCGAGCACGTAGGCGCTGCGAATCCAGAAATGCGCGCCGACCTTGCCGGGCAGCGGATCGACGCACAGCGCGTCCAGCACCACCAGCAGGATGGGCTTCAGGTAGCTGATGGCCAGCAGCGGGCCCAGCACGGCGACGACGAGGGTGAGGACGAAGTTCAGTTCCGACATGGTGCTCTCCTTGGGTAAATCAGTGGGTGCGGCAGGCGCCGTCGGGCGCGCAGCTGCCGGTGTGCAGGTGGGCGACGCGCAGCAGCCAGCGCGGCAGGCGGTAGCGGTGGTCGGCCAGCCAGGCATAGGCCGGGCGCGCGAGGCGGGCGACGATGGGGTGGCCCAGCGCAGCGGCGATGCGGTGGTGGCCCGTGGCCGCGTAGGCCGCCTGCACGGCTGGCACGCCGATGAGCCAGCTGCCGTCGGGCGTCTGCACGTGCAGTCGGGCCATCAGGGCCTGCTGCGTGAGGCCCAGCGCCGCGGCGTCGAAGCCGGGTTGCGAGATGTCCGTGAAGCGCAGCAGGCCGGCCGTGTTGTCGCGCATCAGCACGCCCATCTCGCTGCGGCACAGCGGGCAGGCGCCGTCGTAGTAGACCGTGTGGGGACGTTGGCTGGTGGTCATGGCAGTTATTTCTGTCAAAAGAGAAATGTTTGGGCAAAAAAAGAGGCCCCGTTGCCGGCGCCTCGCGGTGTTCATCCCATCGGCGGCATGGGTGGGGTGACGGGGTAGACGCTGGCCGGCTCGGCTGCGTCGGCTGGCCGCACGAAGCGCTGCACCTGGGCGCCCAGGCGCAGGATCTTCTCCAGCGTGGCGGGCGACAGGCGCAGCATCTCGTCGCTCCAGCTGCCCAGCGTCTGCATCAGCGACAGCGTGCTGCGCAGCCGGTCCTGCACGGCGGGCGGCTCGCGCTCCAGCGCCGGGTCGGCGGACAGTTCCTTGAGCAGCGCCACGGTGGGGTCGAACTCGCGCTCCTTGCGCTCGCGCACGATGATGCGGAACAGCTCCCACACGTCGCCGGAGGTCTCGTAGTAGTCGCGCCGGTCGCCCAGCACATGGGTCACGCGGATGAGCCGCCAGTTCAGCAGCTCCTTCAGGCTGTTGCTGACGTTGGAGCGGGCCAGCACCAGCGTGTCCGCCAGGTCCTCGGCATGCAGCGGCTGGCCGTGCACGTACAGCAGCGCGTGGATCTGCGCCACGCTGCGGTTGACGCCCCAGTTGCTGCCCATCTCGCCCCAGTGGACGATGAAGCGGCGGGCGATGTCGGTGAGTTCCATGGCTTGTAGCGTACGCCGTCTGAAATTTCTGTCAACAGAGAAATTTGTGGTGTTGCCGCCTCGCTATCATGCGCCCCGTCGTATGTTTAGCCGGGAGAGCCGTCATGGCCATGGATGTAGTGGATTTCGAAATCAAGGGCGCCGAGATGCAGTTCGTCGAGGTCGAGCTGGACCCCGGCGAGGCGGCCATCGGCGAGGCGGGCTCGATGATGTTCATGGACGCCGGCATCGCCATGGACACCGTGTTCGGCGACGGCTCGGCCAACCAGGGCGGCGGCTTCTTCGGCAAGCTGCTGGGCGCCGGCAAGCGCCTCATCACCGGTGAGTCGCTGTTCACGACGGTCTACACGAACAATGGCTCGGGCAAGCAGCGCGTGGCCTTTGCCGCGCCTTACCCCGGCAAGATCCTGCCGATGGATCTGCGCCAGCTGGGCGGCACGCTGATCTGCCAGAAGGACGCCTTCCTGTGCGCCGCGCGCGGCGTTTCTCTCGGCATCGCCATCCAGCAGAAGCTGTCCACCGGCTTCTTCGGCGGCGAGGGCTTCATCATGCAGAAGCTCGAAGGCGACGGCCTGGCCTTCGTGCATGCCGGCGGCACCGTCGTGCGCCGCACGCTGCAGCCGGGGCAGACGCTGCTGGTGGACACCGGCTGCGTGGTGGCCTACACGCCCAGCGTCAACTTCGAGATCCAGTACGTCGGCAAGATCAAGACGGCGCTGTTCGGCGGCGAGGGGCTGTTCCTGGCCAAGCTGACCGGCCCGGGCGAGGTGTGGCTGCAGAGCCTGCCGTTCTCGCGCCTGGCCTCGCGCATCTTCGCGGCGGCGCCGCAGACCGGCGGCGGCGGCCGCGAGGAGGGCTCGGTGCTGGGCGGCTTTGCCGGCGCTGGCCTGCTGGGCGGCCTGCTGGGCGGCGACAACGACGACTGACACCGCAGCCGGCTTGACCTGGGACAGGGGTTGTGCAGACACCCCCCGGGTAAACTGGGCTTCGCAGGGCGGCATCGGGCCGCCCTTTTGCTTTTTCGACGGGAGTACGGGATGTTGCGCAGTTGGGCGATGGCCTTGGCAATGGTGACGGCGCTGGGCGCGCAGGCCCAGCAGGCGCGTCCGCCGGTGTTCGTGCTGAACTCGCTGGACGCCGACATCGCCGTCATCGACCCGGTCAGCTTCACCGTCGTCAAGCGCATCCCGACGGGCAAGGAGCCGCACCACCTCTACCTGTCGCCCGACGAGAAGTCGCTCATCGTCGCCAACGCGCTGGGTGACTCGCTGACCTTCCTGGACCCGCGCACGGCCGAGGTCCAGCGCGTGGTGCGCGGCATCCCCGACCCCTATCACCTGCGCTTCTCGCCGGACATGAAGTGGTTCGTCACCGCGTCCAACCGGCTGGACCGCGTGGACCTGTACCGCTGGCAGGGCAGCGCTGCGCCTGAGCCGCTGCAGCTCGTCAAGCGCATCCCGGCGCCCAAGACGCCCAGCCACCTGAACATCGACACCAAGAGCACGACGCTCTACGTCAGCCTGCAGGACAGCGACGAGCTGCTGGCCATCGACCTGGCGACGCAGGCCGTCAAGTGGAAGACGCCGGTCGGCAAGATGCCCGCCGACATCTACCTGACGCCGGACGACAAGCACTTGCTGGTGGGGCTGACGGGCGACAAGTTCGTCGAGGTGTGGGACGTCAGCGGTGCGGCGCCGAAGCTGGCGCGCCGCATCCAGACAGGCAACGGCGCGCACTCCTTCCGCGCCTGGGGCGACAAGCGCCACGTGCTGGTGTCCAACCGCGCCGGCAACACCATCAGCAAGATCGACCTTGCGACGTTCACGGTCGTCGACCAGTTCGCCGCGCCGGCCGGCCCCGACGACATGGAGCTGCTGACCGACGGCAAGACGCTGCTGGTCACGTCGCGCTGGGCCGGCAAGGTCACGCAGATCGACACGACGACGCGCAAGGTCGTGCGCCAGGTCAAGGTCGGCAAGTCGCCGCACGGCATCTGGACGCTGGACCATCAGCCCAGGCTATGAAGGCGTTGCTCCTGGCGCTGGTGGCCACCGCGGCCACTGCGCAGCCGAGCTGCGACAAGCCGGTCTACCTCACGTTCGACACCGGCCACATGGGCGTGGCGCCGCTGATCGCGGAGACGCTGAAGCGGCACAACGCGAAGGCGACGTTCTTCCTCGCCAGCGAGCCCACCAAGACCGGCGGCACGACGCTGGACGAGACCTGGGCGCCGTGGTGGCGCGAGCGCGTGGCCGAGGGCCATGACTTCGGCTCCCACACCTGGGACCACGACGTGTTCCTGGAAGACCTGCCGGACGCTGACGGCAAGGTCACGCGCTTCAAGGTGCGCACGCAGGCGGGCATCCAGCCGCCGGTGGTCCGCGAGGTCACGGCCGAGCAGTACTGCGCCAGCCTGAAGAAGGTCGGCGAGCGCTTCATGGCGATGACCGGCAAGCCGCTGTCGCCGATCTTCCGGTCGCCGGCGGGCCGCACGTCCGCCGCGCTGCTGAACGCGGCCAAGGCCTGCGGCTTCACGCACGTGGGCTGGAGCCGCGCGGGCTTCCTGGGTGACGAGCTGCCCAGCCAGAGCAACCCGAACGCGGTGCTGCTGGAGAAGGCGCTGCGCGACATCCGGCCCGGCGACATCCTCGTGGCCCACCTGGGCATCTGGGAGCGGCAGGACCCCTGGGCACCCGCCGTGCTGGAGCCGCTGATGACGGGCCTGGAGCAGCGCGGCATGTGCTTCGCGCCGTTGCGCGATCATCCAAGATACGCACCCCTTCTCAAGAAGCCGTGATCGACTGGATCTCCAACACCTTCGACAGCCTGCAACTCGCGCTGTACGAGTCCGTCGTGCAGCCCATCGTGTTCGGGCTGGGCCTGGGCAACCTGCTGGAGGACGCGTTCGATGCGACCGGCTGGCTGCTGCTGGGGCTGCTGCAGATCGTCGTGCTGCTGGTCGGCATCCGGCTGCTGGAGCGCCGCTGGCCCGTGGAGCCGGTGACCGATCGCGCCGGTGTGCGCACCGATGTCCTCTACACGCTGATCCACCGGCTGGGCCTGGTGCGGCTGGCGATGTTCTTCACCATCCAGCCGCTGTGGGACGGGGCCGCCGCGCAGCTGCGCCTGGCGGGGCTGTCCACGTGGCAGCTGGACGGCATCTGGCCCGGCGTCACCGACATTGCCTGGGTCAGCCTGCTGCTGTACCTCGTCGTGTTCGACTTCGCCGGCTACTGGCTGCACCGCTGGCAGCACAGCATGAACTGGTGGTGGGCGCTGCACAGCCTGCACCACAGCCAGCGCCAGATGACGATGTGGAGCGACAACCGCAACCACCTGCTGGACGACGTCATCCTCGGCACCGCGTTCGCGCTGCTGGCCCGCTTCATCGGCGTGGAGCCGGGGCAGTTCGTCGCCATCACCGTCATCACGCAACTGCATGAGAGCCTGCAGCACGCCAACGTGCGGCTGAGCTTCGGCGCCCTCGGCGAGCGGCTGCTGGTCAGCCCGCGCTTCCACCGGCTGCACCACAGCATCGGCATCGGGCATGAGACGAACGGCCGCGGCACGCTGGGCGGGCACAACTTCGGCATCCTGCTGACGGCTTGGGACCAGCTGTTCCGCACGGCCAGCTTCGACAACCGTTTCGACCCCACCGGCGTGCGCGACCAGTTGCCCGAGGAGGGCGGCCGCGACTACGGCCGCGGCTTCTGGCGCCAGCAGTGGCTGGGGCTGGTGCGGCTGGTGTGGCACTGACCATGCCCTGAGTCACGCCAGGCCGTGCGCGGGGATACTCCGGCCCCGATGAACAGCTTGATCGACTCCTTCTGGCGCGCCGCCGCCTATTGCCTGCATCCGCGCGTCATCGGCCTGTCGCTGCTGCCGCTGGTCGTCTCCGGCGTGCTGGCGTTCGGCTTCATGTTCTTCTTCTGGGAAGGCGCCATCGCCAGCGTGCGGGCCACGCTGGAGAGCTGGCTGCTCGTCGAGAGCCTGCTGCGCTGGCTGGACTCGTTCGGCCTGCAGTCCTTCCGCAGCGTGCTGGCCAACATCGTCGTGCTGGCCGGGGTGCTGCCCGTCGTCATCCTGCTGAGCCTGCTGCTGGTGGCGCTGTGCATGACGCCGGCCATCGTGCGGCTCGTCGCCGAGCGGCGCTTCCCGTTGCTGGAGAAGAAGCGCGGCGGCACGCTGGCGCAGAGCGTCTTCGCGTCGCTGGGCGCCACGCTGCTGGCGCTGGTGCTCATCGTGCTGTCCATGCCGCTGTGGCTGGTGCCGCCGCTGGTCATGGTGCTGCCGCCGCTGATCTGGGGCTGGCTGACCTACCGCGTGTTCGGCTTCGACGTGCTGGCCGAGCACGCCTCGGCCGACGAGCGCCGCGCGCTGCTCAAGGTCCACCGCGTGCCCATGCTGGCCATGGGCGTCGTCTGCGGCTACCTGGGCGCCGTGCCGTCGCTGGTCTGGGCCGTCTCCGGCGTGGCCGGCATCATCTTTGCGCCCTTCACCGTGCTGCTGGCCATCTGGCTCTACACGCTGGTGTTTGCGTTCTCCACGGCCTGGTTCACGCACTACGCGCTGGCGGCGCTGCAGGCGCAGCGGGCCGGTGAGCCGGTCGTCATCTCCGAAGTTCTCCCGGGAGCCTGAAGCCCATGCAAGTTGGACTGATCATCATTGGCGACGAGATCCTGTCCGGCAAACGCCGCGACTCGCACCTCGCCAAATTCATCGAGCTGCTCGCCGAGCGCGGCATGCAGCTGTCCTGGGCGCAGTACCTGGGCGACGACCGCGAGCAGCTGACCGCCCGGCTGCGCGAGGCCTTCGCCAGCGGCGACCTCGTCGTCAGCTGCGGCGGCATCGGTGCCACGCCGGACGACCACACCCGCCAGTCCGCCGCCGCGGCGCTGGGCCGGCCGCTGGCGTTGCACGCCGAGGCGCGCGAGCTGATCTGGCAGCGCGTGCAGCAGATGGCCGCCGAGCAGGGCCAGACGGTCGACGCGGATCACCCCGATACGGTGCGCCGCTTCGAGATGGGCGTGTTTCCGGAGGGCGCGGGCATCGTTCCCAACCCCTTCAACAAGATTCCGGGTTTCTTCGTCGGCAACGTCCACTTCGTGCCAGGTTTCCCCGTCATGGCCCATCCGATGATGGCCTGGGTGCTGGACCGCTACCCGCAACTGCATCGCCAGGTCGGGGTCACGGAGCGCTCGCTGATCGTCCAGGGGGCCATGGAAGCCAGCCTCACGCCTCTGATGGAGCGGGTGGAGGCCGACTTCGCCGGCATCAAGGTGTTCAGCCTGCCGAGCGTCGACCACCCCCAGTGGGGCCGCTGCATCGAGCTGGGCGTGAAGGGCAGCGCTGAGCAGCTGGAAGCCGCCTATTCCGCACTGAAAGAGGGCGTGATTCAGTTTGGTGCATCCATCAGCACCGAGATGGTGCGATAGAACCCTGGCCATCACCGGCCCCACAACGATAATGACCCGAGCAGCCGAGCTGCAACCCATGTCGGTGCATCTGGCATGCAAACTGCTTTGCTTTCCCCCGTGGCTGGGGCGCGTGTGCGCTTCCAGCGGCAACCCACCCCCTCGATCCCGTAGGAGCAATTGATGGCCAAGACCGTCGCCGATGTGATGAACCTGGTGAAGGAGAACGAAGTCAAGTTCGTCGACTTCCGCTTCACCGATACCCGTGGCAAAGAACAGCACGTCACCGTGCCGGTCTCCCATTTCGACGAAGACAAGTTCACGTCGGGCCACGCGTTCGACGGCTCCTCGATCGCCGGCTGGAAGGGCATCGAAGCCTCGGACATGCTGCTGATCCCGGATCCCAACTCGGCCAACATCGACCCCTTCTTCGAAGAGCCGACGCTGATCCTGACCTGCGACGTCATCGACCCGACCGACGGCAAGGCCTATGAGCGCGACCCGCGTTCGCTGGCCAAGCGCGCCGAGGCGTATCTCAAGTCCTCCGGCCTGGGCGACACCGCTTTCTTCGGCCCGGAACCCGAGTTCTTCGTGTTCGACAGCGTCCGCTGGGGCAACGAGATGTCCGGCTCGTTCTTCAAGATCGAATCGGAAGAAGGCGCCTGGAACTCGTCCAAGGAATACGAGCACGGCAACTCCGGCTACCGTCCCACCGTCAAGGGCGGCTACTTCCCCGTGCCCCCGGTCGACAGCGGCCAGGACATGCGCTCGGAGATGTGCCTGATCCTCGAACAGATGGGCATCCCCGTCGAAGTTCACCACCACGAAGTGGCGAACGCCGGCCAGATGGAAATCGGCACGAAGTTCAGCTCGCTGGTCGAGCGCGCCGACTGGACGCAGCTGCAGAAGTACATCATCCAGAACGTCGCCCACGCCTACGGCAAGACCGCGACCTTCATGCCCAAGCCCCTGGTGGGCGACAACGGCTCCGGCATGCACGTTCACCAGTCCGTCTGGAAGGACGGCAAGAACCTGTTCGCCGGTGACGGCTACGCCGGCCTGAGCGACTTCGCGCTGTACTACATCGGCGGCATCATCAAGCACGCCCGCGCGCTGAACGCCATCACCAACCCGGGTACGAACTCGTACAAGCGTCTGGTGCCTGGCTTCGAAGCCCCGGTCAAGCTGGCCTACTCGGCCAAGAACCGCTCGGCCTCGATCCGCATCCCGTACGTGGCGAACCCCAAGGGCCGCCGCGTCGAGGCGCGCTTCCCGGACCCCTCCGCCAACCCGTACCTGTGCTTCGCCGCCCTGCTGATGGCCGGCCTGGACGGCGTGGAAAACAAGATCCATCCGGGCGAAGCCGCCACGAAGGACCTGTACCACCTGCCGCCGGAAGAAGACGCGAAGATCCCGACCGTCTGCCACAGCCTCGACCAGGCGCTGGAATACCTGGACAAGGACCGCGCGTTCCTGACCAAGGGTGGCGTGTTCACCGATGCCTACATCGACGCCTACATCGACCTGAAGATGCAGGAAGTGACCCGCTTCCGCATGGCCACGCACCCGGTCGAATTCGACATGTACTACGCGCTGTGATGGCCATGGGCAGCCTCACCGCTGCCTGGGTCATCCCCGCAAAAGGGGGCCGCTGCTGCGGCCCCTTTTTCATGTCCATTGCTGCCCATGCTCCTGGTCCACAATGCCGCCATGCTGAACCGACTGCTGGCCCCGCTGCTCGTCCTTGCCAGCCTGGGCGCGCAGGCCCAGGGCACGGTGTACCGCTGCCCCGGCCCGCCGGTGCTCTACACCGACGCGCTCTCCGCCAAGGAGGCGCACGACAAGGGCTGCCGCACGATCGAGGGCACGCCCATCACCGTCGTGCAGACGGCCAAGCCGCGCGCGCCGGCCGCCGCATCGTCCTCGGAGGCGCGCGGTGCTGAAGGCCGCGTGGATGCCGGCCAGCAGCGCGTGCGCGACGACGAGCGCCGCCGCGTGCTGCAGACCGAACTGCGTCAGGCCGAGGAGCGCCTGGGCAATGCGCAGAAGGAGTTCGCTGCCGGCCAGGAGCGCCGCGGCGACGAGCGCAACTACCAGAAGTACCTCGACCGCATGGCCGAGCTCAAGGACAACGTGGCCCGCTACGAGGCCGACGTGCAGGCGCTCAAGCGCGAAATCTCCAAGCTTCCCTGAGGCGCACGGCGCCTCGGCGCCCCATGACTGAAACCTCTTTGCTGCCGGCCGAATTCGCCGGCCTGGACCTGCTGGCGACCATGGTGGTCGTCGTCAGCGCCGACGGCGAATGCCTGTTCGCCAACGCGGCCTTCGAGAACACGATGCGGCTGTCGCGCCGCGCGGTGCACAAGGCCCAGCTGCCCGACTGGTTCGACGACGCCCACCGGCTGCTCGACACGCTCGCCGGCGTGGCCGCCAACCAGTACTCCAGCAGCCGCTTCGACGCCCAGCTGCGCCGCGGCGCCTGGGCGCATGAGGACGGCCTGCCGGTGCACGTCATCGTGTCGCAGATGGACGCCGCCGACGACGGCGCGCCGCGCGTGCTCGTCGAGCTCATCGACATCGCGCAGCTGGCCCGCCAGGACCGCGACGAGCGCAACCACGACCAGGTGCAGGCCACCAAGGAGCTCACGCGCAACCTCGCGCACGAGATCAAGAACCCGCTGGGCGGCATCCGCGGCGCGGCGCAGCTGCTGGCGCTGGAGCTGCAGGACGGCAGCCCCGAGCTGACCGAGTACACCCAGGTCATCGTCCACGAGGTCGACCGGCTGCAAAGCCTCGTCGACCGGCTGCTGGCGCCGCACCGCAAGGCCCAGGTGGTGGGCGACGTCAACATCCACGAGATCTGCGAGCGCGTGCGGGCGCTGGTGCTCATCGAGCATCCCAAGGGCCTCACGCTCACGCGCGACTACGACACCTCGCTGCCCGACTTCCGTGGCGACCGCGAGCAGCTGATCCAGATGGTGTTGAACATCGTGCAGAACGCCGCTCAGGTGCTGGGGCCGCGCATCACGGCCGGTGACGCGCAGATCGTGCTGCGCACGCGCGTGGCCCGGCAGGTCACGATCGGCAAGCAGCGCTGGCGCTTGGCATTGGAATTGCATATCGAGGACAACGGTCCCGGCGTCCCCGCCGAGATCCGGGATCGCATCTTCTTCCCCCTGGTCTCCGGGCGGGATGGCGGCTCGGGGCTCGGACTCACGCTCGCGCAGACGATTGCCCAACAGCACCAGGGGATGATCGATTGCGAGAGCGAGCCGGGCCTGACGAACTTCAGAATCACATTGCCCTTGCCCTGATCTCACAAGGCCCAGGGTGCGGCAGAGGAAACGCATGAAATCCATCTGGGTTGTAGACGACGATCACTCGATCCGCTTCGTGCTCGAAAAGGCACTGGCCCGCGAGGGCCTGCCGGTGCGGTCATTCAGCAATGCGCGCGACATGCTCGCCGCGCTGGCCGACGACACGCCGCAGGTGCTGGTCTCCGACATCCGCATGCCCGGCGGCTCGGGGCTGGAACTGCTGGCCAAGGTCAAGGCGCAGCTGCCCGCGCTGCCCGTCATCATCATGACGGCCTACTCCGACCTGGACAGCGCCGTGTCGGCCTTCCAGGGCGGCGCGTTCGAGTACCTGCCCAAGCCCTTCGACCTGCCGCGCGCCGTGGAGCTGATCCGCCGTGCGCAGGAGGAAAGTCAGCGCGAAGCCGGCGAGCAGGAAGCCGCCGCGCAGGTGCCCGAGATGCTGGGCCAGGCGCCGGCGATGCAGGACGTGTTCCGTGCGATCGGCCGGTTATCGCAGAGCAACGTCACCGTGATGATCACGGGCGAGAGCGGCTCGGGCAAGGAGCTCGTCGCCCGCGCGCTGCACAAGCACAGCCCGCGTGGCGAGGGGCCGTTCGTGGCCATCAACACCGCGGCCATCCCGAAGGACCTGCTGGAAAGCGAACTCTTCGGCCACGAGCGCGGCGCGTTCACCGGCGCGCAGGCGTCGCGGCGCGGCCGCTTCGAGCAGGCGGACGGCGGCACGCTGTTCCTGGATGAGATCGGCGACATGCCGTTCGAGCTGCAGACGCGGCTGCTGCGCGTGCTGTCCGACGGCCAGTTCTACCGCGTCGGCGGCCACAGCCCGATGCGCAGCAACGTGCGCGTCATCGCCGCCACCCACCAGAACCTGGAAGAGCGCGTGCGCCAGGGCGTGTTCCGCGAGGATTTGTTCCACCGCCTCAACGTCATCCGCCTGCGCCTGCCGCCGCTGCGCGAGCGCAAGGAAGACGTGCCCTCGCTGGCCCGCCACTTCCTGCAGCGCAGCGCGACCGAACTGGGCGTGGAGCCCAAGCGCCTCAGCGATGCCGCGCTGGCGGTGCTGACCAACTTCGAGTTCCCCGGCAACGTGCGCCAGCTGGAGAACATCTGCCACTGGCTCAGCGTCATGGCGCCCAGCCAGGTCGTCGAACCCAAGGACCTGCCGGACGAACTGCAGCCGGGCTATGTGCCCGCGCCGTCCGTCACGGCGATGACGAGCGCGCCGGTGGCGCAGCCCAGCGCCAGCGCGCCGCTGCCGACGGCCGCACCGGCCAGCACCAGCAGCGGCGAAGGCTGGCTGGCCGACATGGCCGCCGACGCCCGCGCCCGCCTGGCCGCCGGCGAGACGGACGTGTGGGACGCGCTGACCAAGCGCTTCGAGGCTCAGCTCATCCTGACCGCGCTGGACATCACCCGCGGCCGCCGTATCGAGGCCGCGCAGAAGCTCGGCATCGGGCGGAACACGATCACGCGGAAGATTCAGGAGTTGGGGCTGGACGTCTGAGGTTCGGGTGGGGTGTATCGCGGTCTGTTGAGGTGAGCACCGCGTTCACTCAATACCTCTGGCTTCACTGCGATTGGCTTGAGATCGCGTTTCCGATCAGCATCAGTGCGCGAGCAAGTAGCTCGGTCGTGGCAAATGCGAGCGCCGCGAAGCCACCTGCGTAGCCGGCCAGCAGAAGGATGTCCGTAGAGATGAGGCAGGCGACGGGAAGGAGGAGCAGTAGCAGTACGCCGAAGACTCTTCCAACGATGCCGATGCTCTTGCCTATCTTGAATACAACTGAGCCGAAGTCTTCTGTGGTGTTCGACCAGCCTTCCATCAAGAGATAGCGAAGCATTGATTTGACCCTGCGCATGATGTGCAGCTGATGATGCCAGTCCTTGCTGTCGTCGCCTTCAACGTCCGCTAACGCGTAGCCCCAGCAGCACCACCGTCGCCAGCCCAAACACCACCGTCAACGCCCGCCAGAACAGCAGCGGATGCCGTTGCTGCAGCGGCGTGCGGTCCCGAGTCATGAACTCAGCCCCCGGCGCGTGCAGGTCGTGCAGGAACTCCGACAGCGCCTGCTGTCGCCGCGCCGGCTGTGGTTGCAGTGCCTTCTTCAGCACGCGGTCCAGCCATTCCGGCAGGTCGGGGCGGCGCGTGCGCAGCGGCACGTATTGCAGCTTGTGCAGGTCGCGCTCGCCGCGCACCTGCGGCACCTGCAGGCCGTAGGGCAGGGCGGCGGTCAGCATCTGGTAGACCAGCACGGCCAGCGAGAACAGCTCGCTCAGCGGTGAGCCGCCGTCGCCCGTGAAGTACTCCGGCGCCGTGTACTGCAGTGTGCCGGCCAGCGCCAGCGCGCGGGCGTCCCCCAGCCCTTCGCTCAAGCCGGCCACGTGGGCCGAGGCCAGGTCGATGAGGATGACCGTGCCCTGCCTGTCGATCATCAGGTTCTCGGGCCGCAGGTCCTGGTGCAGCATCTCTTTGCGATGCAGCGCCTGCAGGCCGCGGGCGATCTGGTCGGCGATGCCGCGCACCTCGTCCAGCCCCGGCTGCGGGTGGTCAGTCATCCACTGGGCGAGCGTCTGGCCGTGGACGAACTCGACAGCGGTGAACAGGTGCTCGCGTTTCGCCTCTGCCGGCGCGGCCTTGATGACGTGCGGGCTGTCGACGCGGCGCGCCACCCATTCCTCGGTGGCGAAGCGGTCCAGCTCGCGCGCGTTGCCGGCCAGCTCGGCCGTGGGCAGCTTGAGCGCCCATTCGCGCCCGTCGGCATCGACAGCCATGACGACCTGGCTGCGGGCCGTGTGCTGCAGCTCGCGCACGACGCGGTAGCCCTCGAACTGCTGGCGCGGCGACAGCTGGGGCGGCAGGCGCAGGTCGTCGCGGCTGACAGGCGGCGCGATGTCGCGCGGCAGGGACTCCACGCACACCAGCATGACGGTCACGTTGTCCTGGCTGCCCCGCGCCAGCGCGGCGGCCACCAGCGCCTCGGCGGCGGCCTGCAGGTTGGCGCCGTGCGTGGCCAGCGTGTCGTTGACCAGCGCCGCGTCGATGTGTTCGTAGGCGCCATCGGTGGCCAGCAGCAGCGTCTCGCCGATCTCGGCGGGCCAGCAGGCGTGGTCGATGTCGAGGTGGGCGCTCAAGCCCAGCGCGCGGCCCAGGTAGGTCTGCCCGCCGTAGACGCGCACGCGGTGGTCTTGCGTCAGCGGCTCCAGCGCCGTGGCGTGCACGCGGTAGACGCGCGTGTCGCCCACGTGCAGCAGGTGCACCTCGCGGCCCTTGAAGACGAGGGCGCTGAAGGTGCAGACATGGCCGCGGTCCTTGTCGAAGCGCCCCTCGCCGCGCTGGCTCTCGGCGTGCAGCCAGGCGTTGGTGGCGGACAGCACGCAGTGCGCGGCGCGGCGCACGGTCCATGCGTCGGAGGTGCCGTAGTAGTCCTCCAGGAAGCCGCGCACGGCGGCCGCGCTGGCGACCTGGCTGACCGGGCTGCTGCTGATGCCGTCGGCAATCGCCAGCGCGATGCCGCGTGAGCGGGCTTGAGCGTCGGTCGGTTGCGCGACGCCGTGGAAGTCCTGGTTCAGGGCTTTCAGGCCGGCGTCGGAGTGCTGGCCGACGGCCAGCCTCAGCGTCACTTGACCAGCACCCGCTTCGGGGCCGTCTTGTAGTGGGTCGAGTACAGCGTCAGCCCGACGAACGTCAGACCGCCCACGAGGTTGCCGACGACGGTGGGGATCTCGTTCCAGATCAGGTAGTCCATCAGCGTGAACTGGCCGCCCAGCATCAGGCCCGACGGGAACAGGAACATGTTGACGATGCTGTGCTCGAAGCCCATGTAGAAGAACACCATCACGGGCATCCACATGCCGATGGCCTTGCCCGACACGGACGTGGACATCATGGCCGCGACGACGCCGGTGGACACCATCCAGTTGCACAGCACGCCGCGGATGAAGAGGGTCAGCATGCCGGCGGCGCCGTGGGCCGCGTAGCCCACCGTGCGGCCCTCGCCGATGTGGCCGATCTTCTGGCCGACGGCATTGGGCGCCTCGCTGAAACCGAACGTGAAGATGATGGCCATGAAGACGGCCACCGTCAGCGCGCCGGCGAAGTTGCCGAAGAACACCAGCGTCCAGTTGCGAAACACGCCGCCCCAGGTGGCGCCGGGCCGCTTGTCCAGCACGGCCAGCGGCACCAGCGTGAACACGCCGGTCAGCAGGTCGAAGCCCATCAGGTACAGCAGGATGAAGCCCACCGGGAACAGCATGGCGCCCACCAGCGGGTTGCCGGTGTTGACCGTGACGGTCACCGCGAAGGCGGCGGCCAGCGCGAGGATGGCGCCGGCCATGTAGGACCGGATCAGCGTGTCGCGGGTGGACATGAGCAGCTTGGATTCACCGGCGTCCACCATCTTGGTGACGAACTCGGTCGGGACGACGTAGGCCATGGTCTTGTCTTTCGTGGAGGGGCAAGAGGGATGAACAAGCGCAAACGCCCCAGCCGGTGCGGCGGGGGCGTTTGCGGTTCGAGGTCGAAGCGGTGGCGTCGTTGCCACCGGGGAGAAGGTCTTGGCGCGGCCCTCAGGCCTGCCGGGGCCGTGGCGTCAGGCCAGCGCGACGAGCACGCGACCGTCCTGCACCTGCACGGCGTGCGCGCGCACCGACTGCTCGGGCGCTTCCAGGCACTCGCCGGTGCGGAGGTCGAAATGGTTCTTGTAGAGCGGCGACGCGACGACGATGCGCTCGCCGAGGTTGCCGACGAGGCCGCGAGACAGCACGCTGGCGCCGGAGCGCGGGTCGATGTTGTCGATGGCGTGGAAGCGGTCCGCGCCGACGCGGAACACGGCCACGTGGCGGCCGTCCACCAGCGCGGCGACGCCGGTGTCGGGCAGGATCTGGTCGACGCTGCAGATGGGGGTGAAGGTCCTGTTGCTCATGCGGTACTCCTTGGCTGGGCTCAGGCGGGTTGGGCTTCTTCGGCGCGTTCTTCCGGCCGCGCCGGGCGGATCTGGCCGCGCTCCTCGACGAAGATGATCTTTTCGTCGGCCTTGTCGCTGTTGACGAAGCTGCGGAAGCGCTGGCGCACTTCAGGCGTCGTCACGGCGGTTTTCCATTCGCATTGGTAGGTGTCGACGACGGCCTGCATCTGCGCTTCCAGTTCGGCACCCAGGCCCAGCTTGTCGTCGATGACGACGCTCTTCAGGTAGTCCAGGCCGCCCTCCATGTTGTCGCGCCAGGTGCTGGTGCGTTGCAGGCGGTCGGCCGTGCGCACGTAGAACATCAGGAAGCGGTCGACGTACTTGATCAGGTCGGCCTTGCTCAGGTCGCTGGCGATCAGCTCGGCGTGGCGCGGCTTCATGCCGCCGTTGCCGCAGACGTAGAGGTTCCAGCCCTTGTCGGTGGCGATGATGCCGACGTCCTTGCCCTGGGCCTCGGCGCATTCGCGCGTGCAGCCGGACACGCCGAACTTGATCTTGTGCGGCGCGCGCAGGCCCTTGTAGCGGTTCTCGATCTCGACGGCCAGGCCGACGGAATCGTCCACGCCATAACGGCACCACGTGCTGCCCACGCAGCTCTTCACCGTGCGCAGGCTCTTGCCGTAGGCGTGGCCGGATTCAAACCCGGCGGCGATCAGCTCCTCCCAGATGAAGGGCAGCTGCTCCACGCGCGCGCCGAACATGTCCACGCGGGCGCCGCCGGTGATCTTGGTGTAAAGGCCGTACTTCTTGGCGACCTGGCCCACGGCGATGAGGCCGTCGGGCGTCACCTCGCCGCCCGGCATGCGCGGCACGACCGAGTAGCTGCCGTCCTTCTGGATGTTGCCGAGGTAGTAGTCGTTGCTGTCCTGCAGCGCGGCCAGTTCGGGCTTGAGCACGAAGTCGTTCCAGCACGACGCGAAGATGCTCGCCGCGGCGGGCTTGCAGATGTCGCAGCCCAGGCCCTTGCCGTGCTTGGCCAGCAGCTCGCTGAAGGTCTTCAGGCCACCGACGCGGATCAGGTGGTACAGCTCCTGGCGCGAGTGCGGGAAGTGCTCGCAGAGGTGGTTGTTGACGGCCATGCCGCGCTTGGCCATCTCCAGCTTCATGACCTGCGTGACCAGTGGCACGCAGCCGCCGCAGGTGGCGCCGGCCTTGGTGCAGGCCTTGATGTCGCCGATGGTCGCGCAGCCCTCGCCGACGGCCGCGCAGATCTGGCCCTTGGTGACGTTGTTGCACGAGCACAGCTGCGCGCTGTCGGGCAGCGCGTCGGGGCCGATGCCGACCTTGGCCTTGCCGTCACTGCTCGGCAGGATGAGGAACTCGGGGTCGGCCGGCAGCTTGATGCCGTTCAGCGCCATCTGCAGCAGCGTGCCGTACTCCTCGGCGTCGCCCACCAGCACGGCGCCCAGCAGGAACTGGCCGTCCTCGCTGACGACGATCTTCTTGTAGACCTGCTTGCGCTCGTCCACGTACTGGTAGCTGCGGGCCTTGGGCGTCTTGGCATGCGCGTCGCCGATGCTGGCCACGTCCACGCCCATCAGCTTGAGCTTGGTGCTCATGTCGGCGCCGGGGAAGCTTGCTTCGGCGTCGCCGGCGATGTGGCGGGCCACCACGCGGGCCATCTCGTAGCCGGGGGCGACGAGGCCGAAGGTCTGCTCTCGCCACGACGCCACCTCGCCGATGGCGTAGACGTTGCGGTCGCTGGTGCGGCAGTGGTCGTCGACGGCGATGCCGCCGCGCGGACCCGTGGCCAGCACGCACTGGCGGCCCAGTTCGTCCCGCGGGCGGATGCCGGCGGAGAACACCAGCATGTCGGTCTCCAGCCAGGTGCCGTCGGTGAACACGAGGCGGTGGCGGGCCGACACGCCGTCGGTGATCTCGACGGTGTTGCGGTTGGTGTGCACCTCCACGCCCAGCGCCTCGATCTTCTCGCGCAGCACGCGGCCGCCGGTCTCGTCGATCTGCACCGCCATCAGGCGCGGCGCGAACTCGACGACATGCGTGTGCAGGCCCATGTCGCGCAGCGCCTTGGCGCATTCCAGCCCCAGCAGGCCGCCGCCGATGACGACGCCGCTCTTTGACACAGAGCCGCTGGCCTGCATGCCTTCCAGGTCCTCGATGGTGCGGTAGACGTGGCAGTGCGGGCGGTCGCGGCCCGGCACGGCCGGCACGAAGGGGTAGGAGCCCGTGGCGATGACCAGCTTGTCGTAGGCGATGACCTCGCCGTCGGCCAGCTTGAGCGTGTGGTCGCGCCGCTCGATGGACGCGACCTTGGCGCCCAGGCGCAGGTTGAAGCCCGTCTTCTCGAAGAAGCCCGCGGGCACCAGCGACAGGTCCTCGGCCGACTTGCCCGAGAAGAACTCGGACAGGTGCACGCGGTCGTAGGCCGGGCGCGGCTCCTCGCACAGCACCGTCACCTGCACCTGGCCGGCGGCCGGGCCTTCAGCGAGGCATTCGAGAAATTTCTGGCCCACCATTCCGTGGCCGATGAGGACGATGTGCATGGTCTGTTCTTGCGAAGCGGGTGCCGCCGTCCGGGTCGCGGGCGATCGATTCGGAGGCACCAAAAAGAAAAGCCCCGCAAGCAGCTGTCTGCTCGGTCGGGGCCGGTCGGTTGGGGGTCGCCACCGTTGGCGAGACATCCCAAGGGGCCGGCGCAAGCGCGACCTCTCGAACCATTCTTCGCAAGACGCGTGCCTGCACAGGCGCCCGCGTCCTCCGGGGGCTTGGCCGCCCCCATCCCGGGGTGCGGCGGCCGGGAAATGCCCCGTGGCAGCGCGTGGTGCACCGCCGCGGGGCGCTTCGCCCTGTCAGCGGGCCGGCCGGTCCAGCCAGACCTCCAGGCCTTGTGCGTTCAGCTCGGCGTCCATCGCCAGCCACTGGGCAGCGGCGGCACCGTCGCGGTGCCCGTGCGCACGCAGATGGGCCAGGTAGCCGTCCAGCAGCGCCGCCTTCAGTCGCTCGTGCCGGTCGGGCGCGGTGCGCAGCGACTCGGCCAGCGCCACCATCTCGTCCACCTGCGCCAGCATCACCGCGGCCAGCCGCTGCACCTCGTCCACCGAGCCGCCGATGCGGCCGTAGTGCGTCACCTGCATGGCCAGCGGCTCGGCGGCCAGCAGCCGCGCGACGGTGGCCTTCAGCGCCTCGGGCTCGAACTGCACCGGCGTGCTGGTGGGCAGGATCCAGGCGCGGCCGTCCACGTCGAAGTCGCGGTAGGACAGGCCGAAGGTGTCGCCCGTGAACCAGCTGCGGCTCTTCTCGTCCCAGATCGCGTGGTGATGCCGGGCATGGCCCGGCGTGTCGATGAGGCGCAGCGGCCGCCCGGCCAGGTGGATGACCTGCTCGTCGTGCGACGCGTCGGCGCGCTCGGCCGGCACCGGCACCAGCTTGCCGTAGCTGCGCTGCATCTCGTCCTCGCCGTAGACGCTCAGCGCGCTCAGCCACAGCGCCGTCGGGTTCACCAGGTGGCGCAGGCCGCGCGGGTGCACGAGCGCGCGGGCCTGCGGCAGCGCCTCCATCAGCAGGCCCACGCCGCCGGCGTGGTCCAGGTGCACGTGCGTCGGGATGACCCAGTCGACAGCCTCCGGCGCCAGGCCCAGTGCGTTCAGCGCCGCCAGCAGGCGCGGCACGGCGTGGTTGGTGCCGGTGTCGATGAAGGCGGCCCGGCCGCCCTCGACCATCAGGAACGCGGCGTCGAAGCGCGGGCGCTGGAAGCCGGTGTCGATGGCGTAGATGCCGTGGCCGAGGTCGTCGATGAAATCAAGCAAGAGCGCTTCCTAAAATCACCACTCACGATAGCCCAAGGAGCCCGCGGTGGCGGTTCACGAGATTCTGAAGATGGGCGACCCGCGGCTGCTGCGCGTCGCCAGGCCGGTCACCGAGTTCGGCACGCCCGCGCTGAAGGCGCTGATCGCCGACATGTTCGAGACCATGGCCGCCGCCAACGGCGCCGGCCTGGCCGCGCCGCAGATCGGCGTCGACCTGCGGCTGGTCATTTTCGGCTACTCGAAGAACGTGCGTTACCCCGACGCGCCGCCCGTGCCGCCCACCGTGCTCATCAACCCCGTCATCGAGGTGCTGGACGGCGGGCGCACCGAGGGCTGGGAGGGCTGCCTCTCCGTGCCCGGGCTGCGCGGCGTCGTCGCGCGCGACGAGCGCATCCGCTACAGCGGCTTTGATGCGGACGGTCAGCCTATCGACCGCATCGCCGACGGCTTCCACGCCCGCGTCGTGCAGCACGAGTGCGACCATCTGGACGGCATCCTGTACCCGATGCGCGTTACCGACTTCACGCGTTTTGGCTACACGTCCGTGCTGTTCCCGGAGCTGGACCCGAACGCCGACGACGATTGACCCTTGAAACACTTGTAAGCGCGGTGCACCGCCGCGGCGTCTGCCGCGTTGCGCAGGCGCAAAGGAGCACAGGCTCATGACCCAGTCCACCGAATCCAGGCTCGTCCTGTCCCGCCGCCACTGGCGCATCCTCGCGATGGCGCTGCTGGTGGCCGTCGTGCCCGCGGCCAAGGCGCAAGACGGTGACCGCGATCCGCCGTCGCGCGCCGGTCGGGTTGTCAGCGTCGTCGGCGACGCCTGGCTGTTCGACCACGACAGCCGCGAATGGACACGCCTGACCCGCAACCAGACCGTCGCCGAGGGCGACCGCGTGCGCACCGACGAGCGCGGCCGCGTGTCGCTGCGCGTGGGCTCCACGACCGTCTGGGTGGACGAGCGCAGTGACCTGGAACTCGCCCAGCTCGACGACGGCCAGACGCTGCTGCAGATCGACCGCGGCGACGTGGCCATCCGGCTGCGCAATGCCGAGAACGTCGCCGAGACGCGGCTGCGGACGCGCGAGGGCACGGCCCAGCCCGAGCGCGAAGGGCTGTACCGCGTCGAGCAGCTGGATCGCGGCAGCAAGATCTACGTGCTGCAGGGCCGCATGCGCTTCGAGTGGGCGCGTGCCGCCGCCCCGGTGGTCATGGGCACCGGCGAGCAGGTGGAGCTGTGGTGGCCCGACGGCCCGCGCGCCGAGCGCGGCCCGCTGTACAGCGACGGCTTCGGCGACTGGGTGCTGGCCGAGAGCCGCGACGAGGGCGACCGGCCCGTGGCGCGCTACGTGTCCGCCGAGATGACTGGCGCCGAAGACCTGGACCGCTACGGCCGCTGGGAGACCGCGCCCGAGTACGGCACCGTGTGGGTGCCGACCACGCTGACCGTCGTCGACTGGGCGCCGTACCGCTACGGCCGCTGGGTCTGGTCGCGCCACTGGGGCTGGACCTGGGTGGACGACGCGCCGTGGGGCTTCGCACCGTTCCATTACGGTCGCTGGGTCAGCTGGGGCGGGCGCTGGTGCTGGTCGCCAGGCGCCTA
Organism: Roseateles sp. GW823-FHT07B05; assembly: GCF_058794515.1. Classification (NCBI taxonomy): domain Bacteria; kingdom Pseudomonadati; phylum Pseudomonadota; class Betaproteobacteria; order Burkholderiales; family Sphaerotilaceae; genus Roseateles; species Roseateles sp. GW823-FHT07B05. Next base: position 585,634 of record NZ_JBXAGX010000001.1, read on the forward strand.
CGTGCACCGTCCCGTCTACGCGCCGGCGCTCGTCGGCTGGGTGGGCGGCGGCTCGGTCAGTGTGGGCATCAGCATCGGCAGCCGTCCGCCGCCGCCGCGCTACGGCTGGTACCCGCTGGCGCCGCGCGAGGTCTACCGCCCCGCCTACCGCCACACGCCGCGCTATGAGCACCGCGTGAACGATCCGCGCGACCTGCGCGACCCCGTCACCGTGCAGCGCCCGCACCGCTACCGCGACACGCCGTCGGCCGTCAGCACGCTGCCGGCGCCGGGCGCCGCCATCCAGCCGTTGCCCGTGCGCGGCCCCGACCGCAAGCCCGAGCCGGGCTGGAGCCGCCCGCTGCCCGTGGCCCCGGGCCGTGGCGACCTGACCACCGTGCTGCCGCCCGTGCCCACGCGGCCGGCCGACAGCGACGTGCCGCGCCACCGCGAGCGCGAACGTGACCGCGAGCCCGGCATGGGCTGGCGCAGCGACAACGCGCTGCCGATCCGCCGCGAGGCCCAGCCGCGGGCCCCCGAGGTCGTCGGCCCGCAGCCTGCGATGCCCGCGGTCGTGCAGCCGCAGGCACCCGTGGCCCAGCCGCGCCCGTCCTTCGAGCCGCCGCGTGCGGGCGGCGACAACAACATGCCCTGGCGCCAGCAGCAGCCGCAGCGCGAGGAGCGCCGGGAGGACCGTCGCGAGGAGCGGCGTGAAGAAAGGCGTGAAGAGCGCCGCGACGAGCCGCGCCGCGTGCAGCCGCCGCAGTTCGAGCAGCCACGGCCCGCGCCCATGCCCGAGCAGCGCGCGCCGGCGATGGAGCCGCCGCGCCGCGTCGAGATGCCGATTCGCCAGCCCGAGCCGCCGCGCGCGCAGATGCCGCAACCCCAGCCGCAGCCGCAGGCCCAGCCGCCCCGCAACGACGGCCCGCAGCGCGGCCGCCAGGACGGCCCGCGCCGCAACCCGAACCAGAACGAGAACTGAGCGCGCGGCCGGCTGCTGCTACAGCAGCGGCTTCAGCGCCGGCCAGACGTTGTCCAGCATCGCCGGATGCGCCTTGGCCAGCGGGTGGATGCGGTCGGGCTGGAACCAGTCCATCGCATCCGCACGGTCCGCCACGCCCTTGAGCAGGAAGGGCACCAGCGCCGCCTGGGCCTGCTTCGCGACATCGGCGAACAGGCCCTCGAACTCGCGGCCGTAGCTGGCACCGTAGTTGGGCGGCACCTGCATGCCCACGACGATGACCTTGGCACCGGCGGCCTGGGCCGCCTTCGCCATGGTCAGCAGGTTGTCGCGCGTGCTGCTGAGCGGCAGGCCGCGCAGCGCGTCGTTGCCGCCCAGCTCGATGACGACGATGGCCGGTTTGTGCGTGCGCAGCGCGGCGGGCAGACGGCTGCGGCCGCCAGCCGTCGTGTCGCCGCTGATGCTGGCGTTGACGACGCGGTGCGGCTTCTTCTGCTGTGCCAGCCGCGCCTGCAGCAGCGCCACCCAGCCGTCGCCGGCCTTCAGGCCGTACTCGGCCGACAGGCTGTCGCCGACGACGAGGATGACGGGCGCCTCGGCCGCGGCCACCACCCCTGACGACCAGCTGGCCATCACCCCCAGGCTAAAGTGCGCCAACACCCCACGACGCCGCAGTCCCGACATGCCCGAAGCCCTTGTCCAAGTTGATCAGATCACCAAGCGCGTGCGCGACGCGACCGGGGAGCTGACGATTCTGCATGACATCAGCTTCACGCTGGCCGCGCGGGAGTCGGTCGCCATCGTTGGCGCGTCCGGCTCCGGCAAGAGCACGCTGCTGGCCATCCTCGCGGGCCTGGACGTGCCCAGCGGCGGCACCGTCAAGCTGCGCGGGCAGGACCTGTTCACGCTGGACGAGGACCAGCGCGCCGCGGTGCGGGCGAAGGAGCTGGGCTTCGTGTTCCAGAGCTTCCAGCTGCTGCCCAACCTGACGGCGCTGGAGAACGTGATGCTGCCGCTGGAGCTGCGCGGTGCGCGCGATGCCCGCGAGCAGGCCGCGGCGATGCTGGACCGTGTGGGCCTGGGCGAACGCCTGGGCCACTACCCGCGCGTGCTGTCGGGCGGCGAGCAGCAGCGCGTGGCGCTGGCGCGTGCGTTCGTGCAGCGGCCGGCGCTGCTGCTGGCCGACGAGCCGACCGGCAGCCTGGACTTCGCGACCGGCGCGGCGGTGATGGAACTGATGTTCGAGCTGAACCGCGAGGCCGGCACGACGCTGGTGCTGGTCACGCACGACCGCGAGATCGCGGCGCGCTGCGAGCGGCAGCTGCGCATCGAGGCGGGGCGGCTCGCGGCTTAGGCCAGCGCCTGGTCGAAGTCGGCGATCAGGTCTTCCGGGGCTTCCAGCCCCACCGACAGCCGCACCAGCCCGTCGGCGATGCCCATCGCGGCGCGGGCCTCGGCGCCCATCTCCCAGAAGATGGTCGGCGCCACCGGGATGATGAGCGTGCGCGTGTCGGCCAGGCCGGTGGCCTTCAGCGGCAGGCGCAGGCGGTTCAGCACCTCGACGAGGCGGCCGGCGTCGCCCAGCTCGAAAGCCATCATCCACGAGCCGCCGCCGAACCAGTCGCGGGCGCGGGCGTGCTCGGGGTGGCTCTCCAGCATCGGGTAGTGCACCTTGGCGATGGCCGGGTGGGCGGCCAGGTGACGGGCCAGCGCCAGCGCCGTGTCGCTGCTGCGGCGCAGGCGCAGTTCCAGCGTCTCCATGCCAACGAGGATGCGGTGCGCCGCTTCGCTGGACAGCGTGCCGCCCATGTCGCGCAGGCCCTTCTTGCGGATCTGCTGCAGGCCCCAGCCGCGCGGGTCGCCCTGGCGGTAGGCCGGGAAGATGTTGGGGTAGCTGGCCCAGTCGAAGCAGCCCGTGTCGGTGACCATGCCGCCCAGCGCCTCGCCGTGGCCGGCCAGCGTCTTGGTCAGCGAGTTCATGACGAGGCCGGCGCCGAAGCGCTTGGGCCGGCACAGCGCCGGTGACGTGACCGTGTTGTCGACGACGTACAGCAGGCCGCGCTCGCGGCACAGCGCGCCGATGCCTTCGAGGTCGGGGATGCGCGTGCTGGGGTTGGCGATGGTCTCGGCGAACACCATGCGCGTCTCGGGCCGCAGCGCGGCCTGCACGGCGGCCACGTCGCCGGCATCGACGCGGCTGACGGCGATGCCCAGCCCCTCCAGCGTCTGGAACAGGCTGTTGGTGTTGCCGAACACGCGGGCGCTGGTGACGAGGTGGTCGCCGGCCTTCAGCAGCGTCAGGAACAGCGCCGTCAGCGCCGCCATGCCGGTGGCGAAGCTGATGCTGCCGGTGCCGCCCTCCAGCTCGGTGACGACGGCCTCCAGCGCCGCCGTCGTCGGCGTGCCCTGGCGCGCGTAGTTGAAGCTGCCCTTGACCTTGCCCTGGAACACGCCGATCAGGTCCTCGACGTTCTCGTAGGCGTACTGCACGGACGGATGGACGGGCACGTGGACGCCGCCGGAATGGCGGTCGCCACCGGTGGCGTGGACGAGGCGGGTGCTGAGGGCGTCGGACATGGTGGGGCTTGGGTCCAGATGGCAAAAGACCCGCCGGAGCGGGTCTCGGGGCAGGCGAGGCCGGCGGGCCTTACTTGCTGAAGGTGTAGTCGGTCTTGGCCTTCTTGATCAGGCCGTCCTGGAACTCGGCCATCTTCTGCTGCTCGATGCGCTGCTTGATCTGCGCCTTGACGTCGTCGAAGGCCGGGAACGTGGCCGCGCGGATGTCTTCGAGCTTGATGATGTGGTAGCCGAACTGGCTCTTCACCGGTTCCTGCGTCATCTCGCCCTTTTGCAGCGCCGTCATGGCCTTGCTGAATTCGGGCACGAAGTTGTTGGGGTTGGCGAAGTCCAGGTCGCCGCCGTTCTGCGCGGAGCCGGTGTCCTTGGAGTTCTTCTTGGCCAGTTCCTCGAAGTTGGCGCCGCCCTTGATCTGCGCGATCAGTGCCTTGGCGTCTTCTTCCTTCTCCACCAGGATGTGGCGGGCGCGGTACTCGTTGCCGGTGTTGGCGGCCTTGAACTTGTCGTACTCGGTCTGCGCGTCGGCGTCGGAGACGGGGTTCTTGGCCTTGTAGTCTTCCATCAGGCCGCGGATCAGCAGCATCTGGCGGGCCAGGTCCAGCTGGGCCTTGTAGTCGGCGCTCTGCGGGATGCCGCGGGCTTCGGCGGCCTGCATGAAGATCTCACGGCGGACCACTTCGTCCTTGACCTGGGCTTCCAGCTCCGGCGAGCGCTGTTGCTGGCCGCTCTTGGTGACCTGCTGGATCAGCGTCTCGACGCGCGCCTTGGGCACGGGCTTGCCGTTGACGGTGGCGACGTTCTGCGCAATGGCAGCGGCCGGAACCAGTGCCGCGACGATGGCGGCGAGCGCAAACTTCTTCATGGGTGGGATGAGGTGGTGCTAAAAAAATCGCGCCCGGAACGGGGCGCGCGGTTCGATCATGCTCGACCTTCAGGATTCGCCCGGCGCCTTGGCATCGATCGCCAGGGCGTGGATTCCGCGCTGCATCAGGTCGGACAGGCAATGATAGACGAGGCGATGCCGCGCCAATCTTTGCAGACCGGTAAAGCGGGGTGACACGACAGTCACATGAAAGTGACCGCCTTCGCGGGCCCCGGCATGGCCGGCGTGATCGGCGCTGTCGTCGCGGATCGTCAGCAGCGACGGGGCCAGCTCGGCCTGCAGCCGGCGCTCGATGTCGGCGGCGATGGTCATTTGCCGTCCTCTTCCGGCGGCAGGTGCTTGCCGAGGTACAGGCTCTGCGCGACGGTGAACAGCAGGATCAGGCCCGTGACGCCGAAGACCTTGAAGTTGGCCCAGGCCGACGTGGAGAAGTTGTAGGCGACGTAGAGGTTGACGACGCCCATGGCCGCGAAGAACAGCACCCACGCGCGGTTGAGCTTGCCCCAGATGGCGTCGGGCAGTGCCAGCTGCGCGCCCAGCATCGCCTGGATGAGGTTCTTGCGGAACATCGCCAGCGAGATCCACAGCGTCAGCGCCATGGCCCAGTACAGGCCGGTGGGCTTCCATTTGATGAAGGTCTCGTTGTGGAACCAGATCGTCGCGCCGCCCAGCACGACCACCAGCGCCAGGCTGATCCACAGCATCAGGTCGATCTTCTGGCCGCGCACTTTCAGGATGGCGGCCTGCGCCAGCGTGGCCAGCATGACCACCACGGTGGCCAGCAGCACCGGCGCCTCCGTGGGGCCCACGACGCCGCCCTGGACGAGGAAGCCGAAATGCTGCGTCGCGAACGCAGCCGCGGCGTCGGGGTTGCCTTCCGCGCCCTTGAAGGCGACGAAGAAGAGGATCAGCGGAAGAAAGTCGAGCAATAACTTCATGTTGAATCAGTCGAGGGCAGGGCGCCGAGCGCCGCTCGGGCGATCTGTCCCCGAGCTCAAGGATTGTCTTTCACGAAGTCGATGGCGGCCGAGTTGATGCAGTAACGCTCACCGGTCGGCTCCGGGCCGTCCGGGAACACATGGCCCAGGTGGCTGCCGCAGTTGTTGCAGCGCACCTCCACGCGCACCATGCCGTGGCTACGGTCGACGATGCGCTCGATGACTTCGCTGTTGACCGGCGCCCAGTAGCTGGGCCAGCCGCAGCCGGCGTCGAACTTGGTGTCGGCCTCGAACAGCGGCGTGCCGCAGCCGATGCAGTTGTAGTGGCCGTCCTGGAAGTGGTCCCAGTACTTGCCGGTGAAGGCGCGCTCCGTGGCCGCGTGGCGGGCGACCTGGTACTGCATGGTGTCCAGCTGCTCGCGCCATTCGGCGTCGGTCTTTTGGATGGGGTAGGTCATGTCAATGGGCCTTTCCGAGGATGAGGATTTCGGGCCGAGCGCCGGGCCGCTCCCTAGCCGGCCCGTCATGGCGATGTGCCGCGCGGTCAAGCCGGGCGGCATCGCCGTCCCCAAGGGGGACCGGCCAAGGTACTCCTTGGACGAGGGGCTTCAAGCTCTTCATGATGAACAGGAGACTTCGAGGCCTTGGGCCCAGTCGGGCGGCAGGGCCGCGTCGCCGGGGTTCTCGGGTTCGTCGAACGGGCGGCTCAGAACTTTCAGCAGCCGCTCGGTTTCGCTGAAGTCGCCGTGATCTGCGGCACGGATGGCGCCCTCGGCGAGGTGGTTGCGCAGCACGACGGCGGGGTTGACGGCCAGCATGCGCGCCTCGGCGTCGGGCGACACGCGGGTGCGCCAGCGGGCCAGCCAGGCGTCCAGCGCGTCGCGGTCCAGGAACATGTCGCGCAGCGGCTCGGGCGTGCTCAGCGCCCGGGACAGGCGGCGGAACGTGATCGTGAAGTCGGCGCGCGACGCGGCCATCAGCTTCAGGAAGTCGTCGGCCAGCGCCTGGTCGCCGGCGTCTTCGCCCGTGAGGCCCAGCTTGGCGCGCATGCGGGCGAGCATCTGGCTCGCGAAGCGGCCGCGGAAGGCCTCGACGGCTTCCAGCAGCCGCTCGCCCGACGCCTCGGCGGCCTGATCGGTGTCGATGGGCAGCAGCGGCAGCAGCGCTTGCGCGAGCGCATGCAGGTTCCAGAACGCGACGCCGGGCTGGCGCGCGTAGGCGTAGCGGCCGCGGTCGTCGCTGTGGTTGCAGATGTGGCCAGGGTCGAACGCATCCATGAAGCCGAACGGGCCGTAGTCCAGCGTCAGGCCCAGCATGGACATGTTGTCGGTGTTCATGACCCCGTGGCAGAAGCCGATGGCCTGCCAGTGCGCGACGAGGTCTGCCGTCTGCAGCGCCACCTTCTCCAGCAACGCGACGGCAGGCTCGGGCGCGCTGGCGCATTCGGGTGCGTGGTGCGCGATGAACCAGTCGGCCAGTCGGCGTAGCGCGTCCAGCTGCTCGTGGTGCGCGAAATGCTCGAAGTGGCCGAAGCGGATGAAGCTGGGCGCCACGCGCGTGACGACGGCGGCGGTCTCGATGGACTCGCGCCGCACCGGCAGCCGCGAGCCGGTGATGCACAGCGCGCGCGTCGTCGGCACGCCCAGGGCGGCCATGGCCTCGGAGCACAGGAACTCGCGGATGGACGAGCGCAGCACGGCGCGGCCGTCGGCGCGACGGGAATAGGGCGTCATGCCGGCGCCCTTGAGCTGCAGCTCCAGCGGGCCGGCGGGCGCGTCGACCTCGCCCAGCCACAGCGCGCGGCCGTCGCCCAGCTGGCCGGCCCACACGCCGAACTGGTGGCCGCTGTAGACGGAGGCCAGCGGCCGCATGCCGGGCCAGGTGGCATTGCCGGAGAACACGCCCAGCGCGCCGTCGCGCGCGGCCCAGTCGGCGGGCCAGCCCAGCAGCTCAGCGCAGGCGGGGCTGGTGGCGACCCAGTGCGGGTTGGGCAGGCCCTGGGCCGGCAGTTCGGTGTAGAAATCGGGTCCCAGCGCCGCGAAGCGGTTGGGCCAATGCAGGCCATCCAGCGGTTTCATCGCACCAGTTTAGTGAGGCGCTCTTTGGCCTCGCTGGCCTGGGTGTTTCCCCGGGGGCTGAGGGTCGCGGTTGTGACGTTCCTCGCTTGAAACCGCGGGCTAGACTGGACCGATAACACCGCCAGGAGACAACCATGGCATTGATGGGCCGGATGATGTCGGACCCGCTGCTGATCTCGTCGTTGCTGAAGCACGCCGAGCGGCATTCGGGAGAGACCGAGATCGTCAGCAAGCGGGTCGAGGGCGACCTGCATCGCAGCAATTGGCGCGAAGTCGCGCTGCGTTCCCGCCAGGCCGCGCAGGCCTTCGCGCGGCTGGGCTGCCAGCCCGGCGACCGCGTGGCCACGCTGGCCTGGAACGGCCACCGGCATCTGGAGATCTACTACGGCGCCTCGGGCTCGGGGCTGGTCTGCCACACGATCAACCCGCGGCTGTTCCCCGAGCAGATCGTCTGGATCGCCAGTGACGCCGAGGACCGGGTGCTCTGCTTCGACGCCACCTTCCTGCCGCTGGTCGAGAAGATCGCGCCGGCGCTGAAGACGGTGCAGCACTTCGTGCTGATGACGTCGCGCGCCCACATGCCGGCGGCCAGCGCCATTCCTGGCCTGCTGTGCTTCGACGACCTGCTGGCCGCTGAAGACGGCAACTACGCCTGGCCGGCGCTGGACGAGAACACCGCCTCCAGCATCTGCTACACGTCCGGCACCACGGGCAACCCCAAGGGCGCCGTCTACAGCCACCGCTCCACCGTACTGCACGCCTACGCGGCGGCGCTGCCGGACGCGATGGACTGCTCCAGCCGCGACGTGGTGCTGCCGGTCGTGCCGATGTTCCACGTCAACGCGTGGGGGCTGCCGTACAGCGCGGCGCTGGTGGGCTTCAAGCTGGTGTTCCCGGGCCCGCACCTGGACGGCAAGAGCCTGTACGAACTTTTCGAAGGTGAGCAGGTCACGTTCTCGGCCGGTGTGCCCACCGTGTGGCTGGGCCTGCTGAACTACGTGAAGGCGGGCGGCCTGAAGTTCTCCAGCTTCAAGCGCACCGTCATCGGCGGCGCGGCCTGCCCGCCGGCGATGATGAAGTCGCTGCAGGACGACTTCGGCATCGAGGTCATCCACGCCTGGGGCATGACGGAGATGTCGCCGCTGGGCACGCTGTCCAAGCTGACGACGCGCCAGCTGAGTCTGCCGGCCGAGGCGCAGCAGCGCCTGCTGGAGAAGCAGGGCCGCGTCATCTACGGCGTGGACATGGCCATCATCGACGACGACGGCCGCTCGCTGCCGTGGGACGGCTCATCAGCCGGCAACCTCGTCGTGCGCGGCCACTGGGTCATCAGCCAGTACTTCAAGAACGATGCGTCGCCTCTGGTCAGCGTGGACGGCGAGCCGGGCTGGTTCCCGACCGGCGACGTGGCCACCATCGATGCCGACGGCTTCATGCAGATCACCGACCGCAGCAAGGACGTCATCAAGTCCGGCGGCGAATGGATCTCATCCATCGACCTCGAGAACATCGCCATGGCCCACCCGGCCGTGCATGAGGCGGCCGTCATCTCGGCACGCCACCCGAAGTGGGACGAGCGCCCGCTGCTGGTGGTCGTGAAGAAGCCCGAGGCCACCGTCACGCGCGAGGAACTGCTGGCCTTCTACGAGGGCCGCATCGCCAAGTGGCAGGTGCCGGACGACGTCGTCTTCGTCAGCGAGATCCCGCACACCGCCACCGGCAAGATCCAGAAATTGAAGCTGCGCGACCAGCTCAAGGACCACCGCCTGCCGACGGCGTGATCCGCGGTCGCCCGGCGCCTACATTTCCGTTCCCATCCACAACAAGGAGACAAGCATGTTGGACATCACCTCGGTCCGCTTCCCGGTGCGCGCACTCACGGCCGCTGCGGCCCTTGCGCTTGCCGCGGGTGCCGCGCACGCCCAGAAGGGCGAGACGGTCAAGCTGGCCTACATCGATGCGCTCTCCGGCCTGATGGGCCCCGTGGGGCAGAACCAGGTCAAGACCTTCCAGTTCCTTGGCGAGAAGTTCAACAAGAGCAACCCCGCCGGCGTGAAGTTCGAGGTCGTCACCTTCGACAACAAGCTGAGCCCCGCCGAGTCGCTGAACCTGCTGAAGGCTGCGGCCGACCAGGGCATCCGCTACATCATGCAGGGCAACGGCTCCAGCGTGGCGCTGGCGCTGAGCGACGCCGTCACCAAGCACAACGAGCGCAACCCCGGCAAGGAAATCGTCTACCTGAACTACTCGGCGGTGGACCCGGACCTGACCAACAGCAAGTGCAGCTACTGGCACTTCCGCTTCGACGCCGACACGTCGATGAAGATGGAAGCCATGTCGTCGTTCATCAAGGACCAGGCCGACGTCAAGAAGGTCTTCCTGCTGAACCAGAACTACGCGCACGGCCACCAGGTCGCCAAGTACGCCAAGGAAACGCTGGCCCGCAAGCGCCCCGACATCCAGATCGTCGGCGAGGACCTGCACCCGCTGGCCCAGGTGCGCGACTTCGCGCCCTACGTCGCCAAGATCAAGGCCAGCGGCGCCGACACCGTCATCACCGGCAACTGGGGCTCCGACCTCGCGCTGCTGGTGAAGGCCGCCAACGAGGCCGGCTACAACGGCAAGTTCTTCACCTACTACACCGGCGTGACCGGCACGCCGACGGCGCTGGGCTCCGGCGGCGCGGGCCGCGTGTTCCAGGTGGCCTACAGCCACTACAACATGGGCGGCCAGGCGCAGAAGGATGCCGAGGAGTACAACAAGCGCTTCAGCGACGACATGTACACGCTCAGCATCCAGAACATCTACACGATGCTGAGCCAGGCCATGGCGAACGCCAAGTCCACCGACCCCGTGAAGGTGGCCGCGGCGATGGAAGGCCTGACGGTCAAGGGCTTCAACGGCGAAGTGACGATGCGCAAGACCGACCACCAGCTGCAGCAGCCGCTGTTCATCTCGGTCTGGCAGAAGGCCGATGCCAAGTACCCCTACAGCCCGGAGAAGACGGGCATGACGCTGGCGCCGGTGAAGCAGTACGACTCGTACGTGTCTTCCACGCCGACGTCCTGCCAGATGAAAAGGCCCGGCTGATCGCCTGAGCGCCTGATCCGACCGCGCCGCCGCTTCATCTCGGCGGCGCGATCCCTGAACCTTGCTGGCTGCTGCCCTTGGATCAACTCTTCATCAACCTGCTGAACGGCCTGTCGTCCGGGCTGCTGCTGTTCATGCTCAGCTCGGGCCTCACGCTGATCTTCAGCATGATGGGCGTGCTGAACTTCGCGCATGCCAGCTTCTACATGGTGGGCGCCTACGTCGCCTACTCGCTGGTGGGCGTGCTGGGCTTCTGGCCGGCGCTGCTGCTGGCGCCGCTGGCCGTGGGCGTGATGGGTGCGGGCTTCGAGCGGCTGGCGCTGCGGCGCGTGCATAAGTTCGGCCATGTGCCGGAGCTGCTCATCACCTTCGGCCTGTCCTACGTGATCCTGGAGCTGGTGCAGCTGGTGTGGGGCCGCACGGCCGTGCCGTTCACGCCGCCGCCGGAGCTGCAGGGCTCGGCGTTCACCATCGTGTCGCACGCGGCGCAGGGCATGTCGCTGGTGCTGGGCAAGGCCGGGCCGGAGGTCTGCGCGGCGGCGGTGTCCTGCAGCAATTTCCCGCTGACCAAGGTCTTCATGATGGCCGTGGCGCTGCTGATGCTGCTGGCCTTGTGGCTGCTGCTGACACGCACCCGGGTCGGCCTGGTCATCCAGGCCTCGCTGACGCACCCTGAGATGGTGGAGGCGCTGGGCCACAACGTGCCGCGCGTGCTGATGCTGGTGTTCGGCAGCGGCTGCGCGCTGGCGGGGCTGGCCGGTGTGGTGGGCGGCATCACCTTCGTGACCGAGCCCAACATGGCGGCCTTCATCGGCGCCATCATCTTCGTCGTCGTCGTGGTCGGCGGCATCGGCTCGCTGGCCGGCGCCTTCGTCGGCTCCATCGTCGTGGGTCTGCTGCAGACGCTGCCGCTGACCGTCAACGGCTCGCTGGCGACGCTGCTGACGTCGCTGGGCTTCACCGTCACGCAGACCACGCCGGGTTACCCGCTGCTGCGCCTGACGATGGCCGAGGTGGCGCCCATCCTGCCCTACCTGCTGATGGTGCTGATCCTGATCTTCCGGCCCAAGGGCCTCCTCGGCACGCGGGAGGACTGACATGAGCAAGGTCAAGGAATTTCACTTCAAGCCGCTGAACGTCGGGCGCTGGATCATCTGGGGCTTCTTCGCGCTGGCCCTGCTGGTGGCGCCGAAGATCTGGACCAGCGGCCTCGCGCAGACCATGCTCACGCAGATGGGCATCGGCATCATTGCCTGCCTGGCCTACAACATCCTGCTGGGGCAGGGCGGCATGCTGAGCTTCGGCCACGCCGTCTACAGCGGCATGGGCGCCTTCCTGGCCATCCATGCGCTGAACAAGGTGGGCGCGGGCACGCTGGGCCTGCCGGTCAGCCTGATCCCGCTGGTGGGCGGCATGGCCGGCCTGCTGTGCGCGGTGCTGCTGGGCTACGTGTCGACGAAGAAGGCCGGCACGCCGTTCGCGATGATCACGCTGGGCATCGGCGAGCTGGTGTTCGCGCTGGCGCTGATGCTGCCGGAGTTCTCCGGCGGCGAGGGCGGCGTGTCCAGCAACCGCGTCGTCGGCCAGCCGGTCATGGGCATCTCGTTCGGCCCGCAGATCCAGGTCTACTACCTCGTCGCCGTCTACTGCTTCGTCTGCACGGCGCTGATGTTCGCGCTGACGCGCACGCCACTGGGCCGCATGCTGAACGCGGTGCGCGACAACCCCGAGCGCGTCGAGTTCATCGGCTACGACACGCACTGGGTGCGCTTCCTCGCGTTCGCGATTTCCGGCTTCTTCGCCGGCATTGCGGGCGGCCTGGGCGCCCTCAACACCGAGATCGTCAACGGTGGCGACGTGCTGCATGCCGCGCGCTCGGGCGCCTTCCTGCTGTTCACCTTCCTGGGTGGCGCGATGTTCTTCTTCGGCCCCATCATCGGCGCGGTGCTGATGGTGTTCTGCGGCGTCATGCTGGCGGAGCTGACCAAGGCCTGGCTGCTGTACCTGGGGCTGATCTTCCTGTTCATGGTCATGTACGCGCCGGGCGGCGTGGCCAGCCTGATCCTGATGAACCTGCGCGTGGCGGCCTTCGGCAAGCTGGGCAGGATCTGGACGTCCTACCTCGCGCTGGGCGGCGCGGCGCTGGCCGCGCTGGTGGGTGCGGCCGCCATGATCGAGATGCTGTACCACCGCCAGCTCAACGAGGCGCTGGGCCCCGAGCTGCGCTTCCTGGGCGCGACGCTGGACAGCGGCGGCATCGATGCGTGGTTCGGCGCCGGCTTCATGATCGTCGTGGGTGTCGGCCTGTTCGAGCTGGCGCGGCGGCACTACGTGCACCAGTGGGGCGAGATCCAGGAAGACATCGAAAAAGAGATCAAGCGGAGGGAAGCGCTGTGAGCAGTTACGCCCTCGAACTGCGCGATGTGCGCAAGAGCTTCGGCAAGAGCGAGATCATCCGCGGCGCCAACCTGGCCGTGCAGGCCGGCGAGCGCGTCGCCATCATCGGCCCCAACGGCGCGGGCAAGAGCACGCTGTTCAACCTCATCAGCGGCCGCTTCGCGCCGACCTCGGGCGAGATCCACCTGCACGGTTCCCGCATCGACGGCAGGAAGCCCTACGAGATCAACCGCCAGGGCCTGTCGCGCAGCTTCCAGGTGTCCAACCTGTTCACGCGGCTGTCGGTGTTCGAGAACATCCGCTGCGCCGTGCTGTGGAGCCTGGGCCATCGCTACGCGTTCTGGAAGTTCCTGGCCGACCTGGACGACGCCAACGACCGTGCCGAGCAGATCCTGGAGATGATCAAGCTCGACAAGCGCCGCGACGTGCTGGCCATGAACCTCACCTACGCCGAGGCGCGGGCGCTGGAGATCGGCATCACCATCGCCGGCGGCTCCAGCGTCATCCTGCTGGACGAACCCACGGCGGGCATGAGCAAGAGCGAGACCAAGCGCTTCATCCAGCTGATCCGCGAGGTGACCGTCGGCAAGACGCTGCTGACCGTGGAGCACGACATGGGCGTCGTCTTCGGCCTGGCCGACAAGATCGCCGTGCTGGTCTATGGCGAGGTCATCGCCTTCGACACGCCGGACGCCGTCCGCGCGAATGCGCGGGTGCAGGAGGCCTACCTGGGCTCCGTGCTCGCAGAAACACAGGCGGCGGCAGCATGACCCAGCAGCGCACACTCAAGCTGGACAACGTCCACGCCTTCTACGGCAAGAGCCATGTGCTGCACGGCGTGAGCCTGCAGGTGAACCCGGGCGAGATCGTCAGCCTGCTGGGCCGCAACGGTGCGGGCCGCTCCACGATGGTCAAGACCATCATGGGCCAGGTCGACGCCAAGGGCTCGGTCAAGTTCGGCGACATGGAGCTGGTGGGCCGCAAGGCCTACGAGATTGCTCATCTCGGCATCGGCTACGTGCCCGAGAACCGCGACATCTTCCCCAAGCTCACGGTGCACCAGAACCTGATGCTGGGCGAGAAGGGCAAGCAGGCCAAGCCGCGCTGGAGCTTCGACGACATGTACCGCATGTTCCCGCGGCTCAAGGAGCGCCAGCACACCGAGGCCGGCGTGCTGTCAGGCGGCGAGCAGCAGATGCTCACGCTGTGCCGCACGCTGATGGGCGACCCCGACCTCATCATGATCGACGAGCCCACCGAGGGCCTGGCGCCCAAGATCGTCGAGCTGGTGGCCGAGTACCTCAAGGAGCTGAAGAACCGCGGCATCGCCGTGCTGCTGGTGGAGCAGAAGCTGGCCATCGCGCTGGAGATCTCCGAGCGCTGCTACGTGATGGGCCACGGCCGCATCGTGTTCGAGGGCACGCCGGCCGAGCTGCGCGGCAATGCCTATATCCGCAAGGAGTGGCTGGAGGTGTGAGGAGCCCCTCGCTCAGCCCGCCTCGCTGAACGCGGGCGGTCTGATCGGTCTTGCAGACCGCGCTGCGGCAGCGCCGCAGCCCTTCGGCAGGCACATGCCGCCCACTGGGCGCCCTGTGTTCGGCCTCAGCCCCCGAGGGGACGGCGATGCTGGCGGCGTCGAGCCGCCAGCACATCGCCCGGTGGGCCGGCTTAGGGCGGCCCGGCGCTCGGCCCGAAATCTCTGCGTTTCAGCCGCGCATCGCGAGGTTCGCGCGCGCTGCCTCGGCCAGCTCGGCGCCGTTGCGCCCGGCCTGCGGGAACAGCGCGGTGCCCAGCTGCACGCCCAGCTGGATCAGCCGGCTGTCCACACAGTAGGCGCCGCGCAGCGCCTGCAGCAGCCGCTGCTCCACGAGGCGGGCCTCGGCGGCGCCGGCCGCCAGCAGCAGCACGGCGAAGCTGTTGCCGGCCATGTAGACGACCTCGTCCGAGCCGCGCACCCGGTTGCGCAGCCGCAGGCTGACGGTCTGGATCAGTGCGTCGTGCTCGGCCGGGTCCAGCCCGCCGTCGGCACGTGCCAGCGCGTCCACCTCGATCCACACCAGCGCCAGCTGCCCGCTCTCGCGCCGGCATTGCGCGAAATGGCGCGACGTGCGCAGGCCGAACGCGGCCATGGACTCGGCCTGCGGCAGCCGCGTGGACGAGCCGGCGCGCTGGCTGGGGGCTGGGGTGTCGGCGAGGAGAGGCGCTGGGGACATGGCGTTTTTTGCAAGGGCGGTTGCGTCGCGCGCGCGGCCACGGGCCGCAGGCGGTGGGTGAGGGGCGATCGCCCGACGGCCCCGGCTTGCGCCGCCTCCCGGGCCGGGCGCGCGATCGGCCCTCATCTGACAGAACGCCGGGGCGACACGAAACCCGACACGCCGCCTGAAAAAAATATTCAAAACGCGGCGATCACCGCTGCCGTGCTGTCGCTCCGCCGCAGCCAGCCGTTAGAGTCCGGCCGGTGCAAGCCATCACCCAACTGCTGCAGGCCGCCGGGCAAGGCGACCGCGCCGCCGCCGACCAGGTGGTGGCGCAGCTCTACGTGGACCTGCAGCGCCTGGCCCGCCGCCACGTGCGCCAGGCGGGCCATGTCACGCTGCTGGACACCACCGCCTTGGTGCACGAGGCCTGGCTGCGCCTGGCCGGCGCCGACGGCGCCAGCTTCCCCGACCGCCGCCATTTCCTGGCCTACGCGGCCCAGGCCATGCGCTCCGTCGTCATCGACCTGGTGCGCGCCCGCCAGGCCGAGCGCCGCGGCGGCGGCGTGGGTCACCTGACGCTGGACACGGCGCTGGCCGATCAGCTGCCGCAGGCCGACGACGACCTGCTGCGCGTGCACGAGGCGCTGGACGAACTGGCCCAACTGGAGCCGCGGCTGGCCAAGGTCGTGGAGATGCGCTACTTCGCCGGCCTGCGCGAGCAGGAGATCGCCGACGCGCTGGGCATCACCGAGCGCACCGTGCAGCGCGACTGGCAGAAGGCGCGGCTGTTCCTGTCCATGAGCCTCGGGGGCTGACATGGCTGCGCTCGACCGGCAACGCTGGCTGTCGCTGAGCCCGCTGCTCGATGAGCTGCTGGACCTGGCCCCGCCGGCCCGTGCCGAGCGCCTGAACGCGCTGCAGGCCGACGACGCCGCCACGGCCGACCAGCTGCGCCGCCTGCTCGCGCAGGCCGACGCGCTGGAGGCCGAAGGCTTCCTCAGCGAGCCGGTGGTGGCGCAATGGCAGGAGGCACTGGCCTCCGTGCCCGACGACGAAGCGCCGCCGGACCTCGCCGGCCAGGCCCTCGGCCCCTACGTGCTGGAGCGCCAGCTGGGGCAGGGCGGCATGGGCACCGTGTGGCTGGCGCGTCGGGCCGACGGGCGCTTCGAGGGCCAGGTGGCCGTCAAGTTCCTGACCACCGGCCTGCTGGGCCGCGGCGACGCCGGCCGCTTCGCGCGCGAGGGCGAGATCCTTGCGCGGCTGTCGCACCCGCACATCGCGCGGCTGCTGGACGCCGGGCTGCACCAGGCCGGCCAGGGCAGCCAGCCCTACCTGGTGCTGGAGTACGTCGATGGTCGGCCCATCGACGCCTACTGCCGCGCGCACCAGCTGGGCGTGCAGGACCGCGTGCGCCTGTTCCTGGACGTGCTGGCCGCCGTGGCCCACGCGCATGCGCGGCTCATCCTGCACCGCGACCTCAAGCCCAGCAACATCCTCGTCACCGAGCAGGGCGACGTGAAGCTGCTGGACTTCGGCATCGCCAAGCTGCTGGCCGACGCCACCCAGGCCAGCCAGGGCGCTGCTGCCACCGAGCTGACGCAGCGCGCCGGCAGCGCCTTCACGCCGCAGTTCGCCGCGCCCGAGCAGGTGCAGCAGGCCGACGTGACGACGGCCACCGACGTCTACGCGCTGGGCGTGCTGCTCTACCTGCTGCTGGGCGGCCGCCACCCGACGGCCGACGACACGCAGACCCAGTTGGACCGGCTCAAGGCCGTGGTGGAGCTGGTGCCCAAGCGGCTGTCCGACGTGGCCGTCGACCACGAGGACGACGCCATCGCCCGCCAGGCCCGCGAGCTGCGCGGCGACCTCGACACCATCATCGCCAAGGCGCTGAAGAAGTCGCCCGCCGAGCGCTACGCCAACGCGCAGGCGATGGCCGACGACCTGCAGCGCTGGCTGGACCACGAGCCCATCATGGCCCGGCCCGACAGCCGGCTCTACGTGCTGAACCGCTTCGTGCGCCGCCACCGCGTGGCCGTGGCCGCGGGGGCGGCGGCGGTGCTGGCGCTGGTGGGGCTGACGACCGTCAGCGCGCTGCAGGCCCGCCGCGCCGAGGCCGCCGAGCAGCAGGCCCAGGCCCGCCGCCAGCAGGCGGAGGACCTGCTCAGCTACATGCTGGGCGAGTTCGCCGACAAGCTGCGGCCCATCGGGCGGCTGGAGCTGCTGGACAGCGTGGGTGCCAAGTCGCTGGGCTTCCTGGCCGAAGACGCCGAGGCCGGCCCGCTGGCCCGGCTGCAGCGCGCCAAGGCCTTGACGGTGATCGGCGAGGTGCGCGTCTCCAAGCGCGAGCTGGACGCCGCCATCGAACCGCTGACGGCCGCCAACGCGCTGCTGCAGGGCGATCCGCCGCAACCGCAGATGCTGGCGGCGTGGCGCAAGGCGCAGGGGCAGGCGGCGTTCTGGCTGGGGCACATCCACTACACGCAGCGCCGCTTTGCCGAGGCGAAGGTAGCCTGGGATCGGTACCGGGACGTCAGCCAGCGCTGGCTGCAGGCCATGCCGCAGGACGACGACGCCACGGCGGAAGTGGGGTATGCGGAAAACAACCTCGGGTCGCTGGCGCTGGACCAGGGGCAACTGGCCGAGGCCGAGCAGTCCTTCCGCCATTCCGTCGCGCTCAAGCTGGAAGTGCTGCAACGCAAGCCGGGTGACGCCGCATTGACGGCCGAGTGGTCCGACAGCCTGAGCTGGCTGGGCTCCACGCTGGCGCAGCGGGGCCGCTACGTCCAGGCGGAAGCCGTGTTCAGGCAGGCCCTGGAGACGGCCGAGGCGCTGTGCCAGAAATTCCCTGCCGATCAGGGGTGGCTGGAGGAACTGGGCAATAGCGCTTACGCCCTTGGCGATGTACTTCTCCAGTCAGGGCGCAAGGAGGATGCGGCGGGCATGTTCGGGCGCGCCATCCGGGCCTTCCGGGCGTTGCACGACATTGATCCCAAGAACCGCAAGGCGGTCTACCGGCTCATTCGGACGGAGGCCGGCCTGCTGCGCAGCCAGGTTAAGCCGCCGTCTGCGGCGGTCGTGGCGGCGCTGCAGCAGCGGCTGGCCGAGCTGGAGGCTGGCAAGCGCTCCCCGCGTTGGCATCCGCTGCGCGCCGAGCTGAACCAGATGCAGGCGCGAGCCTTGCTGGCGACGGGCGGCGTTGCGGTCGCGCAAGACAGCTTGCGCGCCACGGTGGAACTGCTGCAAACCGATCAGCGGGCTTCGCCGCTGGACTTGAACCTGCGCCAGTCGCTGCTGGAGCTTCGCCTGCTGGCGGCGACCGAACTCACGCCAGAGGCTGCGCAGCGTGCGCAGCGCTGCCAGGAGCTGGCCACCGAATTGCAGAGCCCGCTGCTGGCGCCCCTGCATCACGTTCACGCCGGCTTGACCCAGGTGGCCGCCCAGGTGGCGCGCTGCCTGGGGCGGGCCGGCGATGTGCAGAGCCATGAGCAATGGCTCCAGGCACAAAGTGCGTTGACGTCGAACGCTTCTCCCTGACCATCCCTCAACCCCAACCTGTGACCGAAAGGTGAACCCATGCCCTCTGCTTCCGCCATCTATGTGACCGCTGTCACTGCACAAAACCCGGTGACCTACTACGTGCAGGTCGCCCCTTCGCTGACTGATCCCAACAGTGCGGCCTGCCTGTTCTTCTCCGACAGTGCCTGCAAGAAGCCCGCGACGCAGCCGTTGAAGATCAAGCAGTCCTCCGGCGGCATCACCTTCGCGATGGCGTCACCGCAGCAGAGCGGCTGCAACTGGGTGCTGGTGGGCGCGGTGTCGGACCGCACGGACACGGTGGCGGTCGACCCCAGCTTCATTCCGTCGGCCGATCAGAAGCAGGTGACGGTGCCGGTCACGACGCAGGCGCAGGTCACCGTCGGCGTGCTGCTGATCTTCTCCAGCACGCAGGCGCCCACGCAGCTGTACTCCAGCGCCGACCCGCAGGTCAAGAACGACGGCGCTTGAGCGCGCTGCGGCCTCGGCTCAACCGAGCCCGAGGCCCGTCACCCGCTGATACCGCTTCCTCAGGAAGTCCGCCGCCAGCCTCGCATCGCTGCCCACGCGCTCGCCGATGTAGAGCTCCTGGCGGCGCTCTGCGATCTGCGCACGCAGCCGGTTGGCCATGATGTCCAGCGGCTTCATGCCGCCAGTCTCGGCGCGCTCGATGGCCACGCGCAGCTGGTGCATTTGCAGGTTCTGCAACACCAGCGTCTGCGCCTGCACGACGCGAATGCGGCCCTGCACCATGTGCTCGCACAGGCCCAGCCAGGCGCGCACCGCGTCCGCCGGGCCGCCAATCACCTTTTCGGGCAGCTCGCCCGCGGCCAGCAGCAGGCTTTCCAGCCGGGCGCGGTCGCTGTTCGCGTAGGCCTCGTTGACGACCATCATGCGTTGCTCGCACACCTCGCGCTCCGGGCCCGAGGGCGCCAGGTCGGGGTGAAAGCGCATGGCCGCGCGCCGGTACAGCGTCTTCAGGCTGGGCGGCGGCAGGTCGGTCATGGGGCCCGTGGGCTCGGGCGGCAGCGGCACCGGGTCGGGCAGGGCGGGGACGTCGGGCCAGGGCCGGGCGCGCGGCGCGGCCGGCATGGGCGCGTCGACGCCCTGGCGCTTGAGCGCCTCGGCCAACAGCGCGGTGGCCTGCTGCAGCTGGGCTTCCAGCGCGTCCAGCTCCTGCATCAGCGGGCCTAACGCCTCCAGGTAGCGCAGCCGGAACCCCAGCAGCTTGGCGCGAGCGCCGTCGTGGTCGGCCTCCAGCACCGCGAGGTAGCGTTGGAGGTCCTGCAACTGCTCGCGTCGCCGCGTCAGTTCGTGCCTCGTGATCGCCATGCTCGCCATGCGTGCAATTTTGCCGTGGGCCCGATGCGAAAAAAGCCCGCGAACCGTGAATTCGCGGGCCTTTCGGGCTTGAGCTTCTCGGGGTTTACTGCGATGCCGCGGAGGCGGGCGCCTCGCTCAGGCTGGCGGCGGGTGCCGCGGGGGCAGCCGCCGTGGCTGCGGCGGGCGTCGGCTCCGGCGCCTTGCTGCCAGCGGGCAGCGGCAGCAGCGGCACGATGAGCAGCGCCACGATGTTGATGATCTTGATGAGCGGGTTCACGGCCGGGCCGGCGGTGTCCTTGTAGGGGTCGCCCACGGTGTCGCCGGTCACGGCGGCCTTGTGCGCCTCGCCGCCCTTCTTGTGGACGACGCCCTTGTCGTCCTTGAAGCCTTCCTCGATGAGCTTCTTGGCGTTGTCCCACGCGCCGCCGCCGGTGCACATGGAAATGCCGACGAACAGGCCGGTGACGATGGTGCCCATCAGCAGGCCGCCCAAAGCGGCCGGGCCGAGCACCAGCCCGACGATGACGGGTGCGGCCACCGGCAGCAGCGACGGCACGATCATTTCCTTGATGGCCGCGGTGGTCAGCATGTCGACGGCCGCGCTGTAGTCGGGCTTGCGCTGGCCGGCCATGATGGCGCCGTCGGCGAACTGCTTGCGCACTTCCACGACGACGGCACCCGCCGCCCGGCCCACGGCTTCCATCGCCATCGCGCCGAACAGGTAGGGGATCAGCCCGCCGAGGAACAGGCCGAGGATGACTTTGTGGTCCGACAGGTCGAACACCACGTGCATGCCGCGCGCCTCCAGCGCGTGCGTGTAGTCGGCAAACAGCACCAGCGCCGCGAGGCCGGCCGAGCCGATGGCGTAGCCCTTGGTGACGGCCTTGGTGGTGTTGCCCACGGCGTCCAGCGGGTCGGTGACGTCGCGCACGCTGTCGGGCAGCTCGCTCATCTCGGCAATGCCGCCGGCGTTGTCGGTGATGGGGCCGTAGGCGTCCAGCGCGACGACGATGCCGGCCATGCTGAGCATGGACGTAGCCGCGACGGCGATGCCGTACAGCCCCGCCAGGCCGTAGGCCGAGTAGATGGCCGCGCAGACGAAGAGCACCGGCCAGGCGGTGGACTTCATCGACACGCCCAGACCCGCGATGACGTTGGTGCCGTGGCCGGTGGTGGAGGCCTGCGCGACGTGCTGCACCGGGTGGTACTGCGTGCCGGTGTAGTACTCGGTGATCCACACCATGGCCGCGGTCAGCAGCAGGCCCACGGTGCAGGCGCCGAACAGCGCCATCGCGTTGGTGGTGCCGCCGCCGGCGAGCTGGATGTCGCCGGGGAACATCGCCCGGGTGACGAAGAAGAAGGCGATCAGGCTCAGCACGCCGGCCACGATGAGGCCTTTGTAGAGCGCCGGCATCACGTTCTTCATGCCGTCGCTGGCCTTGACGAAGTAGCAGCCGATGATGGACGCGATGATGGAGACACCGCCGAGAGCCAGCGGGTAGATGACGCCGGCCGCGGCCGAGTCGCCCACCACCATCAGCGCGCCCAGCGCCATCGCGGCGATCAGCGTGACGGCGTAGGTCTCGAACAGGTCGGCGGCCATGCCGGCGCAGTCGCCGACGTTGTCGCCGACGTTGTCGGCAATCACCGCCGGGTTGCGCGGGTCGTCCTCGGGGATGCCGGCCTCGACCTTGCCGACGAGGTCGGCGCCGACGTCGGCGCCCTTCGTGAAGATGCCGCCGCCCAGCCGCGCAAAGATCGAGATCAGCGACGAGCCGAAGGCCAGGCCCAGCATGGGCTTGAGCGCCGCGCTGTCATGCCCGCCACCGATGGCGAGGTAGAACCCGCCCACGCCCAGCAGGCCCAGGCCCACGACCAGCATGCCGGTGATGGCGCCGCCCTTGAAGGCGACGTCCAGCGCCGGGCCGATGCCCTTGGTGGCGGCCTGCGCGGTGCGCACGTTGGCGCGCACCGAGATGTTCATGCCGATGAAGCCGCAGATGCCCGAGAGCACCGCGCCGACGACGAAGCCGACCGCCGTCGTCATGCCGAGGCCCGACGCCGCGATGGCGATGGCCAGCACGACGCCGACGATGGCAATGGTGCGGTACTGCCGGCCCAGGTAGGCGGCGGCACCTTGCTGGATCGCAGTCGCGATCTCCTGCATGCGGGCATTGCCCGCGTCCTGGCTCAAGATCCAGCTGCGCTGGATGAACCCATAAAGAACGGCCGCGAGGCCACAAGCCAGCGCGAAATACAGCGCCATCTCCGTCGACATGTATTCGTCTCCTCAGGTGCGTGTGATCTGGTGGGCCCACGCGGGCTGCGAGGGGCCTGCGCGGCGGAGCTTAAGGGCGGGTCTTGCGCTGTAAGGGGAGCGTTTACCAGCAAAACTAGAATGCGGGTTTTCCAGCCCCTAAGAACGACGACCATGAGCCTGCACAACGTGTCCCCCGGCGCCAAGGCGCCCGACGAGTTCAACGTCATCATCGAGATCCCGATGAATGCCGACCCGATCAAGTACGAGGTCGACAAGGAAACCGGCGCGCTGTTCGTCGACCGTTTCCTGACCACGCCGATGTACTACCCGTGCAACTACGGCTACATCCCGCGCACGCTGGCCGATGACGGCGACCCGGTGGACGTGCTGGTCATCACCCCGTTCGCGCTGACGCCTGGCGTCGTCGTGACCTGCCGCCCGCTGGGCGTGCTGATGATGGACGACGAGGCGGGTGGCGATGCCAAGCTGCTGGCCGTGCCCACCAACAAGATCCTGCCCATGTACAGCCACTGGGAAAAGATCGAGGACGTGAACCCGATGCGCCTGTCGGCCATCCAGCACTTCTTCGAGCACTACAAGGACCTGGAGAAGGGCAAGTGGGTCAAGGTCAAGGGCTGGGAAGGCCCGGAGAAGGCCAAGTCGGAAATCACCGAAGGCATGGCCAACTACGCCAAGGCTGAGCAGAAGTAATCAGGCCCGCGCCCGATCATGAAGACGCCGCATCCGCGGCGTCTTTTGCTTTGTACGGCGCATGCTCGTTGAGTTCGCTCAGATAGCCCGTCATGGCCTCGCCCTCGCGCGCCAGGAAGTCGTTGACGGCATCGGCAAATGCCGGATGCGCCAGCCAGTGGCTGGACGCGGTGGGCGTGGGCATCAGGCCGCGCGCCATCTTGTGCTCGCCCTGCGCGCCGCCCTCGAAGCGCAGATAGCCGTTCGCGATGCACCAGGCCAGCGGCTGGTAATAGCAGGCGTCGAAGTGCAGGTTGGGGATGTGCGCGGTGGCGCCCCAGTAGCGGCCGAAGGCGGCGCGGTGCGCCGGATCCAGCGCGATCAGCGACGTGGCGACGCGCTCGCCCTCGCGATACGCGACAAACATCAACCAGTGCTCGGGCATGTCGCTCGCCATGCGGGCGAAGAAGTCGCGGCTCAGGTAGGGCGTGCTGTGATGCTCGCGGTAGGTCTGCTGGTAGCAGCGGTAGAAGTAGTCCCAGTCCTCGGCCGAGATGGCCGCGCCCTCGCGCGCCTGGAACTCGACGCCGGCCTCGCGCACGCGGCGTTGCTCCTGCTGGATCTTCTTGCGCTTGTCGCGTTGCAGCCGGGCGAGGAAGGCGGTGAAGTCGGCATCGCCCTCGGCCGTCCAGTGGAACTGCACGCCGTGGCGCGCGGTGCAGCCGGCGGCGGCCAGCGCGGCCTGGTCGGCTGCGTCGCCGAACAGCACGTGCAGCGACGACGTGTCCGCCTCTCTCGCCAGCGCGCGCAGGGCCTGCGCCAGCAGCGCACGGGCGTCGTCGTCCACCGCCAGCAGCCGGCTGCCCGCCACCGGCGTGAACGGCACGGCCACCAGCAGCTTGGGGTAGTAGGCGAGGCCGTGGCGACGATAGGCGTCGGCCCAGGCCCAGTCGAACACGTACTCCCCGTACGAATGGCCCTTCAGCCAGGCCGGGCAGGCGGCCAGCAGCTCGTCGCCCTGCCACAGCGACAGGAACTGCGGCTGCCAGCCGGTGTCGGCGGTGGCCGAGCCGGAGTCGTGCAGCGCCTGCAGGTACTCGTGGCGCATGAACGGCGTGGGACGGGGCGATGCCGCCAGCAGGCGGTTCCAGGCTTCGCGAGGCAGGGCAGCGGGTGAGTCGTCGACGCGGAGGGTGGGCATGGCGCCGTATTGGAACGGCAGTTGGCATTCACGCCCGCGGGGCGGGGCTTCTTGCGTGCCCCGCCAGCTGCCGGCGGGCCCGCTTGATGGCAGGATGCGGCCCATGCGTTTCGACAACCTCTACAGTCATGATTTCGCCCGCCTCGCCGTGGGCGTGCCCCTGTGCCGCGTGGCCGATCCGGCGTTCAACGCCGAACAGACGATTGCGTTGCTAAAGCAGGCCGCGGGCGAGGGCGCCGCCGTCGTGGCCTTCCCCGAGCTGGGCCTGTCGGCCTACAGCTGCGACGACCTCTTCCACCAGCGCGCGCTGCTCGACGGCTGCGAGGCAGCGCTGGCCGCCGTGCTGGCCGCCACCGTGGATCTGCCCACCGTCGCCATCGTCGGCCTGCCGCTGCGCGTCGAGCAGCGCCTGTTCAACTGCGCCGTCGTGCTGCTGCGCGGCCGCATCCTCGGCGTCGTGCCCAAGACCTATTTGCCGAACTACGGCGAGTTCTACGAGGCGCGCCAGTTCGCGTCGGGCGAGGAGGCGACGGTGGACAGCGTCGTGCTGCTGGGCCAGCAGGTGCCGTTTGGCAGCCGCCAGATCTTCGCGGCCGACGACCTGCCGCTGCTGCGCCTGCACGTGGAGATCTGCGAGGACGTGTGGACGCCCATCCCGCCGTCCTCGTTCGCGGCGCTGGCGGGGGCAACGGTGCTGGTCAACCTGTCGGCGTCCAACGTCGTCATCGGCAAGGCCGGCTACCGGCGCCAGCTGGTGTCGCAGCAGTCGGCACGCTGCCTGGCGGCCTACGTCTATTCATCGGCCGGTGCGGGTGAGTCGACGACCGACCTGGCCTGGGACGGCCAGGCCCTCGTCTGCGAGAACGGTGAGCTGCTGGTCGAGTCCGAGCGCTTCCAGCGCCGCTCGCAGCTGGTGACGGCCGACGTGGACCTGGAGCGCCTGGCCCGCGAGCGCATGCGGCAGACGAGCTTTGGCCAGTCCGTGCGCGTGCACGCCGCGCAGCTGAGCGCCTTCCGCCACGTGGGCTTCCAGCTGGGCCTGGTCCGCGACCGGCCGCTGGCCCTGCGTCGTCGTGTCGAACGCTTCCCCTACGTGCCCGCGGACCACAGCCGCCGCGACGAGCGCTGCGAGGAGGTCTACAACATCCAGGTGCAGGGCCTGACGCAGCGCCTGGCCTCCAGCGGCATCCACAAGCTCGTCGTCGGCATCTCGGGCGGGCTGGACTCCACGCATGCACTGCTCGTGGCCGCCCGCGCGATGGACGCGCTGGGCCTGCCGCGCACCAACATCATCGGCGTGACGATGCCCGGCTTCGCCACCGGCGAGCGCACCCGCGCCCAGGCGCTGCGGCTGATGGCTGCCGTGGGCTGCGAGGCGCGCGAGATCGACATCCGCCCCAGCTGCACGCAGATGCTGCAGGACATCGACCACCCGCACCGCGACGAGCAGCCGGTCTACGACGTCACCTTCGAGAACGTGCAGGCCGGCGAGCGCACCAGCCACCTGTTCCGCCTGGCCAACCTGTCGGGCGGCCTCGTGCTGGGCACGGGCGACCTGTCGGAGCTGGCGCTGGGCTGGTGCACCTACGGCGTGGGCGACCACATGTCGCACTACAACGTGAATGCCAGCGTGCCCAAGACGCTGATCCAGCACCTGGTGCGCTGGGTGGCCGAGACCGGGCAACTGGGCGCCGGCACGGACACCCAGGTGCTGCTGGACATCCTCGACACCGAGATCAGCCCCGAGCTGATCCCGGGCAGCCTGCAGAGCACGGAGGGCACCGTGGGCGCCTACGCGCTGCAGGACTTCAACCTGTTCTACACGCTGCGCCACGGCTACGCGCCGGCCAAGATCGCCTTCCTGGCGCGCCACGCCTGGCAGGAGGCCTACGCGCTCGCCGAGATCAAGCGCGTGCTGCGCATCTTCGTGCAGCGCTTCTTCAAGGGCAGCCAGTTCAAGCGCAGCTGCGTGCCCAACGCGCCCAAGGTCGGCAGCGGCGGCTCGCTGTCGCCACGGGGCGACTGGCGCATGCCCAGCGATTCCGAAGCGGCCGTCTGGCTGGCCGATCTGGATCGCGTGCCGGATGAACATGCTTAAATCGACGCCAGACGAAACCAGGAGCCTCGCCCCATGAAGCAGATCACCGCCATCATCAAACCCTTCAAGCTCGACGAAGTCCGCGAGGCGCTGGCCGAGGTGGGCGCCTCGGGCCTGACGGTCACCGAGGTCAAGGGCTTCGGCCGCCAGAAGGGCCACACCGAGCTGTACCGCGGCGCCGAGTACGTCGTCGACTTCCTGCCCAAGGTCAAGGTCGAGGTCGTCGTGAAGGACGACGAGGTCGACCGCTGCATCGACGCGATCCTGAAAGCCGCCAAGACCGGCAAGATCGGCGACGGCAAGATCTTCGTCGTGCCGGTGGAACAGGTCATCCGCATCCGCACCGGCGAGACGGACGAAGCCGCCGTCTGACGTGCCCCTCGCCCAGCTGCGCAGGCTGAACGCCGCGCATCTGGTCGGTTCCCTGATGTGACGGCGATGCTCGCGGCATCGCCAGACGGGCCGGTTTGGGAGCGACCCGGCGCTCGGCCCGAGATACGCCGGATCGCTTCAACGCGACGTGAAAGCCAGCTTCGCCCCGAGCGCCACGAACGTGGCCGCGAAGCTGCGCCGCAGCCAGGCCATGGCCGTCGCGCTGCCCAGCACCCGCTCGCGCATGCGCGCCGCGAAGGCACCGTAGAGCGCGAAGACCGCGAAGGTCATCGCCATGAAGATGGCCGACAGCTGCAGCATCGCCAGCATCGGTGCCGCGTCATCCTTGGCGATGAACTGCGGCAGGAAAGCCAGGAAGAACATCGACAGCTTGGGGTTGAGCAGGTTCACGAGCACGGCGTGCCGGATGACCTGCCAGTCGGAGCGTTCGGCACCGTCCAGCTCGATCGCCAGCACGCCCTGCTCACGCCACGTCAGCCACGCCAGGTAGAGCAGGTAGGCCACGCCGGCGAACTTGACGGCGTCGAAGGCGAGGGCGCTGGCGTGCAGCAGCGCGGCCAGGCCCGTCACCGCCGCCAGCATGTGCGGCACGATGCCCAGCGTGCAGCCCAGCGCCGCGACGGCCGCCGTGCGTGCGCCGCGCGACAGGCCGGTGGCGATGGTGACGGCCGCGCCCGTGCCGGGCGAGGCGATCACGAGCAGCGAGACGGTCAGGAATTCGAGGTTCATGCAGGCACTCCGTTGTGGGAGGGCCATGCTGCGGCGCCATTGCCGCGCGGTCTTGAACGAAATTTCAGCGCGGCGCGAACGCGCCGGGCGTCAGGCCGAAGCTGCGCACGAAGCAGCGCGTCATGTGCGGCTGGTCCGCGAAGCCGCTGGCCGCGGCGGCCTCGGCCAGCGGCAGGCCGGCACGCACCAGCCGGCGGGCCCGCTGCACGCGGCGCTGCAGCAGATAGGCATGCGGCGGCAGGCCGGTGAGGCGCGTGAAGGCACGCAAGAACTGGTAGCGGCTCAGGCCCGCGTCGGCGGCAAGCCCGGCCAGCGTCAGCGCCGTGGCCGGGTCGTCGTCCATGCGCTCCCGGGCGGCCGCGACGCCTGCGCCGACGGCGGCCGGCCGGCGCGCGGGCTTCAGCAGCCCGGCCACCAGGGCCAGCAGCGCGGCGTCCGAGCGCAGCACGTCGCCCGGCGCCGTGGCGGCGTCGAACAGGGCGGCAAAACGCGCCATCAGCGGAGCGCCACGCAGCACCGGCGCGGTGAATTCGAAGGCCGCTGCCGGGGCGATGTCGGCCGCGGCGTCCTGCAGCACGGCCGGGTCCAGGTACAGCATGCGCCAGCGCCGCCCGCTGGCGTCGAAGGGCTTGCCGTCGTGCACTTCGCCGGGGTTGACCGTCACCAGGTCGCCGGCCAGCGCCTCGACGGTGCCGCGCCCGCTGGCCGACTTCTGCGCGCCGCGCTCGATGAGGCCGATGCCGAACTGGTCGTGCGTGTGACGGCCGAAGGTGTGGGCCGAGTCGGCCGCCACGGCCTGCACGCCGGCCATGCCGGATGGCAGCAGCTGGAAGCCCCGGGCCGACGTCATGGCCCGCGTGTCACCGCGTCAGCGCAGGTGCTGCCAGATGGCCGCGCCCCAGATGCCGGCGGCCAGCACCAGCGCCATCAGCACGGCGGCGCTGGCGATGTCCTTGGCGCGCTTGGACAGCTCGTGCCGCTCGAAGGACACGCGGTCGACGACCGCTTCCACGGCCGAGTTCAGCAACTCGACGATGAGGATGAGCAGCAACGAGCCCAGCAGCAGCGCCGCCTGCTCCCAGGTGCGGGCCAGCCAGAATGCGAACGGCGCGGCGACGATGCACAGCCAGGTCTCCTGGCGGAAGGCGCTCTCGCCGGTGTAGGCGGCCTTCAGGCCTGCCCAGGAATAGCCGGCGGCGTGGATGATGCGGTCCAGGCCGGTGCGGCCCTTGTGGGGGTTGGTCATGGGCGCACGGGAAGTTGAGTGATGACGCGCGAGCCACAGATCGCGTCGTGCAGGAATTGTCGCTGCGGGTGCAGGCGCGCGATGAGCAGGTAGCCGCCGATGCCGGCCATCAGGCTGCCGATGATGGCGGCGCCGCCATGCAGGCCCAGCGCCCAGACGCTGACCAGCGCCGGCATGAACCACAGCCAGCTGAACAGGTAGCGCAGCAGCGCGCGGCCCCAGCCCAGCGGTCGGCCGGCGGCGTCGGTGACGCGCAGATGCCAGGTCTTCATCGCCAGCGTCTGGCCCGAGCGCGTCCAGAAGCCGACGAAGTACAGGCCCAGCACCAGGAACAGAAACAGTCCCAGGCCCACGCGGCCTTCCAGCGCGTGCTGCTGGCGCGTCAGCACCGAGTACAGGAAGCCGGCGAAGAAGATCACGCCGAACAGCAGCACGCCTTCGTAGAGGAAGGCTGCGAAGCGCCGCGCCAGGCCCGGGGGCGTGGCGCTTGGGTCGGCCACCGCCGTCATCGGCCGGGCGCGGACGCGGGCGGCGCCTTCAGCGAGCGCGGCAGCAGCGTCTGCGGGTCCACCAGCGCCGGATCGGCGATGACCTTGGTCTCGCCGGCCGCCAGGTGGCGCGGCGGCGTCGGCCGGCGCGAGATCAGCACTGTCGTGGCGCCGGGCTTGGCCTGCACGAGGCCGGCCGTCACGGGCACCGACGGCTGCAGCTTGGGCGCCGTCGGCACGATGTTGGACTTGGGCTTGGCCTCCATCGACTTGGGCGAGGTGCGCGGCGCGGCCTGCGCCTCGCGGCGCGCGATGGCCTTGTCGGCCAGTGCCTGGCGCTCCGCGGCGGGCAGCGCCTGGTAGGCCTCCCAGCGGGCCTGGCGTTGCTCGGCGGTCAACTGCCGCGCGACCTGGAAGCCGATGCGCGCATTCAGCCGGTCGGCCGTGCTCAGTTGCGCCCAGTCGCGCATGCGGTCATGCACGCGCTTGATTTCCTCGCCCGACATGGTGGCCAGCGCCGGCGTGGCGCTGAGCCACTTGCTGCGCTGCGGGTCGGAGATGCCGGGCCAGTCGCGCTCCAGAGGCGCCAGCAGCGCCTGCTGCTTGGGCGTCAGGCCGCTCCAGTTCGCCGGCGGTGCGCCGAGCGAGGTGGGCGACACCGCCCTGGGCAATGGCTTCGTCTTGGCAGCCGGCATCGCCGCGCTGGCCGCCGCCTGGGGCGCCGATGCCGCGTCTGTCGCCTGCGCAAAAGCAGAAAGCCCCGCTGCGCTGAGCAGCAGGGCGATCAGCAGGCGGGGTGGTCGGGCGGGCAGCGTGGTCGCGGCTCGGATCATGAACATCCGGTCATTCTTCACCATCTCTCAGGAATTCCGCGAAGCCGGGGTCGCTGAAGGCGGCAGGGGGCAGGTTGTCGCTGAGCAGCGCGGTGTCGACCTCGGCCTGCGCGGCGATCTGCTGGTTGAAGTGGCTTTGCTGCATGAGCAGCAGGCCGGCCAGCAGCAGCAGCAGGGGCAGCGCCGACACCAGCTTGGCCCACAGGCCGCCATCGCCACCACGCGGGCCGCCGTTCAGGGCCAGTGTGCTGCCACCGGCCTGCACCACCTGGGTGCTGGCCGGGGCCGTGGCGGTGCTGGCGGCCCGAGCCGCGGCGGCGCGGGCGAGCGCCTGCTCACGCGCGAAGCGCAGTCGCTCGGACACGTCGTGCGGCAGTGCAGCGCTGCGTTCGGTCAGGCCGGCCGCCACGCGCAGGCCGAAGCGCGTGACGCCGGCCTCCAGGCGGTCGTCCAGATCAGCGGACGGAGCGGAAAAATTCGGCGACTTCATAGCGTGATCCCCTTGGCCTTGAGCGCCTTGGCCAATGCATGAACGGCTCGGGAGCAGTGCGTTTTCACGCTGCCCTCCGAGCAGCCCATCACGGCAGCGGTCTCGGCAACATCCAGTTCCTCCCAGTAACGCAGCAGGAAGGCTTCGCGTTGACGCGTCGGCAGTGTTTCGACCTCGGCCTCGATTCTTTGCAAGATCTGCGCCCGGCTGACCTCGTCGGCAGCACTCAGCGCGCCCAGGGCGCCGTCCTGCGACTCGAGGATCTCCAGCAGGTCGAAATCGTCGTCGGACGAGGCGCCTTCGAAGTCCGACATGTTGGTCATGACCGCGTTGCGCGTCTTCTGGCGACGGAAATAGTCCATCGTCGCGTTCGACAGGATGCGCTGGAACAGCAGCGGCAGCTCCGCCGGGGGGCGGTCGAAGTAGTTCTCGGCCAGCTTGATCATGGCGTCCTGCACGATGTCCAGGGCGGCATCGTCATCGCGGACGAGGTAGGCCGTGCGCTTGAAGGCGCGGCGGTCCACGGTACGCAGGAAATCGTTGAGTTCTTTGTCGGTGGCCAAGGCGTGGGCGGGTCCGGACAGCAGCGCGGGATTATGGCATTCGTCTTATACGAAGGCTCAGGCGTTTTAGCCCGGCATAATACGGCTTCGCAATAGCGTTACTGGGTCTTTCGGTGGCTGCCCGACTCGGGCCCCATCTGTTGATCGCGCAGGTTCCGAATCCGCCTCACGAGGGTGCGAAGAGGAGCACCAATGGTTTTTCGTTAGAGAAATTCACAAAGGTTCTAAAAATGGACATGTCTGCCGCGGAAATTAAGCGCGCCGCCCTGGCGCAGCCGCACACCTCCTCCCCCAATTCCTCCACCGCGGAGCTCAACGGCTCCGAGATCCTCGTTCGCTGCCTGCAGGCCGAAGGGGTGCGCCATCTCTGGGGTTACCCCGGCGGCGCGGTGCTCTACATCTACGACGCGCTCTACAAGCAGGACAGCATCCAGCACGTGCTGGTGCGTCACGAGCAGGCCGCCGTGCATGCCGCTGACGGTTTTGCCCGCGCGAGCGGCGAAGTCGGCGTGGCGCTGGTCACGTCGGGCCCGGGCGTCACGAATGCCATCACCGGCATCGCGACCGCCTATATGGACTCGATCCCGATGGTCATCGTCACGGGTCAGGTTCCCACGCCGGCGATCGGCCTGGATGCCTTCCAGGAGTGCGACACGGTCGGCATCACGCGTCCCATCGTCAAGCACAACTTCCTCGTGAAGGACGTGCGCGACCTGGCGCTGACGCTGAAGAAGGCCTTCCACATCGCCCGCACCGGCCGCCCCGGCCCGGTGGTCGTGGACATCCCCAAGGATGTGTCCCTGGCCCGGACGACGTTCAGCTACCCGGACCGCGTCGAGATGCGGTCCTACAACCCGGCGAAGAAGGGCCACAGCGGCCAGATCCGCAAGGCCGTGCAGCTGCTGCTGCAGGCCAAGCGGCCCTACATCTACACCGGTGGTGGCGTCATCCTGGGTGAAGCGACGGCCGAGCTGCGCCAGCTGGTCGACATGCTGGGCTTCCCCTGCACGAACACGCTGATGGGCCTGGGCGCGATGCCCGGCACCGACCCGCGCTTCCTGGGCATGCTGGGCATGCATGGCACGTACGAGGCCAACATGACCATGCAGCACTGCGACGTGCTGCTGGCCGTGGGCGCGCGCTTCGACGACCGCGTCATCGGCAACCCCAAGCATTTCGGCTCGGTGGAGCGCAAGATCATCCACGTGGACATCGACCCGTCGTCGATCTCCAAGCGCGTGCGCGTCGACATCCCCATCGTGGGCGACGTGAAGGACGTGCTGCAGGAACTGATCGCCCAGCTGAAGGAGGCGCAGGCCAAGCCCGACGCGAACAGCGTCAACGCATGGTGGGGCCAGATCAACGAATGGCGCCGCCGCGACTGCCTGGCCTACAAGGGCTCGGACGAGGTCATCAAGCCGCAGATGGTGGTCGATACGCTGTGGAAGCTGACCCGCGAGCGCGACACTTACATCACGTCGGACGTCGGCCAGCACCAGATGTGGGCCGCGCAGTTCTACAAGTTCGACGAGCCGCGCCGCTGGATCAACTCCGGCGGCCTGGGCACGATGGGCGTGGGCCTGCCGTACGCGATGGGCATCAAGCTGGCCAAGCCGGAGTCGGATGTGTTCTGCATCACCGGCGAGGGCAGCATCCAGATGTGCATCCAGGAGCTGTCGACCTGCTTCCAGTACAAGACGCCGGTCAAGATCGTCTCGCTGAACAACCGCTACCTGGGCATGGTGCGGCAGTGGCAGCAACTCGACTACGAGGGCCGCTACTCGCACAGCTACATGGATGCGCTGCCCGACTTCGTGAAGCTGGCCGAGGCCTATGGCCATGTCGGCATCCTGGTCGAGAAGCCCAGCGACGTGGAACCCGCGCTGAAGGAGGCGATGCGTCTGAAGGACCGCACCGTGTTCCTGGACATCCGCACCGATCCGACCGAGAACGTCTGGCCCATGGTCAAGGCGGGCAAGGGCATTTCGGAAATGCTGCTGGGGTCGGAAGACCTGTGATCGGCTGACGCCGCAGGTGCTGGCGAGGGTTACCGCCCTCGCTGATGCCGACGGCAGATGGCGAACACAGCCGACGAAGGCAGACCTCCCTTTTTATCGAACCCGCCGCCAAGGCTCGCCGGTTACCGCCGGCGGCGCTGAAGAGCGCGAAGGACGAGATCCCATGAAACACATCATTGCTTTGCTCATCGAGAACGAGCCCGGTGCGCTGTCGCGCGTCGTCGGCCTGTTCTCCGCCCGCGGCTACAACATCGAGAGCCTGACCGTCGCGCCGACCGAGGACGCCTCGCTGTCGCGCATGACCATCGTGACCACCGGGTCCGACGAGGTCATCGAGCAGATCACCAAGCACCTGAACCGCCTCATCGAGGTCGTCAAGGTCGTCGACCTGACCGAGGGCAACTACACCGAGCGTGAGCTGATGCTCATCAAGGTGCGCGCCGTCGGCAAGGAGCGCGAGGAGATCAAGCGCACCGCCGACATCTTCCGTGGCCGCATCATCGATGTGACCGAGAAGACCTACACCATCGAGCTGACCGGCGACGCCGGCAAGCTCGACGCCTTCATCGACGCGATCGACCGCGCGGCGATCCTGGAAACCGTCCGCACCGGCGCCAGCGGCATTGGCCGCGGCGAGCGCATCCTGCGCGTTTGATCCGTCTTCACCCCCAACACCACCCTTTTTTCCTGGAGCGACCCATCATGAACGTCTACTACGACAAGGACGCCGATCTCAGCCTCATCAAGGGCAAGAACGTCACCATCATCGGCTACGGCTCACAAGGCCACGCCCACGCGCAGAACCTGAACGACAGCGGCTGCAAGGTCACCGTGGCGCTGCGCCGCGGCGGCGCGTCCTGGGCCAAGGCGGAAGGCGCCGGCCTGAAGGTCGCCGAGATCGCCGAGGCCGTGAAGTCGGCCGACGTCGTCATGATCCTGCTGCCCGACGAGCAGATCGCCGACGTCTACAACAAGGAAGTCGCCCCCAACCTGAAGGCCGGCGCCTCGCTGGCCTTCGCCCACGGCTTCAACGTGCACTACGGCCAGGTGCAGCCGCGCGCCGACATCGACGTCTGGATGGTCGCCCCCAAGGCCCCCGGCCACACCGTGCGCGGCACCTACCGCCAGGGTGGCGGCGTGCCCCACCTGATCGCCATCTACCAGGACACCACCGGCAAGGCCCGTGACCTGGCCCTGAGCTACGCTGCGGCCAACGGCGGCGGCAAGGCCGGCATCATCGAGACCTCGTTCCGTGAAGAGACCGAGACCGACCTGTTCGGCGAGCAGGCCGTGCTGTGCGGCGGTGCCGTGGAGCTGATCAAGGCGGGCTTCGAGACGCTGACGGAAGCCGGCTACGCGCCCGAGATGGCCTACTTCGAGTGCCTGCACGAGCTCAAGCTCATCGTGGACCTGATCTACGAAGGCGGTATCGCGAACATGAACTACTCGATCTCGAACAACGCCGAGTACGGTGAGTACGTGACCGGCCCGCGCGTCGTCACCGAGGACACCAAGAACGCGATGCGCCAGTGCCTGAAGGACATCCAGACCGGCGAGTACGCCAAGTCCTTCATCCTGGAGAACAAGGCCGGCGCCCCGACGCTGATCAGCCGCCGCCGCCTGACCGCCGAGCACCCCATCGAGCAGGTGGGCGCCAAGCTGCGCGACATGATGCCGTGGATCAAGGCCAACAAGCTGGTCGACAAGTCCAAGAACTGATCCTTCCGGCTCAGACACGAGGCCGCGCCCGCGAGGGCGCGGCCTTTGCTTTTTGCCGCTGCGCTATCCTGCCGCCCATGACCCCTGATCCCATCGAGGACGACGAGCCCAGCCTCGCCGTCCGCCCGCGCCGCAAAGGCATTTACGCGCTGCCCAACGCCATCACGCTGGGCGCACTGTTCAGCGCCTTCTACGCCATCGTCATGGCCATGAACGGCCGCTTCGAGGTGGCCTGCGTGGCCATCTTCGCCGCCGCCATCCTCGACAGCCTGGATGGCCGCGTCGCGCGCATGACCAACACGCAGTCCGCCTTCGGCGAGCAGATGGACAGCCTGTCCGACATGGTGGCCTTCGGCGCCGCGCCGGCGCTGATCGTCTACATGTGGGCGCTGAAGGACATGGGCAAGCCGGGTTGGATCCCGGCCTTCGTCTACATCGCCGGCGCGGCGCTGCGCTTGGCGCGCTTCAACGTCAACATCGGCGTGGTCGACAAGCGCTACTTCCAGGGCCTGCCGAGCCCCGCCGCGGCGGCGCTGGTCATCGGACTGATCTGGGCGGTCGTCGACCAGGCCAGCTACACCGGCGTGCAGCCGGGCAGCTGGGTCGCGTGGGCGGCCTACGGCATCACGCTGTTCGCCGGGCTTTCGATGGTGACGAACGCTCCCTTCTACAGCTTCAAAGTGTTCGACAGAAGGCGCTCCGTGCCTTTCTTTGTGCTGGTCGTGATCATGCTCGGCATCGGTCTCGCCGCACTCGATCCATCGCGCGTTCTCTTCGGTGTCTTCTGTGTTTACGGGCTGTCGGGCTATGTCATCTATGCCTGGCGCAAGGCCAAGGGCAAGCCCGTCAGCGTCATCTCCACGAGCACCGACGAGCCCGACGAGCGCGGCTTGCACCAGTAGGCTTTCGTGCTAGATTCCAGCCCCATGAGCCGCGTCACGCGAATTGAACTGCTACTAGCCCTAGAGGAACCACGGGTTCGCTAGTCAGTCGCGCACGCACCACGCTCACACCTGACCCCAACGGCCCGTTTGCAACCGCAGCGGGCCGTTCGTGTTTTCCAAGGCTGCCGGTTGCCCCCACTCCCCCCGGATGGAACAAGCACCATGTTGAAGCAACCGCAGCTCAAGTACCGCCCCTTCGCACCGATCGCACTGCCGGACCGCACCTGGCCCGATGCCGTGCTGACCCGCGCGCCGATCTGGCTGAGCACCGACCTGCGGGACGGCAACCAGGCGCTCATCGAGCCCATGGACATCGCGCGCAAGCTGCGCATGTTCCAGCAGCTCGTGAAGATTGGCTTCAAGGAGATCGAGGTCGGCTTCCCGTCCGCGTCGCAGACCGAGTTCGATTTCGTGCGCCTGCTCATCGACGGCGGTCACATCCCCGACGACGTGACCATCCAGGTGCTGACACAGGCGCGGTCCCACCTGATCGAGCGCACCTTCGAGGCGCTGGACGGCGCCAGGCGCGTCATCGTCCACGTCTACAACGCGGTGGCGCCCATCATGCGCCGCGTCGTGCTGGGGCAGGACGAGGACGGCATCGTCGAGCTGGCCGCCTCGCACGCCCGCCAGATCAAGGACCTGGCCGCCACGCGGCCGGGCACGGACTGGCGCTTCGAGTACTCGCCCGAGATGTTCTCGGGCACCGAGCTGGCCTTCAGCAAGCGCGTCGTCGATGCGGTCACCGCCGTGTGGGCGCCGACGCCCGAACGCAAGTGCATCATCAACCTGCCGTCCACGGTCGAGCACAGCACGCCCAACATCTTCGCGGACATGATCGAGTGGATGCACCGCCACCTCGAGCGGCGCGACAGCATCGTGCTGTCGGTCCATCCGCACAACGACCGCGGCACGGGCACGGCGGCCGGCGAGCTGGCGCTGATGGCCGGCGCCGACCGCGTCGAGGGTTGCCTGTTCGGCAACGGCGAGCGCACCGGCAACGTCGACCTCGTCAACATCGCACTGAATCTCTACACCCAGGGTGTGGACCCGCAGCTGGACTTCTCGGACATCGACGAGGTGCGCCGCTGCGTTGAGCACTGCACGCAGATCCCGGTCCACCCACGCCATCCGTACGTGGGCGATCTCGTGTACACCTCCTTCTCGGGCTCCCACCAGGACGCCATCAAGAAGGCCTTTGCGGCCCGCCAGCCCAGCGACATCTGGGACATGCCCTACCTGCCCATCGACCCCAAGGACCTTGGGCGCAGCTACGACGCGGTCATTCGCGTCAATAGCCAGTCGGGCAAGGGCGGCATCGCCTACCTGCTGGAGACCGAGTACGGGCTGGAACTGCCGCGCCGGCTGCAGATCGAGTTCAGCCAGGTCGTGCAGCGCGTCATGGACGACGCCGGCAAGGAGCTGACGGCTGCGGACATCCATGCCATCTTCGAGCGCGAGTACGGCATCGGCAGCGCTGCCGCCGCCGTCGTGCAGCCGCAGATGACCGAGGTGGCGGGCGGCGCGATGCGGCTGTCGGCCGAGGTCGTGCTGGGCGGCTGGATGGGCCACGTGCAGGGCGAGGGCAACGGGCCCATCGACGCCTTCGTCAACGCGCTGTCCGCCCGCCTGGGCCAGGAAGTCCGCGTGCTGGACTACCACGAGCACGCCATCGGCAGCGGCGCCGACGCGCGCGCGGTGGCCTACCTGGAGCTGCGCGTGGGCGACGTGACGCGCCACGGCGTCGGCATTGATGGCAGCATCGTGCGTGCATCCATGCAGGCCATCCTGTCCGGCCTGTCCCGCGCACCCGTCACGGTGCCCCAGATTCGAGAGGAAAACGTGCGATGACCGACAAGCTCATCATCTTCGACACCACGCTGCGCGACGGCGAGCAGTCGCCCGGCGCGTCCATGACGCGCGAGGAAAAGCTGCGCATCGCGCGCCAGCTGGAGCGCATGAAGGTCGACGTCATCGAGGCCGGCTTCGCGGCGTCCAGCAACGGCGACTTCGAGGCCGTGAAGGCCATCGCCGCGGCCATCAAGGACAGCACCGTCTGCTCGCTGGCCCGCGCCAATGACCGCGACATCTCGCGCGCCGCCGAGGCGCTGGCCGGCGCCAGCAGCGCGCGCATCCACACCTTCATCGCCACCAGCGAACTCCACATGGAGAAGAAGCTGCGCATGACGCGCGAGCAGGTGCTGGACCAGGCGACGCTGGCGGTGCGCTTCGCGCGCAACCTGTGCGGCGACATCGAGTTCTCGCCCGAGGACGGCTACCGCTCCGACATCGACTTCCTGGCCCGCGTCTGCGAGGCGGTGATCCGCGAGGGCGCCGGCACCATCAACATCCCCGACACGGTGGGCTACGCCATCCCCGAGCTGTACGGCGACTTCATCCGCCGCCTGCGCGAGAAGGTGCCCAACAGCGACCAGGCCATCTGGAGCGTGCACTGCCACAACGACCTGGGCATGGCCGTCGCGAACTCGCTGGCCGGCGTGAAGCTGGGCGGCGCGCGGCAGATCGAGTGCACGATCAACGGCCTGGGCGAGCGGGCCGGCAACTGTTCGCTCGAAGAGGTCGTCATGGCCGTGCGCACGCGGCGCGACTACTTCGGCCTGGACGTCGGCATCGAGACGGCGCAGATCGTGCCCGCATCCAAGCTGGTCTCTCAGACCACCGGCTTCGTCGTGCAGCCCAACAAGGCCGTCGTCGGCGCCAACGCGTTCGCGCATGCCAGCGGCATCCACCAGGACGGCGTGCTCAAGGCGCGCGACACCTACGAGATCATGCGCGCCGAGGACGTGGGATGGGCGGCCAACAAGATCGTGCTGGGCAAGCTGTCGGGCCGCAACGCGTTCAAGCAGCGGCTGCAGGAACTGGGTATCGAGCTGGAGAGCGAGGCCGAGGTCAACGCCGCCTTCGTGCGCTTCAAGGACCTGGCCGACCGCAAGAACGAGATCTTCGACGAGGACATCATCGCGCTCGTCATGGACGAGTCGGTGACGGCCGAGCAGGAGCACTTCCGGCTGCTGTCGCTGTCGCAGCGCAGCGAGACCGGCGAGCGCCCGCATGCGGCCATCGTCTTCGCGATGGGCGCGCAGGAGCACCGCGCCGAGAGCGACGGCAACGGCCCGGTGGACGCGACGCTGCAGGCCATCGAGTCGGTCGTGCAGTCCGGCGCCGAGATGCTGCTGTACTCCGTCAACGCCATCACCGGCGGCAGCACCGAGTCGCAGGGCGA
The DNA here is from genome assembly GCF_058794515.1 of Roseateles sp. GW823-FHT07B05. NCBI lineage: Bacteria > Pseudomonadati > Pseudomonadota > Betaproteobacteria > Burkholderiales > Sphaerotilaceae > Roseateles > Roseateles sp. GW823-FHT07B05. The sequence goes on from NZ_JBXAGX010000001.1 coordinate 624,511, forward strand.
GGTGACGGTGCGGCTGCAGCATGCCGGCCGCGTCGTCAACGGCGTGGGGGCCGACCCGGACATCGTCGTGGCCTCGGCCAAGGCCTATCTGTCGGCGCTGAACAAGCTGCAGAGCAAGGCCGAGCGGGTCGCGGCCCAGGGGTAGCCGCCGCCCGGGCGCTGTAACCGGCGTGACCCGCGTCACGCCGGCCGCAATCGTTACCTGCCGGTGTGGAATCTGGCGCGAATTCGCCCCGCTGCTCGCGCTTCCCGCACCGGGCGCCGGCCACAGAATCGCGCCAAGGCCACCCGCGGGCAGCGTGCGGGACGGGCCGGTGGGCCATCTGGGGCTGATCCTGATACACGTCGTCTGTCAGCCCAGGCCTACTTGCGAACGTTGGACCCGCTGCAACGCGATGGGACCGGCACGAGACCTCACTTGAGGTATCTGGCCTAAGTTCTTATCTTGTCAGTGATTTTGGCGTCACGTACACTGCCGCCCTGCCGTTGGGGACCCCGTTGAAGATTCCATTCGCCGCCGTATTCCTGAGCCTCAGCCTGCTGGCCGTGACCGGCACGGCCGAGGCCGCCGCCAGCAAATCCACCAAGGCCAAGGCGTCCGCCACGCAGACGCGCAAGGTCAAGTCCGTCGTGCTGCGCAAGCAGGCCGCGCCGGTGGTGCGCGCCGTGCCCACGTTCGGTCAGGTGGCCGGCCTGCACGAGGCGGACGACCCGCTGTCGCTGAAGTCCAGCGTCGCCTACGTGCTGGACCAGAACACCAACGAGGTGCTGTTCTCCAAGAACCCGCAGGCCGTGCTGCCCATCGCGTCCATCACCAAGCTGATGACGGCGCTGGTGGTCGTCGAGTCCGGCCTGCCGCTGGACGAGAAGCTGACGGTCACCGACGAGGACAAGGACACCGAGAAGAACACGGGCTCGCGGCTGGCCTTTGGCACCACGCTGACGCGCGGCGAGATGCTGCACCTGGCGTTGATGTCCAGCGAGAACCGCGCTGCCCACGCGCTGGGCCGCAACTATCCCGGTGGCCTGTCGGCCTTCGTCACGGCCATGAACGCCAAGGCCGTGGCCCTGGGCATGACGGACACGCACTACGTGGAGCCCACCGGCCTGTCCAGCAGCAACCAGAGCAGCGCGGCCGACCTGGCCAAGCTCGTCAACGTGACCAGCCAGGTGCCCATCCTGCGCGAGCTGTCCACGTCGCGCGAGGCGCGCGTGTCGCTGGGCAAGCGCCTTGTGCAGTTCCGCTCCACCAACGGCCTGCTGTCCAACCCGCTGTGGGACATCGGCCTGCAGAAGACCGGCTTCATCAACGAGGCCGGCAAATGCCTGGTTATGCAGGCCAGCATGGCGGGCCGCAAGTTGATCATGGTGTTCCTGGATTCCAGCGGCAAGGCGTCGCGGATCGCCGATGCCGAGCGCATGCGCAAGTGGCTGGCGTCCCAGCCGGGCGAGCAGGCGGCGACGGTGTCGACCAAGTTCTGACGGTTGATCCGTCCATGAAAACGGCGCCTCACGGCGCCGTTTCTGTTTCCGAAGCGCGGGCTGAACGGGTCGAGAGGCCCCTGTTTCAGGCCCGGTAGCCCAGCGCCGTGGAGATCTGCGCGGCCGTCTCCTTCAGTCGCACCACCCAGCCTTCCTCCAGCCGGTCGGCCGGGGCCGAGATGGACAGGCCGGCCACCAGCTTGGCCTGGTCGTCGTAGATGCCGGCGGCCATGCAGCGCACGCCCAGCTCCAGCTCCTCGTCGTCGCGGGCGATGCCGCGCTGGCGCACCATGGCCAGCTCGCGCTCCAGCGCGCCGATGTCGGTGAGGCTGTTGCGCGTGTGGCCCGACAGCCCCGTGCGCGTCGCGTAGGCGCGCACGCGCGGGCTGTCGTCGCTGGCCAGGAACAGCTTGCCCACCGACGTGAGATGCAGCGGCGCGCGGCCGCCGACGGCGCGCACGACCTGCATGCCCGAGCGCTCGGAGTAGGTGCGCTCGATGTAGACGATCTCGTCGCCCTGGCGCACCGACAGGTTGACCGGCTGGTGGGTGAACTTGTGCAGCTCGCGCATCGCGGGCAGCGCGGCGTCGCGCACGTCCAGCCGTGCCTTCACGAGGTTGCCCAGCTCCAGCATGCGCATGCCCAGGCGGTAGCTGCCGGCTTCGGGGCGGTCGACGAAGCGACCCAGCGTCAGGTCATTGAGAATGCGGTGGGCCGTCGACGGGTGCAGGCCGGTCGACTCCGACAAGGCCTTCAGCGACACCGGGTCCTGGTGCTGGGCCAGCACGTCCAGCAGCGCAAACATGCGCTCCAGCACCTGGATCGCCGGGGTTTGCGCTTCTTTGGATTTCATGCCGTCATTGTGGGGGAGATTGCTGGTGTTTTGTATGGCGAAAGCGGGCTTCAGAACGTGGCAAGCCCTGGGGGTGCTGCTGCTGTGCGCCGGCGCGGGCCTGGCCCAGGCGGCCGACGCGTCCGCGGCGTGGCTGCGCATGCCCAAGCTGTACGGCCGCATCACCGCGGCGGAACTGGGCCTGGTCATCAACACGGCCGACCCGTACTCGGTGACCATTGGCGAGTACTACGCCCGGCGCCGCGGCATCCCGGACGCCAACGTCGTGCGCGTGCAGCTGCCGCAGCGCGCCAGCCTGACGCGTGACGAGTTCACCGCGCTGAACGACGCCCTCCGCAGCCAGTTGCCCGAGAGCGTCAACGGCCTGGCGCTGGCCTGGGTGCAGCCCTACGCGGTGGACTGCAATTCGCTGACCAGTGCGCTAGGCCAGGGGCTGCAGCCCGACGTCTGCGCCAACAGCTGCGCGCCCACGCGGCCCAGCGCCTACGTGAGCTACTTCGGCGCCCGGCCGTGGGTGGTGCTGGGGCTGAGGCCGGCCATGCAGCTGGCGGCGCGCTCGGTGCCGGCCGCGATGGCGATGATCGAGCGCGGCATCGCGTCGGACCACCTGCTGGCCGCCGGCGCGGTGCAACCCGTGGTGGCCTACCTCGCCGCCACGCCCGACGCCAACCGCAACGTCCGCGAGCGGCTGTTCCCGCCGGCGGGCCCGGTGCCGGGCGTGGCCGGCTTCGAGGTCGCACGGGTCAGGAGCGACGCGCTGCCGGCCATGCGCCGCACGCTGGTCTACCAGACCGGCCTGGCCCGCGTGCCGGCGCCGCTGGGTGGCGAGTGGCTGCCCGGCGCGCTGGCCGACCACCTGACGTCGTTCGGCGGGCAGCTGGACCGCCCGGTGGGCGAGGGCCAGATGAACATCCTGGACTGGATCGACGCTGGCGCCACGGCCAGCTACGGCACGGTCAGCGAGCCCTGCAACCACCTGCAGAAGTTCCCGCACCCGCAGGTGCTGATCCAGGCCTACGCGCAGGGCGTCAGCGCGCTGGAGGCCTACTGGCACAGCGTCGCCTGGCCGGCTCAGGGCGTGTTCGTCGGCGAGCCCCTGGCTGCGCCGTTCGCGCCGGTGCCGGCGACGCCCTGAGCGGCGTCGCGCCCCGCGCGCACAGCGCCTTCCAGCGTGGCCGGGTAGGGGCCGTCGACGTAGTCCCCGGCCGCCCACAGGCCCGGCGCGATGAAGGCCGGCGGCCGTGCGAGGCCGGGCGTGCACGCGAAGGTGGCGCGCTTCTCGGTCAGCACCTTGTCGACGACGGGTGGCGTGGCCCAGGCCAGCTCGCGCGTCGCCTGCGCCAGCACGGCGTCGGCGCAGCCGCCGCGCGCCACCCACGGCGCGGCGCCGCTGACGACGAAGGCGAAGCGGCCCGGCGCGCCGCCTAAAGCGCCATGGTCGAAGACGAACTGGGCCGGTGAGTCCGCGCCCTCGCGCAGCGCCAGCATCGGCGAGGGCAGGGCGCTGCCGGGGCTGTGCAGGTAGACGGTGATGATGGGCTCGAAGCCCAGGCCTTGTGCCGTGGCCGACCAGGCGGGCGCGATGCCTGCAGTCAGCCGCGCGGCCTCCACGCTGGTGCAAGCCAGCACGACCGCATCGAAGGCCTCGCCGTCCACGCGCCAGCCGGGTTCGAGGGCGTGCACCCGCGCGCCCAGCCGCAGCCGCTCGCCCAGCCATGCCGTTGCCGGGCCGGCCAGCAGCTCGGACAGCGGTCGCCGCGGCAGCAGCAGGTCGGCGCTGCCGGCGCCGCTGAACAGCGCGTCCTTCAGCACGCGCAGGAAGACACGGGCGCTGGCCTGGGATGCCGGCGTGTTCAGTGCCGCCACGCACAGCGGTTCGATCAGGTCGCGCTTGACCGGCCCAGGCAGGCCTGCGCACAGCTGGGCGACGCTCAAGGCCGCGTCGCAGCGGAAGCCTCGCGCCAGCCAGCCGCCGGCCGCCAGCAGCAGCCCCAGCCGCGCGCCGAGCGGCCAGCCGCCGTGCGCCAGCACGCCGCGCGTGAAGGCGACGAGTGGCGGGCCCGGCGGCAGCCGCAGTCCCGGCTCGCCGGGATAGGGCAGGGCCAGCGGCAGGCGCTTCAGCACCGCGTTCGGGTCCACGCCCAGGCGGCGCATCAGCGCGAGGCTGTCGCGGTAGGCGCCGATGAGAATGTGCTGGCCGTTGTCGTAGTCAGGCGCCCCGGCCACGCTGCGCGCGCGGCCGCCGAGCTGCGGCGCCATCTCGAAGACGGTGGTGTTATGGCCCGCATCGGCCAGCGTGACGGCGGCCGAGATGCCGGCCCAGCCGCCTCCGACGACGGCGACCTTCAACGTCCGCGCCAGTTGGTTTTCATCGCGATCCACAGCTTGCGCACCGGCGTCAGCGAGATGCGCTGGTGCAGCACCTGGAAGTTCTCGCGCTCGATCTCGACGAGCAGCGCGCGGTAGATGTTGGCCATCATCAGCCCGGGCTTCTGCGCGGCGCGGTCGGCGGCGGGCAGCAGCGCCAGCGCCTCGTCGTAGAGCTGGTGCGCGCGCTGGGCCTGGAACTGCATCAGCGCCGTGAAGCGCTCGCTGTAGCCCCAGGGCTTGCTGCGCAACAGGATCTCGTTGGCCTTCACGCCGAACTGCTGCAGCTCGTTCACCGGCAGGTAGATGCGGCCGCGGCGCGCGTCGTCGCCGACGTCGCGGATGATGTTGGTCAGCTGCATGGCCAGGCCCAGCTTGTGGGCGTACTGCACCGTCTGCGGCTGCGTGCGGCCGAAGATGCCGCTGGCCACCTCGCCGACGATGCCGGCCACCAGGTGGCAGTAGCGCTGCAGGCCGGCGTAGTCCAGGTAGCGCGTCTGCTGCAGGTCCATCTCGCAGCCTTCGATGACGGCATTCAGGTGCTCCAGCCGGATGTCGTAGGCCGCCACATGCGGCATCAGCGCCTTCATGGCCGGGTGGCTGGGCTGGCCGGCGAAGGCGGCCGTGGCTTCCTTGCGCCACCAGGCCAGCTTGGTGGCGGCGACGCCCGGGTCCTGCGTCTCGTCGACGACGTCGTCGACCTCGCGGCAGAACGCGTAGAAGGCCGTGATGGCCGCGCGCCGCGGCGGCGGCAGGAACAGGAAGGCGTAATAGAAGCTGGAGCCGCTGGCGGCGGCTTTCTCCTGGACGTATTGCTCTGGGGTCATGATGTGGCCCGCATTGTCAGCGCACGCCACAGCAGCCGGGGCAGGTCCCAAGCGGTGACGGCGGGGCGGCGCAACAGGCTGTCGTGGCCGCCGGCGGCGATCTTGTCGAGGATCAGCAGCCCGCCCTGCACGACCAGGCGCAGCTCCCAGCCGGCGCGGCCGGGCAGCGTGCGGGCCAGCGGCGCGCCGGCGCGCATCAGTGCGCGGGCCCAGCCGCAGAGGTCGGCGATCAGCGCGCGGGCTGCCGCGCTGTCCCGGCAGGCCAGCACGTCGTCGGCGGTGAGGCCGTGGCGGTCCAGGTCGTCCTGCGGCACGTAGAGCCGGCCGTTGGGGCCGTCGCGGGTGAAGTCCTGCCAGAAGTTGATGAGCTGCAGCGCCGAGCAGATCGCGTCCGAACGGCGCAGCGAGTCGGCGTCGGTCACGCCGTACAGCCCCAGCAGCAGGCGGCCGACCGGGTTGGCCGAGCGGCGGCAGTAGTCCAGCAGGTGGGGGCGGTCGCGGTAGCGGGGCGGCGCCAGGTCCTGCTCGAAGGCGTCCAGCAGGTCATGCAGCAGTGCCGGCTGCAGGCGGTGCATCTCGCGCGCCAGCGGCGTGAAGACCCGCGGCCAGCGCGGCGACGGCGGCCGGCCGGCGACGGTGGCGGCCAGGTCGGCGCGGTAGTCGTGAAGCGCCTGGCGGCGCTCGGCGGTGCTGGCGTCGCCCTCGTCGGCCAGGTCGTCGGCGGTGCGGGCGAAGTGGTACAGGGCCACGACGGCCGGTCGCAACGCGGGCGGGCACAGCACGGAGGCAACGGGGAAGTTCTCGTAGTGGTCGACGCTCAAGCTGTTTCTCAACTTCCGCTTGCAAATGCCCGCCGTTCCAGCGAACCTCTTCGAGGTTTGACAGTCGTCACAGGGTCTGAATACATTACTGACCCGCCGGTCATTAAATTTAGAGGCTGGCGCCCATCTCTGCCGAGGTCTGCATGCCCCATCTTTTGCGTCTCGCGCCGCCCCTGTTGTTGGCGGTACTGCTTTCGGCCTGCGGTAAGCAAGCTGCCGCGCCGGAGCCCGAGCGCGCGGTTCGGACCCAGCTGGTCAATGCCGGCGTGGCGAGCGCCAGCCATGAGTATGCGGCCGAGGTGAAGGCGCGGGTCGAATCGCGGCTGTCCTTCCGCGTCAGCGGCAAGCTGCTGGAGCGCCGCGTGAACCTGGGCGATACCGTGAAGGCCGGCCAGGTGCTGGCGCGCATCGACGGGCAGGACCTGAAGCTGGCCGAAGCGGCGGCCACCGCCGGCGTGGCCGCGGCGCGTACCAACCGCGACCAGATGGGCGCCGACTACAAGCGCTTCGTCGACCTGCAGCGCCAGGGATTCATCAGCACGGCCGAGCTGGAGCGGCGCGATTCGGCCTTCAAGGCGGCCCAGGCCCAGCTGGAGCAGGCCAAGGCGCAGGCCGATGTGCAGGGAAACCAGGCGGCTTACGCGCAGCTGCTGGCCGACGGCGCCGGCGTCGTCACCGGCGTCAATGCCGAGCCGGGCCAGGTGCTGGCCGCCGGTACGCCGGTGTTCAGCGTCGCGCTGGACGGCCCGCGCGACGTCGTCTTCTCGGTGCCCGAGGACCAGATCGCCCGCGTGAAGGCCGCGGCCAGCCTGCCTGGCGCGCTGAAGGTGCGGCTGTGGGGCAGCGACAAGACCGCGCCTCTGACGCTGCGCGAGATGGCCGCCGCGGCGGACCCGGTCACGCGCACCTTCCTCATCAAGGCCGACGCCGGCAAGCTGGACGTGAAGCTGGGCCAGAGCGCCACCGTCGTGCTGGACCTGCCGCAGATGGCCGGCGTCATCAAGCTGCCGCTGGCGGCGGTGCTGCAGCAGGAGGGCAAGACCTCGGTGTGGCTGCTGGACCCGGCGTCCATGACCGTCAAGGCCCAGCCGGTGCAGGTGGGGGGCGCCGAGGGCAACGACGTGGTCATCGCGGGTGGCCTGAGTGCCGGTCAGGAGGTCGTCGTGGCCGGGGTCCACGTGCTGGCGCCGGGGCAGAAGGTCAAGCGCTACGTGCCGCCGCGCGCGGCCGCGGCCGCGGCCCCGCCCGCCGCTGCGGCAGCCTCTCGCTGAGCCGGGAGCGCGCATGAACATCCCTCCCGACAAGGCCGCGCTGGGCGACCGCTTCAACGTTTCGCGCTGGGCGCTGGAGCACCCGGCGCTGACGCGCTACCTGATGGTGGTGCTGATGGTGATGGGCTTCGCCGCCTACTTCCAGCTGGGCCAGGACGAAGACCCGCCGTTCACCTTCCGCGCGATGGTCATCCAGGCCTTCTGGCCGGGCGCCACGGCGCAGCAGATGGCCGACCAGGTCACCGACAAGATCGAGAAGACGCTGCAGGAGGTGAACCACGCGGACAAGATCCGCTCGTACACCAAGCCGGGCGAGTCGCTGACGGTGTTCCAGGTCAAGGACAACACGCCGCCCAAGGAGGTGTCCGAGACCTGGTACCAGGTGCGCAAGAAGATCGGCGACATGCGCGTCACGCTGCCGCAGGGCGTGCTGGGCCCCGTCTTCAACGACGAGTTCGGCGACGTCTACGGCTCCATCTACGCGCTGTCCGCCGACGGCTTCAGCCGCGAGGAGCTGCGCGAGCACGCCGACCGCATGCGCCAGGCGCTGCTGCAGGTGAAGGACGTGGCCAAGGTGGAGATCTTCGGCGTGCAGCCCGAAAAGCTCTTCATCGAGGTGTCGCAGAAGCGCCTGGCCCAGCTGGGCCTGGACTTCAGCCAGGTCATCGCGCAGATCGGCGCGCAGAACGCCGTGGAGAGCGCCGGTGTGCTGAACGCCGGCAGCGCGAACTTCCAGATCCGCGTGCAGGGGCAGTTCACGTCGGCCCAGGCGCTGGCCGAGGTGCCCATCCGCGGCGTCAACCCGCAGACCGGCGTGGCCAGCCAGCTGCGCCTGGGCGACATCGCCGAGATCAAGCGCGCCTACGTGGACCCGCCAGCGGTCACGGTGCGCCACCAGGGCAAGGAAGTGCTGGCCCTGGGCATCTCCATGGCCAAGGGCGGCGACATCATCGCCATGGGCAAGGCGCTGAACGTGGCTGTCAAGGCCTTCGAGCGGGAACTGCCGGCCGGCATCCAGCTGGAGCAGGTGCAGGACCAGCCCAAGGCCGTCACCACGTCGGTGGGCGAGTTCGTGCACGTGCTCATCGAGGCCGTCGTCATCGTGCTGGCCGTGAGCTTCATTTCGCTTGGCCTGCACACGCGGCCGCTGCGCATCGACGTCTGGCCGGGGCTGGTGGTCGCCATCACCATCCCGCTGGTGCTGGCCATCACCTTCGTCACGATGTTCTATTGGGGCGTGGGCCTGCACAAGATCTCGCTCGGGTCGCTGATCATCGCGCTGGGTCTGCTGGTGGACGACGCCATCATTGCCGTCGAGATGATGGTGCGCAAGCTCGAAGAGGGCTACGACAAGATGCACGCCGCCACCTTCGCCTACGACGTGACGGCCATGCCCATGCTGACCGGCACGCTGATCACGGCGGTGGGCTTCCTGCCCATCGGCCTGGCCAAGTCCACCGTGGGCGAGTACACGTTCGCCATCTTTGCCGTGACGGCCGCGTCCCTCGTCATCTCGTGGGTGGTGTCGGTCTACTTCGTGCCCTACCTGGGCGCGCTGCTGCTGAAGAGCAAGCAGCACGGGGAGGGCGAGGTGCACGAGCTGTTCGACACGCCGTTCTATAACCGCTTCCGCAGGGTGGTGCGCTGGTGCGTGGAGAACCGCTGGAAGACCATCGGCATCACGCTGCTGGTGTTCGCTCTGGGCATCGTCGGCATGGGCCGTGTGCAGCAGCAGTTCTTCCCCGACTCCAGCCGGCCCGAGGTGCTGGTGGATCTGTGGCTGCCGGAGGGCTCCACCATCCAGGAGACCGAGGCGCTGGCCAAGCGCTTCGAGGCGCGCATGCTGAAGGAACCCAGCATCTCGACCGTGACCGCCTGGGTGGGCTCGGGCCTGCCGCGCTTCTACCTGCCGCTGGACCAGATCTTCCCGCAGGCCAACGTGACGCAGTTCATCCTGCTGCCCAAGGACCTGGCGGCCCGGGAGGAGTTGCGCAAGCGTCTGCCCATCGTGCTGGCCGATGAGTTCCCGGACGCGCGCGGGCGGGTCAAGCTGCTGCCCAACGGTCCGCCCATCCCGTACCCCGTCCAGTTCCGGGTCACCGGGGCCGACCCCAAGGTCGTGCGCGACTGGGCCGACAAGGCCAAGGGCATCCTGCGCACCAGCCCCAACATGCGCGGCGTCAACGACAACTGGAACGAGAACGTCAAGACGCTGCGTCTGACGGTGGATCAGGACAAGGCGCGGGCGCTGGGGGTCAGCAGCCAGGTGCTGGCGCAGTCGGCGCGCACGATGCTGTCGGGCAACGTCATCGGCCAGTACCGCGAGGCCGACAAGCTCATCGACATCGTGCTGCGCCAGCCGGCCGACGAGCGCGCCGTCATCACCGACATCGCCAACGCCTACGTGCCGACGAGCACCGGCCGTGCCATCCCGCTGACGCAGATCGCCAAGGTCGAGTTCGACTGGGAGCCGGGCGTGATGTGGCGCGAGAGCCGGCTCTACGCCGTCACCGTGCAGGGCGACGTTGCCGAAGGCCTGCAGGGCGCGACGGTCACGAAGGAGGTCTGGCCCAAGCTGGACGAACTGCAGAAGCAGATGCCTACCGGCTACAGCATCCAGATCGCCGGTGCGGTCGAGGAGAGCAGCAAGGGCCAGGGCTCCATCGCCGCGGGCGTGCCCATCATGCTGTTCATCACCTTCACGCTGCTGATGCTGCAGCTGCACAGCTTCAGCCGCGCGATGCTGGTGTTCCTGACCGGGCCGCTGGGCATTGCCGGCGTCGCGATGGCGCTGCTGCTGCTGAACCGGCCATTCGGCTTCGTCGCGCTGCTGGGCGTCATCGCACTGATGGGCATGATCATGCGCAACTCGGTCATCCTGATCGACCAGATCGAGCAGGACCGCGCCCGCGGCGTGCCGGACTGGTCGGCCATCGTCGAGTCGGCGGTGCGGCGCTTCCGCCCCATCGTGCTGACGGCCGCGGCGGCCGTGCTGGCCATGATCCCGCTGTCGCGCAGCGTGTTCTGGGGTCCGATGGCCGTGGCCATCATGGGCGGCCTCATCGTCGCGACCGTGCTGACGCTGCTGGCGCTGCCGGCCATGTACGCGGCCTGGTTCCGCGTCGTGCGGCCGCGCGAGGAAGAGCAGAGCCGCCTGCACAGCCAGTTCGTCGACAGCGAAATTCCCGACCCGGCTTGAACTTCGTGTTCGGGCCGAGCGCTGGGCCGCTCCCGAGCCGGCCCGCTTGGGGCTGCTGGCGGCTCGATGCCGCGAGCAGCCGCGTCCCCGCGGGGGACCGGCCGGACTGGCCCGCGTTCAGCGGCGCCAGGCTGGACGAGGGGCTCACTTTTCCTAGGGTTTTGCCGCCCCGCACGCCGGGGCGGCTGGCAAGTCGTGCGAGGTCGCTACAATCGCCGGTTTGCCGAATCGCCCGAATCGTGTCTAAAGGGTTGCTCCCGTAGCAGCCCAACCAGAACCAACCCGTTGCGCGGGTGGCGAAATTGGTAGACGCACCAGGTTTAGGTCCTGACGCCTTCACGGGCGTGCCGGTTCGAGTCCGGCCCCGCGCACCACTGTCCTTCAACTGTTCCCGAGTCCATCATGGCCGTCACCGTCGAAACCCTTGAAAAGCTGGAACGCCGCATCACCCTGCACGTGGCGGCCGCTGAGATCAACAGCGAAGTCGAAGCCCGCCTCAAGAAGCTGGCTCGCACCGTCAAGGCCGACGGCTTCCGCCCCGGCAAGGTGCCGATGAACGTCGTCGCCCAGCGCTACGGCTACTCGGTGCAATACGAAGTCGTCAACGACAAGCTCGGCGCCGCCTTCAACAACGCCGCCAACGAAGCGCAGCTGCGCGTCGCCGGCATGCCCCGCATCGAGCAGAAGGACCAGGCCCCCGAAGGCCAGATGGCCTTCGACGCCACCTTCGAGGTCTACCCCGAAGTCAAGATCGGTGATCTGGCCGCTGCCGAAGTCGAGCGCGTCACCAGCGAAGTCACCGAAGAAGCCATCGACAAGACCGTCGAGATCCTGCGCAAGCAGCGTCGCAGCTTCGCCCAGCGCGCCGCCGCCGACGTGGCTGCCGCCGGTGACCGCGTCACCATCGACTTCGAAGGCAAGATCGACGGCGAGCCCTTCCAGGGCGGCAAGGCCGAAGGCTTCCAGTTCCTGATCGGCGAAGGCCAGATGCTGGAGCAGTTCGACGCCGCCGTGCGTGGCATGAAGGCTGGCGAGAGCAAGACCTTCCCGCTGCAGTTCCCCGAGGACTATCACGGCAAGGACGTCGCCGGCAAGGAAGCCGACTTCCTGGTCACCGTCAAGAAGATCGAAGCCCAGCACCTGCCCGAAGTGAACGAGGCGTTCGCCAAGTCGCTGGGCATCAAGGACGCTTCCGTCGAAGCCCTGCGCGCCGACATCAAGAAGAACCTGGAGCGCGAGGTGAAGTTCCGCGTGCTGGCTCGCAACAAGGGCGCCGTCATGGACGCGCTGGTGGCCGTGTCCGAGCTGGACGTGCCCAACGCGCTGGTGCAGGGTGAGGCCGAGCGCATGGTCGGCCAGGCCCGTGAAGACCTGAAGAAGCGTGGTGTGAAGGACGCCGACAAGGCCGAGATCCCCGCCGACATCTTCAAGCCCCAAGCCGAGCGCCGCGTGCGCCTGGGCCTGGTGGTTGCCGAACTGGTGCGCGCCAACAACCTGCAGGCCAAGCCGGCCCAGCTGCAGTCGCACATCGAAGAGCTGTCGCAGAGCTACGAGAAGCCCGCTGAAGTCATGCGCTGGTACCTGAGCGACCGCGAGCGCATGGCCGAAGTCGAGGCCGTCGTCGTCGAGAACAACGTCACCGACTTCGTGCTTACCACCGCCAAGGTCACCGACAAGGCCCTGCCGTTCGACGAGCTGATGGCCCAGGGCAACTGAAAGCCCTTCGCATGACGAAGGCGCCGCGCCGCAAGGCCCGGCGCCTTTTTACTTGCGTGGCCATAATCCGCCCCCATAACAGACGTAATTGATTTCCAAGGACCTGAATGAGCGCGCTTGAAACCAGCAACCTGGGCATGGTGCCCATGGTCATCGAACAGTCGGGACGCGGCGAGCGCGCCTACGACATCTACTCGCGCCTGCTGCGCGAGCGCATCATCTTCCTGGTCGGCCCGGTCAACGACGCGGTTGCCAACCTGGTCGTCGCCCAGTTGCTGTTCCTGGAGAGCGAGAACCCCGACAAGGAAATCTCGCTCTACATCAACAGCCCCGGCGGCAGCGTGTCGGCCGGCATGTCCATCTTCGACACGATGAACTTCATCAAGCCCGAGGTGTCGACGCTGTGCATGGGCATGGCGGCCAGCATGGGTGCGTTCCTGCTGGCGGCCGGCGCCAAGGGCAAGCGCTTCTCGCTGCCCAACGCCAAGGTGATGATTCACCAGCCGCTGGGCGGCGCACAGGGCCAGGCGACCGACATCGAGATCCATGCGCGTGAAATCCTGAAGACTCGCGAGGCGCTGAACCGCATCCTGGCCGAGCGCACGGGCCAGACGCTGGAGAAAATCCAGTCGGACACCGAACGCGACTACTTCATGTCCGCCGCCGAGGCGCAGACCTACGGCCTGATCGACCAGGTGCTGGAACATCGCCCCTGAGTCCTGAAGGGCCGTCGCCGGCCTCCGGAATCACAGCGAAATCGGGACCCTTATCCCCACAAGGGTCCCGAGATCGTTTGGACTATCATCATTCGAGGCATTCCGCCTCTCATTGAGCAGTTTCATGGCCGAGAAAAAAGGCACCTCCAGCGAGAAAGTTCTGTACTGCTCCTTCTGCGGCAAGAGCCAGCACGAGGTGAAGAAGCTGATCGCCGGCCCGTCCGTCTTCATCTGCGACGAGTGCATCGAGCTGTGCAACGACATCGTCCGTGACGAGATCCCCGCGCCGGCTCCCGCTGCGCGCGCTGGCAAGTCCGACCTGCCCGTGCCCAGCGAGATCAAGTCCAGCCTGGACCAGTACGTCATCGGCCAGGACGTCGCCAAGCGCACGCTGGCCGTGGCCGTCTACAACCACTACAAGCGCCTGCGCCACATGGCGACGGCCAAGGAATCGGTCGAGCTGTCCAAGAGCAACATCCTCTTGATCGGCCCCACCGGCTCCGGCAAGACGCTGCTGGCGCAGACGCTGGCGCGCCTGCTGAACGTGCCGTTCGTGATCGCCGATGCGACGACGCTGACCGAAGCCGGCTACGTCGGCGAGGACGTCGAGAACATCATCCAGAAGCTGCTGCAGAACTGCAATTACGACGTCGAGCGTGCGCAGCGCGGCATCGTCTACATCGACGAGATCGACAAGATCTCGCGCAAGGCCGACAACCCGTCCATCACGCGCGACGTGTCCGGCGAAGGCGTGCAGCAGGCGCTGCTCAAGCTCGTCGAAGGCACGATGGCGTCGGTGCCGCCGCAGGGCGGCCGCAAGCACCCGAACCAGGATTTCCTGCAGATCGACACGACCAACATCCTGTTCATCTGCGGCGGCGCGTTCGACGGCCTGGAGAAGGTCATCCAGAACCGCAGCGAGAAGTCCGGCATCGGCTTCGGCGCTACCGTGAAGAGCAAGTCCGACAAGAAGGTCGGCGAGGTCTTCCGCCAGTGCGAGCCCGAGGACATCATCAAGTTCGGCCTCATCCCCGAACTCGTCGGCCGCCTGCCCGTCGTCGCCACACTCGGCGAGCTGACCGAAGACGCGTTGGTGCAGATCCTCACCGAGCCCAAGAACGCGCTGGTCAAGCAGTACCAGCAGTTGTTCGAGATGGACGGCGTCGAGCTCGAAATCCGCAAGCCGGCCCTCGCCGCCATCGCCCGCAAGGCGTTGGCGCGCAAGACCGGTGCGCGGGGGCTGCGCTCCATCATGGAGCAGTCGCTGATCGACACCATGTTCGACCTGCCGGCGCTGGAAGGCGTCGAGAAGGTCGTGCTGGACGAGCACAACATCGAGGACGCGTCGGCACGTCCCTTGCTGGTTTACCGCGAACAGAAGGCCAGCGCGTAAACCGCACCAAGCCCTCAACTTGCAATCGCCCCCTCAGGCCGCACATCGGCCTGAGAAAGAGAGGTCTTCATGTCCGGACACCCCATCCTCCCCGCCGACCCGATCACGCTGCCGCTGCTGCCGCTGCGTGACGTGGTCGTGTTCCCGCACATGGTCATCCCGCTGTTCGTCGGGCGCCCCAAGTCCATCAAGGCGCTGGAAGCCGCGATGGAAGCTGGCCGCCAGATCATGCTGGTGGCCCAGAAGGCCGCCGGCAAGGACGAGCCCAAGCCCGAAGACATGTTCGAGGTCGGCTGCGTCTCCAGCATCCTGCAGATGCTGAAGCTGCCCGATGGCACCGTGAAGGTGCTGGTCGAGGGCCTGCAGCGCGCCACCACCAGCGCCATCACGGAGCCGGGCGAGCACTTCGTCGCCGAAGTCACGCCCATCCCGCCCGAGACCGAGCATGCGCCCGAAGTCGAGGCCCTGCGCCGCGCCGTGACGCAGCAGTTCGACCAGTACGTCAAGCTCAACAAGAAGATCCCGCCCGAGATCCTCACGTCCATCGGCGGCATCGACGATCCGGGCCGCCTGGCCGACACCATCGCCGCGCACCTGCCGCTCAAGCTCGACGCCAAGCAGGCCGTGCTGGACTTGGCCGACGTCGCCAAGCGCCTGGAGAAGCTGCTCGATCTGCTCGAGCACGAAGTCGACATCCTGCAGGTCGAAAAGCGCATCCGTGGCCGCGTCAAGCGCCAGATGGAGAAGAGCCAGCGCGAGTACTACCTGAACGAGCAGGTCAAGGCCATTCAGAAGGAACTCGGCGACGGCGAAGAAGGCGCCGACATGGAGGAGCTCGAGAAGAAGATCCTCGCCGCCAAGATGCCCAAGGAGGCGCGCAAGAAGGCCGACGCCGAGCTGAAGAAGCTCAAGCTGATGTCGCCGATGTCCGCCGAAGCCACGGTGGTGCGCAACTACATCGACACGCTGGTCAACCTGCCCTGGAGCAAGAAGACCAAGATCAAGCACGACCTCAAGAACGCCGAGGACGTGCTGAACGAAGACCACTACGGCCTTGAGAAGGTCAAGGACCGCATCCTTGAATATCTCGCGGTGCAGCAGCGCGTCGACAAGGTCAAGGCGCCCATCCTGTGCCTGGTCGGCCCTCCGGGCGTCGGCAAGACGTCGCTCGGCCAGAGCGTGGCGCGTGCCACCGGCCGCAAGTTCATCCGCATGGCGCTGGGCGGCGTGCGCGATGAAGCCGAGATCCGTGGCCACCGCCGCACCTACATCGGCTCCATGCCGGGCAAGGTGCTGCAGTCGCTGACCAAGGTCGGCACGCGCAATCCGCTGTTCCTGCTCGACGAGATCGACAAGCTGGGCATGGACTTCCGCGGCGACCCGTCGTCGGCGCTGCTGGAGGTGCTGGACCCCGAGCAGAACCACACCTTCGGAGACCACTATATCGAGGTCGACTTCGACCTGTCCGATGTGATGTTCGTGGCCACGTCGAACTCGATGAACATCCCGCCGGCGCTGCTGGACCGGATGGAAGTGATCCGCCTGTCGGGCTACACCGAGGACGAGAAGGTCAACATCGCGCAGACCTACCTGCTGCCCAAGCAACGCAAGAACAACGGCGTGCTGGATGAGGAACTGGACGTCACCGAGTCGGCCGTGCGTGGCGTGATCCGCTACTACACCCGTGAAGCGGGCGTGCGTTCGCTCGAGCGCGAGATGTCCAAGATCTGCCGCAAGGTGGTCAAGGGCATCCAGCTCAAGACCTACGACAGCAAGGTCGTCGTCACGGAAGACAACCTCCACGAGTTCCTCGGCGTGCGCAAGTACGACTTCGGTCGTGCCGAGAAGAAGAACCAGGTCGGCCAGGTTGTCGGCCTCGCGTGGACCGAAGTGGGCGGTGACCTGCTGACCATTGAAGCCACCGCGATGCCGGGCAAGGGCAACATCATCCGCACCGGCTCGCTGGGCGATGTGATGAAGGAGTCCGTTGAGGCCGCCCGCACGGTGGTGCGTTCACGCGCCCGCCGCCTGGGCATCAAGGACGAGGTCTTCGAGAAGCGCGATGTTCACGTGCACGTGCCGGACGGCGCCACGCCCAAGGACGGCCCGAGCGCGGGTGCGGCGATGACGACGGCCTTCGTGTCGGCACTGACCGGTATTCCCGTGCGTGCCGACGTCGCGATGACCGGCGAGATCACGTTGCGTGGTGAAGTCACCGCCATCGGTGGCCTGAAGGAGAAGCTGCTGGCGGCTCACCGCGGCGGCATCAAGACCGTGATGATCCCGGAAGAGAACGTCAAGGACCTGCAGGACATTCCGGAGAACGTGAAGAACCAGCTCGAGATCGTGCCGGTTCGCTGGATCGAGCGTGTGCTGGAAGTCGCCCTGGAAGCCGTGCCGACACCGCTGCCCGACGAGGAAGTGCCCGTCGCGGCGGCCAAGCCGGAAGAGGGCGCGGCCAAGAGCGCGACGGTGCCGCACTGAAAAATTGCGATTCGCTTGCAATCCGGCCTAAAACTGGATTAAACTTCCAGCTTCGCTAGATCGCTGACAGCAATCGAAGAGATGTAGCGAAATTGCCCGGCGAAAGTCGGCGCAATGCGGGTGTAGCTCAGTTGGTAGAGCGCAACCTTGCCAAGGTTGAGGTCACGAGTTCGAGCCTCGTTACCCGCTCCAGTTTTAAGAAAGGGAAGCCCCGGCTTCCCTTTTTCGTCAAAGTCGCACCAACGGCTTTGATTCGGTTTTTTTGGCGCGATAGCAAATCGGTTATGCCCCGGATTGCAAATCCGGTTAGCCCGGTTCGACTCCGGGTCGCGCCTCCAAAGCACTCAAGCGGGTGTAGCTCAGTTGGTAGAGCGCAACCTTGCCAAGGTTGAGGTCACGAGTTCGAGCCTCGTTACCCGCTCCAGTTAAAAATCGGTCGCACCGATGTTTGATCGCGAGATCAGGCGAAATGCGCGGGTGTAGCTCAGTTGGTAGAGCGCAACCTTGCCAAGGTTGAGGTCACGAGTTCGAGCCTCGTTACCCGCTCCAAATTCACGGGAGATTCGAGCAATCGAGTCTCCCGTTTTCTTTTGTGCGGCCGCAGATAATCCGGCCCGCGGCCCGGGTGGCGAAATCGGTAAACGCAGCGGACTTAAAATCCGCCGCCCTCAACAGGCGTACGGGTTCAAGTCCCGTCTACGAGCATCTTTTGACCCCTGGCACGGTACGAGCATCTTCCTGTAAAGTGGACAGCTACGCATAGTCGTCGATGTCCATCCAAGGCTGGGGTGGCGAAATCGGTATACGCAGCGGACTTAAAATCCGCCGAGGGTAAATCCTCGTACGGGTTCGAGTCCCGTCCCCAGCACATAGGGTAGGCATTGACTCTTCGGAGCAAGAATGCCTATCACGCCGAGCGCCGAGCGCTTGCCAGTGCTGCAAATCACTCGCGTCTCTGAAACGCCGCAATTGAATGCGAAGAGTGTCCAGCTATCTGCGGGAGGCAGAGAGCGCCACTATTACCGCGCTGTAGTAGATTCAAAAACTACTCGCGGGACAAAGTTCTTCAAGTTCCCAGTAGTTAAGAATGGCGATGGCAGCCCCTGGGCGGTGGCTTGCTTGTACCTGCTTGATCGCGCGAAACTGCGCCCGTGGGCGATGGAGACGCTAGGCTCTATTGCCAGCGATCTCGCCCATTACAAAACTTTTCTCGAAGACTTCGGGTTCGAATGGGACGAGTTTGATTCCGCAGAACCGTTTTCATTGCCTACGTATCAGTATCGAGCGCACCTGCTTCACGAGCTGAAGATCGGCAACGTGGGGCAGAGCGTCGCTAGTCGAAGAATGTCCGCGGTAATAGCGCTGTACCGGCATCTTCAAAAGCAGGAGCGATACGGATTTCGGCCAGCATTCTCTCCCTGGCAAGACAAGTCTGTGAGCATCACTTTCAGAGATGCTCAGGGCTTTGAGCAAAGCATGGGAGTAACAACGACCGACATTAGTATCGCAGCGCCGCTCTCATCTGATCCTTGGGATACTTCCATCGATGACGGCGCGAAGCTACGACCTCTCCCTCAAGTAGAGCAGCAGGCATTAATTTCCGCGCTTCAGGAAATCGGAAATACCGAGATGTCGCTTATCCATGAGACGGCGCTACTTACCGGGGCGCGAGCGCAAACAGTTCTGACGTTTCGCTTGAAGCACTTCAGTCGAGCCCCAAGCGAAATCAGAGGCGACTACAAGTTGCGCTGCGGGCCTGGCACAGGTATAGATACGAAGCGAGGAAAACCCGGCGTCTATCTAACCATTCCAAAGCCATTTTACGAGCGGCTCTACACCTATATGCAGAGTGAAAGGGCGCGGCGGCGTCGAGACAAGTCTGCGCTCAAAGATTCAGACGAAAACTACTTTTTCCTTACGCAGCACGGCAACCCTTTCTACGAAGGTGTTGATGACCGAAACGGTGAGCGGGAAAATGACAAACCGCTGAAGTCAGCGAAGATTGCACAGGGGGTGCGAAACTTCATCCTAGAGCGCGTGATACCTCTGATGAGGCATAAGCTTTCAAACCCAAATTATTCGTACCGATTTCATGATATGCGGGCGACGTTTGGAATGAACTTCGTGGACTTCTTTGAAAAAGAAGTGGACGGAAATCCAGAAAAGCGAAAGTGGGTCATGAACCAGCTGCGAGAGCTGATGTGGCATAAGAACGTGCAAACGACAATGAAATACATTGACTACCGCCGCAATCTTCACATGCTTACAAGTGCCGAAGAGGGTTGGGGGGCGCACCTGATCAAAATGCTTTCGGAGAAAGCAGAAGAATGACCTTCGCGAAGGAGGCGTTAAAGAGTCGCGTCATACTGAAATTCCCCTTTGACGTGATACCGGACATCCTAACGCCGTCCAAGCTGGTGCTTGAGATAAGCGGATCTAGGAGCTCTCATGTTTGGACTTGGTGCTATCTGAACAGAGACACAACTAACAGGCATCCGCAGAATTGGATCATCGATCCCTCGTCTCGCTGCGACAAGCGAGCTGCAGGAATCGCAAAGGTGCTCCCACTTATTAGCCGGCAAGCCGAAACAGCCGGGTGGCGACCGCGGACAATCGAAACTCATCTCGGGGACTTTGGATCTTTCCTAGCTTGGGTGGATCGCGAAGAGCACGCAAATAGATACGATAGGATTTTCGAAGACGCATCATGCGCATTGGGAGCCCTCGGCGCCTACAACGAATACGGCAAATCATTGGTTCGCAACGGAGCACGAAAAAACAATTCAGTAGCTCAGCCTATTCAGACAACTCACAAGTTTCTTCAGCTGACTCACGGGCGAAATTTCGCTGAGAGCCTATCGCTATTGATGAGTAAGAGAAGGTCGGGTTCTACTGCAGTTCCATTGCAGAGTGACAGCGAGGCTTATCTGAGGATCGTCGCTCAGTTCTTCGATCAATCAGTAGAAGCAGTCTTATCATCAGACCCGATGGCGAGCACCGCAAAAGCTGCCGATGCTGACGTTTCTGATAGAAAGGCAGGCGGCAAGTGGGATACGGCAATCGCTGCTTCGTTGTGCATCGCCGCCCTGGCACTTGCCGATTCTGGTGCAAACCTTGCGCAGTTTCTGGGTCTGCAATTCGATGACGAGATTGTTGAGCAACTGCAGAAGCCCGAAGTGTCCACAGCTCGAAAGAGGGTGGTGAAGTTTCGAGCCGGTGGCAAGCTTGTGCCGCTTACGTTTACGCTGGCGACAGTGACACGTTTGAGGAAATACCTGCCTCTGCGTGAGTGGATGCTGAAAGGGCAACAGTGCGAGGCGCTCTTCATCGCTCAGAACCGTGAGCGAAAACCCGTTGGCATCGCTAGAAACTTCTTGCCTGCGCTGCGTCGGCACCTGGGGACGCGCGGACTAGAACTGGCCAACATATCCGCCAGGGAGTGGCGATCGCACAAGCAGGACTACCTCGTCCGCAACGAGCCGCTGCCGGTCGCGGCAGCGATCATGGGCCACTCAATCGAAACCGCGTTGAGGGCGTACAGCAATGGCCGCAGAGGCGACCAGGCGGATGAACTCGGCGACTTTCTCGAGTCACTGGCCAAGCGCGCAACAGAAGGCTCTAGGACTCACGAAGAGACGCCCACTCCCGTTGGCGGGTGCTCGGGACACGGCGCGCCTGTCCCCGCGGCCTCCTCGGTGCCAATCGTCCCCGATTGCAAGCGCCAGGAAGGCTGTCTCTTCTGCAAAAAGTACCGTGTCTATGCAGACGAAATTGACATGAGGAAATTGCTGAGCTTCAGATACGCCCTTCGAAAGATTCATTGGATGCAGGGCACTAACGAACTTGTTGACCAAATCTACAGTCACGTGTCTAGCGTCTTGGATGGTTTGACGGCTGAATTGAAGGCTAAGAATGAACTACTGTTCTCTCGCGTTGAGGTGGAAGTCGATCAAGAGCACAAGTTGACGCCGTACTGGGCCGCGAAAATGCAGCAACTCGCTTTTCTAGGTTTCGCATGAACTTGCCACTGCTTCAACACGATAGTGGGATCGAGACAGGCGCTCCCAAGGTCTATTTCGATCCGGAAACTGTGACCACTCGGGACAGGCAAGGGAATGCCCTTTCGCGGTATCACGAAGATGTTTGGGACTACTCGGCTTCAACCAAACAAAAGAGTAAGCGCCTATATCACCTGACTGGATTTGAAGAGGGCGTGCAAGGCGACACGTCACAGCATGAGCGCGACTCACTACAGAAGTTGATTTTGGTGCAGACCAAGGCGCTTTTGTGGACATACATCCGGTCGAAGAACAAGGCTCCGGCGTTCGGAACTATCTACGGCGTCAACGTGACACTTAAGAAGTGGGCAATTCGCGCGATGGACGACCGCTTGTCTCTTTTCGACTTGTTGCGAGACGCGCAACTAGTTCTAGCGAAGATAGACACGGCGAATGATGGCGAGCTCGCTACGACGAGTGTTCTCTTAAAAACGCTCTATAAAAGCCGAGCGATATTCGGCGTGTCATTTGACGTGGAGGGCATACAGCAGGAAATCTCCAGGTTGCGCGAGGATTGCCCAGAGGATAAGCAAACACCGCTAATTCCGTCTGCTATTTATACGTCTATCCTCGGCGCCCTGATTACAAAGCTTGGCGAAATTGAATCGAGCCTAGATGATCTTCTTGATGCATTTGTTGAAAGCAGAAAAGCAACCGCGGCGATTCCAGACGAATTGACCGGCAGTGCAAGGGGGCGCTATCGCAAGCAAGCCCTTGAGGGAGTTTTCAGTTTTGCGCACAAGCTTGGGAAAGAGCCACGTAGCGGCACTGTTCACAACTTCCTTTGCTCGAAGATCGTGGAATGTCAGACAGCGCTGGTGGCAATCTGTCTCGCCTTTACCGGGATGCGTATTGGCGAAGTACTTCATCTTCCAAGAGACTGCCTTGTGTCTTTTGAGCATGGCGGAAAGCGTCATTGGCTTGCTCGCGGCATCACCTACAAGCTTGAGAATGGAGAGGCTCGTGAGACAAGCTGGGTAACCAACGACATAGGTCGTCGAGCCCTAGTTGCCGCCCAAAGGATCTCCATCGCGATGACCTCCGTCGCGGCAACTGGAACCCGCGAGGTTGAATATCCTTTGCTATTTTGCGGAACTGAGTCTGAATACTCTCGCCTGTCAAGTAGGTGGAAAGACCGCTGGGTTGAGCTCGTCGAGAGTGTTTGCCCAATTGTTTCAGAAGCTGACTTGTCTGAACTTGAACGAATGCAATTGGGTCGTGATTGGGAGCTGACTGGAATCCACATTGGCTTACGTTGGCCCATGAAGCCGCATCAATTCCGCCGAGCGCTGGCCGTCTACGCACACCGCAGTGGAATGGTCACCTTGCCTTCCCTGAAGGCACAGTTGCAGCACATCACCGAAGAGATGTCCATGTACTACTCTGCGGGATTCCAGAAGGCGGCTTCTCTGGTGTTCGACCCGGATCATTTCTCACACGAATGGAACTCTTCAAAAGCCGAATCGAGTTATTTTGGCTATGTGCTTGGGTTGCTGCTAAACGACGATGAACTCTTTGGCGGTGCAGCGACGTGGGCGCGCAGCGAGAAGGTGAGAGAGTCGTCTGTATCGGTTCATTCGCGCGAGCACGGTTTAGAGCTATTTAAACGCGGCGAGATGGCCTACCGCGAAACACCCCTAGGTGGATGCACGGCAACGGAAGAGTGCAAGACCAGTCCGCTCGCAGCGATTCCGTATGAATGCCTCAAAACGAACTGCAAGAACTTGGCAGTATTTGGCAAGCGTCTTGCACGTGTGATTGAGTCGCAGGAAGTCGTTGTTGCGGCGCTCGCTTTGTCAGATCACGGCTCTGTCGAGTACCGACTCGAAGCGGAGAACCTGCAAACGCTCTTGAGTGCCAGAACAAAGCTGAAGGAGGCGCCGGCGAATGTCTGATGCACTGGACGCCTATTACGCAGCGTTAGAGCGCCTTAAGAAGCGCGGAGCAAAGATCAATAACGACACGGTCGCGCTCGAAGCAGGCAATAAGAAGGGCTCGATAAAGCGCTCACGGCCGGTTTTCGATGAACTGATCAAGGCGATTGATGTAGCTGCGGCTGAGGTTGCGGAAAAGCGCGCGCAGCCGACAGCCAAGATCAAACAACTCAAGGACGATAAAAAGAGTTTGCAGCAGCTTCTCGATGAATCTATCGAGCGCGAAATCAATCTGCTAGATGAGATATATACCTTGAAGGCGCAGCTTGCGGCCTATGCCGCTGGCAAGATAGTGCCAATCAAGGGCGCCAAAGATTCCTCGAGACAATAATCTTTGAGAAGATATACCGGTGTAGAGAAGCATCGGTCGCTTGCCCCTGCAGAGCAGGGGGCGCGCGGTCAGCCCGCGCGACGACATGCGACGAACTACGGGCTCAGGAATGGACAATCCCGGGCTTTGTTGTCCATTTTGGCAGAAATTTGATGGACACACCTCTGCGCCCTAAGCTGTTGATTTTATTGGGCGCGTGCCTGTCCATTTTTGCGAAAGGCGCTAGTACCCGTCCCGGGCACCATCGTTGCGCTGAGCCGGCCGGGAGGTCGGTGTCAGGCGAACGTGTTCACATGGCGACCGACATTGCCCTGTGTGGCCAGTGCGGGCTGCTGGGGCAGGGCGTTCAGCAGCGCGACGGCGCCTTCGGCTTGCGTCTGCAGGGCCTGCTTGAGCATCAGCATGCTGGCGGCGGCCTGGACGGTGCCGGGCTCGCCGTTGGAGGCGCTGTTCGCGACCGCGGTGACGCTGGCGGAATTGGCGATGTTCATTTGTTCCCTATCGGCCGTCCCGGCGCCGACTTGAGTGCCGAATTCAGCGCGCCGCCGGCCAGCGGCGCACGTCCGGTTCGCGCCAGCCCAGCACGTGCTCTATCCAGCCACGCAGCGCAGTCGGGTCGCCACTGGTGTCGATGTGCAGTGTGGGCGGTCCGGTGTCTGGCTGCCACAAGTCTGCGGCCCGGCGGGCGACGGCCGTCTCGATGCGCAGCAACTGCACGTCGGCGCCCAGCGCTTCGCGCCACAGGGGCTCGATCAGCGGGTAATGCGTGCAGCCCAGCAGCGCCGTGTCGACGCCCGCCGCGCGCAGCGGCTCGCAGTGCTGCTGGACCAGCGTGCGCAGTTCGGCGCTGTCGAGGTCGCCGGCTTCGATGTGGTCGACGACGCCAGGGCAGCCCTGGACGATGACCTGTCGGTCGCCGGCATGGCGTTCGATCAGCGCACGCAGCCGTGCGCTGGCCGCCGTGGCGGCCGTGGCCAGCAGGCCGATGCGGCCGTTGCGCGAGGCCGCGACGGCGGGCTTGATGCCGGGTTCGGTGCCGACGAAGGGCAGGTCGGGCCAGCGCGCGCGCAAGGCCTCGATGGCATGGGCCGTCGCCGTGTTGCAGGCAATCACGATGAGGCCAGCACCTTGCTCGATGAGGTGCTCGGTGATGGCGAAGCTGCGGGCGCGGATGTCGTCCGGCGTGCGGGGGCCGTAGGGGGCGTAGGCCGTGTCGGCCAGGTAGCGCAGCCGGGCGCCGGGGATCAGCGTGCGCAGCTCGCGCAGCACCGTGAAGCCGCCGACGCCGGAATCGAAAACGCCGATCTCGCGGCGCGTGGGGGAGTCTGTCTGCATGGGCAAAAGCAGTCTAGCTTCACGGATTCGAGAGGCCTCTCCAAAAAGACTTGTCTCGACGCCGACGGCGCCATGGCTAGAATCGAACGATCGTGCTTTTTTCTGCACGGCTCCGCCCGGAGCGCCCCGTAGAATCCGATTAACGTTTACGTCAATTCGAGCTGGAGTTTTCGATGAAGGTCTTGGTCCCTGTCAAACGTGTCGTGGACTACAACGTCAAGGTGCGCGTGAAGAGCGACGGCACGGGCGTTGATATCGCCAACGTCAAGATGTCGATGAACCCCTTCGACGAGATCGCCGTCGAAGAGGCCGTGCGCCTGAAGGAGAAGGGCGCCGTCACCGAGGTGATCGCCGTGTCCTGCGGCGTCACGCAGTGCCAGGAAACGCTGCGCACGGCGATGGCCATCGGCGCCGACCGCGCCATCCTCGTCGAGACCGACGCCGAGCTGCAGCCGCTGGCCGTCGCCAAGCTGCTGAAGGCGCTGGTGGATAAGGAGCAGCCGGGCCTGGTGATCCTGGGCAAGCAGGCCATCGACGACGACTGCAACCAGACCGGCCAGATGCTGGCCGCGCTGGCGGGCCTGCCGCAAGGCACGTTCGCGTCCAAGGTGGAAGTGGCCGGCGACAAGGTCAACGTGACGCGTGAGGTGGACGGGGGCCTGGAGACGGTGTCGCTGAGCCTGCCGGCCGTGGTGACGACCGACCTGCGCCTGAACGAGCCGCGCTACGTGACGCTGCCCAACATCATGAAGGCGAAGAAAAAGCCGCTGGAGACCGTGAAGCCCGCCGACCTGGGCGTGGACGTGGCGCCGCGCATCAAGACGCTGAAGGTCAGCGAGCCGCCCAAGCGCGGTGCTGGTGTGAAGGTGGCCGACGTCGCCGCCCTGGTTGCCAAGCTCAAGACCGAAGCCAAGGTCATCTAAGCCATCTGAGAACTTTGCGGGACAGACCGCCGCGGCGCAGCCGCAAGCGCTGTCCTCAACTGACTAGGAACCATTGAGATGACCGCACTCGTCATTGCTGAACACGACAACGCCGCCATCAAGGGCGCCACGCTGAACACCGTCGCCGCCGCGGTCGCCCTGGGTGGCGACGTGCACGTGCTGGTGGCCGGCCACAACGCAGCCGCCGCCGCCGCCGCCGCCGCGCAGATCGCCGGTGTCGCCAAGGTGCTGCACGCCGACGCCGCCGCGCTGGGCGAAGGCCTGGCCGAGAACGTCGCCGCGCAAGTCATCGCGCTGGCGTCGGGCTACAGCCACCTTCTGTTCCCCGCCACCGCGGCGGGCAAGAACGTGGCGCCGCGCGTCGCCGCGCTGCTGGACGTGGGCCAGATAAGCGACATCACCAAGGTCGTCAGCGCCGACACGTTCGAGCGCCCGATCTACGCCGGCAACGCCATCGCCACGGTGCAGAGCAGCGATGCGACCAAGGTCGTCACCGTGCGCACGACCGGCTTCGACCCGGCTGCCGCCACCGGTGGCTCGGCCGCCGTCGAGACCGTGGCTGCCGCGGCGGATGCCGGCAAGAGCAGCTTCGTCGGCCGTGAGGTGACGAAGAGCGATCGCCCCGAGCTGACCGCTGCCAAGATCATCGTGTCGGGCGGCCGCGCGCTGGGTTCGAACGAGAAGTTCATGGAAGTGCTGACGCCGCTGGCCGACAAGCTGGGCGCGGCCCTCGGCGCCTCGCGCGCCGCCGTCGACGCGGGCTACGCGCCCAACGACTGGCAGGTCGGCCAGACCGGCAAGATCGTCGCGCCGCAGCTCTACATCGCGGCCGGCATCTCGGGCGCCATCCAGCATCTGGCCGGCATGAAGGACTCCAAGGTCATCGTCGCCATCAACAAGGACCCGGAAGCGCCGATCTTCTCGGTGGCCGACTACGGCCTGGAAGCCGACCTGTTCACGGCCGTGCCGGAACTGGTCAACGCGCTGTAAACCGCACGCCGACTGCACCGGGCGCCCCGACTCCGGTCGTTGCGGCGCCCTTTTTGTATCCGCCCGGAGGAACAAATGAGTTACCAAGCCCCCGTCAAGGACATGCTCTTCAACATCCAGCACCTCGCTGGGCTGGAAGCGCTCACGCAACAAGTCCCCGCTTTCGCGGACTTCGGCCTGGACACGGCCGGGGCCGTGCTGGAGGAGTGCGCCAAGCTGACGCAGGACGTCATCGCGCCGCTGAACTTCGAGGGTGACAAGAACCCGTCGAGCTGGAAGGACGGCGTGGTCACGACGACGCCTGGCTTCAAGGACGCCTTCCGCGCCTACGCCGAGGGCGGCTGGCAGGGGCTGGTGCATCCGGCGGAGTTCGGCGGCCAGGGCGCGCCCAAGACGATCGCCGCGGCCTGCAACGAGATGCTGCAGTCGGCCAACATGAGCTTCGCGCTGTGCCCGCTGCTGACGGACGGTGCCGTCGAGGCGCTGCTGACCGCGGGCAGCGATGAACAGCGCAACCTGTTCATCCCGAAGCTGCTGGACGGCTCGTGGACCGGCACGATGAACCTGACCGAGCCGCAGGCCGGCTCGGACCTGGCGCTGGTGCGCACCCGCGCCGAGCCGCAGGGTGACGGCACGTACAAGATCTTCGGCACCAAGATCTTCATCACCTATGGCGAGCACGACATGGCCGAGAACATCGTCCACCTCGTGCTGGCCCGCGTGGCCGGTGCGCCGGAGGGCGTGAAGGGCATCAGCCTGTTCCTGGTGCCGAAGTTCCTGGTGAATGCCGATGGCTCGCTGGGCGCGCGCAATGACGCGCACTGCGTGTCCATCGAGCACAAGATGGGCATCAAGGCCAGCCCCACCGCGGTGCTGCAGTTCGGCGACCACGGCGGTGCCATCGGCACGCTGATCGGCCAGGAGAACCGCGGCCTGGAGTACATGTTCATCATGATGAACGCGGCCCGCTACGGCGTGGGCATCCAGGGCATCGCCATCGCCGACCGCGCCTACCAGAAGGCCGTGGGCTACGCGAAGGACCGCGTGCAGTCGCGCCCGGTGGACGGCTCGGTCGCTGGCAGCGCCGCCATCATTCATCACCCGGACGTGCGCCGCATGCTGATGACGATGCGCTCGCTGACCGAAGGCTGCCGCGCGATGGCCAGCACCGCTGCCGCTGCGTTCGACGCGGCCCACCACCACCCGGACGCCGAGGCCCGCAAGCAGAACCAGGCCTTCTACGACTTCATGGTGCCGCTGGTGAAGGGCTACAGCACCGAGATGAGCCTGGAGGTCACGTCGCTCGGCGTGCAGGTGCACGGCGGCATGGGCTTCATCGAGGAGACCGGCGCGGCGCAGTACTACCGCGACGCCAAGATCCTGACCATCTACGAAGGCACGACGGCCATCCAGGCCAATGACCTCGTGGGCCGCAAGACGGCACGCGACGGCGGCCAGCTGGCCCGTGCGGTGGCCGGGCAGATCGAGGTGACCGAAGCTGAACTGGCGAAACGCAGCAGCGCCGCCGCCCAGGCCATGCTGAAGGCGCTGCGCGCGTCGCGCGAGGACTATCTGGCGGTCGTCGACTTCATCGCGGCATCGGCCAAGGGCAACCCCAACGCGGCCTACGCCGGCTCGGTGCCCTACCTGATGCTGGCGGGCAACCTCGTCGCCGGCTGGCAGCTCGCGCGTGCGTTGCTGGCCGCCGAAGACGCGTTGGCGACTGACAAGGCGTTCATGGACGCCAAGATCACGACGGCGCGTTTCTATGCCGAACACATCCTGCCGCGCACCGGCGCGCTGCGGTCCGCAATAGTCGGCGGCGCCGACAGCGTGACCGCCCTCAGCCTCGAAGCATTCTGATGTTCTTGCGGGTTGGACCACGCGCAAGGCGCGTGCTCCGACCTCAACTGTCTTGGAGTATTGAACTTGGCCCTGCCTCCCATCCTGCAGAACCTGCCGCTGCCCGTCATCGGCTCGCCGCTGTTCATCATCAGCAACCCCAAGCTCGTCATCGAGCAGTGCAAGGCCGGCGTCGTCGGCTCCATGCCGGCGCTGAACGCGCGCCCGGCCGAGCTGCTCGACGAGTGGCTGGCCGAAATCACCGAGACGCTGGCGGCCTACAACAAGGCCAACCCTGACCGTCCGGCCGCGCCGTTCGCGATCAACCAGATCGTGCACAAGAGCAACGAGCGGCTGGAGCACGACATGCAGGTGTGCGCCAAGTACAAGGTGCCCATCATCATCACGAGCCTGGGCGCGCGTGAAGACGTGAACCAGGCGGTGCATGGCTGGGGCGGCATCGTGCTGCACGACATCATCAACAACAAGTTCGCGAAGAAGGCCATCGAGAAGGGCGCCGACGGCCTCATCGCCGTGGCGGCCGGCGCGGGCGGCCATGCCGGCGTGAAGAGCCCGTTCGCGCTGATCCAGGAGATCCGCGAGTGGTTCGACGGCCCGCTGGCGCTGTCGGGCGCCATGGGCACGGGCGACGCGGTGCTGGCCGCGCAGGCCATGGGTGCGGACCTGGCATACATCGGCTCGGCCTTCATCGCGACCGAAGAGGCGCGCGCCAGTGACGACTACAAGCAGATGATCGTCGCCAGCAACAGCGACGACATCGTCTACAGCAACCTGTTCACCGGCGTGCACGGCAACTACCTGCGCGGCTCGGTCGTGGCCGCGGGCCTGGACCCGGACAACCTGCCCGAAAGCGACCCCAGCAAGATGAACTTCGGCGGCGGCGCGGCCAAGGCCTGGAAGGACATCTGGGGCAGCGGCCAGGGCATCGGTGCCGTCAAGCAGGTGCTGCCGGCAGGCGAGCTGGTGGCGCGCCTGAAGCGCGAATACGCCGCTGCGCGGGCGCGCCTGGCGTTGAACTGAGCACGCCACGCCCGCGTCGGACGGCCGCCTTCGGGCGGCCGTTTGCTTTGGTGGGTTTCCTGTCCCTGAAGCGGGCGACTCATGAAAACGGCACGCACGGGTTTCCCATGAAACCGCTTTCTTGTCGTTCCCGGGAGGATGCGCCGCGAAACTGAAAGCGCTTTCAGATTCGATGTGAACGTGACCTGACCCGGGCAGCGGCTGTCTGCCAGGGCGTGCGGTAGGTCTCTGCAGCCAGAAAACGGGCCCTTGGGAATCGCGTCGTTGGGGCCTCTGCACGACCCGCCGTCCACGTGCGGGCAAGGAGACAAAAGTGAGTCTTGTTCTGCGTTGTCTGCGCCTGTTCGGCGCCTGCTGGTGGCTGGCCCTCGGCCTGCTCGGCACCACCCCGGCCCTGGCCCAGGATTACACCCAGGGTGTCGACGTCAGCGGCACCACCGCGACGATCTGGTTCAAATCCAACGTGTCGACCAGCTGGGTCGACGCGCACTACAGCGTCAACAACGGCGCGCAGCAGAACATCCGCATGACGGCCGCCAACGGCCGCTACGAGCAGAAGGTGACGGTCGCCAGCGGCAACGTCATCGGCTACTGGTTCACATACAACAACGGCACGCCGGCGTACGACACGCCGAAGTTCACGTACACGGTCGGCGGCGACACGGCGGCGACCGGCCCGGTCTGCTTCTACGCCGACATCAACTACACCGGCGCCAGCCTGTGCGTCAGCGCCGATTCGAGCTGGATCGGGTCGGCCTGGAACGATCGCGTGTCGTCCGTCAAGGTGCAGGCCGGCTACCAGGTCACGCTGTTCAACGACATCAACTACGGCGGCAGTTCGCTGGCGCTGACGGCCAACGAGCCCAACCTCGTCAACCGCGGCTTCAACGACCTGGCTTCGTCCTACCGCGTGTCCACCAACACCGGCAGCTGGAACGGCCGCACGACGTTCAACATCGTCAACCAGACCGGCGGCCGCTGGACCGATGACCAGGTCTACTGGGCCATCATTGGCAAGGACTGGAGCACCGGCAAGTTCGTGCGTGTGGACGCGGCGGGCAACCTCATCCCCATGTCCACGGCCGACAACGGCGCGCTGACGAAGAACGGCGTCACCTACACCAACTACTTCCACAAGCTCAGCAACACCCGCGCCATCACCATCCCGGCGCTGGACTCGGCGCGCGTGATGATGTCGGTGGGCTCGCCGATGTACATCCGCGTCGTCCTCGACGGCAACGGCAACGTCGGCTACGCCGGCGCCAACATCGAGAACCCGACCGATCCCAACATCGACGTCTACTTCGACTTCGGCGAGATGGCCATCATCCCGCCCGGCCGCCCCGACCCCGGCATCTTCATCAACACCACGCGCGTGGACCACTTCGGCTTCCCGCTGAAGCTGCGCGTGCAGGGCCTGGGCGGCTACGACCAGACCGTGGGCGAGGCGCTGGCCGAGACGCGCGACCAACTGTTCAGCAAGTTCATCGCCGAGGTGCCGTCGCAGTTCAAGCATCTGGCGCAGGTGCCGTACGCGCCTTACCGCATCATGGCGCCGGCCCACGCCACCTTCAAACCCGGTGCCGCCAATGCCAACTACCTGCAGCCCTACATCGACGCCGTGTGGGCCCGCTATCGCAACGAAGACCTCGTCTTCACGCTGCAGAACCTGGGCACCTTCCGCGGCCGTGTAAGCGGTGACCGCTTCACGTTCACCGGCGGCTCGCCGGCCGGCACGTTCTACATCAACGGCAGGCCCGACACGGCCATGGTGCTGCTGGGCGCCGGCCTGCTGGCCGACGCGAGCGGCAACCCCACCAACATCGGCACGCAGCTGCAGATCCAGGCGCAGATCTGCGCCGCACTGAACCGCCATGTGATGGAGCAGCCGGCCAACTGGTACGTGCAGTCCGCGCACTACCCGGCGGGCCAGCTGGGCAACTGGTTCGCCAAGTTCTGGCACGACCACAGCATCAACAAGAAGGCCTATGGCTTCGCCTACGACGATGTGGGCGACTTCAGCCCGTCGCTGCACACGCAGGCGCCGACGACGGTGACCTACACGATCGGCTGGTGACGAGGGGGGGCGGGCGCGCGGTCAGCGCTTGTTGATGCGCCAGACCGGCAGCGTCCAGCCCGTCCACAGCGCCAGGCCGCGCAGCGCCACCGCCGTCGCGGCGGCGGCGCTGATCGTGGCCCACTGCGGCCAGCCCAGTGCGACGGCCGCCACGACCACCCAGCCGCCGACGAAGCTGCACAGCGCGTAGGGCCGGTGGTCGTGGAACGCGGCCGGGATCTCGTTGCAGACGATGTCGCGCAGCACGCCGCCGAAGGTGGCCGTGATGACGCCCATCAGCACGGCGACGATGGCCGGCATGCCGGCGTCCAGCGCCACCAGCGCACCGTTGGCGGTGAACAGGCCCAGGCCCAGCGCGTCGGGCCACTGGATGGCGCGCTCGGTCAGCGCCAGGTGGCGGCGGCGCATGAACAGCATCGCCGCCAGGCACAGGCCCATCAGCACCCACAGCCAGTCGGCGTGCTCCACCCAGAAGAACGGGCGCCGGTCCAGCAGCACGTCGCGCAGCGTGCCACCGCCGAAGGCCGACAGGCCGGCGACGACGCACAGGCCGACGACGTCCAGCTGCTTGCGCGCCCCGGCCAGCAGCCCCGACAGCGCGAACGCCACCGTGGCGGCGATCTCGACGGTGGACTGCAGCGTCGAGAAGTTGATGACGGGAGGCTTCATGGGGCGGGATCTTCGTTGCTGGCTCAGGCGATCAGCGCCGCGTCCTTCAGGAAGCGCGACGGGCGGCGCGGATCGAAGGTCAGCGTGAGTTGCCGGCACGCGCGCGTCATGGCCACGTAGAGCAGGTTGCGCGTCTCGGTCGAGCCGTCGCCGAACTCGCCGGCAGACAGGTGCGGCACGATGACGTGATCGAACTCCAGCCCCTTGGCCGCCTCGATGCTGGACAGCATCACGCGGTCGTTGCTGCGCAGGCGCCGCCGGGCGCTGTCCATGGCCGTGAACATGCGGAAGGCGCCGGCCACGCCGGCCTCCTCGGCGACGGCCACGCGGTGCAGCTGCGCGATGTTGTCGGCCACCTGGGCGGCATCGTCCTGGCGCACGAACACGCGGGCGGCCAGCGTCAGCGGGTCCAGCGCGTTCAGGAACGAGGCCTCGAAGGCCTCGGCGTCCTGCGTGCGCAGGATGGCCATGGCGGCCTGCAGCTGCCGCCGGGCGGCCGGGTGGGCACTGCGCAGCACGTGGGCGTCGATGAAGGCATGCGTCGTGTCGGCGCTGCCCGCGGCCTCGGCCACCGCCACGCGCTGGGCGTCGGCGCCGTCGAGGTGGCGCAGCTCGATGCTGTCCACGCGGGCGCCCGAGAACAGCAGCAGCGCGTCCAGCAGCGCGGTCCGCTGCGCCGGGGTCTCGAAGCCCGTGTAGTCCTGGCAGGCGCTGGCATGCAGGCCGCGCACCAGCAGCGTCTCGGGGCGCTCCAGGTAGGGCGCGAAGCCCGCCGCGTCGTACGGCACCCCGAGGCGCAGCAGCTCGTGCTCGATCAGCACGGACTGCGCGGCATGGCGAAGCAGCACCCGCAGGCTGGCCAGCGCCTTCTGCTGGTGGTGGGCCTGCGCCTGGCGGGCGATGAAGGCCGCGGCCAGCCGCGGCGTCTCGCAGTGCTCCAGCCGGATGACCGTCTGCAGCGCGTCGTCCGCCGCGTAGGGCTTGCCGGCCAGCGCACCCGCGTGGCGAGCCAGCTGCTGGCTGAAGCGGCGGCTGTGCGTCAGCGGCAGCACCTCGGGCATTCCGATCTCGGCGCGGAAGTGCTCGCGCATGAAGCCGGCCTCGGCGCCCGTCTGTGAGTGGATGACCTGGTCCCGGTCGCCCACGCCGACGAACGCGGCGCGCGGGTTGGCGGCCAGCACCGCCTTCAGCACGGTGAAGGCGGCGCGGTTCACGTCGTGCATCTCGTCGACGCAGATCAGCGTGAGGCCCTGCTGCAGCGCCGCGTCGCCGGCGTCGATCTCGCCGTTGAGCAGCGCACGGGCCAGGTCGTAGGCGCCGTCGCCCTGGAAGCGGAACTCCGGCCGGTCGGGGTGGCCGCCCTTGCGGGCGAACTCGTAGCAGGCCCAGGCGCGCATCGTCAGGTAGCCGAAGCCCAGCTCGTCGGCCAGCGCGGGCGTCATGCGCTGCTCGGGGTCGAGGTGCTCCACCACCATGCGGCCCTTGAGCACGTCGAACGACTTCAGCAGCCCTTCGACGAGGTCGTGCGGCTGGGCGTCGGCCATCAGGTCGTCGGGGTGGCGCTCGTCCGGCAGCGACTGCGCGCGCTCGATGGCGCGCACCACGTAAGGCCTGGCTTGCTCGGGCGACGCGATGACGCGCGTGGCCACGCCTTCCGCGGTCGTGAGCACGGCCAGGCTGAAGGCCTCGAAGGTCTGGATGCGCAGCTTCTGCACGACCGCCCGGGGCACGCCGATGCCCGCCAGCCGCTGCTGGAGCGCCGTGACGGCGGGCGCCGTGTACGTCAGGGCCAGCACGGTCTCGGGCTGGGCGCCGCGCTGCAGCGCCTGCGCGATGCGCAGCGCCAGCGTCGTCGTCTTCGCCGCGCCGGCGTTGGCCTCCACGAGCAGCAGGCGGGTTCTCAGCAGCTGGATGGCCAGCTGTTCGGCGCTGGGGGTGATGCCGGTGGGCTGGAAGGGGACGTCGCTCATCGAGCGGATTGTCCCGCGCCGCCTCGCCGGGTTCAGCGGTGCCGGGTGGCGGGCCGCGTCACTTGAGGGTCGCCCACTTGGCCTGCGGTGCGTCGTTGGCCGAATGCGGCAGGCTCACGCCGGCCCGCATCGCCCACGGGCGCACCTGGTGGTGCAGGGGAATGAACAGCACCTCGTCGCGCGTGCGCTTCAAGGCTTCCTGCATCAGCGCCAGCCGCTTGGGCACGTCGGTCTCGACCTTCATCTGCTGCACCAGCGCGTCCACCTTGGCGTCGCTCACGCGCGAGAAGTTGCCCTTGCCGTCGACGCCGCCGGTCTTGGTGTGCACGATGTCCTGCAGCGTGTACTGCGCGTCGAACGTCGTCACGCCCCAGCCGTACATGTACAGCGGCAGCTCGAAGCGCTGCATCGCGGCGGAGTGCTGCGTCATCGGCTGCGTCGTCAGCCTCGCCTTCACGCCGATGCGGGCCCACATGGCCACCACGGCCTGGCAGATCTCCTCGTCGTTGACGTAGCGGTCGTTGGGGCAGGCCAGCGGCACCTCGAAGCCCTCGGCGTAGCCCGCATCCGCCAGCAGCTGCTTCGCGCGCGCCACGTCCGGCTTGGCGACGGTGTCCAGCTCGGCCGACCAGCCGTAGGTCACCGGCGCCACCATGACGGCCGCCGGGATGGACAGCCCGCGCATCAGGCTGCGCCTGATGGCCTCGCGGTCGATGGCGATGGACAGCGCCTCGCGCACGCGCCTGTCCTTGAATGGGTTCTTGCCCTTGACGCTGCTGCCTTTGATCTCGTCGCTGCCCAGGTCCATCGCGAAGAAGATGGTGCGGTTCTCGGGGCCGTCGATGACCTTGAGCCGCGGGTCGGCCTTGAGCTTGGCGACGTCCTGCGGCGGCAGGTCGGTCAGCAGGTCCAGGTCGCCCGACAGCAGCGCGGCGACGCGCGTCGCGTCCGACTTGATCGGCAGGTAGGTCACCGCGCTGATGTTGCCCGACGGCTTGTCCCACCAGTCCTTGTTGGCCACCATCGTGATCTTCTGGTCCGGCGTCCAGCCGGTGATGCGGAACGGCCCCGTGCCCATCGCGTTGCGCGACGCGTAGGTGTCCTCCTTGGCCTTGAAGTCCTGCGGGTTCTCGTTGCGGTTCTTCTGCGCCCAGGCTTTGCTCATGATGCGCACGTAGGTGAGGTTGCGCGTCAGCACGGGGTTGGGGCCTTCGAGGATGAAGTCCACCGTATGGGTGTCGACCTTCCGCGCCTCCTTGATGCCGGAGGCGTAGATGATCATGTTGCTGGCCGGGTGCTTGATGCGTTGCAGGCTGAAGACCACGTCGTCCGCCGTGAACGGCGTGCCGTCGTGGAACTTCACGCCGCGGCGCAGGTCGAAGCGCAGCTGTGTGGGCGTCACGTAGGTCCACTTCGTGGCGAGCGCGGGCTCCACGTCGAACTTCTCGGTGTAGCGCGTCAGGCCTTCGTAGGCATAGCCCGTGATGGTGGCCGTGGCGGAGTGGTTCTGCGAGTGCGGGTCCAGCGTCTGCGCGTCGTTCTGCGCGGCCCAGCGCAGCGTGTTCGCGCCGGCCGGGTTGGCGGCCAGCAGCAGGGCGGCGGCGAGGGCGGCGAGCTTGCTCATTTGACGGTCGTGTAGCGGGCTTCGAAGTAGTCGTTCGAGCGGTGCGTGGTGTCCACGCCCGGCTTCATCGCCCACGGGCGGATCTGGTGGTGGATGGGGATGAACAGCGACTCGTCGCGGATGCGCAGCAGCGCCTCCCGGATCAGCGCGTTGCGCCTGGGCACGTCGGGCTCGAACTTGATCTTCTGGATCAGCTCATCGAGCTTGGCGTCGCTGACCTTGCCGAAGTTGAAGTTGCCGTCGGCGCCGTTGGTGCGCGTGTGGCCCCAGGCCTGCATCGCGTACAGCGCGTCGTAGGTGGAGACGCCCCAGCCCAGCATGTAGAACGGCGACTCGCCGCGCTGGAAGGTCTGGCTGTGCGTGGAGAAGGGCGCGGCCACCAGCCGGGTCTTCACGCCGATCTTGGCCCACATGGACACGGCCGCCTGGCAGATCTGCTCGTCGTTGACGTAGCGGTTGTTGGGGCAGTGCAGCGGCAGCTCGAAGCCCTGGGCATAGCCCGCCTCGGCCAGCAGCTTGCGAGCCTTGTCGAGGTCGGGCTTGAGGGGCGCGTCCAGCGCCGCGTCGTAGCCGTTCACGCCGGGCGGGATCATCAGCGCCCCCGGCACCGACAGGCCGCGCATGATGCTGCGCTTGATCGCCTCGCGGTCCAGCGCCAGGTTCATCGCCTCGCGCACCCGCCTGTCCTTGAACGGGTTCCTGCCCTTCACGCTGGACTCGCGCAGTTCGTCGCTGCCCTGGTCCATGACGAAGAAGATGGTGCGGATCTCGGAGCCCTCCAGCAGCCTGACCTTGCCGTCCTCCTTGAGCTTGAAGAAGTCCTGCGGCGGCAGGTCGGTGACGAGGTCCACGTCGCCGGACAGCAGCGCGGCCACACGCGTCGGCGCGCTCTTGATGGGCAGGTAGCTCAGCTCGGTCACGTTGCCGGGGTTCTTGTCCCACCAGGCCGTGTTGGCCACCATCTTCACGGCCTGGTCGGGCTGCCAGCTCACCAGCTTGTACGGCCCCGTGCCGTTCGCGTTGCGCGACGCGTAGTTCTCTTCCTTGGCCTTGTAGTCCTGCGTGTTGGTCGTGTTGTTCTTCGTCGACCACACCTTGCTCATGATGGGGAAGCTGATGATGTTCTGCAGCAGCATCGGCGTGGGCGCCTCGAGGATCAGGTCGACGGTGTGGTCGTCGATCTTCCTGACTTCCTTGATGCCCGACACATAGGTCTGCTTGGTGCCCTGGGGCTGCGTGATGCGGCCGAAGCTGAACACCACGTCGTCGGCCGTGAACGGCGAGCCGTCGTGGAACTTCACGCCCTTGCGCAGGTCGAAGCGCACCTGCGTCTGCGAGAGGTACGTCCACTTGGTCGCCAGCGACGGCTCGGGGCGGTACTCCCTGCTCAGCCGGGTCAGCCCCTCGTAGATGTGGGTGCCGATGGCGTTGGAGGTGTTGTGGTCCTGCGAGTGCGGGTCCAGCGTCAGGATGTCGTTCTGCGCGGCCCAGCGCAGCGGGGCGGCCTGGGCGGCGCCGAGGGTGAGCGCGGCCAGCAGCGGCAGCAGGCGGAGCGTGGATTTCATGCGGCTTCCTTCATCGAGGTTGAGGGACGGCAGAAGCCAAAAAATGTAGCGGCGCGCGCCGGGGTTCTGGCTAGGGCTTGCCCGCGACTTCCAGTGAGCAATCGCAACCGCTGCCCGACGAGATCCAGCGCCTGACCAGCCAGCCGCGCACCCCGCTGGGTTGCGCCGTCAGTGCGCCGCACACATAGCGTGCACCGTCCCATTGCAGGGCGACGCAGGCACCTTTCAGGCGCCGGCTCAGCAGCGCGCCCAGCGGGCAGGGCTCGGCCAGGCAGCAGACGCCGCAGCCGTTGCAGGGCTCACCGACAGCGGGCTTCGCGGGCGCGTCGGCGTGGATGTGGATGACGCGGTGGGGTTTCACGCGCGATGCGCGGGTCGCAGATCAGCGCACCCTGCGCTTCAACCGCACGTAGGCCAACAGGGTGCCGCCGGCCAGTGCCAGGCACCACGGCGCGGGTTCGGGCACCGGGCTCACGCGGGCGTTCTGCATGGCCTCGGTCACCAGCGGCACGACGAACAAGCTGTCGGTCGCAGCGTCGGCGGGCGCCTTCTGCATCGCTTCCGTGATCAGCGGGACGGCGGCGGGAGCCTGCTCCACAGCGGTTGCAAACGTCGGGGTCTGCACTGCCTCGGTGATGAGCGGCACAACAAACAGGCCGCCCCCGGTTGCCGTCGGCGCCTGCTGATTCTGCATGGCCTCGGTGACCAGCGGCACGACAAACAGCGCGCCTGCCGTCGAGGGGGTATCGGCGGCACGTGCCTGCGAGGCCAGCAGCGTCAGTGGCAGGAGGCAGGCAAACAGGAGGCGTCGGGGCATGTCGGACCTTGCGGGTGAAGGAGATGCGCGACACGGGCATGGTGCCTGCAGCCGGGCGGGTAGGGCAGTCTATGCAGGTCGCCCGGCGCGACGCCTTGCGGCCTACCCTGATGAACGGGCATGGCGCGTCGGGCCCGTGAGGTCGACAAAAAAGGGCGCCTTGGCGCCCTTCGTGGAAGTTGATGTGCCGCGACCGGCGATCAAGTCTTCACACCCAGCTCGCGCAGGCGCTCGTTGAGGTAGGCGTCCGCCGTGTAGCGGTCGCTCAGCACGACGTTGTCGCGCGGATGCAGGAACAGCGGCAGCGACACGCGGCTCTTCTTCGCACCGTCGCCGGTGGGGTTGACGACGCGGTGCTGCGTTGACGGGTAGTAGCCCTCGGAGGCCTCCTGCAGCATGTCGCCGATGTTGATCGTCAACGTGCCGAAGTCGCAGGGCACGTCGTGCCAGGCGCCGTCGGTGCCCAGCACCTGCAGGCCCGGCTCGTTGGCGGCGGGCAGGATGGTCAGCAGGTTGATGTCGCCATGCGCCGCGGCGCGCAGCGAGCCGGCGGGCTCCAGCCCCGTCAGCGGCGGGTAGCGCAGCACGCGCAGCAGTGTCTTCGTGCTGCCCTGGATCATGTTCGACAGCGGCTCGCGGTAGCGGGCGGCGATCTCTGGCGGCGTGTACTTCTCGACCCAGCCCAGCAGTTCCTCCGCCAGCGCGTTGGCTTCGCGGTAGTAGGTGAGGGCGTCCGCCTTCAGTTGTTCAGGGATGCGGCCCCAGGGGTAGACGTGGAAGTACTCCTTGATGTCCTTCTGCGTCGAACCCTTCGCGGTCTCGGAAATCTCGGTTGAGAAATAGCCGTCCTGGGTTTCCTTTGAAAACGCAAACCCGTGCTTGGCCTCGCTGTTGAAGAAGGCCAGCCAGTCGGCGTAGATCTTCTCGACCAACGCCTGGCGGATGGGGTGGTTGGTCAGCACGCCGAACCCGGTTTCATGCAGGGAACGGGTGAACTTCTCGGCGGCGTCGGGTGCGCGGTAGTCGACGACTTGGACTTGCATCGGGGATCTCCTGAATGTCCCGGGGCTCGACCATTCAAATTCGGGGCCGGAGCGGCGTCAAGTTTACGAGTCAGTCAACTTTTCTTGCGCCTGATCAGTGAACTTTGTCGCACCCCCGTCACCTTGTCGGGCAAACCCGGGGTGCTAGAGTTCGGCCCCTGATGGAACCCGTCTGTTACTCAGAAGGCCTGCACCGACGTGGGTCGGCCTTTCGAGCAGCGGATGGTTTCCCGGTCCTTCCCGTCCCTTTTTCTGTGGCCACTGGCGGCAGAGAAGGTGGGTCGCAATCCGCCAATCGGTCGAGCCGTGTCGCGGAAGGTTCTTCAACCAGCCAACTCCCTGGAAACCGGGGCATGAGGTGAGCGAAAGATGATGCAGCAATACAGGTCGAACTCCTACCTGTTCGGTGGCAATGCCCCGTACGTGGAGGAGATGTACGAGGCTTACCTCGACAACCCGGGCTCCGTGCCCGACAACTGGCGCGACTACTTCGACGCCCTCCAGCACGTTCCCGCCGTGGACGGCAGCGAGGCCCGCGACGTCGCCCACGCGCCGGTCATCGAATCTTTCGCTCAACGGGCCAAGGCCAACGCCTTCGCCAACAAGGCCTCCAGCGCCGATCTGGCCGTCGCCCGCAAGCAGGTGCACGTGCAGTCGCTGATCGCGGCCTACCGCTTCCTCGGCAACCGCTGGGCCGAGCTGGACCCGCTCAAGCGCGCCGAGCGCCCCAAGATCCCCGAACTCGACCCCGCGTTCTACGACCTGACCGAGTCCGACATGGACATCTCGTTCAGCGCCGTGAACAGCTACTTCGGTGGCGAGACGATGACGCTGCGCCAGATCGTGCAGGCGCTGCGCGAGACCTACTGCGGCTCCATCGGCTCCGAGTTCATGCACGGCTCCGACCCGGCCGAGAAGCGCTGGTGGCAGGAGCGCCTGGAGAAGTCGCGCAGCAAGCCCAACTTCGGTGCCGAGAAGAAGAAGGCCATCCTGGAGCGACTGACGGCCGCCGAGGGCCTGGAGCGCTACCTGCACACCAAGTACGTCGGCCAGAAGCGCTTCTCGCTGGAAGGCGGCGAGAGCTTCATCGCCGCGATGGACGAGCTGATCAAGCGCGCCGGTGAACGCGGCGTGCAGGAAATCGTCATCGGCATGGCCCACCGCGGCCGCCTGAACGTGCTGGTCAACACGCTGGGCAAGATGCCCGCCGACCTGTTCGCCGAGTTCGAGCACAAGGCTGCCGAAGACCTGCCGGCCGGCGACGTGAAGTACCACCAGGGTTTCAGCTCCGACGTGTCCACGGCCGGCGGCCCGGTGCACCTGTCGCTGGCTTTCAACCCGTCCCACCTGGAAATCGTCAACCCGGTCGTCGAAGGCAGCGTGCGCGCCCGCCAGGACCGCCGTGGCGACACCGCCGGCGCCCAGGTGCTGCCGGTGCTGGTGCACGGTGACGCGGCTTTCGGTGGCCAGGGCGTCGTGCAGGAAACGCTGGCGATGGCCCAGACCCGTGGCTACCGCACGGGCGGCACGGTGCACATCGTCATCAACAACCAGATCGGTTTCACCACCAGCGACCCGCGCGACCTGCGCTCCACCTGGTACTGCTCCGACGTCGTCAAGATGGTCGAGGCGCCGGTGCTGCACGTGAACGGCGACGACCCGGAAGCCGTCGTCTACGCCATGCAGCTGTGCATGGACTACCGCGCCGAGTTCAAGAAGGACGTCGTCATCGACATCGTCTGCTTCCGCAAGCTGGGCCACAACGAGCAGGACACGCCGGCGCTGACACAGCCGCTGATGTACAAGAAGATCGGCGCCCACCCCGGCACCCGCAAGGTCTACGGCGACAAGCTGGTGGCCCAGGGCGTGCTGACGGCCGAGGGTCCGGACGAGATGGTCAAGACCTACCGTGCCGCCATGGACGAAGGCCGCCACACCGTCGACCCGGTGCTGACCAACTTCAAGAGCAAGTTCGCCACCGACTGGTCGCCCTTCCTGGGCAAGAAGTGGACGGACAGCTGCGACACCGCCATCCCCGTCACCGAGTGGAAGCGCCTGGCCGAGAAGCTGACGACGCTGCCCAAGGACTTCGCGCCGCACAACCTCGTCGCCAAGCTCTACGCCGACCGCGCCACGATGGGCCGCGGTGAGGTCAACATCGACTGGGGCATGGGCGAGTCCATGGCCTTCGCGTCGCTGGTGGCCTCGGGCTACCCGGTGCGCCTGTCCGGCGAGGACAGCGGCCGCGGCACGTTCACGCACCGCCACGCGGTGCTGCACGACCAGAACCGCACCAACTGGGACGACGGCACCTACATCCCGCTGCAGAACGTCGCCGACGGCCAGGCGCCGTTCACCGTCATCGACTCCATCCTGTCCGAAGAGGCGGTGCTGGGCTTCGAATACGGCTACGCCGCGGCCGAACCCAACACGCTGACCATCTGGGAAGCGCAGTTCGGCGACTTCGTCAACGGCGCGCAGGTCGTCATCGACCAGTTCATCGCCTCCGGCGAAGTGAAGTGGGGCCGTGCCAACGGCCTGACGATGATGCTGCCGCACGGCTACGAAGGCCAGGGCCCCGAGCACAGCTCGGCCCGCCTGGAGCGCTTCATGCAGCTGGCCGCGGACAACAACATGCAGATCGTGCAGCCCACCACGGCCTCGCAGATCTTCCACGTGCTGCGCCGCCAGATGCTGCGCATGTTCCGCAAGCCGCTGGTCATCATGACGCCCAAGAGCCTGCTGCGTGCGAAGGACGCGACGTCGCCGCTGGCCGAGTTCACCAAGGGCGAGTTCAAGACCGTCATCGGCGAGCGCGACGAGGCGATCGTGGCCGACAAGGTCAAGCGCGTCGTCGTCTGCTCGGGCAAGGTGTACTACGACCTGGTCAAGACCCGTGCCGAGAAGAAGCACAACGACGTGGCCATCATCCGTGTCGAGCAGCTGTACCCCTTCCCGCACAAGGCCTTCGCGGCCGAGCTGAAGAAGTACCCGCACGCCACCGACATCGTCTGGTGCCAGGACGAGCCGCAGAACCAGGGCGCCTGGTTCTTCGTGCAGCACTACGTGCACGAGAACATGGTCGAAGGCCAGAAGCTCGGCTACGCCGGCCGTGCCGCCAGCGCCAGCCCGGCCTGTGGCTACGCCCACCTGCACCAGGAGCAACAGAAGGCGCTGCTGGATCAGGCCTTCGCCAAGCTCAAGGGCTTCATCCTCACCAAATAAGACCCGCCACGCAGCGCCCTGAACAGGCGCTGCGTTCGCTTGCGCCTGCGCATCTCACACCCAAATACAAGACACGGAGCCTCACATCATGGCCATCGTTGACGTCCAAGTTCCCCAGTTCTCCGAATCCGTTTCCGAAGGCACGCTGCTGACCTGGAAGAAGAAGCCCGGCGAAGCCGTCACGGTTGACGAGACCCTCGTCGAGATCGAGACCGACAAGGTCGTGCTGGAAGTGCCGGCACCGGCTTCCGGCGTGCTGACCGAGATCGGCGTTGCCGACGGCAGCACCGTCACCAGCCAGCAGCTGCTGGCCAAGATCGACACCGAAGCCAAGGCCGGCGCCGCCGCCGCGGCACCCGCTGCCGCCGCGCCGGCTGCTGCCCCGGCCACGGCCGCTGCACCCGCTGCCACCGGCGGCAGCAAGGGCGACGTGGCCATGCCCGCCGCCGCCAAGATCCTGGCCGAGAAGGGCCTGGCGGCCACCGACGTCGCCGGCTCCGGCAAGGACGGCCGCGTGACCAAGGGTGACGCGCTGGCCGCCTCGGCCAAGCCTGCCGCCGCCCCGCTGGTCGTGCCCGCCGCGCCCGCCGTCGCCAAGCCGCTGCCCAGCGTCGCCGCCCCCGGCCTGCAGAGCCTGGGCGACCGCCCCGAGCAGCGCGTGCCCATGACCCGCCTGCGCGCCCGTATCGCCGAGCGCCTGCTGCAGTCGCAAGCCACCAACGCCATCCTGACCACGTTCAACGAAGTGAACATGGCCCCGGTGATGGAGCTGCGCAAGAAGTTCCAGGACAGCTTCACCAAGGAACACGGCACCAAGCTGGGCTTCATGAGCTTCTTCGTGAAGGCTGCCGTGCACGCGCTGAAGAAGTACCCGGTGCTGAACGCCTCGGTCGATGGCAACGACATCGTTTACCACGGCTATTTCGACATCGGTATCGCCGTCGGCTCGCCGCGCGGCTTGGTCGTGCCCATCCTGCGCAATGCCGACCAGATGAGCTTCGCCGACATCGAGAAGAAGATCGCCGAGTTCGGCAAGAAGGCCCAGGAAGGCAAGCTCGGCATCGACGAGATGAGCGGTGGCACCTTCTCCATCTCCAACGGCGGCACCTTCGGCTCCATGCTGTCCACGCCCATCATCAACCCGCCGCAGTCGGCCATCCTGGGCGTGCACGCCACCAAGGACCGTGCCGTCGTGGAGAACGGCCAGATCGTCATCCGCCCGATGAACTACCTGGCCATGTCCTATGACCACCGCATCATCGACGGCCGCGAAGCCGTGCTGGGCCTGGTTGCCATGAAGGACGCGCTGGAAGATCCGTCGCGCCTGCTGTTCGACATCTAAGCCGAGGACACG
The DNA here is from genome assembly GCF_058794515.1 of Roseateles sp. GW823-FHT07B05. Taxonomy (NCBI): domain Bacteria; kingdom Pseudomonadati; phylum Pseudomonadota; class Betaproteobacteria; order Burkholderiales; family Sphaerotilaceae; genus Roseateles; species Roseateles sp. GW823-FHT07B05. The sequence goes on from NZ_JBXAGX010000001.1 coordinate 668,459, forward strand.
ATCAGCATGACTACCAAGCAATTCGACGTCGTCGTCATCGGCGGCGGCCCCGGCGGCTACATCGCGGCCATCCGCGCGGCGCAACTCGGCATGAACGTCGCCTGCGTCGACGAATGGAAGAACGACAAGGGCGGCCCGGCCCCGGGCGGCACCTGCACCAACGTGGGTTGCATCCCGTCCAAGGCGCTGCTGCAGTCGTCGGAGCACTTCGACCACGCCGGCCACCACTTCGCCGAGCACGGCATCAGCCTGGACAACCTGAAGATCGACGTCGCCAAGATGGTGGGCCGCAAGGACGCCGTCGTGAAGCAGAACAACGACGGCATCCTCTACCTGTTCAAGAAGAACAAGGTCACCTTCTTCCACGGCCGCGGCTCCTTCGTTGCCGCCAAGGATGGCGGTTATGAGCTCAAGGCTGGCGACGAGACCGTCTTCGCCAAGCAGGTCATCCTGGCCACCGGCTCCAACGCCCGCCAACTGCCCGGCGCGGAGTTCGACGAAGAGCTGATCCTGTCCAACGACGGCGCGCTGCGCATCCCGTCGGTGCCCAAGAAGCTTGGCGTCATCGGCTCGGGTGTCATCGGCCTGGAGATGGGCTCGGTCTGGCGCCGCCTGGGTTCGGAGGTCACCATCCTCGAAGCCATGCCGGCCTTCCTGGGCGCCGCCGACGAAGGCGTGGCCAAGGAAGCCGCCAAGGTCTTCAAGAAGCAGGGCCTGGACATCCAGCTCAGCGTCAAGATCAGCAAGGTCACCAAGGGCAAGAACGACGTCACCGTCGCCTACACCGACGCCAAGGGTGCCGAGCAGACGCTGGTGGTCGACAAGCTCATCGTCTCGATCGGCCGCGTGCCCAACACCATCGGCCTGGGTGCCGATGCCGTGGGCCTGAAGCTGGACGAGCGTGGCGCCATCGTCGTCGACGACGAGTGCAAGACCAACCTGCCGGGCGTCTGGGCCGTGGGTGACGTCGTGCGCGGCCCCATGCTCGCGCACAAGGCCGAGGAAGAGGGCGTGGCGGTGGCCGAGCGCATGGCCGGCCAGCATGGCCACGTCAACTTCAACACCATCCCCTGGGTCATCTACACCTCGCCCGAGATCGCCTGGGTCGGCAAGACCGAGCAGCAGCTCAAGGCTGAAGGCGTGGCCTACAAGGCGGGCCAGTTCCCGTTCCTGGCCAACGGCCGCGCCCGCGCGCTGGGTGACACGACCGGCTTCGTCAAGTTCCTGGCCGATGCCACGACCGACGAGATCCTGGGCGTGCACATCATCGGCCCGTTCGCGTCCGAGCTGATCTCGGAAGCCGTCGTCGCGATGGAGTTCAAGGCCTCGGCCGAGGACATCGCCCGCATCTGCCACGCCCACCCGTCGCTGTCCGAGGCGACCAAGGAAGCGGCGCTGGCCGTCGACAAGCGCACGCTGAACTTCTGATCGCGCACAGCGACACAAAAGGGGCGGCCGAACAGTCGCCCCTTTTTTTGCCATGACCACTGTCACCGAGCTCTACCAGCAGACACTCGCCGAGCGCGGCTTCAGGGCCGACGAGGCCCAGCTGCGCGCCATCCAGGCGCTGCAGCGCTGCCAGGACGAATGGATCGCCTACAAGTCGCGCCGCAGCAACGCGGTGACCAAGCTGCTGGTGCGCCCGCCGATCCCGCGCGGCGTCTACATGTACGGCGGCGTCGGCCGGGGCAAGAGCTTCCTGATGGACTGCTTCTTCCAGGCCGTGCCGCTGACGCGCAAGACGCGGCTGCACTTCCACGAGTTCATGCGCGAGGTGCACCGCGAGCTGCAGGAGCTCAAGGGCATCGCCGACCCGCTGGAAGAACTGGGCAAGCGCATCGCGCGGCGCTTCCGGCTGATCTGCTTCGACGAGTTCCATGTCGCCGACGTGACCGACGCGATGATCCTGCACCGGCTGCTGGACGCGCTGTTCCGCAACCGCGTCAGCATCGTCACCACCAGCAACTTCCATCCCGACGAGCTGTATCCGAACGGCCTTCACCGCGACCGCATCCTGCCGGCCATCGAGCTGCTGAAAGCGAATCTCGAAGTCATCAACGTCGATGCCGGCACCGACTACCGGCGCCGCACGCTGGAGGACATGAACCTCTACCTGACGCCGCTGAACGACGCCAGCGAGGCCGCGCTGACGCAAGCGTTCGAATCGCTCGCCGAGGCGCAGGACGAGGACCGCAAGCTGATGATCGAGCACCGCGCGATCTACGCGCGCCGGCGCGCCGGTGGCGTCGTGTGGTTCGACTTCCAGACGCTGTGCGGCGGCCCACGCTCTCAGAACGACTACCTCGAACTTGCCAGCCAGTTCCACACCGTGATCCTGTCCGACGTGCCCGAGATGCCCGTGCGGCTGGCCAGCGAGGCTCGCCGCTTCACGTGGCTGGTGGACGTGCTGTACGACCGCCGCGTCAAGCTCATCATCTCGGCCGCGGTGCCGGCGGAACAGCTCTACACCGAGGGCCCGTTGGCCCACGAGTTCCCGCGCACCGTGTCGCGCTTGCAGGAAATGCGTTCAGCGGAGTACCTTGCGCTGGCCCGGCGTGACGTCGACACATCGCTGACATGAGACCACCCCCTACGCGCTTCGCGCGCCCCCTCGAAGGGGGCACCACCGACGGTCCGGCAAAGCCGGTCCCGTGGTGGTCGCTTGATGATGCCCCCAGCTGGCGCGGCGGCCTGCTGCTCGTTGCCGTCCTGCTGAGCGGTGTGGCAGCCGCCCAGCCCGCCACGCGTGCCGAGGTCGCCGCCCAGCGCGCCGCCGTCGAGCAGCGCTTCGAGCGCGAGAAGGCCGAGTGCGAGGAGCGCTTCGCCGTCAGCCCCTGCCTGGAAGACGTGCGCCAGCGCCGTCAGGCCGCGCTGGCGCCGCTGGTGCGGCACGAGCATGAGCTGGCCGCCGAGGAGCGCCGCGCCCGCGCCCTGGCGCAGACGCAGCGCGTGAAGGAGCGCGAGCTGGCCGCCGCGCAGGAGGAGGGCCAGCGCCGCCAGCAGCTGCTGGCCGCCCCGCCGGCGGAGCCGCCCGCCGTGCCGGCCTCGCACGTCACGCGGGCCCGCAACCCTGAAGCCGCGGCGCGCGAACGCGACAAGGCCGCCAGCCAGGCGCAGGCCCAGGCCGCCGAGCGGCGTGACCGCGCGCAGCAGCGCCAGGAGCGGATGCGCGAACGCGTCACCGAGAACGAGGCCCGGCAGAAGCACCGCGGCAAGCCACCGGCCGCGCCGCTGCCCGTGCCGGGCGCGTCAGCCGCGTCGAAGTAGCCGGCTCAGTCGAGGTTCTCGAGCTTGACGATGGCGAGCGACAGGTTGTCGCCGCCGCCGCGCGCGCGCTGGCGCGCCTTGCTCACCAGCAGCTCGGCCGCCTCGCGCGGCGGGAGGCTGTACAGCACGCTGCCCAGCTCCTGGGCGGTGAAGTAGTGCCACAGCCCGTCGCTGCAGCACATCAGCGAGTCGCCCACCTCCAGGCCTTCGAAGCGCTCCGACGTGGACGTCGGGTCCTGCACCGTGCCCAGGCACGCGGTCAGCAGGTTGCTCTGCGGGTGCGAGCTGGCTTCGGCCTCGGTCAGCTGGCCCTCGTCGACGAGGCGCTGCACATAGGAATGGTCCATCGAGCGCTTCACGAGGCGCGCGCCGCGGAACCAGTAGATGCGCGAGTCGCCGGAGTGGATCCAGTGCGCGCAGCGGTCGCTGCTGACGACGAAGCCGGCGATGGTGCTGTGTGGCTCCTCCTCGGCGGAGATGGCCGTCAGCTTGATCATCAGGTGCGCCTCGGACGTGATCTGGCCCAGCAGCTCGGCGGGCGATTCGTCCTCGGGCGAGTAGCGCTCGAACAGCTGGCGCGCGGTCAGGATGACCTGGTCGGCTGCCTTGCGGCCGCCGCTCTTGCCGCCCATGCCGTCGGCCACGATGCCCATCACGCAGCCCTCGATGCGCGGGTGGGCGATGACGGCCACCTGGTCCTGCTGGTACGCGCGGTCCCCACGGTGGGTGCCCGTGGCGGCGTTGAGCCGGAATCCGGCGGCGGTGGAGGAAGGTGCCATGGCGAAAACTATACTGGCCCGCCCGCCGTCGCCCTGCCGCGAGCCGCCCAAGTCAACCCGGAATGGATGAACAACTTCACTCGCTGACGCGGCGGCTCATCGAGTTGCGCATCGAGCATGCCGACCTGGACGCGATGATCGACCGCATGGCCGGGCAGTCGCCGCTGGATGAACTTGCGCTGCAGCGGCTGAAGAAGCGCCGGCTGGCGCTGCGCGACATGATCGCGCGCCTGGAAGCCACCACCACGCCCGATGACCTCGCCTGATCTCGACGATTGGCTGGACCAGCTCGATCAGGCCACCCCGCCCGCGCCGCCGGTCGCCGACGAACTGCTGCAGGCCGTCGAGGCGGCGTTCGACCACGATGGCCCGCTGGCCCGCCTGGACCGCGGCTACAAGCCCCGCGAGCCGCAGCTGCAGATGACCCGCGCCGTCGCGCGCGCGCTGAGCCGCCGCCAGGCGCTGGTGGTGGAGGCCGGCACCGGCGTCGGCAAGACCTTCGCCTACCTCGTCCCCGCGCTGCTGGCGGGCAGCCGCGCACTCATCAGCACGGCCACCAAGAGCCTGCAGGACCAGCTCTTCCTGCGCGACCTGCCGCGGCTGACCAAGGCGCTGAACACGCCCGTGCGGCTGGCGCTGCTGAAGGGCCGCAGCAGCTACCTGTGCTTGCACCGCATGAAGGAGGCGCGCGTGTCTGGCGAGTTCCCGGACCGGCGCACGGCCATGTCGCTGGCGCGCATCGAGCGCTGGGCGCTGGGCACGGCAACGGGTGACTTCGCCGAGATCGATGGCCTTGACGAGCGCTCGCCCATCATCCCCATCGTCAGCTCCAGCCGCGAGAACTGCCTGGGCCAGGAGTGCCCGGACTGGAAGGCCTGCTACGTCGTCAAGGCGCGGCGCGAGGCGATGGAGGCCGACGTCGTCGTCGTCAACCACCACCTGTTCTTCGCCGACATGACGCTGCGCGACACCGGCGTCGCGGAGCTGCTGCCCAGCGTCGAAATCGCCATCTTCGACGAGGCCCACCAGCTGGCCGAGGCCGGCGTGCAGTTCCTCGGTACGCTGCTGGGCACGGCCGCACTGATCGACTTCGCGCGCGACATGCTGGCCCAGGGGCTGGCCCATGCGCGCGGTGTGAACGACTGGCAGGGGTTGCATGCCGGCGTCGAGAAGGCCGCGCGCGAGCTGCGCCTGGCCGCCGCCGGCGCGCTGGCCACCGCCGGGCGCGAGCTGCGCGGCACGCTGAAGCTGGGCTGGAAGGAGAGGGCCACGCAGCCCGCCTTCGGCGCGGCGCTCGCGGGTGTCGAGCAGGCCTGCGCCGGCGCGCTGGAGGCGCTGACCGCGGTGCGCGAGGCGGCGCCCGACTTTGCGCGTCTGTGCGAACGCGCCCAGCAGCTGCGCGACCTGGCCAAGCAGTTCGCGGCCGACCCCGACCCGGGCGATGTGCGCTGGATCGACATCAGCCCGCACGCGGCCCGGCTGGTCGAGTCGCCGCTGGACATCCGCGACGCGATGCAGCAGCAGCTGGAAGGCCCGCCCAAGGCCTGGGTCTTCACGTCCGCGACGCTGGGCGACGACGAGGGGCTGACCTGGTTCACCGAGCCCGCCGGGCTGCAGGACGCCGAGATCCTGCGCGTCGGCAGCCCGTTCGACTACCCGGCGCACGCGCGGCTGTACGTGCCGCGCGGCTTTCCCAAGCCTAGCGAGCCGACGCATGCGCCCAGCGTCGCGCTGCTGGGCTCGCGGCTGGCGCGCGCCCTGGGTGGCCGCACCTTCGTGCTGACGACGACGCTGCGCAACCTGCAGACCGTGGCCGACGCGTTGCGCGAGCGCTTCGAGGAAGGCGGCGATTCGATCGCCGTGCTGCAGCAGGGGGCGCTGCCGAAGCGCGTGCTGCTGCAGCGCTTCCTCGACAACCCGGCCTCGGTGCTGGTCGGCTCGGCAAGCTTCTGGGAAGGCATCGACGTGCCCGGCGACGCGCTGCAGTGCGTCGTCATCGACAAGCTGCCGTTCCCGCCGCCCAACGACCCGCTGGTGGAGGCGCGCGTGCAGCGGCTGGAGGCCGAGGGGCGCAACGCGTTCTCGGAGTACTTCGTCGCCGAGGCGGCCATCGCGCTGAAGCAGGGCGCCGGGCGGCTGATCCGCACCGAGACCGACCGCGGCCTGCTGGTGGTGTGCGACCCGCGCATGGCCGGCATGAACTACGGCCGCCGCCTGCGCGCCGCGTTGCCGCCGATGACGCCCGTGGCCAACGAGGCCGAGGCGCTGGCATGGCTGCAGCGGCTGAACGCAGAGCGAACCTGAAGCGTGGGCGTGTCGTGCCCGGCCTGGAATGAAAAACGGGCCTGACGGCCCGTTTGTTCAATTCACCAGACTTTCCACCACGGCTTCTTTTTCTTGCCGCCGCCCGACGCGTACTCGCTGTCGGGGAAGTTCTTGTCGAGCACGCGGCGCGCGTCGTCGCGCAGCTGCGTGAGGCCCAGCTTGTCGTAGCTCTCGCTCATGATGTAGAGCGCTTCTTCGATGCCCGGCGCGTACTGGAACTCGGCGACGGCCGACTGCGCACGGTTGGCCGCGGCGACGTAGGCCTTGCGGTTGAAGTAGTAGCGCGCGACGTGCACTTCGTAGGCCGCCAGCGTGTTGGAGATGAAGTTGGCACGCGTCTGCGCGTCGGCCGCGTACTTGGACTCGGGGAACTGCTCGACCAGCTGGCGGAAGGCCAGCAGCGCCTCGCGCGAGGCCTGCTGGTCGCGCTCCGACACGTCCTGGCCGGCCAGGCGGCCGAACAGGCCCAGGTCCTCGTTGAAGTTGACGATGCCCTTCATGTAGAGGGCGTAGTCCATCGCCTGGCTGGACGGGTTGAGCTTGATGAAGCGGTCCAGCGTGGACACCGCCTGCGCACGCTCGCCCGTCTTGTAGTAGGCCCAGGCCAGATCCAGCGTCGCCTGCTGGCCCATCGTCGTGCCGGCGGCGCGGCCCTCGATCTTCTCCAGCGTCTTGATCGCGCGGTCGTAGCTGCCGGCGTTCAGGTCGTCCTTCGCGTCTGCATACAATTTGTCGAGGGCGGCCTGGGAGTTTGGATCGTCCTTGGCCGTGGAGCTGCACCCGCTCATCACGAGTGCGAACGCCATCAGGACGGCGCCGGCGACGATGCGGCCAGCCTTGAATTTCTCAACAAACATGTCTGAAGTCGGGGCTTAGCTGCCGGCCGGTCACACTGAACAATGGACGCGGAGTATAGGGCGGGGGGTCTTCAGGACCCGGAAGACGAAGCGGGCGAGTTGTCGTCGGCCGACGAGGCGCCCGAGCGCCGCGGCGCCGACGTCGATGCGGCGGGCCATGGCGAGCGGCTGGACCGCTGGCTGACGGGCCTGGCGCCGGAGTTCTCGCGCAACCACCTGCAGGCGCTCATCGAGCGCGGCTGCGTGGTCGTGGACAGCAAATCTTTACTCAAGCCGGCGCACAAACTGCGCGCCGGCCAGCGGGTCGAGATCGAGTTGCAGCCCACCGACGAGAGCCGCGCGTTCCGTGCCGAGGCGATGGCGCTGAACATCGTTTTCGAGGACGAGCACCTGGTCGTCATCGACAAGCCGGTTGGCCTCGTCGTGCACCCGGCGCCGGGCAACTGGTCGGGCACGCTGATGAACGGGCTGCTGGCCCACCACGCGGCGGCGGCCAGCCTGCCGCGCGCCGGCATCGTGCACCGGCTGGACAAGGACACCAGCGGGCTCATGGTGGTCGGCAAGACGCTGGAGGCCGTCACGGCGCTGAGCCGCCAGATCGCCGCCCGCGAGGTGCACCGCGAGTACCTGGCGCTGGCCTGGGGGCGCGTCGAGGAGCCGTTCGTCGTCGAGAAGGCGATGCGCCGCGACCCGGTGTCGCGCGTGAAGATGGCCATTGCGCCGGCCAACCTCGGCAAACCGGCGCGCACGGACGTGTTCCCGCTGGGCGTGGGCGAGGTGCAGGTCAACGGGCAGGCGCGGCCTGTCAGCGCCGTGCACTGCGTGCTGCACACCGGCCGCACGCACCAGATCCGCGTGCACCTGACGCACAGCGGCCACCCGCTGTTGGCCGACACGCTGTACGGCGGCGTGCCGGCGCTGGGGCTGGCGCGCCAGGCGCTGCATGCGGCCCGGCTGTCGTTCACGCACCCGGCCTCCGGCGAGGTGCTGGCGCTGCGCGCGCCGCTGCCCGCCGACCTGGCCGCCGCGTGGGCGCAGGTGGGGGCGGCGGAGCTGCCCGGCTGACATGGCTACAATGCGTTCGGTTGTTGTGCCAGAGCGCTGCGCCACGAGGCTGCAGCCCTTCGCGGGAACGCAGTCCCTCCCGGAAGCCGCCAACCAGATCGCCGATGCGCCCGCCCCTTGAAGGCCGGCCGCGGCGCACCATGCCAGACCGCCCCGCCGCCCGACGAACGCCTGGACCAGGCGCGCAGGCCAGGGGCCATCGCCAGAGCTCTCCCCATTGAGGGTGCGAAGTTGAGTTCATGAATACCCAGGATGCCAAGCGCGTCCTTGAAACCGCGCTGATCTGTGCCTCGCAGCCGCTGACGTTGCGCGAGATGCGCAGCCTGTTCGCCGACGAAGTCGGCGCCGACACGCTGCGCGGACTGCTCGACGACCTGGGCCGCGACTGGGACGGCAAGGGCGTGGAGCTGGTGGCGCTGGCCTCGGGCTGGCGTTTCCAGAGCCGGCCCGAGCTGCGCGAGTACCTGGACCGGCTGCACCCCGAGAAGCCGCCGCGCTACTCGCGCGCCGTGCTGGAGACGCTGGCCATCATTGCCTACCGCCAGCCCGTCACGCGCGGCGACATCGAGGACATCCGCGGCGTCGTCGTGGCCAGCCAGATCATCAAGCAGCTGGAAGACCGCGGCTGGATCGACGTCATCGGCCACCGCGAGACCCCCGGCCGGCCGGCGCTGTACGCGACGACCAAGGCTTTTCTCGACGACCTGGGCCTGGCCAGCCTGGAGCAGTTGCCGGCGCTGGACGTCGGCAGCGAGCCGCCGGCCTTCGAGGCGCTGCAGGGCCAGTTGCTGGCCGACGCCGAGGAGGTGCCGGCCGAGGCGCTGCCCGAAGTGGCCGCCGACCTGCCCGTGGCGCCGCCTGCCGTGGCGCCTGAGGCTGTGCCAGCCGAGGCCCCCGCCGATCTGCCGGCGCCGTCGTTGAGCCTGTTCGGCAACGATGGCACCCCCGCACTCCCTGATCCCGACCCCACCGATCCCACCGATCCGTCCCCGCAACCCCAGCACTGAACCGCATGAACGACGCCGCTGATCAAGACAAGCCCCTGCCCACCGCCGCCGAAGGCGATGCACCCGCTGCGCCCAAGCGCCGCCGCACGACCAAGGCTGCTGCCGTCGAGGCCGCTCCCGAGGCGGCTGCCGCCGCGGAAGAGGCCGCCGTGCCGGTGAAGCGCACGCGCCGCAAGGCGGTCGCTGCCGAGGTGCAGGCGCCTGAGGCCGCGGCACCCGAGGCGGCGACGCCCGAGGCTGCGCCCGCCGAAGAGGCGGCCCCGGCCCGCAAGCGCGCGCCGCGCAAGACCGTGGCGGCCGCCGAGGCTGAGCCGGCGCCGGACGTGGCGCAGGCGCCGCTGTTCACGCTGGCGGACGAAGCGCCGGCCGCGGTGGCGGACGAGGGTGACGGCGGGGACGAGGGCGATGACGGTGAGGGTGGCGAGGGCGAAGATGGCGAGCGCGGCGGCCGCAGCCGCAACCGCCGGCGCAATCGCAAGGAGCGCGCGGAGCGCCAGGCGACCACGCAGGCCGAAGGTGGCGGCAGCGAGCTGCCCGGCACGGCCGTGACGCCGGAGCTGGTCGAGGCGGCTGGCGCGCGCTTTGCCGACGTGCTGTCGGGCAACCTGGACGCCGAGTCCGAAGGCCCGGTCGGTGAACTGCCGACGCTGCGGCCCGACGTCGAAGAGAGTGGCGAAGCCGATGGCGAGACCAAGCGCGTGCTGGCGGCCGACGTCGACGCACCCAAGCTGCAGAAGGTGCTGGCGCAGTCCGGCATCGGCTCGCGCCGCGACATCGAGGAGTGGATCGCCGAGGGCAAGATCGAGGTGAATGGCGAGGTCGCCCACGTCGGCCAGCGCATCTCGTTCGGCGACCGCGTCAGGGTCAACGGCAAGGACGTGCGCGTGCGCATCTCGCCGCCCAACCCGCGCATCCTGGCCTATCACAAGCCCACCGGCGAGGTGTCGACGTTCAACGACCCCGAGGGCCGCCCGACCGTGTTCCGCTCGCTGCCGCGCGTGCAGGGCCAGAAGTGGCAGTCCGTCGGCCGCCTGGACATCAACACCGAAGGCCTGCTGCTGTTCACGAACTCCGGCGAACTGGCCAACCAGCTGATGCACCCGCGCTTCGGCGTCGAGCGCGAGTACGCGGCCCGTGTGCTGGGCTCGCTGAGCGACGAGCAGCGCGCCAAGCTGCTGGAAGGCGTCAGCGTCGAGGGCCAGACGGCCGCGTTCAAGGCCATCGAGGACGGCGGCGGCGAAGGCGCCAACCGCTGGTACCGCGTGACGATCACCGAAGGCCGCAACCGCGAAGTGCGCAAGCTGTTCGAGGCGGTCGGCATGGTGGTCAGCCGGCTGATCCGCATCCGCTACGGCACCGTCGTGCTGCCGCGCGGCTTGAAGCGTGGCGTCTGGGTGGAGCTGGGCGACGACGACGTGCGCGTCATCCGCCGCCTGGCCGGCCACGGCTCCAACACGGGCCAGGCCCAGCCGCAACAGCAGCAGGGTCAGGGGCAGGGCCAGCAGGGCAAGGGCCAGCAACAGCAGCAGGGCGGCAAGAACGACCGCAACAAGCGCCGCAACGACGACCGCCATGCCGGCGTCGGCCCGCGCCCCAGCCGTCCGCCCGAGCCGCAGCAGCAGCCGCGCCCGCAGCGTGAAGAGCGCGCCCAGCGCCGGGATGATGACGACGAGGATGACGGCTTCATTCCGCACCACGTCAATCCGCTGGAGCAGACCTTTGACCGCCGTCACGCGACCGGCGGCAAGCGTGGCCTGCCCCAGGGTTTCGGTGCCGGTGGCAGCCAGCAGCAGGACCGGCCCAACCGCGGTGGCGGCAACAAGGGCAATGGCCCGCGTGAGCCCGATCCGATGCAGACCTCCGTGGGCTACATCGGTGGCGACGCCTTCCTGCGCCGTGGCGGCGGTGGTGGTGGCCGTGGCGGCAAGGGCGGTGGTGGTGGCGGTGGCCGTTCGGGCGGCGGCTACGGCGGCCGGCGCTGAAACTGGCCGCAAGCTGCAACTAGGGTCATCCCTGAACGCTACAATCGCAGGCTTTGTCCAATACGCCCCCTCAGGAGAACTCCATGGCGATCGAAACCACCCTGTCCATCATCAAGCCCGATGCCGTGGCGAAGAACGTCATCGGCCAGATCTACGCCCGCTTCGAAGCCGCCGGCCTGAAGGTCGTCGCTGCCAAGATGGTGCATCTGTCGCGCGGTGAAGCCGAACAGTTCTACGCCGTCCACAAGGCCCGCCCGTTCTTCAACGACCTGGTCAACTTCATGATCAGCGGCCCGGTGATGATCCAGGCCCTGCAAGGCGAAGGCGCCATCCTGAAGAACCGTGACCTGATGGGCGCGACCGATCCGAAGAAGGCCGAGAAGGGCACCATCCGCGCCGACTTCGCCGACAGCATCGACGCCAACGCCGTGCACGGCTCCGACGCTGCCGAAACGGCCGCCGTCGAAGTGGCGTTCTTCTTCCCCGGCATGAACGTCTACGCTGCCAAGTAAACCCCAACGGGGTCGGTGACCCCGGCCCAGGAAGTTCGTATGGACGCGGTCAACCTGCTCGGTTTCGATCTGCCAGGCTTGGCCGCCTATTGCGAGCAACTGGGCGAAAAGAAATTCCGTGCGACCCAGCTGTTCCGCTGGGTCCACCAGAAAGGCGCGTCGGACTTCGACCAGATGTCCGACCTCGCCAAGTCCTTGCGCGACAAGCTCAAGGGCCGTGCCCACATCTCGGCGCTGCCGGTGATCTCGGAGCACGTGTCGGCCGACGGCACCATCAAGTGGCTGTTCGACGTCGGTGCCGGCAATGCGGTCGAGGCCGTGTTCATCCCCGAAGACGATCGCGGCACGCTGTGCATTTCCAGCCAGGCCGGTTGCGCCGTGGGCTGCCGTTTCTGCTCCACCGGCCACCAGGGCTTCAGCCGCAACCTGACGACGGCCGAGATCACGGCCCAGCTGTGGTTTGCCGAGCATTCGCTGCGCAAGCGCCAGAACACGACCGAGCGCGTCATCTCCAACGTCGTGATGATGGGCATGGGCGAGCCGCTGCAGAACTACGACCAGCTCGTGCCGTCGCTGAAGACCATGCTGGACGACCATGGATACGGCCTGAGCCGCCGCCGCGTGACGGTGTCGACCTCCGGCGTCGTGCCGATGATCGACCGGCTGCGCGAGGACTGCCCCGTGGCGCTGGCCGTCAGCCTGCATGCGCCGACCGACCCGCTGCGCGACCAGCTCGTGCCGCTGAACAAGAAGTACCCGATCGCCGAGCTGCTGGACAGCTGCAATCGCTACCTCGAGAAGGCGCCGCGCGACTTCATCACCTTCGAGTACTGCATGCTGCAGGAGGTGAACGATTCGCCGGAGCAGGCGAGGGAGCTGCTGAAGCTGCTCAAGGGCCGGGTCAACTGCAAGATCAACCTGATCCCGTTCAACCCGTTCCCGGCATCCGGCCTGATCCGCAGCACGAACGCGCGAGTGCAGGCCTTTGCCGAAGTGCTGATCCAGGCCGGCATCGTGACCACCGTGCGCAAGACGCGCGGTGACGACATCGACGCCGCCTGCGGCCAGCTGGCCGGCGAGGTGCAGGACCGCACCCGCGCGCATATCCGCATGGTCAGAGCCCCCGTGGCGGTGGCCAAATCCACGCCGTGACACGCTGGGTGTCCAACCACGAGGATTTGATGAAGCGACTGCTGACCGTCCTGACTGCCTGTCTGCTGGCCGCCTGTGCCAGCACCGGCACCGCGCCCACCGCCGACCGCGAGATCAAGACCGACTCCGACCAGACCGACGCCGACCGCCGTGCGGCCATCCGGCTGGAGCTGGCGCAGGGCTATTTCTCGCGCGGCCAGTTCCCCACGGCGCTGGACGAGCTCAAGCTCGCGCTGCAGGTCAAGCCCGACATGCGCGAGGCCGTGAACCTGCGCGGCCTCATCTACGCCGCCATGGGCGACCACCAGCTCGCCGAGGAAACCTTCCGCCGCGCGCTGGCCGTCTACCCCAACGACCCCGACACGCTGCACAACTACGGCTGGTTCCTGTGCCAGCAGCAGCGCTGGGCCACGGCCGACTCGCTGTTCGACCAGGCGCTGGCGCAGTCCACCTACCGCGCACCGGCCCGCACGCTGCTGGCCAAGGGCGTCTGCGAGGCCCGCGCCGGCCGCCTGCTGGTGGCCGAGAAGACGCTGTCGCGCGCCTTCGAGCTGGACCCTGGCAGCCCCGTCATCGCCGTCAACCTGTCCGAGGTGCTGTATCGCAACCGCGAGCTGGAGCGCGCCCGCTTCTATGTGAAGCGCGTCAACGACCAGCCCGAGCAGATGAACGCGCAGAGCGTCTGGCTGCAGCTGCGCATCGAGCGAAAGCTGGGCCACAGCAATGTCGTCGACGACCTGGCCCTGATCCTGCGCCGCAAGTTCCCGCAGGCCCCGGAAACGCAGGCGCTGGACGCCGGCCGCTACGAAGACTGAGCCGCCTGGCGGCCGACAACAAGAAGAGACGATGGAACCCATCTCCGAGGGACGTGACCCCCAGGCCGCCACCGCTGGCGCCTGGCTGAGGAGCGCGCGCCAGCAGCGTGGCCTGCACATCGCGGCGCTGGCCGTCATGCTCAAGGTGCCCCAGGCCAAGCTGGAGGCGCTGGAGGCCGACCGCTACGACGACCTGCCCGACGCGACCTTCGCGCGCGCGCTGGCCACGTCGGTCTGCCGCGCGCTGAAGGTGGACGCGGCGCCCGTGCTGGCGCTGCTGCCGCGCACGCGCGACCAGCAGTTCGACATGCGCCCCGGGCTGAACCAGCCCTTCCGCGAGCGCAGCGCGGGCGGCCCCATCGACGGCGGCGTGCTGGCCCTCGTCGCGCGGCCCGTGGTCTGGGGCCCTGCCTTGCTGCTGATCGCCGCGGCGGCCATCTACTGGATTCCCGCCGGCTGGCTGCCGGAGCGCGAGGCTGCATCGGCACCGGCCGCCGCCTTCCCGGCCTCGGGCGTGGTGACGGCCGTGGCCAGCGCGCCGGTCGAGTTCGTGCCCGCGCCCGCCGCTGCCGAGCCGGTCGCGTCGGCCCCCGTGACGCTGACCGCGCCGGTGCCGGCCGTCGTCGCGTCCGCGCCGCTGCAGGTGCGTGACGTCGCCCCGCCGCCGGCCGCCACGCCGGCGCCCGTGCCAGCCGCGGCCACCGGCCCGGCGCTGCGCGTCAGCGCCAGCGCCGACAGCTGGATCGAGATCGTCGATGCCAGGGGGCAGGTCGTGCTGTCGCGCGTGCTGCGCCAGGGCGAGCAGCAGGATCTGGCCGGCACCGCACCGTACAAGGTGCGTGTCGGCAACGTGGGGGGGACGAAGATCGAATGGCGCGGCAGCGTCGTCGACCTGGCCGCCCGCGCCAGCAACAACGTCGCCCGTCTGGAGTTGAATTGATGAGCGAATGGATCATTCCCGAGGCCGCGCCCGCGCCGCGCAAGAGCCGCCAGGCCCGCGTGGTCTGGGGCAATCGTGTCGTCACCGTCGGCGGTGACGCGCCGGTGCGCGTGCAGTCCATGACGAACACCGACACGGTGGACGCCATCGGCACGGCCATCCAGGTCAAGGAGCTGGCGATTGCGGGCTCGGAGATGGTGCGCATCACCGTCAACACGCCCGAGGCGGCCGAGCAGGTGCCCTACATCCGCGAGCAGTTGGACCGCATGGGCATCGACACGCCGTTGGTGGGCGACTTCCACTACAACGGCCACCGCCTGCTGACCGAGTACCCGGCCATGGCGCAGGCGCTGTCCAAGTACCGCATCAACCCCGGCAACGTCGGCAAGGGCGAGAAGAAGGACAGGCAGTTCGCGCAGATGATCGAAGCCGCGATGAAGTACGACAAGGTCGTGCGCATCGGCGTCAACTGGGGCAGCCTGGACCAGGAGCTGCTCGCGCAGTTCATGGACGAGAACGCGCGCCGCGCCCAGCCCTGGGATGCCAAGCCGGTCATGTACCAGGCGCTGGTCGAGTCTGCGCTGACGTCGGCCACCTATGCCCGCGAGCTGGGCATGAACCCCGACAACATCATCATCAGCTGCAAGGTCAGCGGCGTGCAGGACCTGATCTCGGTCTACCGCGAGCTGGCCCGTCGCTGCGACTATGCGCTGCACCTGGGCCTGACCGAAGCTGGCATGGGCACCAAGGGCACGGTGGCGTCCTCCGTCGCCTTGGGCATCCTGGCGCAGGAGGGCATCGGCGACACCATCCGCGTCAGCCTCACGCCGCAGCCCGGCGAATCGCGCACGCAGGAAGTGGTCGTCGCGCTGGAGATCCTGCAGTCGCTGGGCCTGCGCCACTTCAACCCCAGCGTCACCGCCTGCCCGGGCTGTGGCCGCACCACCAGCACGACCTTCCAGGAACTGGCCAAGCAGATCGACGACTTCCTGCGCCTGCAGATGCCGGTCTGGCGCAACAAGTACCCCGGCGTCGAAGAGATGAAGGTGGCCGTCATGGGCTGCATCGTCAACGGCCCCGGCGAGAGCAAGCATGCCGACATCGGCATCAGCCTGCCCGGCACCGGCGAGGCGCCGGCGGCGCCCGTCTTCATCGACGGCGAGAAGGCGCTGACGCTGCGCGGCGACAACATCGCGCAGGAGTTCCACGCGCTGGTCGAGAACTACATCGAGAAGCGCTTCGGCGCCACGGCTGCGGCCTGAACACGGATTCCATGAGCGAGACCAAGAAAGTCCAGCCGCTGCAGGCGGTGAAGGGCATGAACGACATCCTGCCGCCGGAATCGGCGCGCTGGGAGCAACTCGAAGCCACGATGCGCGGCGTGCTGGCGCGCTACGGCTACAGCAACGTGCGCGTGCCCATCGTCGAGCCGACGGCGCTGTTCGTGCGCGGCATCGGCGAGGTGACGGACATCGTTGAGAAGGAGATGTACGCCTTCGAAGACCGCGCCGACAAGCACGGCCAGGCTGAGCACCTGGCGCTGCGCCCCGAGGGCACTGCCGGCGTCGTGCGCGCGATGATCGAGCACAGCTACCTGCGCGACAGCCCGCGCCGCCTCTACTACGTCGGCCCGATGTTCCGCCGCGAGAAGCCGCAGAAGGGCCGCTACCGGCAGTTCCACCAGATGGGCATCGAGGCGCTGGGCTTCGCCGGGCCCGACGTCGATGCCGAAGTCATCCTGCTGGCCCGCACGCTGTGGCGCGAGCTGGGGCTGAAGGAGGGCGAGGACGTCTCGCTGGAGATCAACTGCCTGGGCCAGCCGGACGAGCGCGCCGCGCACCGCGCTGCGCTGATCGCCCACCTCGAGCAGCACCAGAGCGTGCTGGACGAGGAAGCCAAGTCCCGCATGTACAGCAACCCGCTGCGCGTGCTGGACACCAAGAACCCCGCGATGCAGGCCATGGCCGAAGCGGCGCCCAAGCTGCTGGACTTCCTCGGCGAAGCCTCGCTGGCCCACTTCAACGGCGTGAAGGCGCTGCTGGATGCGGTCGGCCTGGCCTACCGCATCAACCCCCGCCTCGTGCGCGGGCTGGACTACTACAACCTCACCGTCTTCGAGTGGGTGACGGACAAGCTGGGCGCCCAGGGCACCGTCTGCGCCGGTGGCCGCTACGACGGCCTCGTCGAGCAGCTGGGCGGCAAGCCCACGCCGGCGGTCGGCTTCGGCATGGGCCTGGAGCGGCTGCTGCTGCTGCTGGAGACGCTGGGCCTGCAGGCGCCCACCGCCGTGCCCGACGCCTATGCCGTCGTGCCCGACCCGGCCGAGCTGCCGCGCATCCTGCCGACGCTGGAAGCGCTGCGCGCCGCCGGCGTGAGCGTGCAGATGCACGCCGGCGGCGGGTCGTTCAAGTCGCAGTTCAAGAAGGCCGACGGCTCCGGCGCGCGCTACGCGCTGGTGTTCGGCGCCGACGAACTGGCGCGCGGCGAAGTGGCCGTGAAGCCGCTTCGGGACGGTACCGAACAGACCAGTCGCCCCCTCGCCGACGTGGCCGCCTGGGCGGCCGAACTGCGCACCGCATAATCCCGGGCCTTGCCCGAACACGCTGACTTCCTCTCATGGCATCGCATCTCGACCTCGAAGAACAAGAACAACTGGACCAGCTCAAGGCCTTCTGGAAGCGCTGGGGCAACCTCATCACCTGGCTCATCACGGCCGCGCTGGCCGCCTTCGCCGCGTGGCAGGGCTGGAACTGGTACCAGCGCGACCAGGCCGCCCAGGCCAGCGCGATGTACGACGAGTTCGACCGCGCCGTCAGCGCGCAGGACCTCGACAAGGCCACCGCTGCCGCGGGCGACCTCAAGGCCCGCTTCGCCAGCACCGGCTTCGCCGCGCAGGCCGGCCTGCAGGTCGCCAGGCTGCAGCTGGACAAGGGCAAGGCCGATGACGCCAAGCAAAGCCTGACCTGGGTGGCCGAGCAGGGTTCGGAGAGCGCCTACCGCGACCTGGCCCGTCTGCGCCTGGCCGGCCTGCAGCTCGACGCCAAGGCCCACGACGACGCGCTGAAGACGCTGGACGCGATCAAGTCCACCGAGTTCTCGGCCCTGGTGGCCGACCGCCGCGGTGATGCGCTGCTGCTGCAGGACAAGCGCGACGCCGCCAAGGCCGAGTACCAGAAGGCGCTGGCCGGTCTGGAGAAGACGCAGGACTACCGCCGCATCATCGAAGCCAAGCTCGCCACGCTGGGCGTGCCCACTGCCGTCGAGACCACCGGAGCCGCGCAATGAAGCGCCTCGTTCAAATCACGCTGATCTCGCTGGCCGCGGCCTCGCTGTCGGGCTGCTCGACGATCAGCAATACGTGGAACAACTGGTTCGGCGACGCGAAGAACAAGCCCGCGGTGCTGGAGACGTTGACCGGCCCGGCTTCCGGCCGCGTGGTCTGGAGCACCAAGGGCGACGACGTCACCTTCCCGCTCAGCATCGCGACGCCGGGTGACCGCTTCGTCGTCGCCAGCGTCGACGGCACCGTGCGCGCGCTGGCCGCCGCCGATGGCCGCGAGCTGTGGCGCGGCACGGCCGGCGCCAAGCTGGCTGCCGGCGTCGGCAGCGACGGCCGCTTCGCGGCGGTGGTCAACCGCGACAACGAGCTGGTCGTGCTCGACAACGGCGCGGTGGTCTGGAAGAAGGCCCTGCCCACGCCCGTCATTGCCGCGCCGCTGGTGGCTGGCGAGCGCGTCTTCGCGCTGACGCTGGACCGCCAGGTCCTCGCGTTCGACGCGCTGGACGGCCGCAAGATCTGGGAGCTGCGCCGCCCCGGCGAGCCGCTGACGCTGGCCAAGGCCGGCGTGCTGATGGCTTACAAGGACACGCTGATCGTCGGCCAGGGCGCGCGCCTGGCGGGCATCGATCCGCTCAAAGGCCAGCTGCGCTGGGAAGCCAGCGTCGCCACGCCGCGCGGCACCAACGAGGTCGAGCGCCTGGCCGACCTCGTCGGCCCGGCCGTGCGCCAGGGCGACGTCATCTGCGCACGCGCCTTCCAGTCGTCGGTGGGCTGCGTGAACGCCGAGCGCGGCAGCGCGCTGTGGAACCGTGTCGTCGGCGGCACCAACGGCATCGGCGCGGACGACCAGATCGTCGTCGCCGGCGACGCCTCGGACCGCATGTCGGCCTGGAAGCTGGCCAACGGCGACCTGGCCTGGTCGGCCGACCAGTTCCAGCTGCGCAAGTTGTCGGCGCCCGTGGTGCTGAACAAGCAGATCATCGTGGGCGACTACGAAGGCCAGGTCCACCTGCTGGACCGCGACACCGGCAAGACCCGCTCCCGCATCGCCACCGACGGCACGCCCGTCGCAGCCATCACGCTGCTGGGCGACACGGCGCTTGTCGCCACCAGGAATGGCGGCCTGTTCGCCATCAAGGCCGAATGAAACCTGTCATTGCCCTGGTCGGCCGCCCCAACGTGGGCAAGTCGACGTTGTTCAACCGCCTGACGAAGTCGCGCGACGCCATCGTGGCCGACTTCGCCGGCCTGACGCGCGACCGCCACTACGGCGACGGCCGCCTGGGCGATCGCGAGTTCATCGTCATCGACACCGGCGGCTTCGAGCCCGACAGCTCGACCGGCATCGTCAAGGAGATGGCCAAGCAGACCAAGCAGGCCGTTGCCGAGGCCGATGCGGTCATCTTCGTCGTCGACATCCGCTTAGGGCTTTCGGCCCACGACAGCGACATCGCCCGCTACCTGCGCAGCGTCAACAAGCGCGTGCACCTGGCCGTCAACAAGGCCGAGGGCATGAGCGAGTCGCCGCTGCTGGCCGAGTTCCACGAACTCGGCATGGGCGAGCCGCACCCGATCTCTTCGGCGCACGGGCAGGGCATCCGCAGCCTGCTGGACGCCGTGCTGGAGCCCTTCGAGGACACCAGCGAGGAATTCGGCGCCGGCCCGCAGCAGGACGGCGTCATTCGCCTGGCCGTGGCCGGCCGCCCCAACGTCGGCAAGAGCACGCTGATCAACACCTGGCTCGGCGAGGAGCGCCTCGTCGCCTTCGACATGCCGGGCACGACGCGTGACGCCATCTCGGTCGACTTCGAGCGCAACGGCCAGAAGTTCAAGCTCATCGACACCGCCGGCCTGCGCCGCAAGGGCAAGGTCTTCGAGGCCATCGAGAAGTTCTCGGTCGTCAAGACGCTGCAGGCCATCGCCGACGCGCACGTCGTGCTGCTGCTGCTCGATGCGACCCAGGGCGTGACCGACCAGGACGCCCACATCGCCGGCTACATCCTCGACAGCGGCCGCGCCGTCGTGCTGGCCTGCAACAAGTGGGACGCCGTCGACAGCTACCAGCGCGAGACGCTGCAGCGTCAGATCGAGCAGCGCCTGGCCTTCCTGAAGTTCGCGCCGATGCACCACATCTCGGCGCTGAAGCGGCAGGGGCTCAGCAGCCTGTGGAATGCGATGGCCGATGCCTATGCGTCCGCCTACCGCAAGATGACGACGCCGGTGCTGACCCGCCTCATCCAGGAGGCCGTGGAGCACCAGCAGCCCAAGCGCTCCGGCGTGTCGCGCCCCAAGATGCGCTACGCCCACCAGGGTGGCCAGAACCCGCCCATCGTCGTCATCCACGGCAATGCGCTGGACGGCGTCACCGAGGTCTACAAGCGCTACCTGGAAGGCCGCATCCGCGCCCACTACAAACTGGTCGGCACACCGCTGAAGATAGAGCTACGTTCTTCGAAGAATCCCTTCGACGAAAAGACCTAGGCTGACCTCCGGAGGGACAAAGACGCTGTGTTAAGGTCTTACCCGTAGTCCCCACCTCCCGATAACTCGGAGCATACCGATGAGCAACAAAGGCCAACTTTTGCAGGACCCCTTTTTGAACCTGCTGCGCAAAGAGCATGTGCCGGTTTCGATCTACCTCGTCAACGGCATCAAGCTGCAAGGCCACATCGAATCGTTTGACCAGTACGTCGTGCTGCTCCGCAACACGGTGACCCAGATGGTCTACAAGCACGCGATCTCCACCGTCGTGCCGGGCCGCGCGGTCAACTTCCACGCCGGCGACGCTCCCGCGGACGCCTGATCCCGACCCCTTGTCCCCGACCTCTGCCAACGCCGCGACGCCGCCCTCCGAGGCGGCGCGCGCCATTCTTGTGGGCGTCGATTTCGGTCGACAGTCCGCCAAACAGGGCTTTGACGAAAGCCTGGACGAGCTGGCGCTGCTGGCCGAATCCGCCGGCGACACGCCGGTCGCCAAGGTCATCGCCCGCCGCCCGGCGCCCGACGCCGCGCTGTTCGTCGGCTCCGGCAAGGCCGACGAGATCAAGCTGCTCGTGCAGGCCCACCAGGCCCACACGGTGCTGTTCGACCAGGCCATCTCGCCCGCGCAGCAGCGCAACCTCGAGAAGGTGCTGGGCGTGCCCGTTGCCGACCGCACCGCGCTGATCCTCGAGATCTTCGCGCAGCGCGCCAAGAGCCACGAGGGCAAGCTGCAGGTCGAGCTGGCGCGGCTGCAATACCTGGCCACGCGCCTGGTGCGCCGCTGGAGCCACCTGGAGCGCCAGAGTGGCGGCATCGGCATGCGCGGCGGCCCCGGCGAGGCGCAGATCGAGCTGGACCGTCGCATGATCGACGACCGCATCAAGAAGACCAAGGAGCGGCTCAAGCAGGTGCAGAAGCAGCGCAGCACGCAGCGCAAGTCCCGCTCCCGCAATGGCGTCTTCAAGGTCTCGCTGGTCGGCTACACGAACGCGGGCAAGAGCACGCTGTTCAATGCGCTCACCAAGGCGCGTGCCTATGCCGCCAACCAGCTGTTCGCGACGCTGGACACCACCACGCGCTCGCTCTACCTGGAGCAGGCTGAGGCCAGCGTGTCGCTGTCCGACACGGTGGGCTTCATCCGCGACCTGCCGCACAAACTTGTCGAGGCCTTCCGCGCGACGCTGCAGGAGGCGGCCGATGCCGACCTGCTGCTGCATGTCGTCGATGCCGCCAGCCCGGTGCTGGACGAGCAGATGGCCGAGGTAGAGCGCGTGCTGGAGGAAATCGGCGCCGGCGGCGTGCCGCAGATCCTCGTCTACAACAAGCAGGACCTGCTGGCCGACGACCAGCGCCCGCGCGAGATCGTCGACGCGATGCTGCGCCCCAATGGCTCGACCGAGCCGACGCCGCGCGTGTTCGTCAGCGCCGTCGAAGGCGATGGCCTGGCCGAACTGCGCCAGCTCATCGCGACGGCCATGCAGGCCCAGCCCTTGATTCCCGACGAGCGGGACCCACGTTTCGATGCTGATCCGTCAGACATCGAATCCTCTTCCTCAGACCCTTCTCAGGCATGAGCAGCACTCTCAACACTCCGCCCCGCAGCCCCTGGGCCCGGCGCCTGATGACGCCGGTCGCGCGAGCCGCAGGCCGGCTGCTGAACAACGGCCGCAACGACGGCCCGCCCGACCTCGACGAGCTGTGGCGCGACTTCAACCGCAAGCTCTCGGGCATGTTCGGTGGGCGCAACGGCGGGTCGTCGGGCGGCGGCGCCGGCGGTGCGCCGGACATGAAGGGCGCGGGCATCGGCATCGGGCTCATCGCCGGTGTCGTCGCGCTGGGCTGGCTGGCCAGCGGCTTCTTCATCGTGCAGGAAGGCCAGCAGGGCGTCATCACGTCCTTCGGCAAGTACGACAAGACCGTGGAGGCCGGCTTCCAGTGGCGCCTGCCGTATCCGTTCCAGGCGCACGAGGTGCAACCGGTGTCGCAGCTGCGTCAGGTGGAAGTGGGTCGCAACTCGGTTGTCGCGGCCACGGGGCTGCGCGACTCGTCCATGCTGACGCAGGACGAGAACATCGTCGACATCCGCTTCAAGGTGCAGTTCACCATCCGTGACCTGAAGGACTTCCTGTTCGAGAACCGCGACCCCGAGCAGGCCGTGCTGCTGGCCGCCGAATCCGCCGTGCGCGAGATCGTCGGCAAGAGCGCGATGGACTCGGTGCTGTACGAGCAGCGTGACGCCATCGCGGCCGACCTCGTCAAGTCCATCCAGGCGCAGATGGACCGCCTCAAGGCCGGCGTCCAGATCAAGAACGTCAACCTGGAGAGCGTGCAGGCGCCCGACCAGGTGCAGGCCGCGTTCGACGACGTGCAGAAGGCCAATGCCGACCGTGAGCGGGCCAAGAACGACGCGCAGGCCTACGCCAACGACAAGATCCCCAGCGCGCAGGGCGATGCCGCCAAGCTGCGCGAGCAGGCCGAGGGCTACAAGGCCAGCGTCATTGCCCGCGCAGAGGGCGATGCCGAACGCTTCAAGAGCGTGCTGGCCGAGTACCAGAAGGCGCCGCAGGTCACGCGCGACCGCATCTACATCGACACGATGCAGCAGATCTACGCCAACGTCAGCAAGGTCATGGTGGACAGCCGCAACGGCTCCAACATGCTGTACCTGCCGCTGGACAAGCTGCTGCAGCAGGGCAGCTCCGGCACCGTGACCGTGTCGCCGCCGCAGCCCACGACGCTGCCCGAGCCGCAGAACCTGCCCAGCGCCAACGACCTGCGCAGCCGTGACAACCAGCGCAGCCGCGACGGCCGCTGATCGAGGAGCCCCCACATGAACCGAATTGCCGCCATCGTTGCCGGCGTCCTCGTCGCGCTGATGCTGGCCTCGTCCATGCTGTTCGTGGTTGACCAGCGGCAGTTCGCCGCGGTCTACGCGCTGGGCGAGATCAAGGAAGTCATCACCGAGCCGGGCCTGCACGGCAAGCTGCCGCCGCCGTTCCAGAACGTCGTGCTGCTGGACCGCCGCGTGCAGACGCTGGACAGCCCCGAGTCGCGCGCTATCTTCACGGCCGAGAAGAAGAGCCTGGTCATCGACTGGCTCATCAAGTGGCGCATCGCCGAGCCGCGCCAGTTCATCCGCAACAGCGGCGTCGACATCCGCAACGTCGAGAACCGCCTGGCGCCCGTCGTGCAGGCTGCGTTCAACGAGGAAGTGACCAAGCGCACCGTCATCGCCGTGCTGGCGACCGAGCGCGAAAAGATCATGCAGGACGTGCGCAAGCGCCTGGCCGACGAGGCCAAGCAGTTCGGCATCGAGATCGTCGACGTGCGCATCAAGCGCGTGGACTTCGCGTCCAGCATCACCGATTCGGTCTACCGCCGCATGGACTCCGAGCGCAAGCGCGTGGCCGCGGAGGCCCGCTCCACCGGTGCCGCCGAGGGCGAGAAGATCAAGGCCGACGCCGACCGCCAGCGCGAAATCATCGTCGCCGAGGCCTACCGTGATGCGCAGAAGATCATGGGCGAGGGTGATGCCAAGGCGTCGGCCCTGTATGCCGAGGCCTTCGGCCGCGACCCGCAGTTCGCGCAGTTCTACCGTTCGCTGATGGCCTACCGTGCCAGCTTCAAGACGAAGAACGACGTGATGGTGGTGGACCCCAACAGCGACTTCTTCAAGGCCATGCGGGGCTCCGGCGCCGCGCCCGCTGCCGCTCCTGCACGCAAGTGAACGAGCTGCTCAGCGCGCTGGCGCTGGTGCTGATCATCGAAGGGCTGATGCCGCTGCTCAGCCCGGCGCGCTGGCGCGAGGTGTTCGCCCGCGTGCTGGCCATGAGCGACGGCCAGATCCGCTTCATCGGCCTGATCAGCATCGTGCTGGGCGCGCTGGGATTGCTGTGGTTGCGCTGATCGGAAGGCTCGCTGCGCGCTGAAGGCGGGGAGGGCATAGGTACAATGCCGTTTTTAACCGCCTGCCCCGACCATGTCCTCTGCTTGGCTGCTGCCAGAGCACATTGCCGATGTCCTGCCTTCGCAGGCGCGCCGCATCGAAGAGCTGCGTAGAGAACTGCTCGACATGGCCCGCAGCTACGGCTGCGAGCTGGTCATCCCGCCGCTGCTGGAGCATCTGGACTCCCTGCTGTCCGGCACGGGCAGCGGCAGCGAGATCAAGTTGTTCAAGCTGGTCGACCAGCTGTCTGGCCGCTCGCTTGGCGTGCGCGCCGACACGACGCCGCAGGTGGCCCGCATCGACGCCCATCTGCTGAACCGCCAGGGCGTGACCCGCCTGTGCTACTGCGGCCCCGTGGCCCACACGCGGCCGGACGGCCTGAACACCAGCCGCGAGCCGCTGCAGTTCGGCGTCGAGATCTACGGCCACGCCGGCCTGGAGGCCGACCTGGAAGTGCAGGAGCTGGCGCTGGATGCCTTGCGCCGCGCCGGCCTGAAGAAGGTCATGCTGGACCTCGGCGACGCCCGCCTGCTGCAGGGCGTGCTGGACGGCGTCAAGCTGGCGCCCGAAGCACTGACGGCGCTGACCGCGGCGCTGGCGGCCAAGGACGTTGCCGTGCTGGCGACGCTGACTGCCGACCTGCCCGCCGAGACCCGTGATGCGCTGCTGGCGCTGCCCAGCCTGTTCGGCGGCCGCGAGGTGCTGGCCGAGGCCGCGCGCCGCCTGCCCGCGCACCCACTGGTCAAGGCCGCGCTGGCCGACCTGGACTGGCTGGCCGGCCATCTGGGGGCCGTGCATCCCGAGGTCAGCCTGGGCTTCGACCTGGCCGACCTGCAGGGCTATGCCTACTACACCGGCATCCGTTTCGCGGCCTACGCGGCGGGCTGCTCCGACGCCGTGCTGCGCGGCGGCCGCTACGACGAGGTCGGCGCCGTGTTCGGCCGCCGTCGCCCGGCCGCGGGCTTCAGCCTGGACCTGAAGACGCTGGTGACGCTGGTGCCCGCCACGCCGTTGCGTGCCGCTGTGCGCGCGCCGTGGGGCGACGACGCGTCGCTGCGCCAGGCCGTGCGCGCGCTGCGCGAGCAGGGCGAGACGGTGGTCTGCGTGCTGCCGGGCCACGAGCACGAGGCCGATGAATTCGACTGTGACCGCGAACTGGTTCGCGATCACGCTGACTGGGTCGTCCGGGCGCTCTGAGCGCGACGGCCCCACTTCCTTCCAAGCTACAGCAGGCAAACAACATGCAAAGCCAAACCGCGCGTGGACGCAATGTGGTCGTCGTCGGCACCCAGTGGGGTGACGAGGGCAAGGGCAAGGTCGTCGACTGGATGACCGACCACGCCCAAGGTGTCGTGCGCTTCCAGGGCGGCCACAACGCGGGCCACACGCTGGTCATCAAGGGCATCAAGACGGCGCTGCAGCTGATCCCCAGCGGCATCATGCGCGACGGCGTGGCCTGCTACATCGGCAATGGCGTGGTGCTGGACCCGACCCATCTGCTGACCGAGATCGAGCGCCTCGAAGCCGCCGGTGTCGAGGTGCGTTCGCGCCTGTTCATCAGCGAGTCCTGCCCGCTGATCCTGCCGTTCCACGTCGCCGTCGACAAGGCGCGCGAGGCGCTGCGCGAGACCAGTGGCAGCGGCAAGATCGGCACGACGGGCAAGGGCATCGGCCCGGCCTACGAGGACAAGGTCGCCCGCCGCGCGCTGCGCGCCCAGGACCTGAAGCACCCCGAGCGCTTCGCGAAGAAGCTGCGCGAGCTGCTGGAGCTGCACAACTTCGCACTGCGCGGCTACCTGAAGGGCGAAGAGCTGGCCTTCGAGCCCATCTTCGAGCAGGCCATGAAGATGGCTGAGCAGATCAAGCCCATGCTGGCCGACGTCGGCTACATGATCCACAAGGCCAGCAAGGCCGGCGCCAACATCCTGTTCGAAGGCGCGCAAGGCACGCTGCTGGACATCGACCACGGCACCTACCCCTACGTGACGTCCAGCAACTGCGTGGCCGGCAACGCCGCCGCCGGTGCCGGCGTGGGCCCGCAGATGCTGCACTACATGCTGGGCATCACGAAGGCGTACACGACGCGCGTGGGCTCCGGCCCGTTCCCGACCGAGCTGGACTGGGAAGTGGCGGGCACCGTCGGCTACCACCTGTCCACCGTGGGCCAGGAGCGCGGCACCGTCACCGGCCGCGCGCGCCGCTGCGGCTGGCTGGACGCCGCCGCGCTGAAGCGCTCCATCATCATCAACGGCATCACCGGCCTGTGCCTGACCAAGCTGGACGTGCTGGACGGCCTGGCCGAGATCAAGGTCTGCGTCGGCTACCAGCTCAACGGCCAGCTGCTGGACATCCTGCCGCTGGATGCCGACGAGATCGAGGACTGCACGCCCGTGTATGAGACCTTCCCGGGCTGGACCGAGACCACCTTTGGCATGACCAGCTGGGATGCGCTGCCGGCCAACGCGCGCGCCTACCTGAAGCGTGTCGAGGAAGTCATCGGCGCGCCCATCGACATGGTCTCCACCGGCCCCGACCGTGAGCACACCATTGTGCTGCGCCACCCGTATTCCGCCTCCTGATCACCATCACACCACGGAGACAACACCACCATGTTGACCGACGACGGCAAGCACCTCTACGTATCCTGGGACGAGTACCACCTGCTGACCGAGCGCCTGGCGCTCAAGGTGCACGCCTCGGGCTGGCAGTTCGACCAGATCCTCTGCCTGGCCCGTGGCGGCATGCGCCCGGGCGACGTGCTGTCGCGCGTTTTCGACAAGCCGCTGGGCATCATGTCCACCAGCTCCTACCGTGCCGAAGCCGGCACCATCCAGGGCCGCCTGGACATGGCCAAGTACATCACCATGCCCAAGGGCGAGCTGGCTGGCCGCGTGCTGCTGGTGGATGACCTGGCCGACTCGGGCGTGACGCTGAAGGCCGTGGTGGAGCGCCTGCGTGGCATGCCGGCCATCTCCGAGCTGCGCTCGGCGGTGATCTGGACCAAGCAGGTCTCGGCCTACACGCCGGACTACTACGTCGAGATGCTGGAAACCTCGCCGTGGATTCACCAGCCGTTCGAGGAGTACGACGGCATGGGGCCGGAAGCCCTGGCGAAGAAATTCGTCGTTTGAACCTGAAGATGGGCGCCAGGCAGGATTCGCTGATGCGCCCATCCAAGGCGGTGCCCGACGTTGTCGTCGGCGCCGACCTTGACTCTTTGTCGGCATCGCCGCGGCGCACAAAGCAAAAAGGCCAGCACTTGCGTGCTGGCCTTTTCGTTTCTTGTTATGGTGCCCAGGAGAGGACTCGAACCTCCACGGAGTTACCCGCTAGTACCTGAAACTAGTGCGTCTACCAATTCCGCCACCTGGGCAAGGTTCTCAAAACTTCTTTTGAAGTCCTGAGCCGTTTCAGGAAAGCGCGGACTATAGCATCAAAAACTTGAAGAACACAACACACTCCACCAAGGCTGACGGCGCCGGGCTGCTCGGCGAAGTCGAAGGCACGCTGCAAGGCCATCGCGACGGCCACGGCTTCTTGATCCCGGACGACGGCTCGACCGACGTCTATCTGTCCTCGCAAGAGACCCATGCCGTCATGCACGGCGACCGCCTGCGCGTGCGCGTCGTGCGCTTCGACAAGCGCGGCCGCCCCGAGGGCAAGGTGCTGGAGATCCTGGAGCGCAAGAGGCGGCCCATCATCGGCAGGCTGCTGCTGGAGTCGGGCATCTGGCTGGTCGCGCCCGAGGACCGGCGCATGGGCCAGGACATCCTTATCCCCAAGAACGGCATCGCGAATGCGACCGCCGGCCAGGTCGTCGCCGTCGAGCTGACCGAGCCGCCGTCGCTGTATTCGCAGCCGGTGGGCCGCGTGGTTGAAGTGTTAGGGGAAATCGACGACCCCGGCATGGAGATCGAGATCGCCGTGCGCAAGTACGACGTGCCGCACCGCTTCAGCCCCGAGACGCTGGCGCAGAGCGCCAAGCTGCCCGAGAAGCTGCGCGCGGCAGACCTGAAGCACCGCATTGACCTGCGCGACGTGCCGCTGGTCACCATCGACGGCGAGGACGCGCGCGACTTCGACGACGCCGTCTACTGCGAGCCCTTCAAGCAGGGACGCGGCAAGAAGGCCTTCGACGGCTGGCGCCTGCTGGTGGCCATCGCCGACGTGTCGCACTACGTGAAGCCCGGCGAGCCGCTGGACGCCGACGCCTACGAGCGCGCCACGTCCGTCTACTTCCCGCGTCGCGTCATTCCGATGCTGCCGGAGAAGCTGTCCAACGGCCTGTGCTCGTTGAACCCGTATGAAGACCGGCTCAGCATGGTCTGCGACATGCTCGTGTCCACCGATGGCGAGGTCACGGCCTACCAGTTCTACCCGGCCGTCATCAGCTCGCATGCGCGCTTCACGTACAACGAGGTCGCGGCTATCCTTGGCAACACGCATGGCCCCGAGGCCGCCAAGCGTCGCGAGCTGGTGCCGCACCTGCTGCACCTGCACGAGGTCTACCGCGCGCTGCTGTCCGAGCGCGGCCGGCGTGGCGCGGTGGACTTCGAGACGACCGAGACGCAGATCGTCTGCGACGACAACGGCCGCATCGAGAAGATCATCCCGCGCACGCGGAACGACGCGCACCGGCTGATCGAGGAGGCCATGCTGGCCGCCAACACCTGCTCGGCGGATTTCATCCAGTCGAACAAGCACCATGCGCTGTTCCGCGTGCACGAGGGTCCGACGCCCGAGAAGCGCACGACGCTGCAGAACTACCTGCGCTCGCTCGGCATCGGCATGGGTGTTTCCGACGACCCGACGCCGCGCGAGTTCCAGCAGATCGCCCAGGCGACCAAGGACCGCCCGGACGCGCAGCAGATCCACACCATGCTGCTGCGCTCCATGCAGCAGGCCATCTACACCGGCACCAACTCCGGCCACTTCGGCCTGGCGTATCCGGCTTACACGCACTTCACCAGCCCGATCCGGCGCTACCCGGACCTGCTGGTCCACCGCGTCATCAAGGCGCTGCTGGCGGGCAAGAAGTACACGCTGGACCCGGCCAAGATGAACGTGCCGCAGGCGCCCAAGCGCCCCGGCCGCGCGGCGCCGCCCAACCCGGCGGAGGCGCGCAACGAGGCCGAGCGCTGGGAGGTCGTCGGCGCGCACTGCAGCGCCAACGAGCGCCGTGCTGACGAGGCCAGCCGCGACGTCGAGGCCTGGCTGAAGTGCCGCTACATGCGCGACCGCCTCGGCGAGGAATTCGCCGGCACCGTCAGTGCGGTCACGTCGTTCGGGCTGTTCGTGCAGCTGGATGCGCTCTACGTCGAAGGCCTGGTGCACATCACCGAACTGGGCGGCGAGTACTACCGCTTCGACGAGGTGCGCCAGGAGCTGCGTGGCGAGCGCACCGGCATCCGCTACGCCACGGGCGCGCGCGTGCAGGTGCAGGTCAGCCGTGTGGACCTGGACGGCCGCCGTATCGACTTCCGCCTCGTGCGGGACGCCGACGACGTGCGCTCGCCCAGCCGCGCCGCTGCCGGAAAGCCGGCGGGCAAGGCGCCGGCCAAGAAGCGCGCCCCGAAGACCGCCGTCGAGGCGCTGGAGGATGTGCGCCAGGCCGATCGCGATGTGAAGCAGAGCCGCAAGGCCGTCGTCGCTGCATTGCACCCCGTCAAGGCGGCGCAGCAGGCGGCCAAGCGGGCGGCCGGCAAGGCTGCCAAGAAGGCGCCTGCGAAGACGGCGCCGCGCAAGCGCCGTTGAGGCTCAGCGCAGCGCCGCGAGGCGCTCGATGAGATCGCCCGCGCGCAGCACGCCATCCACCTCGCCGGCGCGGCCGTGCGCGTCCACGCCCGCGCAGGCGATGGCATGGGCGCCGGCATCCGGCTGCTGGGCCCACAGCCCGCCCAGCCAGCCGGCCAGCACGTCGCCGCTGCCGGCCGTGGCCAGCGCCGGGCCGCCGCTGGCGCAGATGGCCGGCCGCTCGGCGGGCGACGCGATGACACTGCCCGAGCCCTTCAGCACGACGCTGCAGTTCAGCCGCGCCGACAGCTCGCGCGCGGCGGCCAGGCGGTCGGCCTGCACGGCCGCGGTGTCCCGGTCCAGCAGGCGGGCTGCTTCGAGTGGATGAGGCGTCAGCATGGTGGTGCCGGCCGGCCGGGCGCGCAGCAGGTCCTGCAGTGCCAGGCTGGAGGCGACGGCATTCAGCGCGTCGGCATCGAGCACGACGCGGGGCAGCCGCTGCAGCATCGCGGGCAGCTGATCGGCAATGGTCGTGCCGGCGCCGCAGCCGATGACGCCCACGGCCTGCGGCAGCTCGGCCAGCGTGCCGCGCATCAGCTCGGGCCGGCCGGCGTCGGCCACCTCGCCCGCCGGCAGACCGAGCAGGTCGGCGTAGACACGGCCCGCGCCGCAGGCCAGCGCAGCCCGGGCGGCCAGCCGCGCCGCGCCCTGCATGCCGGCGGCGCCGCCCACCACCAGCACCTGGCCGTGGCTGCCCTTGTGGCTGGTGGCGCCGCGCGCGGGTGCGGGCGACGGGCCCAGCAGGTCGGCGGTGGGGGCCTCGTCGGGCGCCACGCCGAGGTCGTCGAACCACAGCCGGCCCACCTGCGCGCGGCCCTCACCGGTGAACAGCCCGGGCTTGAGCGTCAGCAGCGTCAGCGTGTGGTCGGCGCGCAGCGCCCGTCCGCCCGCGGGCTGGCCCGTGTCGGCCAGCAGGCCGCTGGGCAGGTCGACAGCGACGATGGCGGCGCCGCAGGCCTGCATCGCGGCGAGGGTGGCCTGCATCGCCGCCGAGGGCGCGCGGTTCAACCCCAGGCCTAGCAGCGCGTCGATGACCAGCGACGGTGCCGGCGGCGGCTCGCTGCCGATGTGCACCGGCACGCCGGCCTCGGCCAGCCGCCGCGCGGCGACGCGGCCGTCGCCGCCGTTGTTGCCCGGCCCGCAGGCGATCCACACGGGGCCAGCGCCGCGGCGCAGCGCCAGTGCCAGTTTGGCGACGGCCAGGCCGGCGCGCTCCATCAGGTCGGGCGAATGGGTCAGCGCCCGCGTCTCGATGCGCCGGCTGGCGGCGACGTCGAACAAGGGCAGGGCGGTGGTGGTGGGCAGCAGCGCATGCATGCCCGCGAGCTTAGGCCAGCCGCTGCGGCCCCAGCGGCGTCACGTCCAGCGCCGGTGTCTGCCCGCTGATCTGCTGTGCCAGCAGCTGGGCCGCGCCGCAGGCCACGCCCCAGCCCAGGCCGCCAGCCGACAGGTTCAGCCACAGGCCCGGCTGGCCGCTGGCGCCCAGCACCGGCATGCCGTCGGCTGGCTGTGCACGGCGGTTCTGGCTCTGCTGCACCTGTTGGTGCAGTACCGAGCCCGGGAACCAGTGCTGCAGGCCGCGGTGCAGGGCTTCGAAGTCGGGCGTGTGCCGGCCTGCGGCGCCGGTCACCGCCAGGCCGCCGGTCACGCGCACGCGTTGCCCCGTGCGGGCCACGACGAGGCCGCGCGACGGGTCGACCCAGCCGGCCTTAGGGCCCAGGTCGGGGTGGGCCTCCAGCAGCCGCAGCGGCGCGGTGACCGAGGTCTCGTGCAGCGCCGCCAGCGGCAGGCGCCGGCCCAGCAGTGCCGGCGCGTCCAGCCCGTTGCACAGCACGACGGCGTCGAAGCGCTCGTCCATCGCACCCGGCGCCTGCGGCAGTGTGTCGCCGGCGTCGCGCTCGCCGCCACGCGTGGGCGCCTCCTGTGGCGGCGTGTATTCGTGGCGCAGCGCCAGTACGGCGCCTTCGTTGGCGATGGCGCGCACTGTGGTGTGAAAGCGCAAGGTCACGCCCAGCCGCTGGGCCTGCTGGCGCAGCTGCTGCGCGAACAGGCGGGCGTTGCCGGTGCCGCCGCCGGCGAGCGCCAGCGCGCCTGCCAGCGGGGCCTCGCCGTTGAGCCCGGGCTCGCGCCGGCGCGCCTCGTCGGCGTCCAGCAGGTCGACGCCCAGCCCCAGCGCCTTCCAGCCAGCCAGCTGCGCCTCGGCGGCCGTGACGCGCCGGCTCTCCGCGAGGGCGACCAGCAGCCCCTCGGATGCTTCGTCGTCCAGCCCGAGGCTGTGCCGCAGCTCGGCCGTGCGGGCCAGCCCGAACTGGCTCAACGCGGCCAGCGTGTCGGTGCTGCGGCGACGGGCGCGCCAGCGGCGCCAGCGCCAGGCCAGCGGCGCCGGCGGCAGCGTGTCGGCCAGGCCGGGCAGCCAGGGCGACAGCAGCGCGCTGCCGGCAAAGCTGGCCTGCTCGGCGACGCTGCCGCCGCGCTCGAACACCTGCACCTGCCAACCCAGCGCGGCCAGCTCGTAGGCCGTGGCCACGCCGGCCAGCCCGGCGCCCACCACGGCGATGCGGCGGCTCACCGGTCCACCCGGCGGATGTCTGCGGCGCAGGGGGTGACGGGCGATTCGCCGGGCGCTTGCCTGGGGCGTCGGCTGAGGTGGGCCATGGGTTGTGTATACTCTGCGGGTTTTGCCGGAGGGCTTGCGCATTCAAGCGCAGGTTTTCAGCTTCGGCAGAACGGTTGTGAGGGTGTCGGCTGGAGCGATCTGCCCCGCCTGTCGCAACAAATCGCAAACCGGCCACGCAAAGGTGTTGTGGTTTGCGGCCCTGGGAATCAGGCAAGAAACAGCTGTTTCCAGGTGCTGCAACGCAATTCGGGCCGGATTTTAGACACAACCTTCGGAGTAAGACCCATGTCTGTCACGATGCGCGAGATGCTGGAAGCCGGCGTCCATTTCGGCCACCAAACCCGCTTCTGGAATCCCAAGATGGCCCCGTATATCTACGGCCATCGCAACAAGATCCACATCATCAACCTCGAGAAGACGCTGCCCGCGTTCAACGATGCGATGAAGTTCGTGCGCTCGCTGTCCGCCAAGCGCGGCACGATCCTGATGATCGGCACGAAGCGCCAGGCCCGTGAGTTCATCGCCGCCGAAGCCCAGCGCGCCGGCATGCCCTACGTCGACTCGCGTTGGCTGGGCGGCATGATGACCAACTTCAAGACGGTCAAGACGTCCCTCAAGAACCTGAAGGACATGCAGGCCCAGGTCGAGGCTGGCACCCAGCCCGCGATCAAGAAGGAAGCCCTGCTGTTCCAGCGCGACATCGCCAAGCTGGAAAAGAATATCGGCGGCATCCAGGACATGACCGCGCTGCCCGACGCCATCTTCGTCATCGACGTCGGCTATCACAAGATCGCCGTTGCCGAAGCCAAGAAGCTGGGCATTCCCGTCATCGGCGTGGTTGACACCAACCACTCGCCCGAAGGCATCGACTACGTCATCCCCGGCAACGACGACTCGGCCAAGGCCGTGGCGCTGTACGCCCGTGCCGTCGCCGACGCCGTGCTGGAAGGCAAGGCCAACGCCACGAACGAAGTGCTGGCTGCGGTTGCCCCGGCCGGCGACGAGTTCGTCGAGGTTTCCGAAGAGGCGTAAGCCCTTTCGACCCTGCATCTGAAAGGGGCCGCGAGGCCCCTTTTGCCAACCGAAATCTGGAGAGAACAATGGCTGCAATCACTGCAAGCATGGTGGGCGAACTGCGTGCCCGCACCGACGCCCCGATGATGGAGTGCAAGAAGGCGCTGACGGAAGCCGACGGCGACCTGGGCCGCGCTGAAGAGATCCTGCGCGTCAAGCTGGGCAACAAGGCCGGCAAGGCCGCCTCGCGCATCACCGCCGAAGGCATCGTCGCCTCGGCCGTCGTCGGCGGCAACGGCGCGCTGATCGAAGTCAACTGCGAAACCGACTTCGTTTCGAAGAACGACGCCTTCCTGGCGTTCGTCAGCGCGCTGGCCGGCCTCGTCGCCGAGAACAACCCCGCCGACGTGGCCGCGCTGTCGGCGCTGCCGCTGTCGCAGGAAGGCTTCGGCCCGACGGTGGAAGACGTGCGCAAGGGCCTGATCGGCAAGATCGGCGAGAACATGACGATCCGCCGCTTCCAGCGCTACACCGGCTCCAAGCTGGCCACCTACCTGCACGGCACCCGCATCGGCGTGGTCGTCGAGTTCGAAGGTGACGACACGGCTGCCAAGGACGTCGCGATGCACATCGCCGCCATGAAGCCCGCCGCGCTGTCCAGCGCCGACGTGCCGGCCGAGCTGGTCGAGAAGGAGCGCAAGATCGCCACCGAGAAGGCTGCCGAGTCTGGCAAGCCGGCCGACATCGTCGCCAAGATGGTCGAAGGCTCGGTGCAGAAGTTCCTGAAGGAAGTCTCGCTGCTGGACCAGGTCTTCGTGAAGGCCGCTGACGGCAAGCAGACCGTGGGCGCCCACCTGAAGGCTGCCAGCACGACGGTCAAGGGCTTCACGCTGTACGTCGTGGGCGAAGGCATCGAGAAGAAGGTCGACGACTTCGCGGCCGAAGTGGCTGCCCAGGTGGCGGCTGCCAAGGGTCAGTAAAGACTCTTGCGAAATGAAAGGGCGCCAAGTTGGCGCCCTTTAAACTTGCGGCCCACCAGAAGCCGCCAAAACACTGAGGACACCATGCCCGCGTACAAGCGCATCCTGCTCAAACTCTCCGGTGAAGCCCTGATGGGCGACGACGCCTACGGCATCAATCGCGCGACCATCGTCCGCATGGTGCAGGAAGTCCGCGAGATCACGCAGATGGGCGTGGAAGTCGCCGTCGTCATCGGCGGCGGCAACATCTTCCGCGGCGTGGCCGGCGGCTCGGTCGGCATGGACCGTGCCACCGCCGACTACATGGGCATGCTGGCCACGGTGATGAACTCGCTGGCCCTGGCCGACACGATGCGCCAGGAGGGCATGATCGCCCGCGTGATGTCCGCCATCGGCATCGAGCAGGTCGTCGAGCCCTATGTGCGCCCGAAGGCGCTGCAGTACCTCGAAGAGGGCAAGGTCGTCGTCTTCGCCGCCGGCACCGGCAACCCCTTCTTCACGACCGACACCGCCGCCGCGCTGCGTGGTGCCGAGATCGGCGCCGAGATCGTGCTGAAGGCCACCAAGGTCGACGGCGTCTACACGGCCGACCCCAAGAAGGACCCCGCCGCGACGCGCTACTCGGCCATCACCTTCGACGAGGCCATCAGCCGCAACCTGCAGGTCATGGACGGCGCCGCCTTCGCGCTGTGCCGCGACCAGAAGCTGCCGATCAAGGTGTTCAGCATCTTCAAGACCGGCGCGCTCAAGCGCGTCGTGCAGGGTGAGGACGAGGGCACACTGGTCCACGTCTGACGCTTCAGTCCGTTGGGGACGGGGCTGCCCGCTGACACCCCGGCAGCCTGTCCCGCAGAGAAATAGGTATTGATCATGAGCATTGCCGACATCAAGAAGAATGCTGAAGGCCGGATGGCCAAGTCCGTCGAGTCGCTGAAGGGCGAACTGCAGAAGATCCGCACCGGCCGCGCCCACCCGGGCATCCTGGACCAGGTCAGCGTCGACTACTACGGCTCCATGGTGCCCATCAGCCAGGTGGCCAACGTGACGCTGCTGGACGCGCGCACCATCTCCGTCCAGCCCTGGGAAAAGGGCATGGGCGCCAAGATCGAGAAGGCCATCCGCGAGAGCGACCTGGGCCTGAACCCGGCGTCGCAGGGCGACCTGATCCGCGTGCCGATGCCGCCGCTGACCGAGGAGCGCCGCAAGGACCTGACCAAGGTCGTGCGCAACGCCGGCGAAGACGCCAAGGTGGCCGTGCGCAACCTGCGCCGCGACGCCAACGAGCAGGCCAAGAAGCTGCTGAAGGACAAGGAAATCGGCGAGGACGACGAGCGTCGCAGCCTCGACGAGGTGCAGAAGCTCACCGACCGGGTGATCAACGAGATCGACAAGGTGATCTCGGCCAAGGAAGCCGAGATCCTCGCGGTTTGAGCGCGGTCCTCAGCGTGGCGCAAGACCGCCCGGCGCCGCCGCGCCACGTCGCCATCGTCATGGATGGCAACGGCCGCTGGGCCAAGAAGCGCTTCCTGCCGCGCTTCTTCGGGCACAAGGCGGGTGTGGAGTCCGTCGTCAAGGTCATCCAGGCCTGCATCGCACGCGACATCGAGCACCTGACCGTCTTCGCGTTCTCCAGCGAGAACTGGAAGCGCCCCGACGACGAGGTCTCCGGCCTGATGGGGCTGGTGCTGGCCGCCGTGTCGCGCTACCTGAAGAAGCTGGACGGGCTGGGCGTGCGCGTGCGTGTCATCGGCGACCGCGACGCGGTGTCCGCGAAGCTGCAGCATGCGTGGAACGAGGCCGAGCGCATGACGGCCGCCAACACCAAGCTGACGCTCAACGTCGCCTTCAACTACGGCGGCCGCTGGGACATCGTGCAGGCCTGCCGCAAGGCCATGGCCGCCGGTGTGCCCGCAACGGACCTCACCGAGGAGCGGCTGTCCGAGTTCATGGCGCTGGCCCATGCGCCGGACCCGGACCTCTTCATCCGCACCGGCGGCGAGGTGCGCATCAGCAACTTCATGCTGTGGCAGGTCGCCTACTCGGAGTTCGTGTTCTCGGACTGCCTCTGGCCCGAGTTCGGTGAGCGTGAGCTGGATGCGGCCATCGCCGCCTTCCATGCGCGCGATCGTCGTTTTGGCGGGGTCAAGGACGCCCCCGCTGCTGCCTGACCCCGAGGGCGCCATGCTCAAGACCCGCGTCATCACCGCCATCGTCCTGCTGGCCGTCCTGCTGCCCGCGCTGTTCGCGGCCTCGCCCTGGTACTTCGCCGGGCTCACCGTGCTGATGATCGGCGCCGCGGGCTGGGAATGGGCGCGGCTGAACGGCCTGCCCGGCACGGGCGCCATCGCGGCCGGCGTGTCGCTGGCGCTGGCCTGCATCTGGACGCTGCTGATCGGTGGCCTGAACGCGCCGCCGGCGTGGATCTGGTGGCTGGCCACCGGCGTCTGGGTGCTGGGGGGCGCCTATGCGCTGCGTGCCGGGCCCACGGGCTGGCCGCGCATCGCGCAGGTCGGCCGCCTCGCGCTCGGCGCGGTGCTGCTGTGGGGCGCCTGGCTGGCCATCGTGCAGGCCAAGGTGCACGGCATCAACTTCATCCTGTCGGTGTTCTGCCTGGTTTGGATGGCCGACATCGCTGCCTACTTCTGCGGCCGTGCGTTCGGCAAGCGCAAGCTGGCCCCCGCCATCAGCCCCGGCAAGAGCTGGGAGGGCGCCTGGGGTGGCATGGCGGGCGTCATCCTGCTGGGCTTCGTGTGGGTCCACGTCATCGACGTGCGCGTCGCCGTCGACTCGCCCAGCCTCTACACGCTGCTGGTGCAGCGCCACGGTGTCGTGTCGCTGCTGGCGCTGGTCTTCCTCGGCGCGATGAGCGTCGTCGGCGATCTCTTCGAATCCCTCGTCAAGCGTGCCGCCGGTGCCAAGGACAGCAGCAACCTGCTGCCCGGCCACGGCGGCGTGCTGGACCGCATCGACGCGCTGCTGCCCGTCTTCCCGCTGGCGCTCGCGCTCATCTCGCTATGAATCGTCAACGCGTCTGCGTCCTCGGCTCGACCGGCTCCATCGGCGTCAACACGCTGGACGTGCTGGCCCGCCACCCCGAGCGCTACGAGGTCGTCGCGCTGAGCGCGATGAGCCGCGTCGACGAACTGCTGCAGCAATGCCTGCAATGGCAGCCGCGCTTCGCCGTCATGCCCGAGCGCGATGCCGCGGCCCGGCTGCGCGAACGTCTGCGCGAAGCCGGCAGCCGCACCGAGGTGCTGGACGGCGCCGACAAGCTGGCCCACATCGCCGCGCACCCGAACGTCGACACCGTCATGGCGGCCATCGTCGGCGCCGCCGGCCTGGCGCCTGCCATCGCGGCGGCGCGGGCCGGCAAGCGGCTGCTGCTGGCCAACAAGGAGGCCATCGTCGTCGGCGGTGCGCTGTTCATGCAGGCGGTGGAAGAGGGGGGGGCCACGCTGCTGCCCATCGACAGCGAGCATTCGGCGATCTTCCAGTGCCTGCCGGAAGACCGCGCGACCTGGCAAGACCGCATCGATCACATCGTGCTGACGGCGTCTGGCGGCCCTTTCCGCAGCCGCGACCCCAAGACGCTGGCCGACGTGACGCCGGACCAGGCCTGCGCCCACCCCAACTGGGTCATGGGCCGCAAGATCTCGGTGGACTCGGCCACGATGATGAACAAGGCGCTGGAGGTCATCGAGGCGCGCTGGCTGTTCAACCTCGCGCCCGAGCAGATCAGGGTGCTGATCCACCCGCAGAGCATCATCCATTCGATGGTGGTCTGCCGCGACCAGTCGGTGCTCGCGCAGCTCGGCACGCCCGACATGCGTGTGCCCATCGCCTACGGCCTGTCGTTCCCCGAGCGCATCACGTCGGGCGCCAGCCGGCTGGACCTGCTGACCACGCCCAGCCTCACGTTCGAGGAGGCCGACGCCGTGCGCTTCCCCGGCCTGCACCTGTCGTGGCAGGCGCTGCGTGCGCCCGAGGGCAGCACCACGGTGCTGAACGCGGCCAACGAGGTGGCCGTCGACGCCTTCCTCAACGGCCGCCTGCGCTTTGACCGCATCCATGCGCTGAACGCCGACTGCCTGGCAGCCGTGGCGCCCAGCGCCGCCGACTGCGCGAGCATCGACGGCCTGCTGGCGCTCGATGCCCGCGTGCGTGACGTGGCGCAACAGCGGGTGCTCGCATGGACGTGATCCAGAAGGCCTTCTGGTTCCTCATCGCCATCGGCATCCTCGTGCCCTTCCACGAGTGGGGCCACTACCGCGTCGCGCGGGCCTGCGGCGTCAAGGTGCTGCGCTTCTCCGTCGGTTTCGGCCGTGTGCTGTGGAGCCGTGTCGCCCGCAACGGCACCGAGTTCGCGATCAGCGCCATCCCGCTCGGCGGCTATGTGCGCATGCTGGGCATGGGTGACGAGCCCGTGGCGCCTCACGAGCGCGAACAGGCCTTCCGCAACCGCCCGCTGCGCCAGCGTGCCGCCATCATCGCGGCCGGCCCGATCGCCAACTGGCTGCTGGCCATCGCGCTGTTCGCCGCCGTTGCCTGGCTGGGCAGCGAGCAGCCCAAGGCGCTGCTGGGCACACCGCCCGCCGCGTCGCTGGCCGAGCGCGCCGGCCTGCGTGCCGGTGATCAGGTGCACGCCATCTCGCAGGACGGCCAGCAATGGGACGACATCGCCTCGCTGACCGAGCTGCAGGCCGCCGTCGGCCGCGCGCAGGCGCTGGGCGAGAGCCTGCACCTGTCCGTCACCGGCGCCCAGGGCCATGGCTCACGCAGCCTGCGGCTGGAGACCGAGCGGCTGGCCGGCCGCTCGCCAGACGCCAGGCTGTTCAGCGAGATCGGCCTGGTGCCGCTGGCCGAGCCGCTGATCCGCCAGGTGGTGGCCGGTGGTGCCGGCGACGCCGCCGGGCTGCAGGCCGGCGACCGCGTGCTGTCCATCGACGGCCAGGCGGTGCCCGACGCGGGCTACCTGCGCGACGCCATCCGCCGCGCCCATGACGGCGAGCGGCCGCGTGCGATGGCCTGGCGCGTCGAGCGCGCCGGGCGGGTTGTCGAGCTGACCCCCACGCCGAGACTGGTCGACGACGGCGGGCAACGCATCGCGCGGCTGGAGATCGGCGTCGGCACGCAGCCGGAAACGGTGTCCGTCAGCTACGGGCCGGTGGACGGCCTGGTGCGCGGCGTACAGCAGAGCTGGGACATGGCGGCCACCACCGTGAAGCTGATCGGCCGCATCCTGGTGGGTGAAGCTTCGGTAAAGAACTTCAGCGGCCCGCTGACCATTGCAGACTACGCGGGGCAGTCGGCGCACGCGGGGCTCGCACCGTTCCTGGACTTCCTCGCCAAGATCTCCATGAGCCTGGCCGTGCTGAACCTGCTGCCGCTGCCGATGCTCGATGGCGGACACCTCATGTATTATCTTTTCGAGGGCTTGAGCGGCCGTCCCGTCTCCGACTGGTGGCAGCAGAAACTCCAAACGGCTGGCTTCCTGATCCTGATGCTGATGCTGGCCTTGGCCCTTTCCAACGACGTCGGCCGCTACGCGGGCTGGCACTGAAACTCCCGGTTCCCCATGTCCTTTTCTTTCAGTTCGGGAGCGTCTCTGCGCCCCTCAGTCGTGGCTTTGGCTCTCGTGGGGACGTTCCAGTCGGGGCTGGCCTGGGCCGTCGATCCGTTCGTGCTCAAGGACATCCGCGTCGAGGGCCTGCAGCGCACCGACCCCGGCACCGTCTTCGCGTCGCTGCCCTTCCGCATCGGCGACACCTACAACGATGAAAAGGGCGCCGCCGCACTGCGCGCGCTGTTCGCGACCGGCCTGTTCAAGGACGTGCGCATCAGTATCGAGGGTGACGCCGTCGTCGTCATCATCGACGAGCGCCCCATCATCGCCAACGTGAACTTCGTCGGCCTGAAGGAGTTCGACACCGAGGCGCTGTCCAAGTCGCTGAAGGACGTCGGCATCGGCGAGGGCAAGCCCTTCGACCGCGCGCTGGCCGACCGTGCCGAGCAGGAACTCAAGCGCCAGTACCTGACGCGCAGCCTGTACGGTGCCGAGGTCACGACGACCATCACCCCCATCGAGCGCAACCGCGTCAACGTCAGCTTCAACGTGACCGAGGGCGAGCCGGCCAAGATCGCCGAGATCCGCATCCTGGGCACCAAGGTGTTCTCCGAGAGCACGCTGATGGGCCTGCTGGAGCAGACGACGACCGGCTGGCTGACCTGGTACACCAAGACCGACCGCTACTCGCGCGCCAAGCTGAACGCGGACCTGGAAACCATCCGCAGCCACTACCTGAACCGTGGCTATCTGGAAGTGGCGGTCACGTCCACGCAGGTCACGATCTCGCCGGACAAGCAGAGCATCAGCATCGCCATCACCATCAGCGAGGGCCAGCCCTACACGGTGACCGGCGTGAAGCTGGAAGGTGACTTCCTGGGCCGCGAGGAGGACTTCAAGCACCTCGTCATGCTCAAGCCCGGCCAGGCCTACCAGGGCGAGGCCGTGGCGCAGACGACGCGCGCATTCAGCGACCTGTACGGCACCTACGGCTACGCCTTCGCCCGCGTGGACAGCCGCCCCGAGATCGACCGCGCCACCGGCCAGGTGGTCGTCACCTTCGTCGGCGAGCCGCAGCGCCGCGTCTACGTGCGCAAGGTCATCCTGTCCGGCAACTCGCGCACCCGCGACGAGGTCATCCGCCGCGAGTTCCGCCAGTTCGAGTCGGCCTGGTACGACGGCCAGAAGATCAAGGCTTCGCGCGACCGCGTCGAGCGCCTGGGTTACTTCAAGGACAAGGAAGTCAGCATCGACACCCAGGAGGTGCCGGGCGCGCAGGACCAGGTGGACGTGATCCTCACCGTCGTCGAGCGCCCCACCGGCGCCATCACGGTGGGCGCCGGCTACTCCAGCCAGACCAAGCTGTCCTTCACCGGCTCCATCCGCCAGGACAACGTGTTCGGCTCGGGCAACTACCTGGGCATCGACGTTGCCACCGCGCGCACGGGCCGCCAGCTGCAGGTCAGCACGGTGGACCCGTACTTCACGGTGGACGGCGTGTCGCGCGCGCTGGACGTGTTCTACCGCACCACCAAGCCCATCAACACGCTGGGCGAGGAATACGAGTACGTCACCAAGGGCGGCTCGGTGCGCTTCGGCGTGCCGTTCTCCGAGCTGGACACGGTGTTCTTCGGCATCGGCTACGAGCAGACGGACATCACGACGGCGCGTGGCCTGCCGCAGAGCTACTTTGACTACGTCAACCGCTTCGGCACCCGCAGCAACTCCATCCCGCTGACCATCGGCTGGCAGCGCGACAGCCGCGACAGCGTCATCACGCCGATGAAGGGCCGCTACCAGCGCGTCAACTTCGAGCTGAGCGCCGTGGGCGATGTGCGCTTCGCGCGCCTGAACCTGCAGCACCAGGAGTACTTCGAGATCACCAACAAGATCACGCTGGGCATCAACAGCGAGCTGGGTTGGGGCGAGGGGCTGGGCGGCCGTTCCTACCCCATTTTCAAGAACTTCTACGGCGGCGGCCTGGGCTCGGTGCGTGTGTTCGAGGCCGGCACGCTGGGCCCGGTGGACCCGACCGGCTCCTACAGCGGCGGCAACCGCCGCTTCAACCTGAACGCCGAGCTGTACCTGCCGGTGCCCGGCAGCGGCAACGACAAGAGCTTCCGCATCTTCATGTTCGCCGACGCCGGCAACGTGTGGGGCGAGTACGAGAAGCTCAAGCTCGACAGCGTGCGCGCCTCGGCCGGCATCGGCCTGTCGTGGATCTCGCCGATGGGCCCGCTGCGGCTCAGCTACGGCAAACCTATCCGCAAGCAACGCACGGATAGAATCGAAAAATTCCAATTCCAGATCGGGACTGCATTCTGATGATGAGCAAGCTCTTGCAATCGGCGGCTCTGGCCGCGTCGATGATGGTGGCCACTGCGGCCGTGCAAGCCCAGGAACTGAAGATCGGCTACGTCAACAGCGAGCGCGTGCTGCGCGAAGCCAATTTGGCGAAGGCCGCGCAGATCAAGCTGGAAACGGAGTTCGGAAAGCGCGAGAAGGACCTGCGCGATCTGGAGAACAGGCTGCGCGGCGCCGCCGAGAAGCTGGAGAAGGACGCGCCCACGCTGTCCGAGGCCGAGCGCAACCGCCGCCAGCGCGACGTCGTCGAGCAGGAACGCGATCTGCAGCGCAAGCGCCGCGAATGGCAGGAAGACCTGACGCAGCGCAAGAACGAGGAACTGTCCGTGGTGGTCGACAAGGCCAACAAGGTCATCAAGCAGATCTTCGACGCCGAGAAGTACGACCTGATCCTGCAGGACGCCATCCACTTCAGCGCGCGTGTCGACATCACCAAGAAGGTGATCGATGCGCTGAACGCGCAGAGCGCGCAGAAGTAGGCTGGAGCCGCCATGAGCTCGACATCCGTCGCGCTCTCCGACCTGATCGCCGCCTTGGGCGGCGATTTGCTTGGTGGGTCCGAAGTTCGCATCACGGGCATTGCACCGCTGGATGAGGCGGGCGAGCACAGCATCAGCTTCCTCGCCAACCCGCGCTACCAGGCACAGCTGGGCACGACGAGGGCCGGCTGCGTCATCGTCGCGCCGGCGCTGGCCGAGGCGGCCTCGGCGCGCGGCGCTGCCATCGTCACGCCCGACCCCTACCTGTACTTCGCGCGGCTGACGCAGTGGTGGGCCGCCCGCACGCGCCCGCCGGTGCAGGCCGGCGTGCATGCCAGCGCCGTCGTGTCGCCTGACGCGACGCTGGGCGAGGGCGTCGAGGTCGGCCCGCTGGCCGTCATCGAGGCCGGTGCCGTCATCGGCGATGGCGCCCGTATCGGCGCGCATTGCGTCGTCGAGCGCAACGCCCGGGTGGGCGAGGGCACGCGGCTGGCGCCGCGCGTCGTGCTGGGCCACGGTTGCCGCATCGGCGCGCGCGGCATCGTGCACAGCGGCGTGGTCATCGGCGCCGACGGCTTCGGCTTCGCGCCCTCGAAGCAGGGCTTCGTGAAGATCGAGCAACTGGGCAACGTGGTGATCGGCGATGACGTCGAGATCGGTGCCAACACGTGCATCGATCGCGGCGCGTTGGCCGACACGGTCCTCGAGGACGGCGTGAAGCTGGACAACCTGATCCAGATTGCGCACAACGTCCGCATCGGGCGCAACACGGCCATGGCCGGTTGCGGCGCCATCGCGGGTTCGACGACCATCGGCGCGAACTGCACCATCGGTGGTGCGGCCAACATCATCGGCCACCTGACCATCGTGGACGGCGTGCACATCACGGCCTGCACACTGGTGACGCGGGACATCGCGCAGCCGGGCGCCTACAGCGGCGCCTATCCCTTCGAAGAAAACTCGAGCTGGCAGAA
The DNA here is from genome assembly GCF_058794515.1 of Roseateles sp. GW823-FHT07B05. Classification (NCBI taxonomy): domain Bacteria; kingdom Pseudomonadati; phylum Pseudomonadota; class Betaproteobacteria; order Burkholderiales; family Sphaerotilaceae; genus Roseateles; species Roseateles sp. GW823-FHT07B05. Next base: position 712,651 of record NZ_JBXAGX010000001.1, read on the forward strand.
GAACGCGGCGACGCTGCGCCAGCTCCACACCCTGAGAGAGCGTGTGCGCGCGCTGGAAAAGAAATGACGACCGAGACGATCACGATGGACATCCACGAAATCCTGACGCGCCTGCCGCACCGCTACCCCATCCTGCTGGTGGACCGCGTCGTCGAGCTGGTCAAGGGCGAGCGCATCCGGGCGATCAAGAACGTCTCCATCAACGAGCCCTTCTTCCTGGGCCACTTCCCGCACCGGCCCGTGATGCCGGGCGTGCTCATCCTCGAAGCCATGGCGCAGGCGGCGACGCTGCTGGCGCTGCGCAGCATGGACATGGTGCTGGACGAGAAGTCGGTGGTGTATTTCGCCGGCATCGACGGCGCCCGCTTCAAGCGGCCGGTCGAGCCGGGCGACCAGCTCTTGCTGGAGGTGACGCTGGGCCGGGCCAAGGCCGGCATCTACAAGTTCAGCGCCCGCGCGCTGGTGGGCGACCAGCTCGCCGCCGAGGCCGAGCTGATGTGCACCATGCGCCGTCTGGAAGCCTGAGGTCGCACGCGATGGCCATCCACCCCACCGCCATCGTCGACCCCGGCGCGCAGCTGGACAGCAGCGTCGAGGTCGGCGCCTACACGCTGATCGGCCCGCACGTGAAGATCGCGGCCGGCACCAAGGTCGGCCCGCACTGCGTCGTCGAAGGCCACACCACCATCGGGCGCGACAACACCTTGTTCCAGTTCAGCTCCATCGGCGCGGCGAACCAGGACAAGAAGTACGCCGGCGAGCCGACGACGCTGGTCATCGGCGACCGCAACACCATCCGCGAGTTCTGCACGCTGAACGTCGGCACGGTCCAGGACCGTGGCGAGACGACGCTGGGCAACGACAACTGGATCATGGCGTACTGCCACCTGGCGCATGACGTCGTCATCGGCAACGAATGCGTGCTGGCCAACAACGCGACGCTGGCCGGCCATGTGCACGTGGGCGACCACGTCACCATCGGCGGCCTGACGGGCATCCTGCAGCGCATGCGCATCGGCGACCACGCGATGATCGGCTTCCAGGCGCACGTCGCGCAGGACGTGCCGCCGTTCATGACGGTGGACGGCAACCCGCTGGCCGCGCGCGCGGTCAACGTCGTGGGCCTGAAGCGCCGCGACTTCAGCGCAGAGCGCATCGGCGTCATCCGCCAGATCTACAAGCTGCTCTACCGCAGCGGCCACACGCTGGACGAGGCCAAGGCCGCCATCGAGGCACTGCGTGGCACGGACGGCGGTGCCGCGGATGGCGACATCGACAACATGCTGACCTTCCTCGCCGCGTCCACCCGCGGCATCGTGCGCTGACCGTGCAGAACCCGCCCCGCCTCGGCATGGTGGCCGGCGAGGCCAGCGGCGATCTGCTGGCCGGCCTGCTGCTGCAGGGCCTGCGTGCGCGCTGGCCCGGGCTGGCCTCCGAAGGCATCGGCGGCCCGAAGATGCTGGCCCAGGGTTTCGAGACCTGGTGGCCGCACAGCAAGCTGTCCATCTTCGGCTACGTCGATGCGCTGCTGAACATCCGCGAACTGCTGTCCATCCGCAAGCAGCTGGGCACGCGCCTCATCGCCAACCGGCCGGACGTGTTCATCGGCGTCGACGCGCCCGACTTCAACTTCGGCCTGGAGACGCGGCTGCGCGAAGCGGGCATCAAGACGGTCCACTTCGTCTGTCCGTCCATCTGGGCCTGGCGGCCGGAGCGCGTCGAGAAGATCAAGGCGGCAGCCGACCACGTGCTGTGCCTGTTCCCGTTCGAGCCCGAGATCCTGCACCAGGCCGGCATCGGCGCGACCTACGTGGGCCATCCGCTGGCCGATGCCATTCCGATGGAGCCGCCGCGTGCCGCGTCCCGCGAGGCGTTGAAGCTGCCCGGGCAGGACACCGTCATCGCGCTGCTGCCCGGCAGCCGCAAGAGCGAGATCCAGTACATCGCGCCGGCGCTGATCGGTGCTGCGAAGCTGCTGGCCAGGCCGGGCCGCCGTTTCGTCATGCCCGTGGTGCCGGGGCTGCGCGGTCTCGTCGAACCGATGCTGCAGGGCGCCGACATCCAGCTCGTCGACGGCCAGTCGCACGCCGTGCTGGCCGCCTGCGACCTGACGCTGGTAGCCAGCGGCACGGCGACGCTGGAGGCGGCGCTGTTCAAGCGGCCCATGGTCATCGCCTACCGCATGAACTGGCTGAACTGGTGGCGCATGAAGGACAAGGGCCTGCTGCCCTGGGTGGGCCTGCCCAACATTCTGGCGCGCGAGTTCCTCGTGCCCGAGCTGATCCAGCACGCCTGCACGCCCGAGAACCTGGCCCGCGAGGCCGAGGCGCTGCTGGCCGATGCGCCGCGCCGCGCCGCGCTGCACCAGCGTTTTGTGCAACTCCACGAGCTGCTGCGGCAAGACACCGCGCGGCGCGCCAGCGATGCGATCGCGACGCTCATCGGTGCCTGAGCAGGTGTCGCTGGACTGGACGCCGCCCGGCCTCGTGGCCGGCGTGGACGAGGCCGGCCGCGGCCCGCTGGCCGGCCCGGTGTTCGCGGCAGCCGTCATCCTGGATGACCTGCAGCCCATCGCCGGCCTGGCCGACTCCAAGGCGCTGACGGCCGCCCGGCGCGCGCGCCTGTTTGATGAGATCCGCGCCAAGGCGCTGTGCTGCAGCATCGCGCACGCGACGACCGAGGAGATCGACCAGATCAACATCCTGCAGGCGACCATGCTGGCGATGCAGCGCGCGGTGCACGGCCTGCGCCTGAAGCCCACGCTGGTGCGCATCGATGGCAACCGGCTGCCGGTGCTGCCGATGGCCGCCGAGGCCATCGTGAAGGGCGATGCCACCGTGCCGGCCATTTCGGCCGCCAGCATCCTCGCCAAGGTGGCGCGCGACCTGTTCTGCGAGCAGATGCACCAGAGCCATCCGCAGTACGGCTTTGCCACGCACAAGGGCTATGGCACGCCGGAGCATCTGGCGGCGTTGAAGGAACACGGCGCCAGCCCCTGGCATCGCCGCAGCTTTGCGCCCGTGCGGGAGGCCGGCATCAAATGAAGATCGACCACATCACGTCCCGCGACAACCCGGCGCTGGTGCGCCTGCGCAAGCTCACCGCCGATGCCGGCGGCTACCGCAAGGCCGGCAGCGTGTGGATCGAAGGCGACCACCTGCTGCGCGCGGCGCTGCAGCGGGGCTGGACGCCGGCGCTGGTGGTGCTGACCGAGGCCGCGATGCAGGCCCCCGAGCTGGCCCAACTGGCCGAGGCCGCGCCGCGCGCGCTGGTGGTGCCCACGGCCTTGTTCAAGGGGCTGAGTGGCCTGGAGTCGCCCGCGCAGATCGGCGCCGAGCTGACGCTGCCGGCCACTCCCGCCATCGATGCGCAGGCCGCCAGCGTCGTGCTGGACCGCCTGCAGGACGCCGGCAATGTCGGCGCCATCCTGCGCAGCGCGGCGGCCTTCGGCGTGCGGCAGGTGCTGGCGCTGAAGGGCACGGCGGCGCTGTGGTCGCCCAAGGTGCTGCGGGCCGGGCAGGGCGCGCACTTCGGGCTGCGCCTGATCGAATGCCTGGCCGCGGACGATCTCGCGGCCCTGGCCGTGCCGCTGATCGCGACCAGCTCGCACACCGAGCATGTGCTGCACCAGGTGGCCTTGCCGTCGCCGTGTGCCTGGGTCATGGGGCACGAAGGGCAGGGCGTGTCGCCCGCGCTGATGGCCCGCTGCGCGCTGACCGTGGGCATCCCGCAGCCGGGCGGCGAGGAGTCGCTGAACGTCGCGGCCGCCGCGGCGATCTGCCTCTACGAAAGCGAGCGGCAGCGCGGCTGACGCCGGGGCCATGTGGCGGCCCTGGATGAGAATTACTTGCAATTGCGAGTTATTCTCATTAGAGTCACTGCATGCTTGATGACCGAGATCCAGCCCCGTCTCCCCCGCCGCCGTTGACGGCGCACGGCGACCTTCCCCGCCGCATCGACAGCGCCACGCTGCTGGGGCCTCGCGGCGAGGTGCAGATCGTCCACCAGCAGCAGGTCTACCGCCTGCGTGTCACGTCGCTGGGCAAGCTCATCCTCACCAAGTAGACCTTTCTTCCCTGCCGCGCCAGCCAGCCGTCGCCCGCCAGCGCCTCCCCCCGGAGCCCTCGAATGGCCGACTTCTGCTGCGCGGCGCATGCCGCCCCTCCACCCGCCACCGGCTCGCGCCGCCGCCGGCTGTGGGAACTCGGCAGCCACGCGCACTGCCCCGTCATCGGTGTCTGCGTGCCGCTGGAGCGCGTGCGCGTGCTGGCCAAGAAGCTGCTGGTGCTGCAGGGTGACGAGGATGACTACACGCTGCACTGCAGCCTCGTCACCGCCGCCGCGCGCCGCAACGCGGTGGCCGAGGCGCTGCAGAAGGACCTGGAGCAGCGCTTCACGCTGGACGTCCGCAGCGCCGGCCAGGCCCGGTGCCGCGAGTCGCTGATGACCTGGTGGCGCGCCCGCGCCGCACAGGGCGAGGTGGCCGGTGCGCTGTGGGCCACGCTGACACACGCGCGCTGCGACGAGTGGCTGGAGATGCGCGTGCTGGGCCAGGTGCACATGCTGCAGCACCAGGTGGGCGCCGCGCAGCGCGTGGACCTGGCGCGCCACCGCGAGCTGGCCACCGAGCACCAGGCGCTGCTGCGCGACTACGCCGAGGTGCAGCAGCGCGTGACCGCCTGGAGCGCTGAGCGTGCCCGCGAGCAGCAGGCCTGGGAACAGGAGCGCATGCAGCAGCGCGCCGCCGTCATCTCGCTGCAGACGCAGCTTGCGCAGGCCCAGGAGCAGCTACAGCACTGGCAGGCCGCGCGCCCCGACCTGCCCGAGCGCGAGCAGCTGCGCGAGCGGCTGGCCGAGCAGGTCGAGCGCAACCACGCGCTGCAGCGTGAGCTGGCGCGGCAGGCGCAGCGCGCGCCGGTGGCCGAGCCTGCGCCGGCCGCGGCCGGCCCCGAGGCCGACCCGCCGCCCGCGCCGGTCAAGCTGGAGCACCGCGTCGTGCTGTGCGTGGGCGGCCGCGGCGGCAGCGTGCCGCAGTACCGGCAGGCGGTGGAGGGCTGCGGCGCGCAGTTCCTGCACCACGACGGCGGCAGCGAGCACAAGCCTGCGCAGCTGGAACCGCAGCTCGCTGCCGCCGACCTCGTCATCTGCCAGACCGGCTGCATCAGCCACGACGCCTACTGGCGCGTGAAGGACCACTGCAAGCGCCACCACAAGCGCTGCGTGTTCGTCGAGACGCCCAGCCGCAGTGCCTTCGAACGTGCGCTGGCGCAGGCCGCCGCGAGCGAAGGCAGCGAAGCGCTGACCTGAGGGGAAGCCCCGAGGCGAGGCGGCACACTGGCGGGCGCAAACTGCAAGCGTTTGCAGTCTCGTGGAGATCGGTTCATGGCCCCTGTCGCATCGCCCCACCAGCTCGCCCGCCGCGCCATCGCCCTCGTGCTGGCCGGCGGTCGTGGCTCCCGCCTCAAGCAGCTCACCGACTCGCGCGCCAAGCCGGCGGTCTACTTCGGCGGCAAGTTCCGCATCATCGACTTCGCGCTGAGCAACTGCGTCAACAGCGGCATCCGCCGCATCGGCGTCGTCACGCAGTACAAGAGCCACTCGCTGCTGCGCCACATCCAGCGCGGCTGGAGCTTCCTGCGCGCCGAGCTGAACGAGACGGTGGACCTGATGCCGGCGCAGCAGCGCGTCGACGAGGAGAGCTGGTACCGCGGCACCGCCGACGCGGTCTACCAGAACCTGGACATCATCCAGAGCACCGAGGCCGACTACATCGTCGTGCTGGCGGGCGATCACATCTACAAGATGGACTACTCGTCCATGCTGGTGGACCACGTGGCCACCGGCGCGGGCTGCACGGTGGGCTGCATCGAGGTGCCCAAGGCCGAGGCCACGGCCTTCGGCGTGATGGCTGTGGACGGCGAGCGCCGCATCACCGCCTTCCAGGAGAAGCCCGCCGACCCGCCCACCATGCCCGGCCGCAGCGACGCCTGCCTGGCCAGCATGGGCATCTACATCTTCAACGCCGACTACCTCTACCGCCTGCTGGCCGAGGACCTGGCCGACAGCGGCTCCAGCCACGACTTCGGCAAGGACGTCATCCCCAAGGTCGTCGCCGAAGGCCGCGCCGTGGCCCACCCGTTCGGCATGAGCTGCATCACCAACGCCAACGGCGCGCCGCCGTACTGGCGCGACGTCGGCACGCTGGACGCCTTCTGGGCCGCCAACCTCGACCTGGCCTCCATCAGCCCCGAGCTGGACATCTACGACACCGACTGGCCCATCTGGACCTACCAGCGCCAGCTGCCGCCGGCCAAGTTCATCCCCGACCACAACGGCATGCACGGCATGACGGTCAACACCATCGTCAGCGGCGGCTGCATCGTGTCGGGCTCGCACGTCGTGCAGACGGTGCTGTTCAGCAACGTGCGCGTCCGCTCGTTCTGCAACATCCACCAGAGCGTGCTGCTGCCCGGCGTCAGCGTGGGGCGCAACTGCCGGCTCACCAAGGTCATCGTCGACCGTGGCTGCGAGATTCCCGACGGCCTGGTCGTCGGCGAAGACGCGAAGCTGGATGCGGCCCGCTTCGAGCGCACCGACAACGGCGTCGTGCTCATCACCAAGCAAATGCTGGCGAAGCTCTGACATGCGTGTTCTGCAAGTCAGCGCGGAGCTGTTCCCGCTGCTGAAGACCGGCGGCCTGGCCGACGTGGCCGGTGCGCTGCCCGCCGCGCTGGCCGCGGCCGGCGCCGAGCCGCGGCTGCTGGTGCCGGGCTTCCCGGCCATCCACGACGCGCTGACGCAGGAATGCGCCGTCGCGCCCGTCGCGCTGCCGTGGGGCGAGGGCCGGGCGGCGCTGCTGCGCGGCCGGCTGCCGGGGTTCGAGCAGCTCGTCTACGTGCTGGACGCGCCAGGCCTGTTCGACCGCCCCGGCAATCCCTACGCCGACGACAGCGGCGTGGCCTATGCCGACAACCACCGCCGCTTCGCGCTGCTGGGCCTGGCCGCCGCGCGGCTGGCCGAAGGACTGGACGCCAGCTGGCGGCCCGACATCGTGCACGCGCACGACTGGCATGCGGGCCTGGCCTGCGCCCACGTCGCCGCCAGCCGCGCGCGCCGCCGCAGCGACGCCAGGACCGTCTTCACCGTGCACAACCTGGCCTACCAGGGCCTGTTCCCGGCCGGCCAGTTCGGCGAGCTGGGCCTGCCGGCGTCGCACTACGCCATGGAGGGCGTGGAGTTCTACGGCCAGGTGAGCTTCATGAAGGCCGGCCTGCATTTCGCCGACGCGATCACTACCGTCAGCCCGACCTACGCCCGCGAGATCCAGACGCCCGAGCAGGGCTGCGGCCTGGACGGCCTGCTGCGCCACCGCGCCGACGTACTGCACGGCATCCTGAACGGCGTGGACTACGGCGTGTGGTCGCCCGAGCACGATGGCGCCATTGCGAACCGCTACCGCGCGGGCGATGCAACGGGCAAGGCGGCCTGCAAGGCCGCGCTGCAGCGCGACTGCGGCCTTGCCGTCGCGCCCGAGGCGCCGCTGTTCGGTGTGGTCAGCCGCCTGACCGAGCAGAAGGGGCTGCCGCTGCTGCTGGAGGCGCTGGACGAGCTGCTGGCCGGCGGCGGCCAGCTGGTCGTGCTCGGCGCGGGTGACGCGCGCCTGGAGGCCGAGTTCTCGGTGGCTGCTGAACGGCATCCCACCCAGGTGGCCCGGCGTGTCGGCATGGACGAGGGCCTGGCCCACCGCATCGTCGCCGGCAGCGACGTCGTGATGGTGCCCAGCCGCTTCGAGCCCTGCGGCCTGACGCAGCTGTACGGCCTGAGCTACGGCGCGCTGCCGCTGGTGCACCGCGTCGGCGGGCTGGCCGACACGGTGGTGGACACGACGCTGGAAGACCTCGCCGCCGGCACCGCCACCGGCTTCGTCTTCGACGCCTTCACGGCCGATGCCTGCCGCCGCGCGCTGCGGCGCGCGTTCGCGCTGTGGCGCCGGCCCGAGGACTGGGCCCGCGTGCGCGAGGCCGCGATGCGCCAGCGCTTCGGCTGGGACACCGCGGCGGCCCGCTACGTGGACCTGTACGGCGACCTGCTATATCGCTAGCGCGATGACGCCGGCGCCGATCAGCGCCGCGCCGGCCAGCCGCCAGCCGCGCTCGGCCTCGCCCAGCAGCTGCCCGCCCAGCAGCGCCGCAATCAACATGGACACCTCGCGCGCCGGCGCCACGCGCGACAGCGGCGCCTCCTTCACGGCCAGCAGCACCAGCACATAGGCCGCCGGCCCCAGCACCGACACGGCCAGCACGCCGCGCCACGACTGCTTCACTTCCGGCCAGAACGTGTGCCGCCGGCGCAGCGACACCGGCAGCTGCATGACCATGCGCAGCAGATTGCCCACCCAGTCCAGCAGCAGCGGCGACACGGCCAGCACCTTGACCGAGTAGCCGTCGATGACCGTGTAGCCGGCGATCAGCGCGCCGGTGGCCGCGCCCCACCAGATGCCGTGCCGGCGGCAGCGGTCGGCCTGTGCGTCGTGCGACAGCCCGCGGCCGATGAGCCGCGGCCCCATTGTGATGAGCAGGATGCCACCCACCACGCCGGCCAGGCCCAGCGCGCCGTGCACGCCCAGGTGTTCGCCCAGCAGCAAGACGGCGGCCACCGCCGACAGCAGCGGCCCGCTGCCGCGCGCGACCGGGTAGACCACCGTCAGGTCGCTGGCCCGGTAGCCCGCCACCAGGCAGTTGAAGTACAGCAGGTGCACGACGGCGCTGGCCACCACCAGGCCCCAGATGGCCGGCGTCCAGCGCGGCACCTCGTCGACGCCCAGCCACGCCGCGGCCGGCAGCCACACCAGCACGACGCCGATGGCGCAGCTCATGACGAAATGCGGCCCGCCGCCCCATTTCTTGGCGGCCAGGTTCCAGAGCGCGTGGAGGAGGGCGGCGGTGAGGACGAGGGCTAAGGCCGAGGCGGGCATCGATCAGTAGATCAGGCGATCCGGACGGATGTCGCGCAGGATCGTCGTCGCGATCTCCTCGATCGACTTGTGCGTGGACGACAGCCACGAGATCCCCTCGCGCTTCATCATCGCCTCGGCCTCATTGACCTCGTAGCGGCAATTCAGCGGGTCGGCGTACTTGCTGCCCGGGCGGCGCTCGTTGCGGATGGACGAGAGGCGCTCGGGGTCGATGGTCAGCCCGAAGCACTTGCGCCGGTGCGGCATCAGCGACGGCGGCAGCTTGCGGCGCTCGAAGTCCTCGGGGATCAGCGGGTAGTTGGCGGCCTTGATGCCGTGCTGCATCGCCAGGTACAGCGACGTCGGCGTCTTGCCCGAGCGCGACACGCCGACGAGGATGACGTCGGCCACGTCCAGGTTCTTGGACGACTGGCCGTCGTCGTGCGCCAGCGAGAAGTTGATGGCCTCGATGCGGTCGTGGTACTCCTGGCTCTGCGCCACGTCGGAGAAGCGGCCCACGCGGTGGTTGCTCTTGATGCCGAACTCCTCCTCCAACGGCTCGATGAAGGTGCCGAACATGTCCATCACGCGGCCCTGGCAGTGCTCTCGCACGATCTTCAGCACGTCGCGGTCCACCAGCGTCGCGAACACGATGGGCCGCTCGCCCTCGCGCATGGCCAGCTCGTTGATCTCCGCCACGACGGCCTGGGCCTTCTCCGCCGTGTCGATGAACGGCCGGCGCACGTGGCGCGGCTTGATGGAGAACTGCGCGAGGATGGAGTTGCCGAAGGTTTCGGCGGTGATCCCGGTGCCGTCAGAGACGAAGTAGACGGTTCTGGCGGTCATGGCAGGTCAGGTGGAGTCGTGGGCGCGGCCATGATAGCCAGCGCCCCCGGGGCGAGGGGGGCATTTCCCGATGGCGGACCTTTCGCACGATCCAGGCGGGTTACGCCCAGGTACGAACCGCCTAGAATCCGCCGCAATTCCTCGCGATCAGCCCCATGCGCGCCGCCACCCTCCAAGAAGAATCCAGAAATGGGTGGAGCCGCGCCTGCCTTGAGCACGTCTGCTCGGCACCGGGCCCGGACGACGCGACGACACCGGTTTTTCAACCTCCCGGAGTTTTTTCATGTCCACCCTGTTCGAGGCGACCGCCCTGGTCGTACCGTTTGAGAACCTGAGGATGACCGACGTCGAGGCAGTTGGCGGCAAGAACGCCAGCCTCGGCGAAATGATCTCGCAGCTCGCCGCCAGCGGCGTGCGCGTCCCCGGAGGGTTCGCCACCACGGCGCATGCCTTCCGGCAGTTCCTCAAGCACGAGGGCCTGGACGCGCGCATCGCGGCGCGCCTGGCCACGCTCAACACCGACGACGTCCGCGCGCTGGCCGAGGCCGGTGCCGAGATCCGTGGCTGGATCGAGAACCAGCCCTTCCCGGCCGACCTGGAAGCCGGCGTGCGCGCGTCCTATGCGCAGCTGACGGCCGACAACCCGGACGCGACCTTCGCCGTGCGCTCCTCCGCGACGGCCGAAGACCTGCCCGACGCGTCCTTCGCCGGCCAGCAGGAGACCTTCCTGAACGTGCACGGCATCGACGAGGTGCTGCACAAGATGCGCGAGGTCTTCGCGTCGCTGTACAACGACCGCGCCATCAGCTACCGCGTCCACAAGGGCTTCGCCCACAACGACGTGGCGCTGTCCGCCGGCGTGCAGCGCATGGTGCGCTCCGACCTGGGTTCCGCCGGCGTCATGTTCACGATCGACACCGAGAGCGGCTTCCAGGAGGTCGTCTTCATCACGTCCAGCTACGGCCTGGGCGAGACGGTGGTGCAGGGCGCCGTGAACCCGGACGAGTTCTATGTCCACAAGCCCGCGCTCAAGGCCGGCAAGCTGGCCATCATCCGCCGCAACCTGGGCTCCAAGCTGATCCGCATGGAGTTCGCGTCGCCCGAGGAGAAGGCGGCCGCCGGCAAGCTGGTCAAGACGGTGGACACGGCCGTCGAGGCGCGCAACCGCTACTCGCTGAACGACGCCGAGGTGACCGAACTGGCCCAGTACGCGCTGATCATCGAGAAGCACTACGGCCGCGCGATGGACATCGAGTGGGGCCGCGACGGCGTCGACGGCAAGCTCTACATCCTGCAGGCCCGTCCCGAGACGGTGAAGAGCCAGGCCGCCGGCCAGGTCGAGCACCACTACAAGCTCAAGGCCCACAGCGCCGTGCTGGCCGAGGGCCGCGCCATCGGCCAGAAGATCGGCACGGGCCCCGTGCGCCTGGTCGACAGCGTCGCCGAGATGGAGCGCGTGCAGCCGGGCGACGTGCTCGTCACCGACATGACCGACCCGAACTGGGAACCGGTCATGAAGCGCGCCAGCGCCATCGTGACGAACCGCGGCGGCCGCACCTGCCACGCGGCCATCATTGCGCGTGAACTCGGCATCCCGGCCGTCGTCGGCTGTGGCGATGCGACGGACAAGCTCAAGGACGGCCAGCTGGTGACGGTGGCCTGCTCGGAAGGCGACACCGGCTACATCTACGACGGCCTGCTGGAAACCGAGGTCAGCGAGGTGCACCGCGGCGAGCTGCCGTACTGCCCGATCAAGATCATGATGAACGTCGGCAACCCGCAGCTGGCCTTCAACTTCGCGCAGATGCCGTCCGGCGGCGTGGGCCTGGCCCGGCTGGAATTCATCATCAACAACAACATCGGCGTCCACCCCAAGGCCATCCTGGACTATCCGAACATCGATGCCGACCTGAAGAAGGCCGTCGAGTCGGTGGCCCGCGGCCACGCATCGCCGCGCGCGTTCTATGTCGACAAGCTGGCCGAAGGCATCGCCACCATTGCCGCCGCCTTCTTCCCGCGCCCGGTCATCGTGCGCCTGTCGGACTTCAAGTCCAACGAGTACCGCAAGCTCATCGGCGGCACCCGCTACGAGCCGGACGAAGAGAACCCCATGCTGGGCTTCCGCGGCGCGTCGCGCTACATCAGCGGCGAGTTCCAGGACGCCTTCGCGATGGAGTGCGAGGCGCTCAAGCGCGTGCGCAAGGAGATGGGCCTGAACAACGTCGAGATCATGGTGCCGTTCGTGCGCACGGTGAAGCAGGCGTCCAAGGTCGTCGACATGCTGGCCGAGAAGGGCCTGAAGCGTGGCGTCGACGGCCTGCGCGTCATCATGATGTGCGAGGTGCCGAGCAACGCCATCCTGGCCGAGCAGTTCCTCGAGCACTTCGACGGCATGTCCATCGGCTCCAACGACCTGACGCAGCTCACGCTGGGCCTGGACCGCGACTCCGGCCTGGAGCAACTGGCGGGCGACTTCGACGAGCGCGACCCGGCCGTCAAGGCCATGATCTCGCGCGCCATCCGTGCCTGCCGCGCCACGGGCAAGTACATCGGTATCTGCGGCCAGGGCCCCAGCGACCACCCCGACTTCGCCGACTGGCTGGCCGAGGAAGGCATCGTCTCCATCTCGCTGAACCCGGACACGGTCATCGAGACCTGGCAGCGCCTGGCCGCCAAGTAAAGCTTCGTCGCTGACGATCCAGCCCGGGTTCTCCGTAAGAGAGCCCGGGCTTTTTTGCGGCCATCATCGCGGCCGTGCCCGTCCGTCGCCTCCACCGCCGCTATGTCCTCTTCGCGCTGAGCTTCATCGCGCTGGTCGTCTTGCTGGGCGTGGCCGAGCAGCGCGGCATGCCCAAGGCCTGGATCGGGTACACCTTCCTCGGCGCGACGGTGGCGGTCTATGCCGTCATCGGCATCCTGAGCCGCACGACCGACCCGGCCGAGTACTTCGTCGCCGGCCGCCGCGTGCCGCCGCTCTACAACGGCATGGCCGCCGGGGCCGACTGGATGAGCGCCGCCACCTTCATCGGCCTGGTGGGCACGCTGTACGCCAGCGGCTACGCGGGCCTGGCCTATGTGCTGGGCTGGACCGGCGGCTTCGTGCTGGTGGCGCTGTGCATCGCGCCGTATCTGCGCCAGTTCGGCCAGTTCACGATCGGCGACTTTCTGGCCGAACGCTTCCAGAGCCGCGCGCTGCGGCTGGTGGGGGCGTGCGCGGCCATCCTGGTGTCCTTCGTCTACCTCGTCGCGCAGATCTACGGCGTGGGCCTGATCACGACACGGCTCACCGGCCTGGGCTTCGAGGTGGGCGTGTTCGTGGGCCTGGGCGGCGTGCTGGTGTGCTCCTTCCTCGGCGGCATGCGCGCCGTCACGTGGACGCAGGTGGCGCAGTACCTCATCATGATCCTGGCCTACCTGGTGCCGGTCATCTGGCTCAGCGTGAAGCAGACCGGCTGGCCGCTGCCGCAGCTGGTCTACGGCCAGCAGCTGCACCAGCTGGCCGAGCGCGAACAGCAGCTGATCCGCGACCCGGCCGAGCTGCAGGTGCGTGCCATCCACCAGCAGCGCGCCGACGCGGCGGCTGCGCGGCTTGCGGACGTGCCGCGTGCGCTGGCCGACGAGCAGGCGCAGGCGGCCGCGCGCGTCGCCGAGCTGAAGAAGGCGGGCGCGCCGCTGGCGCTGATCCAGGCCGCCGAGAAGCAGCGTGCCGCGCTGCCGCGCACGCCGGCCGAGGCCGAGGAGCAGTGGCGGCGCGAGCAGGCCAGCGAGGCCCAGCGCTCGCGGCCGCTGTCCGGGCTGGTGCCGCATTCCCAGCCTTTCCCCGTACTCGCGGGTGACGCCACCGGCGAGCCGGCGGACGCCGGCAAGGGCAGCGAGTCGCGCCGCAACTTCATCGCGCTGGTGTTCTGTCTGATGGTGGGCACGGCCGGCCTGCCGCACCTGCTGACGCGCTACTACACGACGACGACGGTGGCCACGGCGCGTGAGTCGGTGGCCTGGTCGCTGGTGTTCATCTGCCTGCTGTACCTGACGGCGCCGGCGCTGGCCGTCATGGTCAAGACCGAGGTGTTCAACGGCCTCGTGGGCACGGCGTTCGACCAGCTGCCGGCGTGGATACGCCAGTGGCAGCGCGTCGACCCGACGCTGCTGTCGGCCGTGGACCTGAACGGCGACGGCCGGCTGCAGCTGGGCGAGCTGCGCCTGCATCCGGACCTCGTCATGCTGGTGATGCCCGAACTGGGCGGGCTGCCCTACGTCATCTCGGGCATGGTGGCCGCCGGCGGACTGGCGGCGGCGCTGTCCACGGCCGACGGGCTGCTGCTGGCGATCTCCAGCGCGCTGTCGCACGACCTGTACTACAAGGCCATCAACCCGGAGGCGTCGCGCACGCGGCGCGTCACGCTGAGCAAGGCGCTGCTGCTGGCGGCGGCACTGGCCGCGGCGGCGGTGGCGTCCAGCCGGCCGGCGGACATCCTGGCCGTCGTCACGGCGGCGTTCTCCATTGCCGGCTCCACGTTCTTCCCGGCGCTGGTGGCGGGCGTGTTCTGGCGCCGTGCCAACCGTGCCGGCGCGCTGGCCGGCATGCTGGCGGGGCTGGCGGTCTGCCTGGTCTACCTGGGGCTGGCCCACCCCGGGCTGCGCGCGCTGGTCGGCCTGCCGGGGCCGGCCCAGCTGCTGTGGGGCATCCAACCGGCGTCGGCCGGCCTGTTCGGCGTGCCGGCGGGCGCGCTGGTGCTGGTGATCGTGAGCCTGCTGACCTCCGCACCGGGCACGCGGGAACGTGAGATCGTCGACCTGCTGCGCAGCCCGCCAGCGCGCTGACGTCGGCCCGATTAGGGGATTTCGTCTTTGCGCGCTAGAATCCTGGGTTCCCCCTTGCCGTATCACGTGTCGACGCCGTGATGCGGCTTCCACAGCCGAGGCAACCCGTTCGAGGCTGGAATCCACAAGGAGTACACATGCGTCACTACGAAATCGTTCTGCTGATCCATCCGGATCAAAGCGAACAGGTTCCGGCCATGCTGGAGCGCTACAAGGGCCTGATCACCGCCGGTGGCGGTGTCGTGCACCGGGTCGAGGACTGGGGCCGCCGTCAGCTGGCCTACCAGATCCAGAAGCTCGCCAAGGCCCACTACCTGTGCCTGAACATCGAAGCCAGCAAGGAAGTCCTCGTTGAGCTCGAGACCGGCTTCCGCTTCAACGACGCCGTGCTGCGCCACCTGACCGTGGTGCAGGACAAGGCCATCACGACCCCGTCGGTCATGATGAAGGCCGTCGAGCGCGAAGAAGCCCGCAAGGCGCCGCAGCAAGAAGCGGCCTGAGCACAGGTCATCGCTAGCACCAGGTTTTTCGAACAGCGCGCCGACTGAGTGAATCAACTTCACCTGAAGGCGCAGATCCAGCAACTCGGACAAGTTCGCTACACCCCCGCCGGGCTGATGGCCCTGGACGCAGGCCTCAAGGCCGAGTCCGAAGTCATCGAAGCCGGCAAGCCGCGCAAGGTCTCCCTGGAGATCAAGGCGGTCGCGGTGGGCGAGGTGGCCAAGCAGTTGCAGGCGCTGGGTGTCGGTGGCGTCGCGGTGTTCCGCGGCTTCCTGACCCATCAGCGCAACGGCCGGGGCTTCATCGCCCACGTGACCGTGATCGAACCCGCTGCCGTCGCAGAACCTGGCAACCATTGAATCCGGATAGATTTAACAGAGGTCCAACATGCCCCCTCTTCGTGGCAAAGGTCGCTTCTCCAAAGACAAGAAGCCCAAGCGCAACCAACAGTCGCTGCTGTTCCGCCGCAAGCGTTTCTGCCGTTTCACCGTCGCTGGCGTCGAGAAGATCGACTACAAGGACATCGACACGCTGCGCGATTTCATCTCCGAGAACGGCAAGATCACGCCCGCTCGCCTGACCGGCACGCGCGCTTTCTTCCAGCGTCAGCTGACGGTGTCCATCAAGCGCGCGCGCTTCCTGGCCCTGCTGCCGTACAGCGACCAGCACAAGGTCTAAGGAGCTGACGACATGCAAGTGATCCTGCTCGAAAAAGTCGCCAACCTCGGCAACCTCGGCGATGTCGTCAAGGTCAAGGACGGCTACGCCCGCAACTTCCTGATCCCGACCAAGGCCGCTCGTCGCGCCACGGAAGCCGCGATCAAGGAATTCGAAGCCAAGCGCGCCGAACTGGAAAAGGTCGCCGCCGAGAAGCTGGCCGAAGCCCAGAAGCTGGGTGAGAAGCTGGCCGGCACCACCGTGCGCGTCGCCCAGAAGGCCGGCGTGGACGGCCGCCTGTTCGGCTCCGTCACCAACGCCGACATCGCCGACGCGCTGACCAAGGCCGGCACCGCCGTCGCCAAGGCCCAGGTGCGCCTGCCCAACGGCCCGCTGAAGACCGTGGGCGAGTTCCCGGTGAGCGTGGTGGCCCACACGGACGTGGTCGTCGAGATCAACGTCCACGTGGTTCCGGAAGCCGAGTAAATCTCGCTTCCCCTGATGCCGGTGACAGCCAGTCACCGCATCATCGAAAGAAGGCCGATACCCTCGAGGGTTTCGGCCTTCTGTCTTTCAGGACCGGGTTTTCCCACCCGCTCCACCGTTTGCCCCCAGTTCGTTCACAGCTTTGTCCACAGGCATGTCCGCGATCTTCCCCGCATCCTCTTCCGCCGCGCCGCAAGACGACGAGGTCGCCCGCCTGCGCGTGCCGCCGCATTCGGTGGAGGCCGAGCAGAGCGTGCTCGGCGGCCTGTTGATCGACAACTCGGCCTGGGACAAGGCGGCCGACCTGCTGACCGACAGCGACTTCTACCGCTTCGAGCACAAGCAGGTGTTTGCGGCCATCGGCAAGCTCGTCAACGCCGGCAAGCCGGCCGACGTGGTGACCGTCTTCGACGAGCTGACCTCGCTGGGCCGTGCCGAGGACTGCGGCGGTCTGGCCTACCTGAACGCGCTGGCGCAGAGCGTGCCGAGCGCCGCCAACCTGCGCCGCTACGCCGAGATCGTTCGCGAACGCGCCATCCTGCGCAAGCTGGTGGCGACGTCCGACGAGATCGCCACCGCCGCGATGAACCCGCAGGGCAAGGCCGTCACGCAGATCCTGGACGAGGCCGAAGGCAAGATCTTCAAGATCGGCGAGGAGGGCTCGCGCAGCCAGCAGGGCTTCCAGAGCATGGACCGGCTCGTCATCGCGCTGATCGACCGCGTCAACGAACTGGCCGAGGCCGGGTACCAGGACGTGACCGGCGTGCGCACCGGCTTCTTTGACCTGGACAAGCAGACCGCCGGCCTGCAGCCGGGCGACCTCATCGTGCTGGCCGCGCGCCCGTCCATGGGCAAGACGGCGTTCGCCGTCAACATCGCCGAGAACGTCGCCATCAACGAGGGCCTGCCGGTCGTCATCTACTCGATGGAAATGGGTGCCGCGCAGCTGGCCTTGCGGATGGTGGGCTCCATCGGCCGCATCGACCAGAGCCACCTGCGCACCGGCCAGCTCAAGGACGACGAATGGAGCCGGCTGTCCGAGGCCGTCGACAAGCTGGGCAAGGCCGCCATCTACATCGACGAGAGCCCCGGCCTCTCGCCCAGCGAGGTGCGCGCCCGGGCGCGGCGGCAGGCGCGCATCAGCGGCCAGCTGGGGCTGATCGTCATCGACTACCTGCAGCTGATGACCGGCAACGGCGGCGGCAGCGAGGAAAACCGCGCGACCGTGCTGGGCGAGATCTCGCGGGGCCTGAAGGCGCTGGCCAAGGAGCTGCGCTGCCCCGTCATCGCGCTGTCGCAGCTGAACCGCTCGGTGGAGCAGCGGCCCGACAAGCGGCCCATGATGTCCGACCTGCGCGAGTCCGGCGCCATCGAGCAGGACGCGGACATCATCATGTTCATCTACCGCGACGAGTACTACACCAAGGACGAGTGCAAGGAGCCGGGTGTGGCCGAGATCATCATTGCCAAGCAGCGGAATGGCCCGGTGGGCACCGTGAAGCTGATGTTCCAGCGCATGCACACCAAGTTCGAGAACCTCGCGCCGGGCTACGTGGGCGTGGAACGCGACGAGTACTGACGCGGGGCGCCGCTCAGCCGGGCGCGTGCGCGGCCTCCAGCGCCTGCACCAGCGTCCACGCGGCCCGCGTGGGCTGCGGATCGTGGCGGTAGATGCAGGCGAAGCTGCAGTCGTAGCCCAGCGTGTCGGGCGACACGGCGCGCATGCGGCCGGCGGCGACGAATGGCTGCGCGTAGTGGTCGGGCAGGAAGCCGACGAAGCCGCCGCTCAGCACCAGCGTGGCCACGCCCTCCTGGTCCGACGCGGTGGCGTGCCGCTGCAGCTGATGCTGGTGCGCCAGCCGCAGGTTGGGTGAGTGGTAGCCCAGGCCGGCCAGCTTCTGGCGGCGCAGGTCGGCCCATTGCCAGCGGGCATCGGCCGCAAACCAGGGGTGCCCGGCGCCGGCGTACAGGTGCATCGCCTCACCGAACAGCGGGCGGTAGGCCAGGCTGTCGGAGCGCCGGTGTTCGGGGATAACGCCCACCTGGAAGCGGCCCGACAGCACGCCCTGCTCGATGTCGGTGATGGTGCCGACATGCACGTGCAGCTGCACGCCCGGCGCGGCCGCGTGGAACTGCGCCAGCGCGCGGTCGATGTGGCAGGCGGGGTTGCTGACGGTCTTCTCGAACAGCGCCAGGTGCAGGTCGCCGCCGATCTGCTGGTGGATCTCCTGCAGCCGGGTGCGGAAGTCCGTCGTCGCGGCCAGCAGCTGCTGCGCGGCGGCATACAGCTCGGCGCCCTCGGCCGTCAGCGCAAAGCCGGCGCGGCCGCGGCGGCACAGCACCAGGCCCAGCCGTTCCTCCAGGTCCTTGATCTGCCGGCTGATCGTCGGCATACCGACGTTGAGCTCCAGCTCGGCCGCCGCCATGCCGCCGCATTCGACAACGGTCTTGAAGACGCGCAGCAGCCGCAGGTCCACGTCGGCGATCTGGCCCGGCAGCGAGGCATTCATTGGTTTCATATCCAGTCAAGTGAACATTGATATGTTGCCATTCTTGGAAATCAATGGCCTGGGCAGCATGCAGCCCTCTGTAGCGAGGAGCCCGAGCCCATGTCCCCAACGACACCCCAGCGACCCGACGGCTGGATGGATGCCCACTGGATGCCGTTCACCGGCAACCGCCAGTTCAAGGCCAACCCGCGCCTGCTGACCGGCGCCGAGGGCGCCTACTACCGCACCGACGACGGCCGGCGCATCTTTGACGGGCTCTCGGGCCTGTGGTGCACGGGCCTGGGCCATGGGCGCACCGAGATCGTCGACGCCGTCAGCCGCCAGGTGCGCGAGCTGGACTATTCGCCGGCCTTCCAGTTCGGCCACCCGCTGTCGTTCGAGCTGGCGAACCGGCTCGTCGAGAAGATGCCTGCCGGCCTGAACCGCGTGTTCTTCACCGGCTCGGGCTCGGAGTCGGCCGACACGGCGCTGAAGATGGCGCGGGCCTACTGGCGCGCCAAGGGCCAGGCCAGCAAGACGCGGCTGATCGGCCGTCTCAAGGGCTACCACGGCGTCAACTTCGGCGGCATCTCGGTGGGCGGGATGGTGGCCAACCGCAAGACTTTCGGCCAGGGCGTGGAGGCCGACCACCTGCCGCACACGCAGCCGCCCAGCGGCAGCTTCTTCAAGGGCATGCCGCCGGCCGAGGGCCCGCACGGCGCGGCGCTGGCCGACGAGCTGCTGCAGCTGATCGCGCTGCACGATGCGAGCAACATCGCGGCCGTCATCGTCGAGCCGTTCTCGGGCTCGGCCGGCGTCGTCATCCCGCCGGTGGGCTATCTGCAGCGGCTGCGCGAGATCTGCACGGCGCACGACATCCTGCTGATCTTCGACGAGGTCATCACCGGCTTCGGCCGCACGGGGTCGTGGACGGGCGCCGAGGCCTTCGGCGTGACGCCGGACATCCTGACCGCCGCCAAGCAGATCACCAACGGCGTGCAGCCGCTGGGCGTCGTCGTCGCCAAGCAGGCCATCCACGACACCTTCATGGCCCAGGGCGGGCCGGACTACATGCTCGAGTTCCCGCACGGCTACACCTACTCCGCCCACCCGGTGGCCTGCGCGGCCGGCCTGGCCTCGCTGGACCTGCTGGCGCGCGACCATGCGCTGGAGCGCGTGAACGCGCTGGCGCCGATGTTCGAGAACGCGGTGCACGGCCTGCGCGGCGTGAAGCATGTGGCCGACATCCGCAACTTCGGCCTGGCCGCGGGCATCACCGTCGCGGCGCTGCCGGGCGAGCCGGCGAAGCGGCCGTTCGACATCGCGATGGCCATGTACGCCAAGGGCTTCTACGTGCGCTACGGTGGCGACACCATCCAGCTCGCACCGCCCTTCATCAGCACGCCGGCCGAGATCGACACGCTGGTGTCGGCCCTGGGCGACTGCTTCGAAGCCACTGCCTGAACCTTCAACAGCCCACTCTCCCGTGATCACCCATCTCATCAACGGCCAGCAGGTCGACGGCGGCAGCCGCTCGGCCGACGTCTTCAACCCCGCCACCGGCCGCGTCGCCGCCCAGGTGCGCCTGGCGGACCGCGCGACGGTCGAGTCGGCCATCGCTGCCGCGCAGGCCGCCTTCCCCGGCTGGCGCAACACGCCGCCGTTGAAGCGCGCACGCGTCATGAGCCGCCTCAAGGAGCTGCTGGAGCAGCATGCCGACGCGATCTGCCGCCTCATCACCGACGAGCACGGCAAGGTGCTGGCCGACAGCCTGGGCGAGCTGCAGCGCGGCATCGAGAACGTCGAGTACGCGAGCTACGCGCCCGAGCTGCTGAAGGGCGAGCACAGCCGCAACGTCGGCCCGGGCATCGACGCCTGGTCGGAGTTCCAGGCGCTGGGCGTCTGCGCCGGCATCACGCCGTTCAACTTCCCGGCCATGGTGCCGCTGTGGATGTGGCCCATGGCCGTGGCCTGCGGCAATACCTTCGTGCTCAAGCCCTCGGAGCGCGACCCGAGCAGCGCGCTGCTCATCGCGCAGCTGGCGCAGGAAGCCGGCCTGCCGCCGGGCGTGTTGAACGTCGTCATGGGCGACAAGGAGGCGGTGGACACGCTGCTGACCGACCCGCGCGTGCAGGCCGTCAGCTTCGTCGGCTCCACGCCCATCGCCGAATACATCTATGCGACGGGCACGAAGCACGGCAAGCGCGTGCAGGCGCTGGGCGGCGCGAAGAACCACGCGGTCGTCATGCCCGATGCGGATCTGGACAACGCGGTCAGCGCGCTGATGGGCGCGGCCTTCGGCTCCTGCGGCGAGCGCTGCATGGCCATCCCGCTGGTGGTGGCCGTGGGCGACGCGACGGCCGACGCGCTGCGCGACAAGCTGGTGGCCGAGATGGCCCGCATGAAGATCGGGGCGGGCCGCGAGGCCGGCTGCGACATGGGCCCGCTGGTCACGAAGCCGCACCTGGACAAGGTGCGCGGCTACGTGGCCCAGGGCGTGGAGGAGGGCGCCGAGCTGGTGGTGGACGGCCGCAGCCTCACGGTGGCCGGGCACGAGGGCGGCTACTTCCTCGGCCCCTGCCTGTTCGACCGCGTGCGGCCCGGCATGCGCATCTACGAGGAAGAGATCTTCGGCCCGGTGCTGGGCCTCGTGCGCGTGCAGAGCCTGGCCGAGGCCATGGCGCTGATCGACGCCCACGAGTACGGCAACGGCACCTGCATCTTCACGCGCGACGGCGAGACGGCCCGCCACTTCACCGACCACATCCAGGTCGGCATGGTGGGCGTCAACGTGCCGCTGCCGGTGCCGGTGGCCTACCACTCCTTCGGCGGCTGGAAGCGTTCGCTGTTCGGCGACCTGAACGCCTACGGGCCCGATGCGGTGCGCTTCTACACGCGCCGCAAGCAGATCACGCAGCGCTGGCCGTCGTCGGGCGTGCGCGAGAGCGCGGTGTTCGCGTTTCCGTCCAGCCGGTAGACGCGCTCAGTGCAGGCGGTCGCGCTGCGCCAGTGCCGGGAACAGCCTGAACCACAGCGCCACGACCGCCAGCACGCCAAAGCCGCCCAGCAGCACCGAGCCCACCGGCCCCAGCAGCGCCGCGGTGGCGCCGGACTCGAACTCGCCCAGCTGGTTGCTGGCGCCGATGAAGACCGAGTTCACCGCGCCGACGCGGCCGCGCATGTCGTCCGGCGTTTCCAGCTGGACCAGCGACTGGCGGATGACGACGCTGACCATGTCCGCCGCGCCGCTGACGGCCAGCACGATGAAGGCGACGACGAACGACGTCGTCAGCGCGAACGCGATCATCGCCAGGCCGAACACGCCCACGGCGCCCAGCAGCCAGTGCCCGGCACGGCGCGTGATGGGCCGGCGCGATAGCCACACGCCGACGACGACGGCGCCCAGCGCCGGCGCCGAGCGCAGCAGGCCCAGGCCCTCGGGGCCGGTGTGCAGGATGTCTTTCGCGAAGATGGGCAGCAACGCCGTGGCGCCGCCCAGCAGCACGGCGAACAGGTCCAGCGAGATGGCGCCCAGCACCACCGGGCGCTGCCAGATGAAGCGGATGCCCGCCGTCAGCTGCGCCAGGCCCGGCGCCGCGCGGCGCGGCTGCAGGGGGCGGTGGCGGATGGACAGCACCGCCAGCACGGCGCAAACCAGCAGCAGCAGCGACACGCCATAGACGATGGCCGCACCCCAGTGCGCCGCGGCGGCCGCCGACGTGCCGTGCGCGACGCGGCCGGCCGCCCACGGCCCCAGCGCGTACAGCACGCCGCCCAGCGCCGGGCCGGCAATGATGGCTGCCTGCATCGTGGAACTGGACGTCGCCACCGCGCGCGGCAGCAGCTCCACCGGCACCAGCGACGGCATCAGCGCCTGCTGCGCCGGCATCTGCAGCGCCCGGGCGCAGCCCAGCACGATGGACAGGCCCAGGATGAGGCCGGGCCCCACCCAGCCGCCGCCGCTGGCCAGCGCCAGGCAGGTGGCCGTCAGCAACTGCAGCCCGAGGCTGGCGGCCAGCAGCAGGCGGCGGTCGTGCTGGTCCACCACATGGCCGGCCGGCAGCGTCAGCAGCAGCGCGGGCAGGAACTGCGCCAGGCCCACCAGCCCCAGCTCCCAGGCGCTGCCGGTCAGGTCGTACATCTGCCAGCCCAGCGCCACCATCAGCATCTGGTTGGCGGCGCCGCCGGTCACGCGGGCGGCCAGCAGGCGCAGGTAGTCACTCTGGTCGCGCAGGCGGGCCAGGCCTGCGGAACTCGTCACGGGAATCGTCATCTCCGCTCAGTCTAGGGTGTGGCCGATGGGCAGGTGCCCGGCAGGCCTAAAAGCTGTATATATTTACAGCATGTCGCGCGCACCCATTCGCATTGCCGCCGCCCAGCCGAACCTGGTTGCCGCCGAGTCCATCAAGGGCCGCGGCACGGCCACGGCCATGCCGCACCGCTTCGAGCGGCGCGAGCGCGAGCAGTACGACGACGGCTGGGGCTCGCTGGACCAGGACGCCGCCGAGGAACACCTGCCGCCGGCCACCCAGGTCATCGAGGAGATGGCCAGGAAGATCGTCACCAGCAACCAGTCGCCCGACATCTCGTTCGACTACTCCATCAACCCCTACCGCGGCTGTGAGCATGGTTGCGTCTACTGCTTCGCCCGGCCCACGCACAGCTACCTGAACCTGTCGCCGGGGCTGGACTTCGAGACCCGCATCGTCGCCAAGGTCAACGCCGCCGAGCGGCTGCGCGAGACGCTGGCCGGCGCGCGCTACGAACCACGCTCGCTGGTGCTGGGCACCGCGACGGACGCCTACCAGCCGGTGGAGCGCCGGCTGGGCATCACGCGCCGCATCGTCGAGGTGCTGGCCGAGACCGGCCACCCGTTCTCCGTCGTCACCAAGAGCAGCGGCATCGAGCGTGATCTCGACCTCATCGCGCCGATGGCCGCGCAGGGGCTGGTGTCGGCCTACCTGTCGGTGACGACGCTGGACAACGACCTCGCCCGCATCCTGGAGCCGCGCGCCGCGGCGCCGGCGCGGCGGCTGCGCACGATCAAGGCGCTGGCGGACGCGGGCGTGCCGGTGGGCGTCAGCGTGTCGCCCATCATCCCGTTCATCAACGAGCCGGAGCTGGAGCGCATCCTGGAGGTCGCCGCCGCGGCCGGCGCCAGCAGCGCCTTCAGCATCCCGGTGCGGCTGCCGTGGGAGGTGAACCCGCTGTTCCAGGACTGGCTGCAGCGTCACTTCCCCGACCGCGCCGACCGCGTGATGGCCCGCATCCGCGACATGCGCGGCGGCAAGGACAACGACGCACGCTTCGGCACCCGCTTCACCGGCGAAGGCATCTGGGCCGACCTGCTGCGCGCACGCCTGCGGCGGGCGGCGGCCAAGCTGGGCCTGCGCACCGAGCGCCGGCCGGTGCAGCTGGCGCTGTTCACGCCGCCGCGCAAGCCGTCGGCGCAGGGGGATCTGTTCTAGTCGCGGTCGCGCTGCCGTCAGCGCTTGTCGAAGAACGACACGTCGCAGGCCGGCGCGGCATTGCCGATCAACAGCGGCTTGAGCGCGGCCCAGGGCACCGTGATGGGGCCGGGCGTGCCGGCGTAGCTGCCGGCCTCGTAGGCGCTGAAGCTGATGCGCAGGCCCACAGGTGTGATCAGCCAGCGGCGCTCGTCTGCGGCGACCTCACGAACCGTCCGTTCCACCGGATCGGCCTTGTAGGCGTCGGCTCCGCTCGCATAGGTCTGCCAGAACAGCGTGGGCAGCCTGGCCTGCCAGCCGGAATCCTTGGCGAACAGGTCCGCCGCCGTCAGCGGGCGCATGTCGGCCTGGAGCAGCACCGTCGTCGGGAATACGTCGTAGATGCCATGGGGCGCGCCGTGGGAATAACGAAAGCTCGTCCTCTCGAGACTCAACAGGCGAGCATTGCCGCAGGCGATGGTGGCATCGCTGAGGATGTCTGCCGTCGAGTCATCATCGCTGTCGCTCGGCATGGTTGGCGGTTCCGGCGGCTTCTGCGCGCGGTTCCAGGCGAGTTGGTCGGGCGTGGTCACGCCGTCAATCTGCACATGCCCGACGTGATGGGTGACCATGCCGGCTCGTCCGCCGGTGTCGTCCCCAGGCGGGCCGGGGCGCGCGTCGTACTGGTCGACGTGGTTCAGCACGAGGACGCCGAGCTTCACGCCGGCTTGATCGAGGCGCTTGATGCGTTCCTGCAATTCTCGCGACAGGCAGGCTTCGTCGGACACCCGGGTCTGCGGCGCCGGCTTGCAGACCTGTGGCGCGTAGCGCAGCCAGGCGCGCTGTGACGTCTTCAGCGCGGTGCCGCCGGCGGGGCTCAACGCGGCCAGTGCGCGCTGGTAGGACTGCGCCATGCGCTCGTCCAGCGCCGACAGCGCCGCGTTGCCGCAGATGGCCCGTTCCATCGGCGTCTTGGCCAGCTTGCAGTCGAAGCTCGCAGCGCGGGCGCCGGTACACGACAGCAGCGCCAGCAGCGCGGCCATGGCGCGATGTTTCGCGGTGATGCCCATCTATTGCCCTCCCTGTTCAAACCGAGCCGGCGTGGTGGCGCCTGAGGCGCGCTTATTGGCGGCAGCCGGCCAGCAAGTCCCACTCCGCCTTGTAAACATCCGCCCGCGCGCCCACCCAGCCCATCGTCGTGTGGAACAGGTTGTCGTGCGACGCCGGCTTGTCGCGCAGCGTGGCCAGGCAGCCGGGCTTCATCGATGCCGCCAGCGCGCCGCCTTCGGGTACCCACAGGATCATGGGCACGTGCGTCTGCTCCTTCGGGGCCATCGCGTACGGCATGCCGTGCAGGTACAGGCCGTTCTCGCCCAGCGATTCGCCGTGGTCCGACACGTACAGCATGCCGGTATCGAAACGGTCCTGCTGCGCCTGCAGCCACGCGATGGAGCGGGCCAGCAGGCGGTCGGTCGTCAGCAGCGTGTTGTCGTAGCCGTTGACGACCTGCTGCCGCTCGCAGTCCTGCAGCTGGTTGCTCTTGCACTCGGGCAGGAAGCGCTTGAGCTCGTCCGGCGAGCGCTTGAAGTAGGCCGGGCCGTGGCTGCCCATCTGGTGCATGACGAGCACCAGGCCGCGCTTCACGCGCTCCGGGTCCAGCGCGGCGATGCGCTTGTCCAGCTCGTGCAGCAGCGCCTCGTCGAAGCACTCGGCGCCTTCCAGTTCATCCTTGTGGCACAGGCTGGCGGGCAGCGGCGTGGCGCCATCGGGCAGCTTGGACGTGAAGCTGTTGGGCACGCGGTCGCACAGGCCTTTGCAGCCGCTCTGGTTGTCCAGCCACAGCACGGCCAGGCCGGCGCGCTGCAGCACGTCCAGCAGGTTCTCCTGGGGCTTGTCGGCATCGAAGCCGGCCCGGCCCTGCGGCGCGAACATGCAGGGCAGGGAGGCGGCCGTGGCGGTGCCGCAGGAGCTCACGTCGCGCAGGCTGACGACCGGCAATTTGGACAGCTCGGGGTTGGTCGGCCGCGCGTAGCCGTTGAGGCTGAAGTTCATCGCCCGCGCCGTCTCGCCGACGACCAGCAGCAGCAGCGGCGGCTTGGCGCCGTCGGCGCGCGGCAGCAGGCGCGCGTCGGCGCCGATGACCACCGGCGGGCCCTTGGGGCCGGACAGGCTGCGCACGCCGACGATGCTGACCGAGTAGACGGCGTTCAGCGGCGTGACCATGTAGCGGATGGACTTGTGGTTGCGCATCGTCGACGACAGCGTCGCGAACACGCTCAGCGCCAGCAGCACCATGACGACGAGGCCCAGGCCGAAGGACGCGAGGTTGCCGCCCAGCCGTTTGCCGGCCGACTGCGCCGGCGCTTTCGGGCGGCGCAGCAGCCACCGGGCGGGCAGCGCGCCCAGCAGCAGCAGGCTGGCGAACAGCTTCCAGCTCAGCAGGTCGCGCGTCTCGCGCACGTCGGTCTGCGCCATGTTCACGACCATCGTCGGGTCGAACACGATGCCGTAGCTGCCGATGAAATAGGCCAGCGCGCCGGCGCTGAGCAGCAGCACGGCCAGCACGCCCTTGATGAGCCGCGGCCAAGCCAGCAGGCTCAGCACGGCGCCGGTGGCGGCCGTGACCATGCCGGCGAACACCAGCGTGAACCCGAGGCCGATGCCCGGCAGCGCCTGCAGCTGCTTCCACAGCGGCCAGTTGGCGAGCAGCCCCATCCACAGGGCGGCCAGCCAGGCCTGGGTCAGAGGGCGGGCGGTGTCGGGGCGGAACCAGGCCAGCAGGCGCTTGAGAAAAGTCATGGCAGTCGGAGAGGCGGGGGCGGGCGCATTCTGCCGCCAGTGCGGCGCCCGGGCCGTCCGCCAGCTGGCGTCAGGCCGGCACGGAGGCCGCGGCGCCGGTGCGCAGTGCGACGCCGCCGGTCGCGCGTGCCTTGGACGAGCCGCCACCCATGGGCCTGACAAAGCGGCCGTGCAGCACGTCGATCTGTTCGGCCAGCGTGCCGGCCTCCTCGATCTTCTCGGCATGGCGCTTGAGCACCAGGCCGGCCATGTCGATGAGCTTGGCGTTGCGTGTCAGCTCGCCCTGCTGGATGAGCAGCTCCACTGCCATCTTGGCGCTGCCTCGCAGCGAGTGGCGCATGGCCGTTTCGGCGACGCTGAAGACCTGCTGGTGGCAGTCGCGGAACTGCTCGGCCGCGCCGATGTGGCCCTCGGTCATCGCGACGAGGATCTCGGTGCTGGCCTTGGCGGAGCAGTAGCGCGTGCCCAGGCTGCGCAGGATGGGCATCATCTCCTCCAGCTCCACCTCCTGGCTGGACAGTCGTATCCACAGCGCTGTCAGCAGCGACGCGGCCTCCAGGTCGAAGTTGCCGGCGTCGGCGTGCTCGGTGAACTCGCGTGCGACCACCAGCGCCTGGCCCACGCGGCGTTCGAGCAGGAAGGACAGGCCGCGGAACACGAGGTCGAAGCGCTGCAGCCGGATGGAGCCCGGCGCGCGTTCCAGCGCGGCCGTCAACGCGTCGTGCGCGTACTTGAAGCCCTTGTAGTCCTTGTTGTCGAAGCGCATCAGGCCGATGAGGACGACGCTGAGCATGTCGAACAGCTTGGAGCGCAGCCCCTGCGACATGGCGCGCTCCAGCATGCGCAGCGAGTCGGCGCGCTGGCCGGCGTAGAAGCCCAGCGAGCCGCAGCGCTGCAGCCGCAGCAGGCAGCCGGGCGTCAGCGTGGCGGCGATCTGGTAGGTCTTGAGCGCCTCCTGCAGGTCGCCCTGTTCCATCTGCACGTGGCCCATCAGGTCGTGCGAGTCGGCGTAGTCGGGCAGCTCGCCGATGAGGTTTTCCAGCGTGCGGCGGGCCTTCTGCAGGTTGCCGCCGGCCACCTCGGTGCGCGCCACGCCCAGCCGTGCCCAGGGCACCGTCTTGGCCGCGATGATGGCCTCGTACAGCGCCCGGGCGTCTTCGAAGCGCTTGAGCCGCAGCAGCAGCTCGGCGCCGATGCGTGCGGCGTAGAGCCAGTACTTGCCCTTGGCCTCGAAGCGCGCCAGGCACAGGTTGGCGGCGGTCTCGAAGTCCTCGGCCTCGATGGCCTCGAAGATGTCCTTCAGGATGCGCTTGCGCTGGCGCGCGCTCGCCAGTCGCTCGGCCAGGTTGGCGCTGGTGTAGGGCTTGATGAGATAGGCGTCCAGCGCCGCCTCCGCCGCCTCGGCCACCTTGGCGTAGGTGGCTTCGCTGGTCACCATCACGAAGACGGTGGAGTAGGGCAGCAGGCCTTCGCGGCGCAGCTCGTCCAGCAGGTCCTGTCCCGACGTGTCGCTCGTGTCGAAGTGGTAGTCGCACAGCACGATGTCGAAGGTCTGGTGCTCCAGCATCACGCGGGCGTCCTTCACGCGCGGCGTCTGGCGCACGGTGCCCACGCCCAGGTCGCGCAGCTGGGCCGACATCAGGCTGCGCGAGTTGGCGTTGCTGTCAATGATCAGCGCCGACGCGGCCTGGATGGTCTGGTCCATCAGGAACATGCGTGTTCCCTTCCCGGCGCGGGGCCGTGGACTCTGATCGGGAAACGCACAGGCAGCATCACTTATGAGTCATCGGTATGACAGTCCATGGACTTTAGGTTTTCCCCAGCGAGAAGGGAGCGGTGGTTAACGCGCGTTCTCGCTGCATTTCGTGACATCCGACGCGATGGCATCTGCGGTGACGACGGCGCCGACCATGAAAAAAGCCGCGGTCTCCTGGCGGAGTGCCGCGGCTGATCGGCCCGGAAGGGCTTATTTGAACAAGTCCTTGACGCGGTCGGTCCAAGTCTTGGCGTTGGGCGAATGCTTCTCGCCGCCCTTCTTCAGCGACTCGTCCAGCTCCTTGAGCAGCTTCTTCTGATGCTCGGTGAGCTTGACCGGCGTTTCCACGGCGATGTGGCAGTACAGGTCGCCGGGGTAGCTGGAGCGCACGCCCTTGATGCCCTTGCCGCGCAGGCGGAAGGTCTTGCCGTGCTGCGTGCCCTCGGGCAGCTCGATCTCGGCCTTGCCGCCCAGCGTCGGCACCTCGATCGTGCCGCCCAGCGCGGCCGTGATCATCGACACGGGCATCGTGCAGTGCAGGTCGTCGCCGTCGCGCTCGAAGATGTCGTGCTGCTTGATGCGGATCTCGATGTAGAGATCGCCCGCCGGGCCGCCGTTCACGCCGGGCTCGCCATTGCCCGCCGAGCGGATGCGCATGCCCTCGTTGATGCCGGCCGGGATCTTCACTTCCAGCGTCTTCTGCTTCTTCACCTTGCCCTGGCCGTTGCAGGCCGTGCAGGGGTCGGGAATGATCTTGCCGCTGCCGTGGCAGTGCGGGCAGGTCTGCTGGATGCTGAAGAAGCCCTGGCGCATGTGCACCGTGCCCGAGCCGCCGCAGGAGCCGCAGCTCTTGGCGCTGGTGCCGGGCTTGGCGCCCGAGCCGCCGCAGGTCTCGCAGCCTTCCCAGCTCGGGATGCGGATCTGCGTTTCCTTGCCGCGTGCGGCCTCTTCCAGCGTGATCTCCATCGCGTAGCTGAGGTCGCTGCCGCGGTAGACCTGCTGGCCGCCGCCACCGCGGCGCTGGCCGCCGCCCTGGCCGCCGAAGATGTCGCCGAAGATGTCGCCGAAGGCCTCGGCAAAGCCGCCGAAGCCCTCCGCGCCCGGGCCGCCGCGGCCGGCACCCATGTTGGGGTCCACGCCGGCATGGCCGTACTGGTCGTAGGCCGCGCGCTTCTGCGCGTCGGACAGCATCTCGTAGGCCTCCTTGGCCTCCTTGAACTGTTCCTCGGCCTTCTTCGCCCCGTCGCCCTGGTTGCGGTCGGGGTGGTACTTCATGGCCAGCTTGCGGTAGGCCTTCTTGATGTCCTCCTCGGTCGCGTTTTTCGCGAGGCCGAGGACTTCGTAGTAATCGCGCTTGGAAGCCATGCTGTCTTCTTTGAAGGGCAAAGGCCCGAGGGCGCAGTCAAGCGCTCCCGGGCCGTGAAGTCATCGAGGGCTTACTTGCTGTCCTTGACTTCCTTGAAGTCGGCATCCACGACGTTGTCGTCGGCCGGGCGCTTGGCTTCGCCTTGCGGCGCGGCCTGCGGTTGCTCGGCGGCGCCAGCGGCGGCACCCGCAGCAGCCTGGGCGGCCTGCTGGTCGGCGTAGATCTTCTCGCCCAGCTTCTGGCTGGCGGTCATCAGCGTCTCGGTCTTGGCCTCGATGGCGGCCTGGTCGTCGCCCTTGATGGCTTCTTCCAGGTCCTTGGCGGCGGCTTCGATAGCGTCCTTCTCGGCCGCATCCAGCTTGTCGCCATGCTCGGCCACCGACTTGCGCACGCTGTGCACCAGGCCGTCGGCCTGGTTGCGGGCCTGCACCAGCTCGACCTTCTTCTTGTCCTCGGCCGCGTTGGCTTCGGCGTCCTTCACCATCTTCTCGATCTCGGCTTCCGACAGGCCCGAGTTCGCCTTGATGGTGATCTTGTTTTCCTTGCCGGTGCCCTTGTCCTTGGCGCCGACGTGCAGGATGCCGTTCGCGTCGATGTCGAAGGAGACCTCGATCTGGGGCACGCCGCGCGGTGCCGGCGGGATGCCTTCGAGGTTGAACTCGCCCAGCGACTTGTTGGCCTGGGCCAGCTCGCGCTCGCCCTGGTAGACCTTGATCGTCACGGCCGGCTGGTTGTCGTCAGCCGTGGAGAACGTCTGCGAGAACTTCGTCGGGATGGTCGTGTTCTTCTTGATCATCTTCGTCATCACGCCGCCCAGGGTCTCGATGCCCAGGCTCAGCGGGGTGACGTCCAGGAGCAGCACGTCCTTGCGCTCGCCGCCCAGGACCTGGCCCTGGATGGCGGCACCGACAGCCACGGCCTCGTCGGGGTTGACGTCCTTGCGCGGCTCCTTGCCGAAGAACTCCTTGACCTTCTCCTGCACCTTGGGCATGCGGCTCATGCCGCCGACCAGGATGATGTCGTCGATGTCGGCCACGGACACGCCGGCATCCTTGATGGCCATGCGGCAGGGGGCGATCGTGCGTTCGATCAGTTCGTCCACCAGCGACTCCAGCTTGGCGCGGGTCAGCTTGACGTTCAGGTGCTTCGGGCCGGTCGCGTCTGCCGTGATGTAAGGCAGGTTGACGTCGGTCTGCGACGAGTTGGACAGCTCGATCTTGGCCTTTTCAGCGGCTTCCTTCAGGCGCTGCAGGGCCAGCACGTCCTTGGTCAGGTCGACGCCTTGTTCCTTCTTGAACTCGGTGACGATGTAATCAATGATGCGCTGGTCGAAGTCTTCGCCGCCCAGGAAGGTGTCGCCGTTGGTCGACAGCACTTCGAACTGCTTCTCGCCGTCCACGTCGGCGATCTCGATGATGGACACGTCGAACGTGCCGCCACCCAGGTCATAGACGGCGATCTTGCGGTCGCCCTTGCCGTGCTTGTCCAGGCCGAAGGCCAGCGCCGCGGCGGTGGGCTCGTTGATGATGCGCTTGACGTCCAGGCCGGCGATGCGGCCGGCGTCCTTGGTGGCCTGACGCTGCGCGTCGTTGAAGTAGGCCGGCACCGTGATGACGGCCTCGGTCACTTCCTCGCCGAGGTAGTCCTCGGCGGTCTTCTTCATCTTGCGCAGCACTTCGGCCGAGACCTGCGGGGGCGCGAACTTCTTGCCGCGCACTTCCACCCAGGCGTCGCCGTTGTCGGCGGCGGCGATGGTGTAGGGCATCAGGTCGATGTCCTTCTGCACTTCCTTCTCGGAGAACTTGCGGCCGATCAGGCGCTTCACCGCGTACAGCGTGTTCTTCGGGTTGGTCACCGACTGGCGCTTGGCCGAGGCGCCGACGAGGATCTCGCCGTCTTCCTGGTAGGCAATGATGGACGGCGTCGTGCGAGCGCCTTCGGCGTTCTCGATGACGCGGGTCGTGTTGCCTTCCATGACCGCCACGCACGAGTTGGTGGTGCCGAGGTCAATGCCGATGATCTTTCCCATGGGATGCTCCTGAGGATTTGGTGATGTGTTCGAGTTGTGGATAACTTGCGCCGTTTCAAGGGAACGGCTGCATGTGTATTACTTCGGCGCGGCAACCGTCACGAGTGCCGGGCGCAGCACGCGGTCGGCGATCAGGAAGCCCTTCTGCAGCACGGTGACCACCGTGTTGGCGTCCTGCGTGGGCGCCGGCACCACGGAGATGGCCTGGTGCTGGTGCGGGTCGAACTTGGCGCCCTGGCCCGGGTTGATCTCGACGACGCGGTTGCGCTCCAGCGCGCTGGACAGCTGGCGGCGCGTGGCGTGCACGCCTTCCAGCACGGTGTCGACGCTGGCGTTGGGCGTGGCGATGGCGCCTTCCAGGCTGTCCATGACCGGCAGCATCGCCTCGGCGAAGGCCTCGACGGCGAACTTGCGCGCCTTGGCGATGTCTTCCTCGGCACGGCGGCGCACGTTCTCGGCCTCGGCCTTGGCGCGCAAGTAGGCGTCGCTCATCTCGGCCAGGCGGCCTTCGAGCTCGGCGATCTTGATCTCGGGGTTCAGTTCGGCGGCCGTGGGCTCGGGGGCGCCAGCGGCGTCTTCGGGCAGAGAGGTGTCGGTAGTCATGGCAGAAAAAGAGGCAACCGCGTCGACATGGGGCGCGATGCCCTGGTTTCAAGAGGGGGATTGGTGGCGAATTATCCGGGTCAACCCGGATCTTCATCGTCCAGCGAGGCGGACCAGCGGTCCCAGTTCGCCAGCCGGCGGCGGTCCTGCTTGGTCGGCCGGCCTTGCTCGATGGTGGCTGCCGGCTCCGGCGCCAGCCGGCGGGCTTCAGCTGCAGCCTCCCGCGCCGTGATGCTGGCCGCGGTCTCGGCATACAGCAGCTGCGCCTGCGGCGCCGGCCCGCGCTGGTGCGACAGGCCCAGCACCGCGACCTCACGCGTCACCTGGCCGGTGCGGATGCTCAGCACGTCCCCGGGCTTCACGTCCCGCGCCGGCTTGACCGGTTGGCCACCCACGCGCACGCGGCCCAGGTTGATCTCATCGACGGCCAGTGCCCGTGTCTTGTAGAAGCGCGCCGCCCACAGCCATTTGTCCAGCCGCATGCTGGCCGGCAGGTCGCTCATTCACGGGCCCCGGCGGCCAGCGCACGCTGGCGCTGCAAGGCCAGTGTGTCAGGGTGGGCAGCTTCCAGGGGCCAGCCCTGCAGATGCCGTTCGGCCAGCCTGGCGAGCGCACGCATGCCGGCCGGGTGGTCGTTCAGGCAGGGGATGTAGCCGAAGCGCTGGCCACCCGCGTGCAGGAAGGCCTCGCGTGCCTCCTGCGCGATCTCTTCCAGCGTCTCCAGGCAGTCGGCCGCGAAGCCGGGGCAGATGACGTCCACGTGCTTCAGGCCGCCCTGGGCCAGCTTGACGAGGCTGGGCTCGGTGTAGGGCTCCAGCCACTTGGCCTTGCCGAAACGGCTCTGGAACGTGACCAGCCACTCGCCCTCCTTCAGCCCCAGCGCCTCGGCCAGCAGGCGGCCGGTCTTCAGGCATTCGCAGTGGTAGGGGTCGCCCAGGTGCAGCGTGCGCTCGGGCATGCCGTGGAAGCTCATCACCAGCTTGTCGGCGCGGCCCTCGCGCTGCCAGTGCTCGCGCACGGTCTGCGCCAGCGCGGCGATGTAGGCCGGGTCGTCGTGGTAGCGGTTGATGAAGCGCAGCTCGGGCAGGTGGCGGGTCTGCAGCGCCCAGCGCGCCACGTCGTCGATGACGCTGGCCGTCGTGGCGCCCGAGTATTGCGGGTAGGCCGGCAGCACCAGCACGCGGCGCACGCCTTCGCGCTTGAGGGCGTCCAGCGCCGCCGCAATGGCGGGCTGGCTGTAGCGCATCGCATAGGCCACGCGCACGCGCAGGCCGCGCTCGCCCAGCTGGCCCTGCAGCAGCTTGGCCTGCTTCTCGGTCCAGACCTTCAGCGGCGAGCCCTCGGGCGTCCAGACGGTGGCGTATTTGGCCGCGGACTTGGCGGGCCGCACGCGCAGGATGATGCCGTGCAGGATGAGCAGCCAGATCAGCCGCGGGATCTCGACGACGCGCGGGTCGGCGAGGAACTGGGCGAGGTAGCGGCGCAGCGCGGGGGCGGTGGGCGCGTCGGGTGTGCCGAGGTTGCACAGCAGCACGGCCGTGTCGGGCCCCGCAGCAGGAGCGCCGTGGCGGTAAGGCGGTTCAGGAAGAAATGGCATCAGCGGCGGGAGCGGGGGGCACCGAAGGCCTGCGGTTCCGTGTCGGCGAAGTGCAGCACCTCGAAGCGCACGATGGGCGACTGCTCGTCGGTCGGCAGCCCGCCCAGGCCGATGACGCCGCTGCCATGCAGCGTGCAGCTGCCGCGCTTGAGGCTGAGCAACTCGCCGGAGTCGCCGAAGCGCACGTAGGTGCCGTTGTAGGAGAGATCGGTCAGCTCGAAGCTGCTGCCCTGCCAGTCGATGCGGGCGTGCGAGCGCGACACGCGGGCGTCGGTGATGCAGTAGGTCGCCTGTACGCTGCGGCCCAGCACGATGGGCATGGCGCCGATGTCGAAGACACGGTCCAGGTCGTGCCACACCAGCCGCATGCCGTCGGGCTCGACGGAGCGCATCGGTTCGCCGAACTGCGTGGCGGTGTCGTCGGC
This sequence comes from Roseateles sp. GW823-FHT07B05, assembly GCF_058794515.1. Classification (NCBI taxonomy): domain Bacteria; kingdom Pseudomonadati; phylum Pseudomonadota; class Betaproteobacteria; order Burkholderiales; family Sphaerotilaceae; genus Roseateles; species Roseateles sp. GW823-FHT07B05. The sequence continues at coordinate 747,426 of NZ_JBXAGX010000001.1, forward strand.
GCTGAGCAGCGACGCGGCGTCCATGCGGTAGACGTGCACGGGCTCGATGCGGCCACGCACCGAGATGCGGTCCAGGCTGCGAAAGCGCCCCTTGGACGCGTGGTGCAGGCCGGCCAGCACCTCGGCGGTGATGAGGATCTCGCCGTCGCCGGCATGGTCGATGAGGCGGGCCGCCACATTGACCGCGTCGCCGAAGCAGTCGCCGTTGAGCTCCACCACCTCGCCACGCGCCAGCGCCACCTGCAGCCGTAGCGACAGCATGGCGGGGTTGTTCAGGCGGCGCGCGCGCTGCACGGTCTTCTCCAGCATCTCCTGCATGCGCTGGGCCGCGCGCACGCCGTCGCGCGGCGTCTCGAACGCGGCCATCAGGCCGTCGCCCAGCGTCTTGATGAGGTGGCCGCCGCTTTCCAGCACGGCCTCGCTGACCTGGCTGACCGTCTGCGTGACCAGGCCGCTGGCCTCGGCATTGCCGAGGGACTCGTACAGCCCGGTGCTGCCACGCAGGTCGGCGAAAAGAACGGTGCGCTCGCGGATCGCGGTCATGTCGAAAGTTTATAGGCGCAAAAAAGGCCGGGGGACCGGCCTTCGTTGCTATCCCGATCAGAGGTTGTCGAGATAGGTGCGCAGCTTGTGCCCTGTCGCGCGATGCGAGCCAGGGCGCAAGTCGCGTTGCCGCTGCGCGGCAGTTCGCTGGCGCGAACCACGTCTCTGGCCGACCTTTACAGGTTGTCCAGATACGTGCGCAGCTTGTCGCTGCGGCTCGGGTGCTTGAGCTTGCGGATCGCCTTGGCCTCGATCTGGCGGATGCGCTCACGAGTCACGTCGAACTGCTTGCCGACTTCTTCCAGCGTGTGGTCGCTCTGCATCTCGATGCCGAAGCGCATGCGCAGCACCTTGGCTTCGCGCGGGGTCAGCGAGTCGAGGATGTCCTTCACCACGTCGCGCAGGCCGGCCTGCATGGCGGCTTCGATCGGCGCGGTGTTGTTGGTGTCCTCGATGAAATCGCCCAGGTGGCTGTCGTCGTCGTCGCCGATCGGCGTTTCCATGGAGATCGGCTCCTTGGCGATCTTCATGATCTTGCGGATCTTGTCTTCCGGGATCTCCATCTTCTCGGCCAGCGTCGGGGCGTCCGGCTCGTAGCCGAACTCCTGCAAGTGCTGGCGCGAGATGCGGTTCATCTTGTTGATCGTCTCGATCATGTGAACCGGGATGCGGATGGTGCGGGCCTGGTCGGCGATGGAGCGCGTGATGGCCTGGCGGATCCACCACGTCGCGTACGTCGAGAACTTGTAGCCGCGGCGGTATTCGAACTTGTCCACCGCCTTCATCAGGCCGATGTTGCCTTCCTGGATCAGGTCCAGGAACTGCAGGCCGCGGTTGGTGTACTTCTTGGCGATGGAGATCACGAGGCGCAGGTTGGCCTCGATCATTTCCTTCTTCGCATCACGAGAGGCCTTTTCGCCCTCGTTCATCTTCTTGTTGATGTCCTTCAGGTCGTCCAGCGGCACCACGGCCTTGGCCTGGATGTCCGTCAGCTTCTGCTGCAGTTCCTGTACCGGCGGCAGGTTGCGGCTCAGGATGATGCTGTAGGGCTTGCCGGCAGCCACTTCCTTCTCGGCCCACTTCAGGTTCAACGCGTTGGGCGGGAACGTCTTGATGAAGTGCTCCTGCGGCATGCCGCACTTGTCGACCACGATCTTGCGCAGCTCGCGCTCGTAGCGGCGCACGTCGTCCACCTGGCTGCGCAGGATGTCGCACAGCTTCTCGATGGTCTTGACCGTGAAACGGATGGTCATCAGCTCGGCGCTGATGGCTTGCTGAGCCTTGTTGTAAGGGATCGACTTGTAGCCGTCCTTCTCGAAGGCCTTGCGCATCTTGTCGAAGGCGACGGACATCGAGTCCAGCTTCACCAGCGCGGCGTTCTTCAGCTCTTCGAGCTTCTTGGTCAGCGCCTTGGAGCCGCCGTTGCCGTCGTCGTCGTCTTCTTCGTCGAACTCGTCGAAGTCTTCCTCGGCCACGTAGTCGTCGGCCTCGTCTTCGGCCACGAAGCCGTCGACGACGTCGGAGATCTGCATCTCGCCGGCGCGGATCTTGGTGGCGTATTCCAGGATGTGGGCGATGGTCGTCGGCGAGGCCGAGATCGCCAGCATCATGGCCTGCAGGCCACCTTCGATGCGCTTGGCGATCTCGATTTCGCCTTCACGCGTCAGCAGCTCGACCGTGCCCATCTCGCGCATGTACATGCGCACCGGGTCGGTCGTGCGACCGAATTCCGAGTCCACCGTCGACAGCGCCGCTTCGGCGGCTTCTTCGGCTTCTTCCTCGGTCGACGTGGCCGTCGTGTTGCCCTGGATCAGCAGCGTGGCGGCGTCGGGCGCCTGCTCGTAGACCGCGATGCCCATGTCGTTGAGCATGGACACGATGGCTTCGAGGATTTCCTCGCTGACCAGCTTTTCGGGCAGGTGGTCGTTGATTTCCTGGTGTGTCAGGAAACCACGCGTCTTGCCCATCTTGATGAGGGTCTTCAGCTCGCTGCGGCGCTTGAGGGCTTCCTCTTCGGTCAGCGCGGTCTCTTCCAGGCCGAACTCGCGCATCAGCGCGCGCTCCTTGGCGCGGCTGACCTTCATGCGCAGCGGCTTGGCCTTGACGGTTTCTTCCGCAACGACCGTCGTCTCCTCGGCCTCCGCCTCGGGCTCTTCGCCCTCGACCTCGGCGTCGATGTCGGAGAAGTCTTCCTCGTCCTCGGCGTCCTTCTTGCCGGCCTTCTTGGACGTGGTTTCCGCCTTGGGCTTGCGGCCGCGCTTGGGCTTGTCCTCGTCCGTGGCCTTGACGGCCTTCGCCGCGGGCTTGGCAGCCGCCGCCTTCACGGCAGGCTTCTTCTTGGGGTCTTCGGCGGGGGCGGGGCTGGCCTTGGGCGCGGTCTTCTTGGCGGTCATGCAGGTCCTTCGAGGGGTTGCGCGGGTCAATTCAGAAATGCAGCAGCCACCGCGGCCGGCCCGGGCTCGATCGCAAAACCGGCGGGGCAGGGGGCGGTGGCTTTCGTCGTCAAGGTATCGGTCAGCGTGTGATCGAGGGACCCTGGCGTGGCGCGAACAAGCTGGCGTGATCGTTTGGTATGCAGAGCTGGCGGAGGAGTTGGCCTTTAAAACCCCTTGGGTCGTCCCGTTGGGTTGCCCAGTGTCGCTGGGTGGCCGGGGTCCGGCATCTCTCTGCCGTCACTCTTGTTGACGCGCGCGGAAAACACGAGATTATCAGCGATAAGCCGCTGAATTGCAAAACCGTGACAGGGCGAACCCTAGGTTTGCACGCCGTGGCGCTCGCGCAGCCGGGCCAGCGCCTCCAGCGCGCGGCGGCGTTCGTCGTCGGTGGCGCCGTTGCCGCCGGGTAGCACGGCCGGCGCGCGGGCGCGCAGTTCGGAGACGGCATGGGCCAGGTCGCCGGCGGGGTCGGATTCCTCGATGCCCAGCTCCTGCGACGGGCGCACCAGCCGCTGCGCCTGCTCGCCCAGCCCGTCGGCGTCCAGCCCGGCCTGCACGACGGCCCAGGGGCTGGCGCCGTGGTGGGTCAGGTGACGCTCCAGCCAGTGGATGAGCTGGCCGTGCGTGCCGGGCAGTTCGTGCAGCAGCGCGCGGTCCTCGTCGGGCAGCGGCTCCCACAGCTCGCTGTGCTGCAGCAGCAGGCGCACGGCGTTGTCGGTGGGCGTGGGCGGCGCGGCGCGCGGGCCGGCCGGGCGTTCCTCCTCGCCGCGACGCTTGCCTTTCCAGTCGCCCTTGCCCTTCCAATCCCCTTTGGGTTTCCATTCGCCCTTGGGTTGCCAGCGCGGCTTCTCGGCCGGGGGCTCGCCGGGTGCGCTGTCGGCGGCCGCGGCGCTGGGCGCCGCCTGGCCCAGCCACAGCGTCTGCAGCTCGGCCTCGGGCATCTGGCCCTGGCGGGCCAGTTCGCCCAGCAGCTGGCGGCGCAGCAGGCCGTCGGGCAGCAGGCTCCACAGCGGGTGGGCCTGCTTGAGCATGCGGGCGCGGCCTTCCGGCGTGCCGAGGTCGCAGCCGTCGGCGGCCACGGCGCTCAGCTGGCGCGACAGCGGCACGGCGCCCTCGACGCAGCGCTCGAACGCGTCGGCGCCCAGGTCGCGGACGTAGGAGTCGGGGTCGTGCTCGGTCGGCAGGAACAGGAACTTGACGCTGCGCGTCTCGGTGGCGTGGGGCAGCGCGGCCTCCAGCGCCCGCACGGCGGCGCGGCGGCCGGCGGCGTCGCCGTCGAAGCTGAACACCACCGTGTCGGTGTGGCGGAACAGCTTGTGGACGTGGTCGGCCGTGCAGGCGGTGCCCAGCGTGGCCACCGCGTTGGCGATGCCGTACTGCGCCAGCGCGACGACGTCCATGTAGCCTTCGACGACCAGCGCGTAGCCGCGTTGGCGCATGGCCTGGCGGCCCTCGTAGAGGCCGTACAGCTCGCGGCCCTTGTGGAAGACCGGGGTCTCGGGCGAGTTCAGGTACTTGGGCTCGCCCTTGTCGAGCACGCGGCCACCGAAGCCGATGACCTCGCCCTGCACGTTGCGGATCGGGAACATGACGCGGTCCCGGAACCGGTCGTAGCGCTTGGCGTCCTGGCCCGGCTCGACATCGGGCGTGATGACGAGGCCGGACTCGACCAGCTGCGGGTCGTCGTAGGCCGGGAAGCCGCTGGCGAGCGACCGCCAGCCCTCGGGCGCATAGCCCAGGCCGAAGCGGGCGGCGATCTGGCCGGTCAGGCCGCGGCCCTTGAGATAGGTGACGGCCCGTTCCGACTTGCGCAGCTGCGCCTTGTAGAAGTCCGACGCGCGCGCCAGCACGTCGGTCAGGCTTTGCTGCTTCTGCTTCTCGGCCTTGGCCTTCTCGCGCTGCTCGGGCGAGCGCTCATCCTGCGGCACCACCATGCCCACCTGCTGGGCCAGGTCTTCCACGGCTTCGACGAAGGTGGCGGCCGTGTGCTCCATCAGGAAACCGATGGCGTTGCCGTGCACGCCGCAGCCGAAGCAGTGGTAGGTCTGGCGGCTGGGGCTGACGATGAAGCTGGGTGATTTCTCGCCGTGGAAGGGACACAGGCCCTTGTGGTTGATGCCGGCCTTCTTGAGGTCGACATGGCGGCCCACCACGTCGACGATGTCGACGCGGGACAGCAGGTCCTGGATAAAGCCTTGGGGGATCACCCCTGGAGTTTAAAGACGCGTCTGCGCGGGCAGCTTCAACTGGCTGGCCCAGGGGGTGTCGGCGAAGGCGTGGATCCACCCCGGCAGGTTCTGCGGCGGCATCGCGGCGGCGATGCCGTTGCCCTGGCCGAGCCGGCAACCCAGCCGCAGCAGCTCGCGGGCGTGGGCGCGGCTTTCGATGCCCTTGGCCAGCACGGCGCAGCCGATGTTGCGGGCCAGGCCGATGACGCTCTCCACCAGCGACAGGTCCTGCGCGTCGCCCAGCATGCCCTGCACGTAGCTGCGGTCCAGCTTGAGCGTGTCGACGTTGAGGCGCTTGAGCGAGGCGAGGTGGGAATAGCCGGCGCCGAAGTCGTCCAGCGCGATGCCCACGCCCAGCACCAGGCAGCGCTGGATCAGGGCCTGGGCGGCGTCGGTTTCCTCCAGCGCGTCGGACTCCAGCACGTCCAGGTGCAGCAGCGACGCCATCTCGGGCGGCTGGCGCTGGATGAGCTCCTGCAGCCGCTGCGGGAAGTCGTGGCGGCGCAGCTGGCGCGCGCCGACGTTGACGCTGATCGGCAGCCCGCGGCCGCCGTTGATGCCCTGGCGCCGCCACAGCGCCGCCTGCGCGAGTGCCTGCTCGATGACCCAGTCGCCGATCTGCAGCGCCAGGCCGGTGGTCTCGGCCAGCGGCAGGAAGTGCGCGGGCGTCAGCAGGCCGCGGTCCGGGTGCTGCCAGCGCAGCAGCGCCTCCACGCCCATCACCTGGCCGGTGCGCAGGTCGATCTGCGGCTGGTAGTGCAGCAGCAGCTCGTCGCTGTCCAGCGCGCGCTGCAGCCGCGCCAGCGCGATCAGGCTGGCCTCGTCGCGCTGGTCCAGCGCCGGGTCGTGGAACTGCACGACGCCGCGGCCCGCATGCTTGGCGCGGTACAGCGCATGGCCGGCGTGGCGCAGCAGCGTCTCGGGGTCGGCGTCGTCCAGCGGGTACAGCGTCGCGCCCATGCTGGCGCCGATCTCCAGCGCCAGGCCGTCGCCGATGCGGCTCTCGCGGATGGCGACCGGTGTGCACAGCAGCGCCATCAGCCGGTCCACGGCGCGCTGGGCTTCCTCGGGCGTCTGCACGCGCAGCAGCACACCGAACTCGTCACCGTGCAGGCGGGCGAGCTGGTCGGCCGTGTCGGGCCAGGCGCCGCGGGCGCCGCGCAGCGTGGCCTGCAGCCGGCCGCTGAGCTGCAGCAGCACGGCATCGGCGACGAGCAGGCCGTGCTCGGCGTTGACGCGGGCGAAGTCGTCCAGGTCGATGACGGCCACCACCAGCTTGAAGTTGTCGCGGTTGGCGGCGGCCATGGCCTGCTGCATCAGCCGCATGAATTCCTCGCGGTTGGGCAGGCCCGTGGCCGCGTCGAAGCGCAGGCTGCGGCGCAGCTGCTCCTGCTGGCGCAGCGTCTCGCCCATGTCGGTGAGGCTGAGCAGCCGCCAGCGCGGGTTGGCGCCATCGGGCTCGGGCACGGCGCTGAGGCGGGCGGCGAACACGTGGCGGCCGCCGTCGTCCAGCTCGGCCTGCAGCTGGCCACTCCAGGCCTGGCCGGCGGCCAGGCGCGCCTGCAGCTCGCCGGGCTCGTGGCCGCTGCGCTGCAGGTTGGGCACGCTCAGCGGCGTGGCAACGCGACCCACCAGCGCCTCGCGCGGCGTGTGCAGGATCTCGCAGTAGGCCGGGTTGGCCTCGACGATGCGCCACTGCATGTCGACGATGGCCAGGCCCTCGGTGGCCTGCTGGAACAGCGTGGCCGACATGCGCTCGCGTTCCTCGGCCGTGTGGCGCCAGCTGATGTCGGCCAGCGTCATGATGAGGTGGCGCGCGCGGCCCTGGCGGTCGCGCATCGGCACGTGGGCGTGCAGTTCGTGCCAGCGCCAGTCGCCACCGTCGGCGGCCAGCCGCAGGGACAGATGCAGGCGGTCCTTGTCGGGCAGGGCCAGCAGGTCGCGCAGCGCGCGTCGCACCGTCTCGCGGTCGCGCGGGTGGCCGATGCGTATCCAGTCCAGCGGCGCGTTGCCGGCGGCGGCCGTGGGGTCGAGCGGCGTCGTCAATGCCAGCCAGCGGGCCGAGGCATGCCGGCGCCCCTCGGGCAGCCGCCACTCGGCCAGCGCCAGCCCCTGGGCGTCCAGCGCGCCGCGCCAGCTGTCACGGTCGCGGATCTGGTGCTGGGTCAGCGCGATGATGGCCAGCGGCAGCGCCGCCAGCAGCGCGCCCGACACCAGGCTGAGCGGCATGGCGGACGCACCCAGCGCCCACAGCGTCAGCAGCGCGGCGCCCAGCCGGGCGTTGTTGCGCGGCGAGGCCTGCAGCGCGTGCAGGCACAGCAGCAGATGCGGCGTCAGCGCCAGCAGGCTGCCCGCCGGCAGCCAGGGTTGCGCGGCTTGCAGCAGCAGCGCGGTGGTGGCGATCAGCGCGCCGGTCCAGCGGCCGCTGCGGCGCGGCCGCGCTGCGCTGGCCTGCAGCGCCGTGCCCGTGCTCAGCAGTGCCAGCGCCCACAGGCCCGCCAGCCCGAGCGCCGACATGAGCGCCGTGCCGCGCGGCTGCCCGGCAACCAGCAGCGCGGCCAGCGCCAGCAGGCCGGCTAGCGCGGGCCCGGCCAGCCCGGCCAGCAGCGCGAAGCTGGTCATGTCGCGCAGATGGGCCAGCCGCCCGGTCAGGCCGAGGCGGCGCAGCAGCGTGCGGTTCAGCACCGTGGCCAGCAGCGGCAGCGCCAGCACGGTCAGCAGCGGCGGCGAGGCCAGCAGGCTCAGCGCCGGGATGTCGGGCGCCAGCAGCAGCGGCAGGCCGCAGCCCACCAGCAGGCCGGCCATCACCAGCGGCAGCACCCAGGCGCTGAGCCGCCACAGCGCGGCCAGGCCGACGGCGGCCAGCAGCATGGGGATGAACAGCTCGACGGCCGGCAGCGCGGCCGCCGGTTGCGGCAGGCGCAGCAGCGGCGGCAGGAAGGCCCCCGCCAGCGCCCAGGCGGCGATGAGGCCGCCGGCCAGCCCGGTCAGCGCGGCCAGGCCCACGCGCCGCAGCCGTCGCCAGCCGTGGCGGTGATCGTGGATGCGGCGCGGGCCGGGGGGCAGCGACGTCGATGGCGGCGAGCTGCTGGTGGTCAGCCCGCGGGTTTCGAGCATGTCGCTGACGGTGGAGCGCAGATCCATGGCTCAGCGCGGCCCGGGCTGGCCGCCGGTACGGCGGCGAGGAGTGGGCGAGGAGAGCGATGGGCGAACCGGCATGCCGGCAATCTCGTCGCGCATACACGCGGGCACCCCTGGGTGAAACCCTGGGCCCGGCGGGAACGACAGCATGACGAAAGCCATTGGTGGAGTTTATGGGCCGCCCCCGCCACAAAAGAAAAGGGCCATCCCGAGGATGGCCCTGATTTGTGGGGGTAGCGCCCGGCGGGCGGACCCCGCCGCGGGACGGCAGGAAAGCGGTTAGACGGCGAAATCGGTCAGCTTGGCGCCGCCGGAAATGGCCGCCTTCAGCCACTTGGGCTGCAGGCCGCGGCCGCTCCAGGTTTCGCCGGTGGCCTGGTTGCGATATTTGGCTGCGACCTTGGACACCTTGGCCGGCTTCGGGGTGCGCACGCTGAGGTCGGCAATCGTCAGGCCATATTCGCTCATCAGGGTTTTGACCTTGTTGATGGCTTCGCTGCGCTCGCGGTCCTTGGTTTGATTGATCTGTTCATCCAGCGCGGCGCGCTGGGCCAAGAGTTCCTTGAGACTGGACATGCTGCTATTCCTCTTGCGATTTGAGCGTTGAGACGCGCGAAGTTGCCGTCGCGGCCTCGGAGCGGCGCGTGCGATGGTGCGCGCGAATATCTCCGTGGCACGAATTAAATCGCGGGGCAGGGTTTCGCGCAAGAGTTTTCGTTGGAGGCCTGCTACGGGTTTCCATTTGTGTGCGGCCAATTTGGCATATGGCAGCAGCAGTGGGTGCGTGCCTGCGTGTGCGGGCCCCGGAAACTGCCAGGGCCGGCGACTTGCGTCCCGGCCCTGGCAATATGGCGTGGCAAATGGGGTGGCCGGCTAATTCACCGGCGCGCAGCGCGACCGCTCAGGCCGCCGGCGGCACATAGCCCGCCACCGCTTCGGCACCCGTGCCGAAGAAAAATGGTGTGACCGCATCACTTGCGCTCCGCGCAAATGAGCGCTCCCCCAGTTTTTGCACTGAGCTGCGCTCAGGCCGCCGGCGGGACATAGCCCGCCACCGCTTCGGCACCCGTGCCGAAGAAAAACTGGTCGGCCTGGCGCATCAGGTATTGGCGGGAGCGCAGGTCGGCGAGGTTCAGGCGGTTTTCATTGACGAGCATGGTCTGGTGCTTCATCCAGGCCGCCCAGGCTTCCTTGCTGACGGATTCCCACACCTTCTTGCCGAGTTCGGTGTGGACGGGGTAGGGCGGGAAGTCCAGGCCTTCGGCTTCCTTCTTCAGATAGGCACATTGAACGGTGCGGGGCATGTCGGACTCCTGCGGACGCGAGAAAGGAAATGGGCCGGCACTTTAGCGCGCGGCCCGTTTGGGTGGGCCCGTGGGGGCTCAGCTGAATCGTTTGACGAGAACCTGCGAGCGGCGGTCCCAGTTGTATTTGCGCTTGCGTTCCTCGGGCAGCCATTCGGGGTCGACCTGCTGGAAGCCACGTTTGATGAACCAGTGCATGGTGCGCGTGGTCAGCACGAAGATGCTGTCCAGGCCGGCGGCCTTGGCGCGTTGCTCGATTCTCTTCAGCAGCCGGTCGCCGTCGCCCTGGCCCTGCACTTCGGCGGACACGGTCAGCGCCGCCATCTCGGCGGTGCGGGCTTCAACATAGGGGTACAGCGCCGCGCAGCCGAAGATGACGCCGTCGTGCTCGATGACGGTGTAGAGCTCGGCGTCGCGTTCGATCTCGGTGCGGCTGCGCTTGACCAGCGTGCCGTCGCGTTCGAACGGCTCGATGAGCTGGATGATGCCGGCCACGTCGTCGGCGCTGGCCTCGCGCAGGCTCTCCAGCTTCTCGTCGACGACCATGGTGCCGATGCCATCGTGGGTGTAGACCTCCTGCAGCAGCGCACCGTCCACGGCGAACGGGATGATGTGCGAGCGTTCCACGCCGGCGCGGCAGGCCTCGGCGCAGTGGCGCAGGTAGAAGGCCACGTCGGTGGGCTCGGGCGCCGGGCCGGCCTTGGCGAGCATGCGGTCGGCGTCGGCGACGGCCAGCTCGGTGTCGATGGGGCTGTCGGGGTCGCCGGGGTTCTCGGGCACGCCGGGCACCTCGCAGACGAACAGCAGCTTGTCGGCCTGCAGCGCGATGGCCGTGGCCGTGGCGACGTCTTCCATGCTCAGGTTGAAGGCCTCGCCGGTGGGCGAGAAGCCGAACGGCGACAGCAGCACGATGGCGCCGATGTCGATGGCGCGCTGGATGGCGCCGCCGTCGACCTTGCGCACGAGGCCGGAGTGCTGGAAGTCCACGCCGTCGACGATGCCGACGGGGCGGGCGGTCAGGAAGTTGCCCGAGACGACGCGCACGGTCGCGTTGGCCATCGGCGTGTTGGGCAGGCCCTGGCTGAACGCGGCCTCGATCTCGAAGCGCAGCTGGCCGGCGGCCTCCTGGGCGCAGTCCAGCGCGACGGCGTCGGTGATGCGCCGGCCGTGGCTGTAGCGCGGCGTCTGGCCCTTGGCGAGCAGTTGCTCGTTGACCTGCGGCCGGAAGCCGTGCACCAGCACGATCTTGATGCCCATGGCGTGCAGGATGGCCAGGTCCTGCACGAAGTTGTTCAGCTTGCCGGCAGCCACCAGCTCGCCCGGCATGCCGACGACGAAGGTCTCGCCGCGGTAGGCGTGGATGTACGGCGCCACGGAGCGGAACCAGGGCACGAAGGTGTGAGGGAAGACGAGGCCGGTCATGGGGCGGGATTGTCGCGTGTGACGGGGCCTGTTAACACCGAGGCAGCAGGTCGCGTTGTGACCAGAAAGCCTGCGAGCAAGGCGCAAACCGCAGCCGGGTTGCTCACCCGGCGAGGATTTGCAACACCGCGCGCGGGTTTTCTGGTCACAACCCAAGGGAAGGCAATCCGCCAGGGGCCACTCTGCGTTGCACCGCTGGCTCGCACATCAATGCGAGCAGCGCGCTGCGCCTTGATTGGCCCCTGGCGGATTGCCTTCGCGACCTACTGCCTCAGTGTTAACAGGCGCTCACTTGACGCTGTCATATCGGGTGTCGACGATGGCTGCCCCATCCACCAGGAGATCGCGATGAAGGAATACAACGACGTCTACATGACACCGGGCGCCTTCAGCTGGAACGAGCTGTCCTGCGCCGACCCCAAGAAGGCGACCGAGTTCTACGGCACGCTGTTTGGCTGGCGCTTCGACACGATGAACCTCGGTCAGGGCGATTACCACGTCATCACGGTCGGCGACGCGGCGGTGGGCGGCGTCTGCGCGCCGATGCAGCCGGGCGCGCCGGCGATGTGGGGCGCCTACGTGACCGTCGAGTCTTGCGACGCGACGGTGGAGAAAGCCAAGGGCCTGGGCGCCAACCTGCTGGCCGGGCCGTTCGACATTCCCGGCATCGGCCGCATGGCCGTGATCCAGGACCCGCAGGGCGCCGTGCTGCAGGTCATCAATTACTTCCCGCGAACCGAGTAGGGCGGTTGCGGGACAATCCCGCGGCAATGACAGCTTTGAACCCCGAGAGCCGGCAACAGCCGGCTCTCTCCATTTCATTTCCCGAAAGCCTGCCGGTCTCGGCTCGACGCGACGAGATCGCGCAGGCGATGGCTGACCATCAGGTCGTTATCGTCTGCGGCGAGACGGGCTCCGGCAAGACCACGCAGCTGCCCAAGATCGCGCTGGCGATGGGCCGTGGCCGCGTCAACGGCGGCGGCCTGATCGGCCACACGCAGCCGCGGCGCATTGCCGCCAGCAGCGTGGCCAAGCGCATCGCCGAGGAGCTGAAGACGCCGCTGGGCGAGGTCGTTGGCTACAAGGTCCGCTTCCAGGACCGGCTGTCCAAGGGCGCGTCGGTCAAGCTGATGACGGACGGCATCCTGCTGGCCGAGACGCAGAGCGACCCGCTGCTGAAGGCCTACGACACGCTGATCATCGACGAGGCCCACGAGCGCAGCCTCAACATCGACTTCCTGCTCGGCTACCTGCGCGAGCTGCTGCCGCGCCGGCCCGACCTGAAGATCATCGTCACGTCGGCCACCATCGACGCGGACCGGTTTGCCAAGCACTTCGAGTCGGCCAAGGGCCCGGCGCCGGTGCTGATGGTGTCGGGGAGGCTGTTCCCGGTCGAGCAGCGCTACCGTCCGTTCGAGGAAAGCCGCGAGTACGACCTGAACAACGCCATCACCGACGCGGTGGACGAGTTGTGGCGCGAGGGTGGCGGCGATGTGCTGGTGTTCCTGCCCGGCGAGCGCGAGATCCGCGAGGCGGCTGAGGCGCTGCGCAAGCACCACCCGCCTGGCGTGGACATCCTGCCGCTGTTCTCGCGGCTGTCCGAGGCCGACCAGAACAAGGTCTTCGAGCCGCACGGCGCGCGCCGCATTGTGCTGGCCACCAACGTGGCCGAGACCTCGCTGACGGTGCCGGGCATCCGCTACGTCATCGACCCGGGCCTGGCTCGCGTGAAACGCTACAGCTACCGCAACAAGGTCGAGCAGCTGCTGATCGAGAACATCAGCCAGGCGGCGGCGAACCAGCGCGCGGGTCGTTGCGGCCGCGTCAGCAACGGCATCTGCGTGCGGCTGTACAGCGAGAAGGAATTCAACGAGCGGCCGAAGTTCACCGACCCGGAAATCCTGCGGTCGTCGCTGGCCGGTGTCATCCTGCGTATGAAGTCGCTGCACCTGGGCGACGTGGAGCGCTTCCCCTTCCTGGAGGCGCCGCGGCCCAAGGCGATCGCCGACGGCTACCAGCTGCTCAACGAGCTGGGTGCCACCGACGACGCCAACGAGCTGACGTCGCTGGGCACGGAGCTGTCGCGTCTGCCGCTGGACCCGCGCGTGGGCCGCATGATCCTGGAGGCCCGCACACGTGACGCGCTGACCGAGGTGCTGGTCATCGCGTCGGCGCTGAGCGGCCAGGACGTGCGCGACCGCCCGCAGGAAGCGGCTCAGGCCGCCGACGAGAAGCACAAGAAGTTCGACGACGAGAAGTCGGAGTTCATGGGCTACCTGAAGCTGTGGAAGTGGCTGGGCGAGTCGCGCGGCGGCGAGGGCCAGCACAAGCTGTCGCACCGCAAGCAGGAGCAGCTGCTGCGCGAGAACTTCGTCAGCCCGCGCCGCGTGCGCGAGTGGCGCGACGTGCATTCGCAGCTGCAGACGGTCGTCGCCGAGCACGGCTGGCGGCTCAACCAGAGCGATGCGACCTACGAGCAGATCCACCTGTCCATGCTGGCCGGCCTGCTGGGCAACATCGGCCAGAAGAGCGACGACGAGGACTGGTACCTCGGCGCGCGCGGCATCAAGTTCTACCGCCATCCCGGCGCGCATCTCTCCAAGAAGCCGGGCCGCTGGATCGTCGCGGCCGAGCTGGTGGACACGTCGCGGCTGTACGGCCGGGGCCTCGCCAACATCGAGCCGCAGTGGCTGCCGCCCATCGCCGGCCACCTGATCAAGACCCAGCTGCTGGAGCCGCACTGGGAGAAGAAGGCCGCCGAGGTCGTGGCACTCGAACGGGCGACCCTCTACGGCATCGTGCTCTACAGCGGCAAGCGCGTGAACTTCGGCCGTGTGGACGCGAAGACGGCGCGCGAGATCTTCATCCGCGAGGGGCTGGTCAATGACGACCTGCCGGAAGACCTCGTGCGCAGCCTGCCGTTCATCGGCCACAACCGCCGCCAGATCGCGAAGGTCGAGGCGCTGGAGCACAAGTCGCGCCGCCAGGACGTGCTGGTGGACGACGAGCTGATCTACGCCTTCTACGACGACAAGCTGCCGGCGCACGTGTACAGCGGCGCGACGCTGCTGAAGTGGTGGCGCGATGCGAGCAAGGCCGACGACAAGCTCTTGCAGCTCAGCCAGGACGAGCTGATGCGCCACGAGGCGTCGGGCGTCACCAGCGAGGCGTTCCCGAAGGTCATCCGCCTGGGCGGCGTGGACTGCGCGGCGACCTACCTGCACCAGCCCGGCGACCCGCGCGACGGCCTGACGGTGACCGTGCCCATCTTTGCGCTCAACCAGGTCAGCGAGGAGCGCGCCGAGTGGCTGGTGCCCGGCATGCTGGCGGCCAAGGTGACGGCGCTGCTGAAGAGCCTGCACCAGAAGCCGCGCGCGCGGCTGACGCCGCTGCCGGACTTCGTCGCCGAGTTCATCGAGCTGCAGCCTTTCTGCCAGGGCGGCCTCGTGGACACGCTGCTGCGGGCCGTGAAGGACCGCAGCCAGATCGCCGTGCAGCGCAACGACTTCAAGCTGGAGCAGTTGCCCGCCCACCTGTTCATGAACTTCCGCGTCGTCGACGAGCACGGCCGCCAGCTCGGCCAGGGGCGGCAGCTGGCGGCGCTGAAGGCGGAGCTGGGCGGGCAGGCGCGCTCGGCCTTCCAGGCGCTGGCGGCGCTGAAGCTGCCGGCGGCCGAGGCGCCCAAGCCTGCGCCGGCCGCGCCGGTGGCCGGGAAAGGCATCCGTGCCGAAGTCATCAAGAGACCCGAGCCGGCCCGCGACGCCAGTCAGGCCTACACGGACTGGACCTTTGGTGAACTGCCCGAGCTGCTGGAAGTGCGCAAGGGCGGCCAGACGCTGATCGGCTTCCCGGCCTTGATCGACAAGGGCAACCACGTCGAGATCGAGGTGTTCGACGAACCGGAGGTGGCCGCCGCCAGGCACCGCGCCGGCCTGCGCCGGCTGATCGCGCTGCAGCTGAAGGAGCCGCTGAAGTTCCTGGAAAAGAACATCCCCGACCTGCAGCGCATGTCGGTGCTGTTCATGGGCCTGGGCACGGCCGAGGACCTGCGCGACCAGGTCATCGGCGTCGCGCTGGACCGCGCCTTCCTGGCCGACCCGCTGCCCACTGACCCGATCGGCTTCAGGAAGCGCATCGAGGAGGGCCGCAGCCGGCTCAACCTGATCGCCCAGGAAGTGGCCCGTGCCGTGCATGCGGTGCTGCAGGAGCTGGCCAACGCCAGCCGCAAGCTGAAGGACGCGCGGCCGCCCAAGGACGTGTCCGACGACATCGCCGCGCAGCTGCAGCGCCTGGTGCCCAAGCGCTTCGCGCTGGACACGCCCTGGTCGCAGCTGCAGCACCTGCCGCGCTACCTGAAGGCCGTCACCGCGCGGCTGGACAAGCTGCGCGCCGACCCGGCCCGCGACACCAAGCTGATCAGCGAGATCCGGCCGCTGGAGCAGCGCTACACGCGCCGCATCGCCGAGCTCAAGGGCGTGCGCGATGCGCGCCTGGACGACTTCCGCTGGCAGCTGGAGGAATTGCGTGTCAGCCTGTTCGCGCAGGAGCTGCGCACGCCGCAGCCCGTTAGCGTGAAGCGGCTGGAGAAGGTCTGGAGCCAGCTGGCGGGCTGATGGCCCGACCGTGAGCTGCGGCACGAAAGGTAACGATTGCGGGATGACCCGGGGGAAATCCGTCGCATTTCGACGCTTCTTTCAGGTTCGGGCCAGCTTGCGTGGAGTCCAATGCAGGGATAACAAGTGTTACTTCTGCGGTCGCCTCCGTCGTGTCTGAGTCCACTCCTGCTGTTGCTGCGCCTTCCCCGTTGAGAAGCTTCGGCCGCTTCGAGTTGCGTGCCCTGCTGTCCAAGAGCGCCCGCAGCCTGATCTGGCGCGTGTTCGACCCGCGCCATGGCCAGGAGCTGATGCTGTGCATGCCGCGCGAGAAGCCCAACAGCACGCCGGCGCTGGAGCACTGGCTGCGCATGGCCCAGGGGGCCGAGCGCGTGCAGCACCCCAACCTGGCGCCGCCGTTCGAGATCGGCCAGGTCGAGCACTGGCCCTACGTCGCCTACGACCGCGCTTTGGGCGAGACGCTGGATGAGCGCCTGGCCCGCCAGGCCGCGCCGCTGCCCATCGACGCTGCCGGCTGGGTGGCGCAGCTGCTGGAAGGCCTGGCCTTCGCCCACGAGGCCGGCCACGCCCACCGCGACCTGCAGACGGCAACGCTCCTCATCGACGCCGGCGACAAGGTGCGGCTGATGGGCCTGGAGGTGGCGCAGGAGGTGTTCCCCGCCACGGTGGACTTCAACGCCGTGACGCGCCGCGCCGTGCGCGAGTCGGCCGAGGAAGACGTGCTGTGCGTGGGCCTGCTGCTGAACCGCATCCTCAGCGGCAAGCCGGTGCTGGAGGAGAACGACCTGCAGCACGTCGTGCAGCAGATGCAACCCATCGGCCGCGAAATGGTGCGCCTGGGCTGGGAGACGCCGCACCCCATCCCCGACCCGCTGCGCGCCATCTGCAACCGCGCAACGGACCGCCAGCTGCGCCAGCGCTACCACCTGGCGCGCAGCTTCTGGCGCGCGCTGGACGGCTGGCGCCAGGCGGCCGCGCACGACGACGGCGGCCCCATCGTGCTGCTGCTGGACAAGCTGCAGCGCCAGGGCCACCTGCCGACGACGACGACCGGCATCCACCGCTTCACGGCCGGCTCGGGCCTGGAGGCGCAGCACGCCAGCGCGCTGTCCGACCTCGTGCTGAAGGACATGGCGCTCAGCCTGGAGCTGGTGCGCCGCGTCAACAACGCGCTCAAGCTCAGCGGCCACGCCGGCGAGACGGTGCTGAACATGCAGCGCGCCATCCAGATGATCGGCCTGGACGGCGTGCAGCTGGCCGCCAACGCGCTCAAGCCCTGGCCGGGCCCGCTGGCGCCGGTGGCGGCCGAGATGCTGCGCCAGGTGATGGCGCGCGTCGTCAAGGCCGGCCAGGTCGCGCAGGCACTGCGCCCGGCGGGTTATGACGGTGAGGTTGTCTACCTCATCACCGTCATGCAGAACCTGGGCCGGCTGCTGCTGCAGTACCACTTCCCGGACGACGCCCAGCAGATCCGCCAGCTGATGGTGCCGCCCGAGCCGACCGAGGAACTGCCTAACCCGCCCACGTTGAGCGAGCAGGCCGCCGCCTACGCCGTGCTGGGCTGCGACCTGGACGCGCTGGGCGCCGCCGTGGCCCGCCACTGGGGCCTGGGCGACGAGCTGCTGCAGATGATCCGCCGCCAGCCGCTGGACGCGCCCGTGCACCCGCCGCGCACCGACGCCGACACGCTGCGCCTGACCAGCAGCCTCGCCAACGAGCTGCTCGACGCGCTGGCGCTGCCCGAGGCGCGCCGCCGCCCCGGCGTGGAGGCCGCCACGCGCCGTTACGCCAAGGCGCTGGGCCTGGGGCTGGGGCTGCGTGAGGTCATGGAGGCGCTGAACCCGGGGGCGTCGCGTCCTGGCCAGACGTCGCCCGCGCCCCAGGCCGCACCGGCGCCGCAGGCCACGGCGCCCAGCCCGCTGCGCAGCCGCCTGGCAGGGCGCAGCTGAAGCCGCTGAGCCATGGCCGACGACCTGCCCCCCCAGCTCGGCCGCTTCCGGCTGCTGCAGCGCCTGGGCGAGGGCGCGCAGGCCACCGTCTGGCTGGCGCATGACCCGCTGCTGGACCGCGAGGTCGCCGTCAAGCTGCTCAAGACCACGGGCGTGGACGCCACCGAGCCCGGCACCGTCGACGAATGGCTGCACGAGGCCCGCGCCGTCAGCCGGCTGACGCACCCCAACATCGTCCCCGTCTTCGAGGCCGACACGCAGGGCGGGCGCTCCTACCTCGTGTTCGAGTACGTCAGCGGCGGCACGCTGAGCCAGCGCCTGCGCGCCGGCCCGCGGCTGACCGCGGCCGAGACCGTCACGCTGATGCTGGGCGTGCTGGACGGCCTGACCGCCGCGCATGCCGCCGGCCTGGTGCACCGCGACCTCAAGCCCAGCAACATCCTCATCGACGGACGCGGCCGGGCGCGGGTCATGGACTTCGGCATCGCGGCGCGCGTGTCGCCCACGACCAATGTGCCGGCGCGCATCGTCGGCACGCCCGGCTACATCTCGCCCGAGGCCGCGGCCGGTGCGCCGCCGCATCCGCAGATGGACGTGTTCGCCGCCGCCGTCATGCTGGCCGAGATGCTCAGCGGCCAGCGCCTGAACCACGACCCCGACCCCTGGCGCGCCGTGCAGCGCGTGCAGACGACCGACCTCGTGCTGCCGTCGGGCCTGGCGCCGGATGTGGACGACGCGCTGCGCGCCATCGTGCAGCGCGGCCTGGCGCGTGACCCGGCGGCCCGCTGGCCCAGCGCCACGCAGATGCGCGACGCGCTGGCCGCCTGGCTGCGCCCCGTGGCCGAGCCCGACGCCGACGCGCAGGACGCGCCGGTCCTGGACTTCCTGCTGCGCCGCATGCGCCACAAGAGCGACTTCCCGGCGCTGTCCGACGCCATCCAGCGCATCCAGCGGCTGACGCAGTCCGAGAACGAGAGCCTGGCCAGCCTGTCCAACGAGATCCTCAAGGACGTGGCGCTGACGCAGAAGCTGCTGCGCCTCGTCAACACCGCGGCCTACCGGCACACGGGCGGCGGCGGCATCAGCACCGTGTCGCGTGCCGTCGCGCTGATCGGCTTCGCCGGCATCCGCAACCTGGCGCTCAGCCTCGTGCTGCTGGAGCGCATGGAGAACAAGGGCCATGCGCAGCGGCTGCGCGAGGACTTCCTGCGTTCGCTGATGGCTGCGTCCGTCGCGCGCGAGCTGTGCCTGAGCGAGCGGGAGGCC
This sequence comes from Roseateles sp. GW823-FHT07B05, assembly GCF_058794515.1. Lineage (NCBI taxonomy): Bacteria > Pseudomonadati > Pseudomonadota > Betaproteobacteria > Burkholderiales > Sphaerotilaceae > Roseateles > Roseateles sp. GW823-FHT07B05. The sequence continues at coordinate 766,327 of NZ_JBXAGX010000001.1, forward strand.
GAGGAGGCCTTCCTCGGCGCCATGCTGCACCACCTGGGCCGCACGCTGACCGAGTTCTACTTCCCCGAGGAGGCTGACGCCGTGCGCCGCCTCGTCAGCCCCGCCGACGACGGCCTGGCCCTCAGCGAGGCGGCCGCGTCGGCCCAGGTGCTGGGCATGAGCTACGAGGCGCTGGGCCTGGGCGTGGCGCGGCAATGGGGGCTGCCCGAGAGCCTGCAGCGCGCCATGCGCCGCCCCGGCGGCGAGGCGCCGGTCAAGCTCATCGACGACGCGTCCGAGCGCCAGCGCTGGCTGGCGCGCGCGTCCAACGACATGGCCGACCTCATCCTGCAGACGCCGCCCGAGCAGGCCCATGCCAAGGTGAAGGCGCTGGCGCAGCGGCATGCCCGTGCGCTTGGCATCCAGGCGGAGGCCTTCGAGAAGGCTGCCGACACGGCCCGCCAGCGCCTCACGCAGATGACCGAGGCGCTGGAGCTGCATCTGCCCAAGCACTCGCCGGCCCAGCGGCTGCTGGCACCGCTGACGCCGTCCGTGCAGGACTCGCTGACCGCGCACGAGCTGGCGCCCACGCTGGTCATGGAGCGCACCGAGGTGCTCGGCGCGCCGGCCCAGCCGGTGCCGCCTGCTGAGCTGCTGGCCGCCGGCGTGCAGGAGATCACCGACGCGATGGTCAACAGCTTCCAGCTCAACGCCGTGCTGCGCATGATCCTGGAGACTATCTACCGCGCTTTAAGCCTGCGCCGCGTCATCTTCTGCCTGCGCGACGCGCGCGGCCAGACGCTGACCGGCCGGCTGGGCGTCGGCGACGACATCGAGCGCCTGGCGCCGCTGCTGCGCGTGGACCTGGTACAGCAGCCGCCGGACCTGCTGGCGGCGGTGTGCCTGAAGGGTGCCGACACGCTGATCCAGGACGCCCGCGCCGCCAACATCGCCGCGCGGCTGCCCACGTGGTTCAAGGGCGAGATGCAGGCGCAGAGCTTCCTGCTGCTGCCCCTGATGCTCAAGGACGCGCCGCTGGGGCTGATCTATGCCGACCATGCCCAGGCGGGCGCGGTGCAGCTGGGCGAGAAAGAGCTGTCGCTGCTGCGCACGTTGCGCAACCAGGCGGTGATGGCCTTCCGCCAGGCGGCCGGCTGAGCGGGCCGACCCCTCGGGCCCGCGGGATGCGGGCCTGATCGGCTGTCGATGCGTAGGGGCTGTCCGACAGCGGGTGGCGCCCGAGGCTGACCGTGCGCGCGGCGGCGCTCCGACGGGGCGGGCGGTGGCGCATGCGAATACTGACTGGGCAGGCTGCATGCACCTTCTTCGGTGATGGCGGGCACCGCCAGCAAGCCGGCACGACCACAACCAGGAGTCCCAGATGAATCCGCATTCACTGAAGAACACCGGCCGGGCCGTTCTCGCCGTCGGCGCCGCCCTCGCGCTGGCGGCCTGCGCGTCGGCCCCCGAGCCCAAGGAGCAGTTGGCCGTCGCCAACGCCGCCGTCGACACCGCCACCGGCAACGCCGCCGAGGCGCCCGCCGAGCTGGCCACGGCCCGCGACAAGCTGGCCCGCGCCAACGCCGCGGCCGCCCGCAAGGACTACGTGGCCGCCCGTCAGCTGGCCGACGAGGCCGCCGCCGATGCGGCGCTGGCGCAGGCGCAGGCCCGCAACGCCCGCTCCAGCCGCGCGCTGGCCGAGGTGCGCGAAAGCATCCAGCAGCTGCTGGCGCAGCTCAACCGTTCCTGACTCTGAAAGGCGCCCATCATGAAGAAGACCATCGCCCAACTGTCCGCCCTGGCCGCCGCCGCCGCGCTGTTCGCCGGCTGCGCCAGCGCCCCCACCGTGACCCCCGCGCTGCAGCAGGCGCGCAGCACCGTGCGCAGCGCCGAGGCCGACCCGGCCGTGCTGAAGTACGCGTCGCTGGACGTGAAGAAGGCCGGCGACTCGCTGAAGCGGGCCGAGGAGCTGAGCGCCAACCGCGAATCGCCGGCCGACATCGACTCGGCCGCCTACGTCGCGGCCACGCAGGCCCGCACCGCGATGGCGCTGGCCAAGGCGGCGACCGAGGAAGAGGCCATCAAGACCGCCGAAGCCGACCGCGAACGCGCCCGCGCCGACGCCAACGCCCGCCGCGCCAACGTCGCGCAGGCCCAGGCGGCCAACGCGCAGATCGCCGCGGCCAACGCCAGCGCCGAGGCCAGCGCCGCCCGCCAGCAGGCCGCCACCGCGCAGGCCGACGCGGCCACTGCGCAGGCCCAGGCCGCCGCGCTGCAACAGGAGCTGGCCGAGCTGCAGGCCAAGCAGACCGACCGCGGCATGCTGGTCACGCTGGGTGACGTGCTGTTCGAGTTCGGCCGTGCCGAGATCAAGCCCACCGCGCAGGCTGCGATCGCCAAGCTGTCCAACTACCTGAAGCAGCACCCGGACCGCCGCGTGCTGATCGAAGGCTTCACCGACAGCGTCGGCAGCGACCAGGCCAACCTGACGCTGTCGCAGCGCCGCTCGCAGGCCGTCGCGGACGCATTGTGCGCCCAGGGCGTGGACCCGGCGCGCGTCGACACCCGCGGCTACGGCGAGGCCTACCCGGTGGCCAACAACGCCAGCTCGTCCGACCGTGCGCTGAACCGCCGCGTCGAGGTCTACATCTCCAACGACAACCAGCCCGTGCGCGCACGCGGCTGAAGGAGGACGTCATGAACCGCATTCACCGAACTTGGCTGGCCGCCGCGCTGCTGACGCTGGGCGCCACGGCGGCGCAGGCCGGCAACAACGTCGACCCGCTGCGCCTGCAGTACGAGCGCGAGCGCGCCGCCTGCCTGCAGGGCCAGACCGGCCAGCCGCGCGACGTCTGCCTGAAGGAAGCCGGCGCCGCCTATGCCCAGGCCCGCCGGGGGCGTCTGGCCACGGCCGGCGACCGCCCGGAGCAGTGGGCGGCCAACGCCCTCAAGCGCTGCCAGGCCCAGCCGCCGGAAGACCGCGAGATGTGCGAACGCCGCGTGCGTGAAGGCGAGGTGGTGGGCAGCGTGTCCAGCGGCGGTCAGATGAGCACGCTGACCGTGCGCTCGACGGACATCCAGGGGAGCTGAAACCCCCTCGCCCAGGGCCTTGCCCTGGGCGGTCCCCCGAGGGGCCGGTTTGGGGCGGTTCGGCGCTCGGCCCGCAATGCGGCGGAGTGTTGTTGGGGGAGGGTGACGAGCCTGACCCCGGCACTGGTTGCAACGCTTAGGGCTGCTTGGTTCCCCACCTGACCCGGTTGGGCGCGCTTCCATGCGGGGAGGCCCGTCGAGCGTGATTCTAACCGGGGATGAAGCCTCGATTGATCGAGAGGTCCATGGCGAGCAGCAAAAGCGCCAGTGCGGTGAAGTAGCCCAGCAGGTGCAGGCGCTGCTGGCTCATCGCCCAGTGCCCGCAGACCATGTAGCCCACGAGCGCGACAAGCTTGATGCCCAGCCACGTGTCGCGCACCGGGTTGTAGCCGATGGAGCCCCACAGGCTCAGCCCGGTGACGACGAGGCAGGCGTTGACGCCGAACACCAGCACCATCAGCCGCGCGTCCTTGGCCAATTCCTGCAGGCGCGGCGTGCCGAACTGGAACAGCGCCCCGCGCGTGAAGAACAGGCCGAGGCTGCACCAGGCCAGCAACACGTGCCACTCGACCATCTGCGAATAGAACCACGTCATCGCAGAGGCGCCGCGTGGTTCAGCGCAGTGCCAGGTCGTCTTCGCTGAAGCGGATGTTCAGCGGCTCGATCAGCAACTGCTTTTCGCCCGCCTCGACGGTGCCCGCCACCCAGGCGGCGATGCCGCAGTCGCGGGCCACCTGCGCGGTGCGCTCGGCGTCTTCGGCCTTGACGAAGATCGCGAAGCCCGCGCCCATGTTCAGCGTCGAGTAGGCCTCGCGGTCGTCCTGGCCGGCCTGCTGCTGGATGAACTCCAGCACGGCCGTCTTGGGCGGCACGGTGTGGATGCGGTAGGTGAGCGCCGAGGGGTGGCGCAGCAGCTTGCGCCAGCCGTGGCCGGTGATGTTGGCGCAGTAGTGCGGCGCAATGCCGGCCGTCCACAGCGCCTCGGTCACGGGTGAGTACAGCGCGGTGGGCGCCAGCAGCGCCTCGCCGTAGGTCAGGCCGGGTGCGATCTCGGTCAGGTAGCCGTTCGGCAGGCGCTCTGCCAGCTTGCGGGCCAGGCTCAGGCCGTTGGCGTGGATGCCGCTGGAGGCCAGCAGCACGATGGCGTCGCCGGCGCCGAGCTTGTCGCCGACCGACAGCCGCTCCTTGGGGTTGATGAGGCCCGTGCAGGACGCGGCCAGGTCGATGCGGCCGTCTTCGACGATGCCGGCCAGCGCCGGCGTCTCGCCGCCACCCCAGGCGACCTGGCAGGTGTCGCAGGCGGCCTTCCAGCCGGCCACCAGCGCCTGCGCGCGCTGAGCATCGCCGAACCAGTCGCTGCCGCCGGCGGCCCAGTAGGCCTGCACCACCAGCGGCGTGGCGCCGACGGTGATGAGGTCGTTGACGGCCATCGCGATGGTGTCCTGCGCGATGCCGGCAAAGAAGCTCCTGCCCGTCAGCTTGGCCATCTCGTCGGCCACCAGCGTCTTGGTGCCCAGGCATTCGACGATGGAGGCGACGTAGAACGGGCCCACGTCGACGACGTAGGCCGACTCGCCGCGCGAGGCCTTGACCTCGCTGAAGCCGTGCCCGGCCAGGTGGGACGCGGTGGCCGCGGCGGCCCGCTGGGCGGTGACCTTCAGGGGGTCGATCAGGTCGTAGTTGACGCCGGCTTGGTCGTAGGTGAGGGGGCTGTTGGAGGTCATGTCGCGCCGCGGCTGTGAAAGGTGTTCAGGCGCGATTGTCTCTTCAGTGGCCCAAGAGCACGGCCGACAGCGCCGAATCGAGGCAATCGGCCACCCAGTCCGTGGTGCCGCCGCCGCTGGCCTGGGTGTTGCTGAACGCGAAGCAGGCGGCCTGGCCGTCCTGGCGCATCGCCACCAGGCTCGTGAACCCCGGCATGCCGCCGCTGTGCACCAGCAGCGGCGACTGCACCGTGCCGCCGCCCTGCCAGCCCAGCGCGTACTCGCCGGGGCGCAGCGCCCGCAGGCGGCGCAGGTAGTCGGCCGGCAGCAGGCTGCCTTGACCCTGCAGCGCGCGCTGGTGCTCGCGCAGCCACCGGGCGTAGGCGCTGGCGGTCATCCACTGGCCGCCGCTGCCCTGCAGCGCCTGCAGCCAGGCGTCGACCGGCGCGGGCACCTCGGCCACGGCCAGCGCGGCCGGGGACGGGCCGGCGTGGCCGGTGGTGCCGTCGGCCGGCGGCTGCACGAGCAGCGACAGGCCCAGTGGCTGGTGGATCTCGCGCTGCAGCAGCGCCTCGAAGCTGTCGCCCGCGGCGGCCTCCAGCATCCAGGCCACCAGCTCGTAGCCGATGTTGGAGTAGAGGAACTCGCCGGTGGGGCCGGCGGGCGGCGACTGCAGCGCCCAGGCCAGCACGGCGCGGCGGCGCAGCACCGGCGTGGCGGGCTCGGGCTGGCCACTGGCGGCCCAGGCCGCCAGGAAGGTCGCGAGGTCGTCCTCGCCGCCGTAGGGCAGGCCGCTGCGGTGGTCCAGCAGCTGGGTCAGCGTGATGTTGGCGTAGGCGGGCTGTTGCAGCGTGGCCAGCGTGGGGATGAGGTCGACGGGCCGGCTGTCCCAGCGCAGCCGCCCCTGCTCGACGAGTCGGGCGGCGAGCGCGGCCGTCATGGCCTTGCCCAGCGAGCCGGTGCTGAAGCTCTCGTCGCCCTGCAGCGGCGCGCCCTGCGGCTGGCGGCGGCGGCCGGCGCAGGCACGGTAGAGCTTGCTGGCGCTGTGGTACTGACTGGCGATGACGACGCCGGCCAGGCCGCCGGGCTGCACGGCGGCGCTGGCCTGGTCTTGCAGGCGCTGGTTCTCGGTCAGCAGGCGCGGGTCGAGGATCTCGTCGCGCTGGCCACCGCCGCCGCCACAGGCGGCCAGCAGGGTGGGCGTGCTGATGAGGGCGGCCAGCAGGTGGCGGCGGGTCGGTTGGGCCGGGTAGGACAAGGGGTCGATCCAGGGCAGTGGGAATGCCGCGGATTCTTCGGGTTTGACCCTAAAGGCTCGCTAAACCCCGCGGGGCTCCGGCAACGTCAGCTCGAACCCCACGCCGCGGCCGTGCAGGCCGGGCACGAGCCGCAGGTGGCCACCCAGGCGCCGAGCGGCCTGCGCGGCGATGGCCAGGCCCAGGCCGGTGCCGGGCTGGGCCTGGCCGGGCGAGCGCCAGAAGCGGTCGAACACCCGCTCGCGCTCGGCCTCGGGGATGCCCGGGCCGTCGTCCAGCACGGCCAGCCGCGGCGGCGCGGCGCTCAGGCGCAGCTCAATGTGGCCGCCGTCGGGCGTGTACCGCAGCGCGTTGTCCAGCAGGTTCTGCAGCACGTGGACGAGGGCGGCGCGGTCGCCGTACCAGGGCAGCTGCTCGGGCCCTTCCAGCGCCAGCTGCTGGTGCCGGGCGCGGGCCTGGGCATGCAGCGACGCGAGCAGCTCCGCGCCGAGGTCGGCCAGGTCCAGCGCCTCGGCCGGGCGGTCGCCGCGGTCCAGCAGCGCCAGGTCCAGCAGTTGCTGGGACAGGTGGGCGGTGCGCTGCAGCGTGGCCAGCAGCTCGGCGGCGCTGGCGCGCTGGTCGCGCGCGTCGCCGGCCTCCAGCAGCAGGTGCACCTGGGCGGCCAGGGCCGCCAGCGGCGTGCGCAGCTCGTGGGCGGCGTCTTGCACAAAGGCGCGCTCCAGCGCCAGGCGCTCGTCCAGGCGCGCGATGAGGGCGTCGAACGCGCGGCCCACCGGCGCCAGCTCGGCGTAGCGCAGGTCCAGCCCCAGCGGTTGCAGCGGGCCGCGCGGGTCCAGCGCCGCCACCCGGGCCGTGAAGCGCCGCAGCGGCCGCAGCCCGCTGCGCACGGCCAGCCACAGCGGCAGCGCCAGCAGCGGCAGCGCGATCAGCAGCTGCACCAGCAGCTCGCTGGCCTGCCAGCGCAGCAGCGTGGCGTCGTCGGGCAAGGCCTCGTGTACCTGCAGCCGCCAGCGCTCGCCCTGCACGATCGCGTGCGCCGCGTTGGCCGGTGGCGGCGCGTCGGGCAGCGTCAGCTGCAGCTGGCCGGCGGCGTCCCACAGCTGCACGTGCAGCGGCTGCAGCGGCATGGGCAGCTGTGCGCGCTCGCGGTTGAGCTGCTGCACAAAGCCCTGCAGCGCCTGCCGGGCGGTGGCGGCGTCGGGCAGGCTGTCCACCAGGTGCAGCATGACCTGCGCGACGGGCCGCACCTGCGCCGCGTCGGCCTGGCGCTTGATGTCCCAGACGTTGAAGGCCGTCAGCAGCACCGCGACGCCGGCCAGCGCCGTCAGCAGCGTCAGCACCAGGCGCCGCGTCAGCGTGCGCGGCGGCCAGGTCATGGCAGCGCCTCCAGCCAGTAGCCCACGCCGCGCAGCGTGCCGATGCGCTCGGCGCCGATCTTGCGGCGCAGGTTGCTCAGGTGCATCTGCAGCGCGGTGAGCTGCAGCGCGTCGCCCAGCGGCTCCAGCCGCTGCGCGAGCTGGTGGCGCGGCACCACCTGGCCGCCGGCCTCGGCCAGTGCCTGCAGCAGCTGGAACTCGCGTGGCGACAGCGCCAGCACCTCGCCGTGCAGCAGCGCGCGGGCGCGGCCGGGCTGCAGCACTAGGGCGCCGAACGGCCAGTCGTCGCTGCTCTGCTGCGCGCTGCGGCGGGCCACGGCGCGCAGCCGGGCCAGCAGCTCGGGCACCTCGAAGGGTTTGACGAGGTAGTCGTCGGCGCCGGCGTCCAGGCCGTCCAGCCGCTGGTGCAGCGAGCCCTGCGCCGTGATGACCAGCACCGGTGTACCGACGCCGGCCTGCCGCCAGCGCCGCAGCAGCGCCAGGCCGCTGCCGTCGGGCAGGCCCAGGTCCAGCAGCACGGCCTGCACGCCGGCGTCACCCAGGTCGGGCGGCACGTCGGCCGCGCGGCGCACCCACAGCGTGTCGTGCCCCGCGGCCAGCAGCGCCCGGTGCAGCGCGCTGCCCAGGGCCAGGTCGTCTTCGATCAGCAGCACCAGCATGGGCAGGGCGGGGCAGTCATGCCAGGAAGGCGCGCAGCATATCGGCAGCCGGCCGACCGGGGCGGCTGCCGCTCCTAGAATCCGCGCCCATGAGTTATCTGGTCCTGGCCCGCAAATACCGTCCGCAGAGTTTCGAGCAGCTCGTCGGCCAGGAGCATGTCGTGCAGGCGCTGGCCAACGCGCTGACGCAGGGCCGGCTGCACCACGCCTACCTGTTCACCGGCACGCGCGGCGTCGGCAAGACGACGGTGTCGCGCATCCTCGCCAAGAGCCTGAACTGCACCGGGCCGGACGGCACGGGCGGCATCACGGCGCAGCCCTGTGGCGTCTGCGCGGCCTGCCGCGACATCGACTCGGGCCGCTTCGTCGACTACGTGGAGCTGGACGCGGCCTCCAACCGCGGCGTCGAGGAGATCTCGCAGCTGCTGGACCAGGCGGTCTACAAGCCCGTCGTCGGCCGCTTCAAGGTCTACATGATCGACGAAGTGCACATGCTGTCGAACACCGCGTTCAACGCGATGCTGAAGACGCTGGAGGAGCCGCCCGAGTACCTGAAGTTCGTGCTGGCGACGACCGACCCGCAGAAGGTGCCCGTCACCGTGCTGTCGCGCTGCCTGCAGTTCAACCTGCGGCCCATGGCGGCGGCCGACGTGCAGAGCCACCTGGGCAACGTGCTGGGCGCCGAGAGCGTGCCGGCCGAGCCGGGCGCGCTGCGGCTGCTGTCGCGCGCGGCACGCGGCTCCATGCGCGACGCGCTGTCGCTGACCGACCAGGCCATTGCCTTCGGCGCCGGCAACCTCACCGAAGCCGGTGTGCGCCAGATGCTGGGCAGCGTGGACCGTGGCCATGTCGTGTCAATAGTCGATGCGCTGGCCGCGGCCAGCGGCGAGGCTGTCGTGGCTCAGGCCGATGCGCTGCGCGGCGCGGGCCTGTCGGCCGCCGGCACGCTGGAGGACCTGGCCACGCTGTTCCAGCAGATGGCGCTGGCCCAGGCCGCGCCCGCCGCGCTGGACGACGCCGACGGCGAGACGGCCGAGATCCGCCGCCTGGCCGCCGCGCTGCCGGCCGACGAGATCCAGCTGATGTACAGCATGGCCTTGCACGGCCGCGCCGAGCTGCCCCTGGCGCCCGACGAGTACGCCGGCCTGTTGATGGTGCTGCTGCGCATGCTGGCCTTTCGCCCGGCCGGCACGACGCCCAAGCCCGTGAAGACCGCAGCGCTGGTGCGCCCGCCGGCCGTGGCCAAGGCCGTCGTGGCGGTGCCGCTGCCCAAGGCCGTGCCGCCCGCGCCCGCGGTGGCGTCGCCTGTGCACAGCCCGATCGTTGCAGCCCCCATCGTGGCTGCCCCGGTCGCCGCACCGGTATCGGCGCCTGTCGCCGCGCCTGTTGCCGCGCCGGTCGTGGCCGAGCCTGCGCCCGCGCCCGCACCCAAGGTCGCGGAGCCGGCCGCCCCGAGCTTCGGCGCTCGCCTGCGCCCGCGCCCCGTCGAGCAGGCGGCGGTGGAGGACGACGCCGATTTCGGCGACGGCGCGCCGCCCGACGATGCGCCGCCGCCGTGGATGGAGGCCGACGACGCGCCCTCTGCCGCCGCGGCGCCCGATACCCGCGAGCCGGATGCGCCGCGCCGCATCGAGCTGCGCGAGACGCCCGAAGGCGCGCGCTGGGCCGAGCGCATCGCCGCGGCCAGCATCCTCGGCATGACCGGCGAGCTGGCCCGCCAGGCCCAGGCACTGGGCTGCGAGACGGTGGACGGCCGCGAGGTCTGGCGGCTGCGCGTGGAGCGCGAGTCGCTGCGCGCGCCGGCGCTGGTCGCCAAGCTCGAAGCCGCGCTGGACGCGACGCTGCACATCGAGGCCGGCGTAGCCGACGACTCCATCGCGCTGCGCACCGTGGCCCGCGCCGAGGCGCAGCAGCGCGCGGCCGAAGACCTCGCCGCGGCGCATCCGATGACGCGCACGCTGCTGTCCCAATTCCCGTCGGCACGCATCCTGCCGGGCTCCGTGCAGCCCGTGCTGACACCTTCAACTTAAAGGAAACGATCATGATGAAAGGCCAACTCGCCGGCTTGATGAAGCAAGCCCAGGCGATGCAGGACAACCTGAAGAAGGCGCAGGAAGAGCTCGCCAATGTCGAGGTGGAGGGCCAGAGCGGCGCCGGCCTCGTGAAGGTGCTGATGACCTGCAAGAACGAAGTCCGCCGCGTCACCATCGACCCCAGCCTGCTGGCCGATGACAAGGACATGCTGGAAGACCTCGTCGCCGCCGCCTTCAACGACGCGGCCCGCCGCGCCGAGGCCACCAGCGCCGAGAAGATGGGCAAGCTGACGGCCGGCATGCCGCTGCCCCCGGGCATGAAGTTCCCTTTCTGAGCTCGACCGCCTCTTGAACGCACTCGATAGCCTCATCGAGGCGCTCAAGCGCCTGCCCGGCGTGGGCCAGAAGTCGGCCCAGCGCATGGCCTACCACCTGCTGCAGCATGACCGTCAGGCCATGCCGCGGTTGGCCGGCGCGCTGACGGCGGCGGTGGAGCGCATCAAGCATTGCGAGCGCTGCCACACGTTCAGCGAGACGCCGCTGTGCAATGTCTGCGCCGACACCAAGCGCGACGGCCGGCTGCTGTGCGTCGTCGAGACGCCGGCCGACCAGGCGGCGCTGGAACGCACCGGCTCCTACCTGGGCTACTACTTCGTGCTGCTGGGGCGGCTGTCGCCGCTGGACGGCGTGAGCACGCGCCAGATCGGCGCGGCGGAGCTGCTGGCGCGGGCGTCGGAGGATGGCGTGCAGGAGGTCATCCTCGCGACCAGCTTCACCGCCGAGGGCGAGGCCACGGCCCATGTGCTGGCCGAGGCGCTGCGCGCGCGCGGCATCAAGTCCACCCGGCTGGCGCGCGGCGTGCCGGTGGGCAGCGAACTTGAATACGTGGACCTGGGCACCATCGCCCATGCCCTGTCTGACCGCCGCTGAAGGAGACCGACTTGACCCTCGCCCAACTCTGCCTGCTCGTGGCCTGCGTGCTGCCCGTCGTGTGCGCGGCGCTGGCCAAGTCCAAGGGCTTCGGCAAGCGCCGCCGCGACGGCGGCTTCGACAACCACTCGCCGCGCGAATGGCTGGCGACGCTGCAGGGCTGGCAGGCACGCGCCAACGCGGCACAGGCCAACAGCTGGGAGGCGCTGCCGGTGTTCATCGCCGGCCTGTTCGTGGCCCACCAGCACCAGGCCGCGCAGGGCACGGTGGACATGCTGGCGCTGGGCTTCCTGGCCGCGCGGCTGGCCTATATCGGCCTGTACCTGGCCGACCAGGCATCGCTGCGCTCGCTGCTGTGGGTGACGGGCCTGGGCTTCTGCGTCGCACTGTTCTTCGCGCGCTGATTCGAGAAGGCTGGCTGAACAAGGCGGGCCGAGCGCCGGGCCGCCCCAAGCCGGCCCGTCTGGCGATGTGCGAGCGGCTCAATGCCGTGAGCATCGCCGTCCCCTTGGGGGACCGATCAGGCCCGCCCGCGTTCAGCGGTGCGGGACTGGGCGAGGGGCCCCACCTTACGGCGCAGCCGACGCAACCACGTTGCTGCGGCCCTTGCCGCTGCGGGCCTTGGCCAGCGTGCGGGGTGCGGCCGGCTTGGCGGCGCGGGCCGTCGTCGTGGCCTTGCCCTTGGCGGCCGGGCGGGTCGCCGTCGTGCCGGCCTTGGCCACGATGGGCTGCGACGCGGTGTAGACGACAACCGACTGGCCCGGCTTGAAGCGGGCGCCGTTGCCGACCTTGTTCCATTGCGCGACCTGCTCGGCCTTGACCTTGTAGCGCGCGGCGATGCCGGCCACCGTGTCGGCCTTGCCGGCCTTGAAGCTGACGCGGCGCAGCGGCGGCGCGTCGGGCGCGAGGTTCAGGCTGGCGGTGTCGGCCAGGCGTTCGGACACGTCGTCCTGCACATGCGCGGCGCGCGGCACCAGCAGCGTGGAGCCGGCCTTGACCAGCATCTTGGGCGGGATGCGGTTCACGTCGCGCAGCGCGGCCTCGGCCATGCCGGTGCGCCTGGCGGCCTCCGACGGGCTCATGGTCTTGGGCACCACCCAGGCCGTCCACGTGGCCAGCGGGCCGGCGTGGCGCGACAGGTTCTCGGCGAAGTTGCCGGCCTGGTCGTAGGGCAGCAGCACCTGCTGCGTGGCGGCGGCCAGGATGACCGGCTTGTTCATCTGCGGGTTGAACTGCTGGAAGGTTTCCAGCGACAGGCCGGCCAGCTCGGCGGCGAGCGCGACGTCGATGTCGCGCTCGATCTTCACGCTCAGGAAGTAGGGGTGGTTGGCCATCGGCGGCAGCGACAGCGCGAAGCGGTCGGGGTTCAGCACGATGTTCTTGACCGCCTGCAGCTTGGGCACGTAGTAGCGCGTCTCGTCCGGCATCTTCAGGCTGGCGTAGTCGGTCGGCAGGCCCAGGCGCTGGTTGCGCGCGATGGCCTTGCTGACGTTGCCCTGGCCCCAGTTGTAGGCGGCGAGCGCCAGGTGCCAGTCGCCGAACATCTTGTGCAGGCGGCCCAGGTAGTCCAGCGCGGCGCGCGTGGACGCGAGCACGTCGCGGCGGTCGTCGCGGAAGATGTTCTGCTTGAGGTCGAAGTCGCGGCCCGTGGCGGGCATGAACTGCCACATGCCAGTGGCCTTGGCACTGGACACGGCGTGCGTGACGAAGGCGCTCTCCACGAAGGGCAGCAGTGCCAGCTCGGCGGGCATGCCGCGCTTCTCGACTTCTTCGAGGATGTGGAACAGGTAGCGGCTGCCGCGCGTGGTCATGCGCTCGACGTAGTCGGGCCGCGCGCTGTACCAGGCCTCGGCTTTGCGCACCCAGTCGTCGTCCAGGTCAGGCAGCAGCAGCCCGGCGCGCAGCCGCGCCCACAGGTCGGCGCTGGCGTCGGGGGAGTCGAGGTCGATCTTCTCGCCGGGGCGCAGGTTGTCCTCCAGCAGCTCGGAGGCCATCGTGCGCACGGGCACGGCGGTGGCCGTCTCGGTGACCGGGGCGGCTTCGACGGTGGGCGTGGGGGCGGGGAGGGCAACCGGCTCCGCTGCGGGGGCGGGGGGCGGTGCGGTGGTGGCGCAGGCGGCGAGCAGCAGGGCCAGCAGGATCGGGGAAAGGCGCGCGAGCGCCTTGGGCGGGGCAAGTCGATGGATCAGCGTCGTCATCGGAATCCGTTCTTCCATTCGCGCAGCGTGGCGAAGACGTCGACCGGGCTGGGCGCGGCCGGGAGTTTCAGCGGCGCATGGCGCCGCGCAGATTCACGCAGCGCCGGTTCGGCGCAACGCAAGAAGGGGTTGATCTGGCGCTCGGTGCCGACGCGGCCGGGCAGCGTCGGGCGGCCGGCGGCGCGCTCGGCTTCGCACCAGGCGGCGTAGGCGGCGAGCGCCGGGTTGGCGGGGTCCACCTCGCGCGCGAAGCGCAGGTTGGACAGTGTGTACTCGTGGGCGCAGCAGACGCGCGTGTCGCCGGGCAGCGCGGCCAGCGCCTGCAGCGACGCGTGCATCTGCGCCGGCGTGCCCTCGAACAGGCGGCCGCAGCCGGCGCTGAACAGCGTGTCGCCGCAGAACAGCAGCGGCGAACTGTCGGCATCGGCGCCGGCCGGCCGGGCGAAATAGGCAATGTGCCCGGCGGTGTGGCCCGGCACGTCCAGCACGGCGAAGCGCAGGCCCAGCAGTTCGACGCTGTCGCCACCCTGCACGCGCGTGACGGGCTCGGGCATCTTTTCGTGGGCCGGCGCGTAGACGGGGCCTTGCAGCCGGTCGCGCAGCGCATTGACGCCGCCGACGTGATCGCCGTGGTGGTGGGTCAATAGAATGCCGGCGAGCGTCAGGCCCCGGGCGTCCAGCGCAGCGGCCACCGGCGCTGCGTCGCCGGGATCGACGACCAGGGCCTCACGGCCGTTGTCCAGCAGCCAGAGGTAGTTGTCGTCGAAAGCGGGGAGAGGCGTGAGCGTCAACGTGAGCGTCACCAATAAAGCGTCGAGTATAGATTTGGCTGCGTGGCTGCAGACCCCCCCCGGCCGTTACCTGCTGGCGTGGGAGCAGGCGCAGGTGGATGCGGCCGTGGCCGACCTGTTCGGCTTCCATGCGCTGCAGCTGGGCATGCCCGAGCTGGATGGCTTGCAGGCCAACCGCATGCCGCACCGCTGGCTGGTGGGGCACGACCTGCAGGCCGACTTCGACGCGCTGCCGTTCGAGAGCGCCAGCCTGGACCTCGTGCTGCTGCCGCATGCGCTGGAGCTGGCCTGCGACGCCCACGCGCTGCTGCGCGAGGTGGAGCGGGTGCTGAGGCCCGAGGGGCGGCTCATCGTCTTCGGGCTGAACCCGGCCAGCCTGTGGGGCCTGCGCCAGAACCTGGGCCGCCTCAAGCGCCGCGGCGAGCCCTACCTGCCCGAGGACGGCGACTTCATCGGCTACTGGCGGCTGCGCGACTGGCTGAAGCTGCTGAGCTTCGAGGTGGAGGCGGCGCGCTTCGGCGTCTACCGCCCGCCGCTGCGCACCGAGGCCTGGCTGGACCGCTGGCAGTGGGTCGAGGGCGTGGGCTCGCGCTGGTGGCCGGTGCTGGGCGCCGTCTATTTCATCCAGGCGGTCAAGCGCGTGCATGGCATGCGCATGATCGGCCTGGCCAAGAACGCGCGCATGGCGGCCAAGAAGGCACCGGCCGTCGCGCTGAACAACAACCACAAGAAACGATGACCGAAGAAGCGACCCGACCTGCCGTGGCGATCAAGAAGCCTCAGGTGACGATCTATACCGACGGCGCCTGCAAGGGCAACCCGGGCCCTGGCGGCTGGGGCGCCTGGCTGCACAGCGCCGGGCATGACAAGGAACTGTTCGGCGGCGAGCGCGAGACCACCAACAACCGCATGGAGCTGACGGCGCCCATCGAGGCGCTGGCGTCGCTCAAGCGCAGCTGCGACGTGGTCGTCTACCTGGACAGCGAGTACGTCCGCAAGGGCATCACCGAATGGATCACGAACTGGCAGCGCCGCGGCTGGAAGACGGCCGACGGCAAGCCGGTGAAGAACGCCGACCTGTGGATGCGGCTGGACGCGCTGCGCAAGCTGCACGCGGTGGAATGGCGCTGGGTGAAGGGCCACGCGGGCGACCCGGGCAACGAGCGCGCCGACATGCTGGCGAACAAGGGCGTGGCCTCCCTCAGTAAAGTGCGCTCCACCTAAACACCGCAGGGAGTCGCCCGTGAAGCTGTTGCCCACCTTGTTCGCTGCCGCGTTGCTGGCGGCCGGCGCGGCCCAGGCCCAGGCCCAGACGCAGACGACCTACACGGTCATCTGCAAGAAGACGCCTTGCGGCCAGCTGAAGGCCACCGAGAACGGCGGCCGGCTGGAGGTGGACTACCGCTACCGCAACAACGGCCGCGGGCCGGAGCAGAAGGAGCTGCTGGAGACCGCGTCCGACGGCGCCTGGCTGCGCTATCGCAACGAGGGCGTGGCGACCTTCGGTGCGCGCATCGACGAGAGCTTCGAGCGCGACGCGGCCGACAAGGCCACCTGGCGCTCGCCGGTGGACCGCGGCGAGCGCGCCGGTCTGGCGCGCGACGCCGTCTACCTGCCGGTGGCCGCCAGCCCGGCCTGGGCCGCGCGGCTGGCGCAGACGCTGCTGGCCAGCAAGACGCAGCGCACCGAGGTGCTGCCCGTGGGGCGGCTGTCCATCGAGCGGGTGCAGCGCCTGCCCGTGCCGGGCCAGGCCTACGAGATCGGCCTGTACGCGATCACGGGCCTGGACCTCGAACCGGTCTACGTCTGGCTGCGCGAGGACAACCGCGCGCTGTTCGCGCAGGTCTACCCGGGCTGGGGTGGCACGGTGCTGCAGGGCTTCGAGGCCGAGGTGGACCGGCTGGGCGACGCGCAGAACGCCGCGCAGTTCGCGCGGCTGCAGCGCATTGCCAAGGAGCTGCCGCAGCCGTTGCCGGGGCTGACGGTCATCGAGGGCGTGCGCTGGTTCGACGCGCAGGCGGCGCAGCTTCGCGGGCCGTCCGACGTCTACCTGCAGGACGGCCGCATCGCCTTCATCGCCAAGCCGGGCAGCCTGAAGAACGCCGCGCCGGCGCAGCGCATCAGCGGCAAAGGCCGCACGCTGCTGCCGGGCTTCGTCGACATGCATGCGCACGTGACGCCGGGCGATCTGCTGCTGAACCTGGCCGCCGGCGTGACGGCCGTGCGCGACGTGGGCAACAACAACGCCGAGCTGGCCGCACTGCGCGGCCGCATTGGGCGCGGCGAGCTGCTGGGCACGGACATCGCGGCCAACGGCTTCATCGAGGGCAAGAGCCCGTTCTCGTCGCAGGCCGACTTCGTGCCCGACAACCTGCCCGATGCGCTGGCCGCCATCGACTGGTACGCCGCGCACGGCTACCGCCAGCTCAAGCTCTACAACTCCATCCGCCCCGAGTGGGTGAAGCCGATGGTGGCGCATGCGCGCTCGCTGGGGCTGCGCACCGGCGGCCATGTGCCGGCGTTCATGACGGCGCGCGAGGCCGTCGAGGCCGGCTACGACGAGCTGCACCACATCAACCAGGTGACGCTGAACTTCCTCGTCAGCAAGACCGACGACACGCGCACGCTGCTGCGCTTCAGCCTCGTCGGCGACAAGGCGGCCGACCTCAAGCTCAACGACCGCCGCACGCAGGACTTCATCGCGCTGCTGAAGAAGAAGGGCACCGTCGTCGACGCCACCATGGTGGCCTTCGAGGGCCAGTACACGCAGCGCCAGGGCCAGCCCAACCCCAGCTATGCGGTGGTGGCGGCCAACCTGCCGGCCGCGGTGCAGCGCAGCCTGCTGTCGGCCGAGTCGGAACTGGACGACGTGAAGGCCAGGCGCTGGGGCGCGAGCTGGAAGGTCATGACCGACCTGCTGCGCCGCATGCATGCGGCCGGCATCCCGCTGGTGGCCGGCACCGACGCGACGGCCGGCTTCGCCTTCCTGCGCGAGCTGGAGCTGTACGTGCAGGCCGGCATCCCGGCCGCGCAGGCGCTGAAGATCGCGACGTGGAACGGCGCGAAGTACAGCGACCGGCTGAACGACCTGGGCAGCATCGAACGCGGCAAACGCGCCGACCTGCTGCTGGTGGACGGTGACCCGGTGGCCGACATTCGCGCCATCCGCCGGGTGGCACTGGTCATCCAGGGTGACAAGGCGCTGTCGCCGGCGGCCCTGTATCAATCGATGGGCATCCTGCCGTTCGTGCCGGCCGCGGACATCCTGAAATGAAGCGACTGGCCCCGCTGCTGCTGGCGCTGCCGCTGCTCGCCGGCGCCGACACCACGCTGCGCTTCTGCGCCGCCGGCAGCCCCAAGACCTTCGACCCGGCGGTGACCGACAGCGGCATCGACCACATCGCCCACCTGCCCATCTTCGGCACGCTGGTGGAAACCCGCCGCGGCACCGACGAGCTGATGCCCGGGCTGGCGACGAGCTGGCGGGTCAGCCCCGACGGCCTGGCGTACACCTTCGAGCTGCGCCGCGGCGTCGCCTGGCACAGCAGCGCCGACTTCAAGCCTACGCGGGCGTTCAATGCCGACGACGTGGTCTTCACGTTCGGCCGTCTGCTGAACCGCGACAGCGCCTTCGCCAAGGCCTTGCCCGGTGTGATGCCCTACGTCGTGTCCTTCGGCTGGGAGAAACTGATCCGCCAGGTCGAGAAGCTGTCGGAGCACGAGGTGCGCATCACGCTGGCCGAACGCGATGCGGGCTTCCTGTTCACGCTGACCCAGGCGTTCACGTCGCTGCAGTCCGCCGAGCTGGGCGCGCAGCTGCTGCAACGCGGCACGCCGCAACGCATCGCGCAGCTGCCCGTCGGCACGGGGCCGTTCCAGCTCAAGAGCTTCCGCAAGGACAGCGTCATCCGCTACGCCGCCCACCCGGGCTGGTGGCGCAAGGCCGAGGTGCCGCGGGCCGACCAGCTGGTGTTCGCGATCACGCCCGATGCCACCGTGCGCGCACAGCGCCTGCGGCGCGACGAATGCGATATCGCCGCCCCGGTGGGCCCGGCCGAGCTGGCGCAGCTGCAGAAGGACCCCGCCATCAAGCTGGCGACCGCGGCCGGCATGAACGTGGGCATCCTGGCCTACAACACCCGCAAGCCCGTGCTCGCCAACCTGGCCGTGCGCCAGGCGCTGGACATGGCCATCGACAAGGCCGCCATCCTGCGCACCGTCTACGGCGACGCCGGCACGGCGGCCACGACGATCATCCCGGCCTCCAACTGGGCGCATGACGCCTCGCTCAAGCCCGCGCCGCACGACCCGGCCAAGGCGCGCGAGCTGCTGAAGAAGGCCGGCGTGCTGCCGTTGAACCTGACGCTGTGGGCCATGCCCGTGGTGCGCTTCTACAACCCCAACGGCCAGGTGATGGCGCAGATGATCCAGGCGGACTGGGCCAAGGTGGGCGTGACGGCGCGCATCGTCACCTACGAGTGGGGCGAGTACCTGCGGCGCATCGATGCCGGCGAGCACGACGTGGCCATGTCCGGCTGGAACGGTGACCCCGAGCCCTCCGGCACCTTCGCGCAGCTGGCCTGCGGGTCGGCCAGCGGCACCTTCTGGTGCAATCCCGCCTACGACCAACTGCTGTCCCAGGCTCGCCAGGCCCAGCAGCCGGACGAGCGCAAGGCGCTCTATGCGAAGGCGCAGAAGCTGGTGCTGGAGCAACTGCCGTGGACGCCGATGGCCTATGGCCGCGTCGCCGTGCCGATGCGCGCGACGGTCAAGGGCTTCGTGCTGGAGATGGACGGCAGCACATATTTCGATGGGGCGCTGCCCCGCTGAGCAAGGACAACGAGATGAGCATCAAGAGCGACAAGTGGATCCGCCGCATGTGCGAGCAGCACGGCATGATCGAGCCGTTCGAGCCCGGCCAGGTGCGCGAGCAGGACGGCCGCAAGATCGTCAGCTACGGCACCAGCAGCTACGGCTACGACATCCGCTGCGCGCCGGAGTTCAAGGTGTTCACGAACATCCACTCCACGGTGGTGGACCCGAAGAACTTCGACGAGAACAGCTTCGTCGACGTCAACAAGGACGTCTGCATCATCCCGCCCAACAGCTTCGCGCTGGCGCGCACGATGGAGTACTTCCGCATCCCGCGCAACGTGCTGACCGTCTGCCTGGGCAAGAGCACCTATGCCCGCTGCGGCATCATCGTCAACGTGACGCCGTTCGAGCCCGAGTGGGAGGGCTATGTGACGCTGGAGTTCAGCAACACGACGCCACTGCCGGCCAAGATCTACGCGGGCGAGGGCTGCGCGCAGGTGCTGTTCTTCGAGAGCGACGAGGTCTGCGAGACCAGCTACAAGGACCGCGGCGGCAAGTACCAGGGCCAGGTGGGCGTCACGCTGCCCAAGACCTGAGCGACGGGCGGCGCTCTCAGCGCGCCATCTCCAGGATCGCCTGCGCCACGGCCGCGGGCTGGTCCTTCTGCAGGTAGTGGCCCGTGTCGGACAGCAGTTCCACGCGGGCGGCGCCGGTGCGGTGCAGCCAGTCCTGCTGCAGCTCGCGGAACACGGCCTCGAACGCGCCCTGCTCCAGCCCGCGGAAGTCGCGCCGCGCCAGCACGCGCACCGGCAGCTGCAGCGGCGGGGCGGCGTCCCACGCGTCGGTGCAGCGGGCCTGGGCGTCGAACTCGGCGGCGGTGGCGCCGGTCATCGCCAGCCGGGCGATGCGGATCATCGTGGCGCTGGCCGGCGCCTTCTCCTTCACGCGCGCCAGGTGCTGCGGGTTCGTGCCTTCCAGCAGCAGCAGGCCCTTGACCTCGTCGGGGTACAGCCGCGCGAACGCGTACTGGTACAGCCCGCCCAGGCTGTGGCCCACCAGCAGATAGGGCGGCTTCAGGCCGCTGCGTGCCAGAAGTTCGTGCTGCTCGGCGGCGATGGTGCAGGGGTCGCGCGGCGCGGCGGTGGCCGGCGTGCGGCCATAGCCGGGGCGGTCGGGGGCGACGACGGTCAACGCGCCGGCCGGCAGCGCCGCCCGCACGCGCTGCCAGACGCCCGAGTCGTCGCCCAGCCCGGCCTGCAGCACGACAACGGGGCCGGTGGCAGCCTCGGGCGGCGGCGCATCGCTGGCGCAGGCGGGCAGCAGCAGGCAGGCGAGCAGCCGGGGAACGGTGTGGCTGGGTTTCATGGGCTGCAGTGGAACGCATGCCACCCCATGGCCAGCCAAAGACGCAGGCACCGGGCCGCGGTCACCGGGCCTGCCCGAGGTAGGCCTGCAGCCCGATGCGCCCGGCGCGCATGACACGCCGGTGGTTCCAGCGGAACAGCGGCGCGAGCACCGGCGCCAGCCAGCGCAGCAGCCCCGGCGGCAGCGTCACGCGCCAGACGAAGGTCACGTCCGTGTGGCCGCCGGCCGCGGGCGCGGCCTGCTTCATCAGCCAGATGCCTTCGCCGGCCAGCGTGCCGCCCGCGCGCGCGCGCAGCCGCTCCTCGCGCACCACCTCGGTCACCTCCAGCGCCAGGTGCAGCCGGTAGCCCAGCCCGGTGCGGAAGTGGATTTCCTGCACGCGGCCGACGCCGGCCGCGTCGCCGTCGCGCAGCCTTCGCACGTCCACGACGCCGGGCCACCAGCGGGGCCAGTGCTCGGTCTGGGTGATGGCGCGCCAGACGGCTGGCACGGGGGCGTCCAGGCGCCAGTGGCTGACGAGGTCGAAGTAAGCGGTCTGGGACATGCAGCAGGAATACGCCCGGGATGGTCAGCATGGATGCCGCAGGCTACGCTGCATCCACAATTCTTCACGCTGCGTAGAGCTTCTCATGCCGTCGACCCCCGCCACCCCCGCCCAGGCCCGCGCCATCCGCCGGCGCCTGCTGGAGCGCGTGGCCGACACCGACGACAGCCACCTGACCGTGCCGCCCGGCGCGGCTGGCTGGCAGCCGTTCGGGGACGGCGTGCAGATCAAGGTGCTGCGCGAGCACGGCGGCCTGCTCAGCTACCTGCTGCGGCTCGCGCCCGGCGCCCGCCTGGAGGCGCACCGCCACCCGGCGGACGAGGAGTGCGTGGTGCTGGACGGCGTGCTCAAGGTCGGCAGCCGCACCGAGGTGGGGCCGGGCGGCTACCACCTGGCGCGCGCCGGCAGCCTGCACGCCGCGATCAGCACCGACACCGGGGCGACCCTCTTCCTGCGCGGCGCCGAGCCGCACGCGGACCAACTGCTGGTGTGAGGTTTGACATGGCCTATCCGCAACCGACCGAGCCCGACGAGCCGCTGCCCGAGGCCGCGCTGCTGTTCGACGCCGACCCGGACGACGGCGAGCCGCCGGACGCCGATGCGCAAGCTTCCGGCGCCGGCCCGGCGGCGCGCCTGGCCGGCGGCCCGACGCCCGAGGACGGCCAGCTGGAGGCCTGGATCGCGGCCATCGTCGACCACGACGAGCGCGCGCTGCTGGCGCTGTACGAGGCCACGCTGTCGCGCGTCTACGGCCTGGTGCTGCGGCTGGTGCGGCGCACGCAGCTGGCCGAGGAGGTGGCCGAGGAGGTGTTCTTCCAGGTCTGGCGCCAGGCGCCGCGTTTCGACGCCGCGCGTGGCCGGCCGCTGACCTGGCTGCTGGGCATGGCCCGTTCGCGCGCCATCGATGCCATCCGCCGCGAGGCGCGCTTCCAGCACGAGGAGCTGGACGACGAGACCGCGCCCGCGTCGGCCCCGACGGCCGAGTCGGGCGACGAGCTGCTGGCCGTGGCGCAAGGCCATGCCGAGCTGCACCGCGCGCTGCTGCTGCTCAAGCCCCAGCCGCGCCAGCTCGTCGCGCTGGCGTTCTTCAACGGCCTGTCGCACGAGGAGATCGCCAGCCAGACGCAGCTGCCGCTGGGCACCGTCAAATCCCAGATCCGCCGCGCGCTGATCACGCTGCGCGAGGCGCTGGGCGACACTGGCGCCCACGCGCTGCCAGCCTGAGGGGGCCGCCATGACGACGAAGCCCACCACCCCTGAACCCCAAGACGACGACCTGAGCCCGCTGCTCAGCGAACCCTTCGCCAGCGCCTGGGCCACGCCGGCGCCGGGCCTGCCCGGCCGCATCGGCGAGCGGCTGGGCGGGCGCCTGGCCCGGTCGCTGCGGGCCGAGCAGGGCATGTGCACGGTGCGCCGGCGCCAGTCCGAGCCGCACCCGCTGGCCGACGGCGTGCAGCAGCGCTGGCTGTACCGCGCGCCGGGCGACCGCGTGCTGCGCCCCGGCGAGCCGCGGGCCGCCAGCGTCGTCGAGCTGGCCGCCGGCGCGCAGTTCACGCTGCCGGCGGGCGGGCCGCGCGAGTTTTTGGTGTTGCGTGGCAGCGCCGACGTGGACGGCGAACGCCTGAGCCTGCGCGACTTCCTTGTGCTGCCGGCCGGCAGCACGCCGCGGCTGCACAGCACCGACGGCGCCCATGTCTTCGTGCGCGAGGCCGGCGGCGCCGGGGCCGGGCGCACGCTGGTGCGCGACCGCGAGGCCGGCTGGCCCGAGTTCGCGCCCGGCATCCGCCGCCGCGTGCTGTGGACGGCCGGCGGCGAGGCGGCGCTGCTGTACCGCGCCGACCCCGGCGCCGCCGTGCCCGGCCACAGCCACGGCCACGACGAGGAATGCCTGATGGTGCAGGGCGAGCTGTTCCTGGACGACCTGCTGCTGCAGCAGGGCGACTACCAGCTCGCGCCGGCGGGCACGGGCCACCGCATCACGCAGACGGACACCGGCGTCATCATCTACGCGCACGGCGACCTGGATCTGCAGTTCAACGGGACTTGAGCGGCATCAACGGCGGTTAGGCCGGCCTTTTCGGCCTTTATCCGGCCTTCGATTGGCCGAGCCCCCGGCACCATGGCGGCACACCAGAAGTCCGCCGAGGTCATCATGAATCAGCCCCCACGCTCACTCCGTTCGCTGCCCCCCGCGGGGGTGTGTCAGCACCTTCGGACGGCCGGGCGGTGCTGACATGCTCATCCCGCTGCACCTGATTCCCGTCCCCTCCGACGAACCCCGCGGCCTGGGCGACCCGGGCCATGCGTGGCAGGGCGACGGCGGCCTGAAGATCGCGCCGGGCGTGCACCTGGGCGACATCCGCGCGCTGGGCCTCACGGTGCATGGCGCCACCAACGGCCCGGTCAGCACCGCCAGCCTGCTGCGCTTCGGCCAGCTGATGAACGACGCCGGTCTGGCCATCAACCCCACCCGCATGCTGTACGACCGCCACTACGCCTACGAGCGCCTGGCGGACGGGCATGGCAGCGATCACCCCGGCCTGCGGGAACTGGCGCTCGACTTGTTCGAGGCCTACCAGTCGGCCGGTGAGTGGATCGGTCTCGCGCATTGATGCCCCTCGTCCAGCCGCGCGGCGCTGGACGCGCGCGCGGCTAGCCGGTCCCCCGAGGGGACGGCGATGCTTGCCGGATTGACCGGCAAGCGTCGCCACAGGCGGGCCGGCTTGGGGCGGCCCGGCGCTCGGCCCGCCAACGCGGGAAAGGTGGTTGAGGCCACCTCAGGGGTTTCCCGAGGCCGAAGCCTGTCTTTCCGCACTCGGGGGCGCGGGTCGTCCCGCAGTACGCTCGCGGTTTCGTCTTTTTGCCGAACCGCTCCATGAACCGTCACTCCTTCTCGCTGCTGGCCATTGCCGCGGCGCTGGCCACCACCGCCGCCCATGCCGACGAAGGCATGTGGATGCCCAAGCAACTGCCGCAGATCTCCAAGGCGCTGAAGGCCGGCGGCCTGGCTCTGGACCCGGCCAAGCTCAACGACCTGACCGCCTTCCCGATGGGCGCCGTCGTCTCGCTGGGCGGCTGCACGGCCAGCTTCGTGTCGCCGCAGGGCCTGGTGGTCACCAACCATCACTGCGCCTACGGCAGCATCCAGTACAACTCCAAGCCCGACCGCGACCTGCTGAAGAACGGCTTCTACGCGACGACGCTGGCCGACGAGCTGCCCGCCGCGCCCGGCAGCCGCATCCTCGTCACCGTCGACATGAAGGACGTGACGGCCGACATCCTGAACGCCAAGACCACGGCGCTGACCGGCAAGGCGCGCACCGACGCCATCGAGGCGACCGAGAAGAGCCTGGTCGCCGCCTGCGAGGCCGACGCCGGCCACCGCTGCAACGTCTATTCCTTCTTCGGCGGCCTGCAGTTCCAGCTCATCAAGCAGCTGGAGATCCGCGATGTGCGCCTGGTGCACGCGCCGGCCACCGGCGTGGGCCTGTTCGGCGGCGACGCCGACAACTGGATGTGGCCGCGCCACACCGGCGACTACAGCTTCTACCGCGCCTACGTGGGCCCGGACGGCAAGCCGGCGGACTTCAGCAAGGACAACAAGCCCTACGTGCCCAAGCACCGCCTGCAGGTCGCGTCGCCCAAGGCCAGCCCGCTGAACGAAGGTGACTTCGTCATGGTGGCCGGCTACCCGGGCCGCACCAACCGCCACCGCCTGCCCACCGAGGTCGACTTCGCGTTCGGCTGGCAGCAGCCGGCGCAGTCCAAGGCCATGGGCGAGTCCATCGCCATCATCAAGGCCGAGACCGCCAACCGCCGCGACGGCGAGATCAAGATGGCCGCGCGCATGCAGGGCCTGCAGAACTACTACAAGAACCTGGAAGGCCAGCAGCAGAGCTACGACGGCAGCGACATCCTGGCCCGCAAGCAGGCCGAGTTCGCCAAGCTGAAGGGCTGGGTCAACGCCGACGCGAAGCGCCAGGCGAAGTACGGCGCCGACGTGGCCGCCACCGAGAGCCTGCTGGCCGAGCGCCAGGGCATCGTGCGCAGCGAGCTGCTGATGAACTTCATGGCCCCGTCCATGCTCAACGCCGCGCGCCAGCTCTATGAAGTCGCGCTGCAGCGCGCCAAGCCCGACGCTGCGCGCAAGAGCGGCTACCAGGACCGTGACCTGCCGCGCCTGAAGGCCGGCCAGCAGTCGCTGGACCGCCGCTACGACGAGCAGACCGACAAGCGCCTGGTCGCCCACTTCCTGGCGCAATACCTGGCCCAGCCGGCCAACACGTTGAACGCCGCCTGGCTGAACGCGCTGGGCCTGAAGGCCGGTCAGGACGAGGCCAGCATCCGCGCGCAGCTCGACCCGCTCTACGCCGGCAGCAAGCTGTCCGACACCGCCACCCGCATGAGCTGGCTGGACAAGGACGTGGCCGCCTTCAAGGCCAGCGACGACGCCTTCATCAAGGCCGCCGTGGCGCTGTACGAGGACGACGAGCGCCGCGAGACCCGCGACAAGGAGCTGGCCGGCAAGCTGCAGAAGGCCTATGCCGGCGTGCAGCAGGCCATGATCGACTACCACGCCAGCCGCGGCGAGGCCGTCTACCCCGACGCCAACAGCACGCTGCGCATCAGCTTCGGCAAGGTGCAGGGCCGCGACACCGGCCGCGACGGCGAGACCTGGAAGGCCTTCACGACGGTCAACGGCATCGTCGCCAAGCACAAGGGCCCGGACGAGGCCGGCGGCGAGTTCAATGCGCCGGCCGAACAGCTGGCCGCCATCAAGGCGCGCAACTTCGGCGACTACCTCGTCAAGTCGCTGAACTCGGTGCCGGTGAACTTCCTGTCCACGCTGGACACCACCGGCGGCAACTCCGGCAGCCCGGTGCTGAACAAGAAGGGCGAACTGGTCGGCCTGCTGTTCGACGGCACGCTGGACGCGGTGATCTCGGACTGGGACTTCAACCCCAAGATGGTCCGCAGCATCTGCCTGGATTCGCGCTACATGCTGTGGCAGATGAGCACCGTCGACAAGACGACGCGACTGCTCGATGAGATGGGAGTCAAGTAAGCCGCAGCGCCCCAAGAAAAACGCCTCCTCGGAGGCGTTTTTCTTTCATGCGGGCCGAGCGCCGGGCCGCTCCCAAGCCGGCCCGCCTTGGGCGATGCGCAAGCGGCTCGATGCCGCTTGCATCGCCGTCCCCTCGGGGGACCGACCAGGTTCGCCCGCGTTCAGCGTGGCGAGACTGGGCGAGGGGCTACTCTTTCGCGACTGCTTCGACCTGGATGCGAAGGTTGACATCCATCTTGAAGCCCCAGTCCTTGCCCGCGCTCAGGCCGAAATCGTCGCGGTTGAACGTGCCGGACGCGTCGGCGCCGCAGAAGTCGCGCTTGAGCATGGGGTGCGGGATGCACTTGAGCTGGTGGATGGTCAGCGTCAGCGGTTTGGTGCGGCCGTTCAGCGTCAGCTCGCCCACCAGCCTGGCGGGCAGGGCGCCTTCGAAGCGGCCCTTGAACGTGGCGGTCGGGTTCTTCTCGACGTTGAAGAACTTGTCGCCGCGGGCCCAGGCGTTCATCGCGTCCAGGCCGAAGTCGATGCTGGCCAGGTCCATCTGCACGTCCACGCTGCCGCTGCCGGCGGCCTTGTCGTAGACGATGGTGCCGCTGCTCTTGTTGAGCTTGCCACGCCAGTACGACAAGCCCATGTGATCGGCCTCGAAGCTGGGGTAGGTGTGCGTGGGCTCGATGTCGTAGGCGACCGGCGCGGCCTGCGCGAGCGAGGCGGCCAGTAGGGCGGCGGCGAGGGCGGGTGTCTTCATCGTGGGTCCTGGGTGAGGTGGGGATGGCTGACACTATGACGAAGCGGGCCACCCGATTTCGACAGGAGCCATCATCGCCGCCACAAACTTCCGCCCACTGCTCGCCGTGCTGACGCTGGCGCTGTCCGCCTGTGCGCCGCTGGCGCCCCAAAAGACCGCCGAGCCCCCCGCCGAAAAGCGCTACACCGCGGCCGAGCTGCTGGCGCTGCAGCCCGCCGACCTTGCCTGGCCGGCCGCGTCCGCCGATGGCGAGCGCGCGCTGCGCGAAGCAGCGCTGGCCGACATCCGCGCGCGCCTCGCGCTGCCGCCCGGTGCCGGGCGCGACGCAGCGCTGCCGAAGCTGTTCGACCTCGTCGCGCAGTACAACGCCGAGATCGAAACCGCGCGACCGCTGCTGCTGCAGGCGCTGCCCACGCTGGGCCCGCGCGATCCCGAGTTCCAGCGCGCGTTGCTGACAGCTGCCCACACGCTGTACGCCGCCGACGCCGCGCCGCTGATCTGGCCGCTGCTGCCACAGCTGACGGCGAGCAAGCCCTTCGCGATTGCCGCCTACACGCTGCTGCAGGCCGACGCCGGCTACGGCGAGCGGCTGCGGGTGCTGGTGCCGCAGCAGTTCCCCGGCTGGGCCGATGACCCGCGGCTGACCGCGCTGATGCGCCGTCTGGAGCCCTCGGCGGCCGCGCCGCCGCCGCTGCCCGAGTTGCTCGCCGCGCCGCTGCGGCCCGGCTTCCCGGTCATCGTCAGCCTGCAGCGGCCGGGCCGCCAGCAGATGGGCCTGGCGCTGGTGCGCGCCGCCGATGGCCGCTTCGTGCGCGATGCCACCGGCCAGCTGTTCACGTCGCTGCAGCTCGCGCTGGCGCGCAGCGGCCTGCCGGGCACGATCACCAACGGCAACACGCCGCAAGGCCTGTTCACCATCACCGGCGCCGGGCTCGCCACCAACCCCAACATCGGCCCCACGCCCTACCTGCACAGCAAGCTGCCGGTGGAAGCCACGCCAGCCGAGTTCGAGCATGCGGACGGCGCCGCCGCGGACTGGACGCTGGCCGTCTACGACAGCTTCCTGCCCGCCAGCTGGCGCGGCTGGGCGCCGTTCCAGGAAGCCTGGCTGGCCGGCCGCGCCGGGCGCGACGAACTCATCGTGCACGGCACCACGATCAACCCCGCCTACTACGCCGGCACGAGCTACTTCCCCGGCACGCCGCAGCAGGGCTGCATGATCTCCAGCGAGACGTGGGACCCGGCGACGGGCCGGCTGCTGGCCAGCGGCCAGCTCGCGCTGGCCCAGGCCTATGCCGCGGCCGGCGCGCGGCAGGACCTGGCCGGCTACCTGATCGTCGTGGAACTGCCCGGCCAGGGCGCGGTGACGCCTACCGAGGCGCTGGCGCTGGTGACGGCGGCCGGCCGCTGAGGCAGGATGCGGCGATGCGCACCGCCACCACCGCCGCCCTGTTGCTGATGCTCGCCACGCTGGCCCGTGCCGCCGACGCGCCACCGGGCCTCGTGGCCAGCGCGGACGGCACGGAGTTGCTGGACGCCGCCGGCGGCCAGGCCTGGTCGCGCTGCGTGGAGGGCATGCACTGGGACGGCCGCGCCTGCCAGGGCCAGCCGGCGCTGTTCACGCATGCCGAGGCGCTGGCGATGGCGCGGGCGCGCAGCGAGGCCGACGGCCGCGCCTGGCGCGTGCCGCGCGTGCCCGAGCTCAAGCATTTCGCCGACCGGCTGGCGCATGCGCCGCAGCGCACCACGCTGGCCCCGGCCGCACCCGCGGGCTGGTACTGGAGCAGCACCGTGCGCATCGACAGCGAGTCGGTGAACCCGTACGCCTACCGCAACGTGCAGCGCGGTGCGACCGAGACGCAGACCAGCCGGCTGGTGGTGCAGGCCGGCTGGGCGGTGGACCCGCGCAGCGGCGAGGTGCGCGGCGACATGCCCAAGCGTGAACGCCTGCCGCTGAGGCTGGTGCGCAGCCTGGCGCCTTGAGCCGATGGCCCCGCGCTGACAATGCGCGGCCATGGACGTGCTCAAGACCTTCGCGCTGTTCGTCGCCACCGCGGTGGCCGAGATCGTGGGCTGCTACCTGCCGTACCTGTGGCTCAGGCAGGGCGCGTCGGCCTGGTTGCTGCTGCCCGGCGCGGCCAGTCTGGCGCTGTTCGCGTGGCTGCTGTCGCTGCACCCGACGGCCGCCGGTCGCGTGTACGCGGCCTATGGCGGCGTCTACATCGGCGTGGCCATCGTGTGGCTGATGCTGGTGGACCGGGTGAAGCCCACCACGACGGACTGGGTGGGCGTGGCGATCTGCCTGGTCGGCATGGCGGTCATCATGTTCGGGCCGCGCCCGGGCTGATCAACGCACGAAGGCCATCTCGCCGTACTCCCAGCGCCAGGGCACGCCCGTGTCGCCGAGGATGAACTCGACCAGCCGCGGGAACGCGCGCTCGGCGCGCACGTCGTTGGCGAGGATGACGACGCAGCGCTTGCCCGCCTTCACACAGACCCAGGTGTTGCCGGTGGCGTCGTCGTGCCCGCCCTTGTAGAAGCCCGGCCCCTGCGGCCCGCTGAAGGTGATGACGCCCAGGCCTGCAGCCAGGTCGGCGCGGCGCTCGGCCGGGGGCAGTTCGGGCTGCAGCGTCGGGAACTGCGAGGCCGTCGTGATGGGCAGCTGCGGTGACGTCAGCGCCGCCGCGCCGGCCGTGGAGAGGCCCACGCCGTTGATGTAGGCCGCGGCCATGCGGGCCATGTCGGCAATGGTGGTGTCCATGGAGCCCGCCACGCGCACCTTGCTGCGTTCGTCGTGGGGTCGGGGCTTGCCGCTGGCGGTCCAGCCGTCGGCGAGGTTGGGGCGGAAGTCGCTGCGCCAGATCAGGCTGGTGCGGTCCATGTCCAGCGGCGTGAAGAGGCGGCGCTGCATCTCGGCGCCCACGTCCAGCTTCAGGCCGCGCTCCAGCACGAACTGCAGCAGGATCAGCCCCTCGCCCGAGTAGGCGTAGCGCGTGCCGGGGTCGAAGTGCATGCGCAGCCGGCGGTCGGGCTCCAGGAACGCGAAGTTGGCGAAGCCGCCGCTGTGCGTCAGCAGCATGCGCGCGGTCAGCTGGCGCCAGCGCGGTTCGTCCGCGAGGTGCTGCCAGGGGCCGGACCTGGGGTCGGCCGGGTAGTCCGGCAGTGGCTGGTCCAGGTAGCGGGCCAGCGGTCGGTCCAGGTCCAGCCAGCCTTCGTCCACCAGCTGCATGACGAAGTGGCCGAACACGGCCTTGGTCAGCGAGGCGCCGTACATGACGGTGTCGGTGTCCAGCGGCTCGCCGGCTGCGTTGCGCTTGCCGTAGGCGGCGACGTGGACGACCTGCCCGGCGTTGATGACGGCCACGGCCAGGCCCTGTGCCTGCGTGGCGGCCATCAGCCGCGCAGCCTCGGCATCGATGGCCGCGCCGGCGGGCAGGGCTGGCGGCGCGGGCTGGGCCAGGGCGGACAGCAGCGGCAGGGCGGCCAGCAGGCCGGCAAGTCGGGTCAGGTGCATGGAACCTCCGGGGCAAGGAGCCTAACGGCTGGTCAAATGCGGCGTCTATGCCCGACCTTCAGCTTGTTCAGCCCACCTTCGAAGTCGCCGACGAACTGCTGCGCTTCGAGACCGACAACCGCGCGTTCTTTGAGGCCCGCATCAACTCACGGCCGCCCGGCTACTACTCGCCCGACGGCGTGCGCGCCGCGATCACCCTGGCCGAGCGGGAGGCTGCCGAGGACAAGGGCTACCAGTTCCTCGTGCGCACCGCGGCGGGCGAGCTGGTGGGGCGCGTGAACCTCGCCGGCGTGAAGCGCAAGCATTTCCAGATGGCCGACCTGGGCTACCGCATCGCCGAGTCGGCGGGCGGCCAGGGCTATGCCAGCGAGGCGGTGCGGCTGGTGCTGCTGCGCGCCTTCGGCGAGCTGGGGCTGGTGAGGATCGAGGCCAACGCGCGCGTCGGCAACGAGGGCTCGATCAAGGTGCTGCTGCGCAACGGCTTCCGCGAGTTCGGCCGGTCCACGCAGAGCTTCGAGCTGGGCGGCGTGTGGTACGACCGCCTGCATTTCGAGCGGCGCGCGTGAGCGCGGCGAGGCTGTTCAGGCCACGGGGTAGGTGCCCGGCTTGAGGATGTCCCGCGTCACGTTCGCCAGCTGCGTGTGGCCGCAGAAGGCCATCGTCACGTCCAGCTCCTTGTGCAGCATCTGCAGCATCTTGGCCACGCCGGCCTCGCCCATCGCGCCCAGGCCGTAGACCATCGCGCGGCCCACCATCGTGCCGCGCGCACCCAGCGCCCAGGCCTTCAGCACGTCCTGGCCGGCGCGGATGCCGCCGTCCATCCAGACCTCGATCTGGCTGCCGACCGCGGCCACGATGGCGGGCAGCGCGTGGATGCTGCTGGGCGCGCCGTCCAGCTGCCGGCCGCCATGGTTGCTGACGACGATGGCGTCGGCGCCGGCCTGCACGGCCAGCAGCGCGTCCTCGACTTCCATGATGCCTTTCAGGATCAGCTTGCCGCCCCACTTCTCCTTGACCCAGGCGACGTCGGCCCAGGACAGGCGCGGGTCGAACTGCTCGTTGGTCCAGGCCGACAGCGAGCGCATGTCGCTGACGCCCTTTACATGGCCCACGAGGTTGCGGAAGGTGTGGCGCTTGGTGCCAGCCATGCCCAGGCACCAGCGCGGCTTCGTGGCGAGGTTGATGATGTTGGCCAGCGTCGGCCGCGGCGGCGCGGTGAGCCCGTTCTTCAGGTCCTTGTGGCGCTGGCCGATGACCTGCAGGTCCAGCGTCAGCACCAGCGCCGAGCACTTGGCGGCGCGGGCGCGTTCGATCATGCGGGCCATCGCGTCGCGGTCGCGCATCATGTAGAGCTGGAACCAGAACGGCGCCGACGTGTTCTCGGCGATGTCCTCGATGGAGCAGATGCTCATCGTGCTCAGCGTGAACGGGATGCCGAACTTCTCGGCCGCGCGCGCCGCGTGGATCTCGCCGTCGGCGTGTTGCATGCCGGTCAGGCCCACGGGCGCGATGGCCACGGGCATCTTCGCGTCCTGGCCGATCATCTTCACGGCCGTGCTGCGGCCTTCCATGTTGACGGCCACGCGCTGGCGCAGCTTGATGGCCTGGAAGTCGCTCTCGTTGGCGCGGTAGGTGGTTTCGGTCCACGAGCCGGAGTCGGCGTAGTCGTAGAACATGCGCGGCACGCGTTTCTCGGCGAGTTGGCGCAGGTCTTCGACGCAGGTGATGACGGGCATGGCGGCAGGCTTCGTGAACGAGGCCGAGATGCTAGGCCGGGCGCGCCGGCGCGGCGCCGGAAAAAACCTCAGGCGCCGGCGGAAGAGTTTTCCGCGTCCAGCGCGCGGCAGTGCTGCTGCAGCCAGGCCGCGAAGGCCTCGGCCGCCGGGCTGGGGCGGTGGATGAGCAGCCCGTAGTGCCGCTCGGCCGGTACCGTCAGCGCGAACGGCTGCACCAGCCGGCCCTCGGCCAGTTCGTGGCGCGCCAGGCTCAGCCGCGCCAGCGCCACGCCCTGGCCCGCCAGCGCGGCCGCCAGCACCAGGCCCAGGTCGACCAGGCGCGGGCCGTCGTCCGGCTCGGCGGCATCGGCCAGCCCCGCGGCGCGCAGCCACGGCGCCCAGGGCTGCAGCGGCGTGCGCAGCAGCGGCAGCGCGAGCAGGTCGGCCGGCGTCTGCAGCGGCGCATGGCCGGCCAGCAGCGCCGGCGAGGCCAGCGGCGTCAGGCGGTCGTGCAGCAGCACCTGCGCGGCGGTGATGTCGCCCGGCACGGCGCCGTGGCGGATCTCGACGTCGGCGCCCGCGTCGCCCTCGGCCAGCAGCGGCACCGACAGCGTCAGCTCCACCTCCACGTCCGGCTGCGCGGCCGTGAAGCTAGGCAGCGCCGGCACGATGAGCTGGCGCGCGAACGTCGGCGTGGAGCTGACGCGCAGCCGCTCGCGGCGCGGCCCGGCGCGCTGGTGCAGCGGCATGGCCTGCAGCAGCGCCAGCGCCTGGCGCACCTGGGGCAGGTACTCGTGGCCGGCGGGTGTCAGCGCCAGGCCGCGCGGCGGCTGGCGCAAGAAGAGGGGCTGGTCCAGCCGCTCCTCCAGCCCGGCCACGCGCTTGGCGACGGCGCTGGCGCTCAGCGCCAGCTCGGCGGCGGCCGCCTCGAAGCTGCCGCTGCGGGCCACCGCGTCGAAGGCGAGCAGCGCGTCGAGCGACGGCAGGCGGATGGGGCGCTGAGGCATGGCGCCATCGTAGCCAGGGCCCGCGGGCCGCGGCGTCAGAAGGTCAGCGTCGTGGGGCCGGCGTCGCGCGACGGCGGGCGCAGGTACTGGCCCAGCGTGCCGGCCATCGCGGCCATGACGCCGGCGGCCAGCAGCCAGGGCTGGGTCTTGCCGGCGTTGCGGTCCGGGCGCGGGCGCGGCTTGGCGACGGCCTGCACCAGCAGCAGTTCCTGCTGGCGCTCCTGGATCAGGAACACGAGCCGGTTGGGGTCGGCAAAGCGCTGTGCCAGTGCGCGCACGGCCTTCAGCTCGCGCTGCTGCACGCGCACGCCCTGCGGGCGCAGCGCGCAGCCCAGCGTGCGGGAGCGCAGGTACAGCGCCTTGGCGGCCAGGCGGTCCGGCACGCAGCCCACGCCGGCGTACAGGCAGCTGGCCAGGTTGAACGTGGCCTCGGCATGGCCCGCGGCTGCCGCGGCGATGTAGGCCGACAGGCCCCGGCCCTCGTCCGAAGGGCCGCCGCGGCCGGTCATCAGCACGCGGCCGAACTGGAAGCGTCCGATGGCGCTGCCCTTGGCCGCCGCCTTCTCCAGCAGCACGCGCGCCTGCACGGGGTCGGCCGGCATGCCCAGGCCCTCGAGCTGGCACAGGCCCAGCATGGCCATCCCGTCACGGTCGCCGCTCTCGGCCGCAGCACGGAACCAGCCGACCGCCCGCTTGTAGTCGGGCGACGCGGCATGGAACAGCACCATCCCCTGCTGCAACGGGTTGACGGGCGGCGTGGTGAGGGACTTCAGCTGCAGGGTGGGGCCGAAGCCGGGATCTCGGGAGTTCATCCGGTAGCAAACCAGTGGCACGGGGGTATCCCTAGATTCTCGGGCAAGCGCATGACCTGGCCTCGCCGGCCCGGCGCTGTTGCGACTTCTTGTTTCCCCTTTGATTGAGCTCGGGCGTGAAATAGTGCACGCTTTTCTCGGGGGGCGGCGGCTCGGCAGCTTGCAGACCCGCCCAAGCGCTCATCGGCATGAGTTTTTCAGCTGCGGTGGCGCATCAATACCGGCTTGAGCAGCCACGCGATCACCCCCAGCAGCAGCACGACGAAGCCCAGCCTGAGCGCCGCGCCGATGGGGCCCACCAGTGTTGCGGGCACCCAGGCTGCCAGCAGGTTGTGCAGCTCGCAGAACAGCCAGCCGCGCCGGACGGGGCAATCCTTCAGCGGCAGCGCGCCGGCGTCGTGGATCGCCAGGCCCTGCGCAGCCAGCATCCACAGCAGGGGCGCCAGCACGATGACGGCCAGCACGCGCACCGCCGGACCGATGGCGCTGCCATCACGGCGCAGCGTCGGCAGGCCGCCCTCGCGGCCGTCGGGGTACAGCGGCTTCATCGTCCGGCCGGCGCCTGCCACAGTTCCACCTTGTTGCCCTCGGGGTCGATGACCCAGCCGAACTTGCCGAAATCGGACTCGTCCACCTTGTCCAGCACGTTGCAGCCTTCGGCCCGCAGCGCCGCCAGCAGCGCGTGCAGGTCGGCCACACGGAAATTGACCATGAACGGCGCGGTGCCGGGCGCCATGTAGTCCGTGTCTTCCTTGAACGGGCTCCAGATCGTCGTGCCGGTGGGGCTGTCGTCCGCCCAGCGGAACACGGCGCCGCCCCAGTCGGTGACGTCCAGCCCGAGGTGCCGGCGATACCAGTCGCCCAGCGCCTGCGGGTCCCTGGCCTTGAAGAAGATGCCGCCGATGCCGGTGACGCGTTTCATGAAAGCTCCTGCGGGTGGGTGACGCGCAAGCGTACCCGCTCGATGCGGCCGACGGCGGGCGGTCAGCGCGGGGTGCCGAAATCCTGCGTCCAGTAGGTGCGGTAGCTGTTGTTGGCGTTGCCGGCCACGCAGGCCACGCCGATGTCCCGGTAGGCGGCGTTCATCAGGTTGGCACAGTGGCCGTCGCTCTTCATCCAGCCGTCCACCACCGCGGTGACCGTGCCCTGGCCGGCGGCGATGTTCTCGCCCACGCCACGCCAGGCGTAGCCGGCCGCAGTGACGCGGGTGCCCACGGTGCTGCCGTTGCTGCCGGTGTGGCTGAAGAAGTTGCCGGCCACCATGTCGTCGCTGTGCGCGACGGCGGCCTGCGTGAGCGCCGCGTTCCAGACCAGGTCGGGCGCGGCGGGAAAGCTGCCATTGGCGCCGCAGGTGGCGCCCTTGCGCCGGTAGGCGTTGACGGCCGCCAGCATGTCGGCCTGGAAGCCGGGCAGGTTGCAGCCGGTGCGGGTGCCGGCGGCCACGGGTGTCGTGGGTGCAGGCGAGGCGGTGGCCGGTGACGAGGGGGCCGGCGCGGCTGGCGATGCGGCCGGCGTGCTGCCGGTGGTGGCGCCCCCACCACCGCCGCCACAGGCGGTGAGCAGCAAGGCCAGCGGGAAGACGGTGAGCGGCGCGGTGCCGAGGCTACGGAGTGAACGCATGGGCGCGCAGCGTCGCACGCCGCGCCTGGGGGCCGGTTACCGTTTGCAGCGACGCAGGCGCCGCTGCAACAACCCCACACAACATGGCGGGCTAACGTTCAAAGTGACGAAGTACGCGGTACTTGATGGTGTTCGCCGTGGCCGCTAGCACTTCAATACGTGCGCCTTTGTAGCCCACTGTGCTTTCACTTGCGTCATATGACACTTCATGGGAAAGAGCGGGCTTGCTCTGATCATTGCTGTGCTGGCGATACACGAACCGCAATGTATTGCCTAAACGGCCGGCGTAGACAAGCTCTTGCTTGAAGTAATGCGACTGCGGGTCCACGTAGTCTGCGGGTTCGACTTTCAATGGGCCAGAGTTGAGGATGGCTTTGCCGACTAGATCACACACACCAAACGTGTTGGGCATGAAGACGCTGTTGTCGGCCTTGTCGAAGCAGAGCTTGAAACCCCGCAGTTTTGGCGCGTCTGCACTGGGCTGGGCAATAGCGAAAGTGGAAATTCGCGGGCCTGCATCGATTGGTTGCAGGACTTGCGGTGGTATCTCCTTCCTGCTGTTTGGAGTCAGCCCCCATGGCTCGACGACGCGGAGACTGCGTTTTGCACTGCCTTGTTCAAACGACAGCAGCGATGAGCCTACGTCCTCGGTTTGGATAGTCTGCAGTTCAGGCTTGCTGATGCTTTTGTGCTCAATGAGGACAGGTGCGTGGGTGGCGCAGCCGGCGAGTGCGAGTAACAGTGCCAGCGGCACGAATGGAATCTTTTTCATGCATCGAATGAATCGTTAGGGCGTGCATTGTGTGGGATGGTGACTGCGCGTCTGGTCACATATCCCACCACGATGGCAGCAGCGCGCGCACGTCGGGCCGGCGAAAGCGCTGGTCCAGCAGCCAGACGTAGCCCTTGTCGTCCACCGAGCGCAGCACGCGGCCGGCGGCCTGCACGACCTTCTGCAGGCCGGGTACGAGGTCGGCGTAGCCGTGGTCGGCGCCGAACATCGCGTCCAGCCGCTCGCGGAACTGATCCTGCAGCGGCGACACCGGCGGCAGGCCCAGCGTGGCGATGAAGGCGCCGATGAGGCGGGTGCCGGGCAGGTCCACGCCCTCGGCGAACGCGCCGCCCAGCACGGCGAAGCCGACGCCGTGGCCGCCCTCGACGAAGCGGTCCAGGAAGCCGCGCCGCGCCACCTCGCCCATCGCGCGGGCCTGGCTCCATTGCGGCACGTGCGGGTGGCGCAGCGCCAGCCGCTGCGAGGCCTGCTCCAGATAGTCGAAGCTGCTGAAGAAGGCGAGGTAGTTGCCCGGGTGCTCGGCGAACTGCGTGGCGATGACGTCCACCAGCGGGTTCAGCGACGCCTGGCGGTGCTCGTAGCGCGTGGACAGCGGCGCCACGCGCACGGTCAGGTGCTCGGGCGGGAAGGGCGCGGGCACGTCGATCCACGCGGTGTCTTCCGGCAGGCCCAGCAGGTTGCGCGGGTAGTCGGGCGGGCCCAGCGTGGCCGAGAACAGCGTGACGCTGTGCAGCCCCTCGAAGCGCTCCTTCAGGAAGAAGCCGGGCACGATGTTGCGCACCGACAGCAGCACGTCGGTCGTGCCGTCGTCGTCGTCTTCCAGCAGCGAGAGGTTGACGGGGGCGTCCAGCGGGGACGGCTGGCGCGTGGCGGCGCTGCGCTGCAGGTCGCACAGCGAGTGCGTGTCCAGCCGGTCCAGCAGGCGCTGCAGCCCCAGCACGTCGAAATAGAACTCCAGCAGCGGGCCCACGTCGAGCGGGTGGTTCTGCACATGCTCGCCCAGCGCCGTGTTGACGCGCTGCAGCGCCTCGGCCAGATCGTCGGGAATGGTCTTCAGCGGCTGGTAGTCGGCCGGCTGCGCGCGGGCCAGCGTGGCCAGTTCGCGGGCCAGCCGGCGCAGCGGCGGCTGCAGCACCTTGGGCGCGTCAGCCACGGCGCTGCGGACGCGATCGAGGCTGAGGCCGGTGCTGTACATGTCGCGCGCCCGGTCGACGAGGTTGTGTGCCTCGTCCACCAGCAGCGCGAGCTTCCAGCCCTGCGCCTGCGCCAGCCCGTAGAGCTGGCCGTGGGGGTCGAAGGCGTGGTGCACGTCGCCGACGACGACGTCGGCCCAGCGCAGCAGCTCCTGGCCCAGGTAGTAGGGGCAGACGCCGTGCCTGAGCGCGATGCGGCGCTGCGTGGGCGCGTCCAGCCAGCCGGCCTGCACGGCCTCGGCGCGGGCGGCGGGCAGCGCGTCGTAGAAGCCGTGGGCCAGCGGGCAGGCGTCGCCGTGGCAGGCCTTGGTGGGGTGTTCGCAGGCCTGCTCCTTGGCCACCAGCGTCAGCACGCGCAGGGCGCCTCGCGGCGCGCCGTCCGATGCCGCGCTGGTCGGCGCCGCCTCGCGCAGCGCGTGCAGCGCCTCCAGCGCCGTGATGCGGCCGGTGCCCTTGCAGGTCATGTAGCCGATCTTGTCGAGCCGCTGGCCGGGCATGGCGCGCAGCAGCGGGTACAGCGTGCCCAGCGTCTTGCCGATGCCGGTGGGCGCCTGCGCCAGCAGGTGGCGGCCGTTGGCGGCCACGCGGTAGACGGCTTCGGCCAGCAGGCGCTGCCCCGGGCGCAGCTCGCCGAGCGGGAAGGGCAGGGCGGAGAGGCTGGCGTCGCGCGCGCTGCGGTGCGCGGCCTCCTGCGCGGCCCAGGCCTCGAACTGCGCGCAGCGCGCCTCGAACGCGGCCTGCAGCGCGGTGGCGGTGAACTTGTCGCGCAGCACGGTCTCGTTCTGCGTGTCGGCGTCCACGTAGACGAGCGCCAGCTCCAGCTCGGCCAGCTCGCGGTCCGCGGCGATGAGCGCGCCGTAGGTCTCCAGCTGCGCCCAGTGCAGCGCGCGGCGGTTGTCGGGGATGAGGTCCACCGGGCCGCGGATGGTCTTGATCTCCTCCAGCCGGTTCACGTCCGCCTCGTAGCCATCGGCCCGGCCGCGCACGCGCAGGTGGCCGTGCACGGCTTCCAGCGGCAGCTCGATCTCGTAGCCGGGCGAGCGCCGCGCCAGCACGGCCAGCTGCATGGCCTGGCCCTCCAGCGCCGTGGCGGACGGCGTGAAGCGCCGGTCCAGGCTGCCGCGCTTGGCGGTGAACTCGCACAGGCTGCGGACGGAGACGGTGTAGGTCCAGTCAGCCATCAGAAGAGCGACAGGTTCTCGCGCTGCGGTTCCTTCACGCGCTCGATGGCTGCCGTGGGCGGCGGCACCTCGCTGGCATGCACGAGGTTGCCGATGCGCACGCCCATCAGCCGCAGCCGCTTGTCGAACTTGACGCGCTTGAGGCACAGGCCCACCGCGTGGCGGATGTCGGCGGCGCTGCTGATAGGGATCTTGACGGTCAGGTCGCGCGTGACGGTGACGAAGCCCTCGAAGCGCAGCTTGATGCCCACCGTCTTGCCCGCGTAGCGCTTGCGCGCGAGGTCGCCGGCCAGGCGCTCGCACAGCTCGTCCATGATCTGGCCCAGCAGCACCTTGTCGTGCCGGGCGCTCAGGTCGCGCTCGAAGGTGGTCTCGCGGCTGACGGACACGGGCTCGCTGTGCGTGACGACGGCGCGGTGGTCGCGCCCGTGCGAGGCGTTGTGCAGCCACGCGCCGTAGCTCTCGCCGAACTGCTCGATGAGCCAGCGCGGGTCCGCCGCCGCGATGTCGCCCACCGTCTCCAGCCCCAGCTTGACGAGCCGGTCGCCGGCCTTGGGGCCGATGCCGTTGATCTTGCGCACGGCCAGCGGCCACACGCGGGTGGGCAGGTCGTCCATCGTCAGCACGCTGATGCCATCGGGCTTGTCCAGCTCGCTGGCGATCTTGCTGAGCAGCTTGTTGGGCGTGATGCCGATGGAGCAGGTCAGCCCCGTCGCGCGGCCCACCGAGTTCTTGATCTCGCGCGCCACCGCCTTCACGCCGCCGAGCGGATCGTGGCCCACGGCGTCGCGCACGCCGGGCACGTCGGTCAGGTCGATGTAGATCTCGTCGATGCCGCGGTCCTCGATGACCGGCGCCACCTCGGCCACCGCCGCCTTGAACAGGCGCGAATACTTGCGGTAGCTGTCGAAGTCGGCCGGCAGCAGGATGGCGTCGGGCGCCCGCAGCGCGGCCTTCATCAGCCCCATGGCCGAGAACACGCCCAGGTCGCGCGCCGCGTAGGTGCTGGTGGTGACGACGCCGCGGCCGGTGTAGTCGCGCAGCTTCGAGTAGCGCCAGCTGCCGTCTTCCAGCTGCTGCGGCGCGTCGGCACGGCGCCCGCCGATGACGACCGCCTGGCCCTTCAGCTGCGGATAGCGCAGCAGCTCGACGGACGCATAGAAGGCATCCATGTCGAGGTGGGCGATCCACCGGTCGGGCAATAACATGGCCTCGATTGTCACTGGGAATAAAGACAGTTTCTGGCAGGGTGGTCAGAATGCGCCGACTCCACGACAGAGACGCCCGATGCGCACTGCGCTGCTGTTCCTTGTTTGCGCGCTGCTGGCCGCCTGTGCCGGCACGCCGCTGAACCCGCCCCGCAACAAGCCCGCCGTGGCCCAGCCGCAGCAGCGCGTGGCCGGCGCGCTGGACTCCGACGTGTCCGTGGCGCTCAGCTTCTCCGGTGGCGGCCTGCGCGCGGCGGCGTTCGCGCACGGCGTGCTGGAGGGCCTGCGCGAGCAGCCGTCCGTGCGCGGGCGCAGCCTGCTGGATGAGGTCAGCTTCATCACCAGCGTGTCGGGCGGCTCGCTGACGGCGGGCTATTTCGGCCTGCACGGCGCCGAGGGCATGCGCGAGTTCCGCGACAAGGTGCTGATGCGCGACGGCGAGGCCGGCCTACGCTTCAGCCTGCTGAACCCGACCAACCTGATGCGGCTGCTCGCCGGCGGCCTGAACGACCGCAGCAACTTCAGCGACTGGCTGGAGAA
The DNA here is from genome assembly GCF_058794515.1 of Roseateles sp. GW823-FHT07B05. NCBI lineage: Bacteria > Pseudomonadati > Pseudomonadota > Betaproteobacteria > Burkholderiales > Sphaerotilaceae > Roseateles > Roseateles sp. GW823-FHT07B05. Next base: position 806,462 of record NZ_JBXAGX010000001.1, read on the forward strand.
GGACGTCTTCAAGGGGGCCACCTTCGCCGACATGTTCCGCCACCAGCGCCCGGTCGTCTGGATCAATGCCAGCAACACGCAGTACCGGCTGGCCTTTCCGTTCCACGAGCGGGCGTTCGACGCGATCTGCAGCGACCTGGCCAGCTTCCCGGTCTCCGAGGCAGTGGCCGCGTCCATGGCCGTGCCGCTGTTCTTCGCGCCGGTCGTGCTGGAGAAGTTCCCCGAGGCCTGCCACACGCCGTTGCAGGGCGGGCCGGTGAACCGCGGTGCGCAGCGCGACGACCAGTACCGCCTGCGCCTGGCGCTGCAGCGCGCGCTGAAGGAGTTCCGCGACCCTCAGGCCGGCCGCTACCTGAAGCTGGTGGACGGCGGCGTGACCGACAACCTGGGGCTGGTCAGCATCCTGCAGAGCCGCGTGCTGATGAACACGCCCTACGGCCCCATCACCGAGCAGGACGCGGTGACGATGCGGCGGCTGCTGTTCATCGTCGTCGACGCCGGCCAGGGCCCCAGCGGCGACTGGAGCCGCCAGGTCACCGGGCCGTCGGGCGTGGACATCGCGACCGCGGCGGTGGACACCGCCATCGAAAGCACGATGCGCATGAGCTACGCCTACTTCGTGCCCATGGTGCGCGCCTGGGAGCGCGACATCGTCACCTACCGCTGCTCGCTGCCCGCCGAGCGCAAGGCCGCGATGCTGACGCTGAACCCCGACTGGCGCTGCGAGGACATCCGCTTCGAGGTGACGCAGATCAGTTTTGCCGACCTGCCCGAGGCCGAGGAGGCCGCCCTCAACGCCATCCCGACGCGGCTGAAGCTGCCCGCCGAGCAGATCGACCGGCTCATCGCCGCCGGGCGTCAGGCGGCGGCGGCGGACGCGGTCGTCAACCGCTTTTCAGCGGCGATGCGGCGCGGCGAGTAGGGGCTGCGAACGCGGCCCATTGCCACGGTGTTGGCGGGCCCTCACCACAGCCCGTGCACCTGCGGCGCGATGCGGCGCCGGTACAGGTCCGCCAGCGCGTCCATCAGCGGCGCGGGCAGCGCGGCCAGGTCGGCGGCGCTGACGTTCTCGTCCACCTGGGCCGGCGTGCGGCCGCCGGGGATGGCGGTGGTGATGGCTTCGAACATGAGGATCCAGCGCAGCGCAAGCCGCGCCATGCTGACGCCCTCGGGCAGCAGCCGGCGCAGTTCCTCGACGGCAGCCAGGCCCTGCTCGAAGTCGACGCCCGAGAAGGTCTCGCCCTTGTCGAACGCCTCGCCCTGGCGGTTGAAGCCGCGGTGGTCATCGGCGGCAAAGGTGCTGTCGCGCGTGAACTTGCCCGACAGCATGCCGCTGGACAGCGGCAGCCGCGCCAGCACGCCCACCTGCGCCGCCTGAGCGGCGGGCAGGAACACCTCCGCCGGCCGCTGGCGGAACAGGTTGAAGATGATCTGCACCGACTGCACGCCGGGGAACTTGATCGCCGCCATGGCTTCGTCGATGCGCTCGACGCTGACGCCGTAGTGGCGCAGCTTGCCCTCGCGCACGAGGTCGTCCAGCGCGCCGAAGACCTCGGGCATCGTGTAGACGGCCGTGGGCGGGCAGTGCAGCTGCAGCAGCTCGATCGTGTCGGTGCCCAGGTTCTGCAGGCTGCGCTCGATGAAGGGGCGCAGGTCCCGGTAGCCGTCGGCCACGTGCGGGTTCAGGCGGCGGCCGGCCTTGGTGGCCACAACGAACGGGTCGCTCGGCCGCTCCTGGCGCAGCCGGGCCAGCAGGCGCTCGCTGTGGCCGTCGCCGTAGACGTCGGCCGTGTCGAAGAAGTTCACGCCGCGGTCCAGCGCGCGGTGCAGCGCGGCAAGAGCGGCCGTGTCGTCGGTGTCGCCCCAGGTGCCGCCGATGGCCCAGGCGCCGAAGCCGATGGTGGAGACGTTCAGGCCGGTGCGGCCGAGGGAGCGGTAGAGCATGTCAGATGCCGGTGAGTCCAAAAGAAAACCGCGCGCCGGCAGGGCGCGCGGTTGTCAAATGGTAGCGCGAACAACAGACCCGCGCAGGGCCTGGGTTCAGAGCACTTCGGACGCGAAATCCGCCAGCCGCGAGCGCTCGCCGCGCGCCAGCGTCACATGGCCGCTGTGGGCCCAGCCCTTGAAGCGGTCCACCGCGAACGTCAGGCCGGAGCTGCCTTCGGTCAGGTAGGGCGTGTCGATCTGCGCCAGGTTGCCCAGGCAGACGATCTTGGTGCCGGGGCCGGCGCGCGTGATCAGCGTCTTCATCTGCTTGGGCGTCAGGTTCTGTGCCTCGTCGATGATGACGAACTTGTTCAGGAACGTGCGCCCGCGCATGAAGTTCAGGCTCTTGATCTTGATCTTGCTGCGCACCAGGTCGTTGGTGGCCGCGCGGCCCCATTCGCCGGCGGACGAGCCGCCCTTGGCCAGCACTTCGAGGTTGTCGTCCAGCGCGCCCATCCACGGGCCCATCTTCTCTTCCTCGGTGCCGGGCAGGAAGCCGATGTCCTCGCCCACCGGCACCGTGACGCGGGTCACGATGATCTCGCTGTAGCGGCGCTCGTCGAACACCTGCGCCAGCGCGGCAGCCAGCGTCATCAGCGTCTTGCCGGTGCCGGCCGTGCCGGTCAGCGTGATGAAGTCGCAGTCCGGGTCCATCAGCAGGTTCAGCGCGAAGTTCTGCTCGCGGTTGCGCGCGGTCACGCCCCAGACGGCATGCTTCTGGTGGCCGTAGTCCTTCAGCGTCTTCAGCACCGCCGTCTTGCCGGTGATCTCGGTGACCTTGGCGTACAGCGGCGTGGCGCCGGGCGCCTCCAGGTAGACCAGCTCGTTCACCAGCAGCGTGGGCACCAGCGGGCCGGAGATCCGGTAGAACGTCGTGTTGCCCTGCTGCCAGCTCTCCATGGTCTTGCCGTGGCGCTCCCAGAAGTCCGAGGGCAGGGCCTGGACGCCGGTGTAGAGCAGGTCGGAGTCTTCCAGCGTCTTGTCGTTGCGGTAGTCCTCCGCCGGCAGGCCCAGCGCGCGGGCCTTGATGCGCATGTTGATGTCCTTGGACACCAGCACGACTTCGCGGTCCGGGTGCAGGTTCTTCAGCGCCTGCACGACGCCGAGGATCTGGTTGTCTGCCTTGCCCTGTGGCAGGCCTTGCGGCAGCGGCGTGTCGATCAGCTGGGTCTGGAAGAACAGCTTGCCTTCCGCCTCGCGGTGGCCGGTGCCGGCCAGCGGCAGGCCCTTGGCCATCTCCTCGATGGAGCTGCTTTTCAGGCTGGCGGCGAGCTGGTCCAGCTCACGGCTGACCTGGCGCACGTTGCGGGCGACCTCGGTCATGCCCTTCTTGTGCCCGTCCAGCTCCTCGAGCGTGATCATGGGCAGGTAGACGTCGTGCTCCTCGAAGCGGAACAGCGACATCGGGTCGTGCATCAGCACGTTGGTGTCCAGCACGAACAGCTTGGCGGCCTCGGCCGGCTTGCGCGTGCGTTTGGGCGCGGCGGCCCTGGCCGGGGCCTTGCTGGCCGTCTTGGTTGGCAGTGCCGGCTTGGCGGCCGGGGCGCCGGCCGCGGGGGTGGGGAGGCGCAGCACTTCGGCTGTCGGGGCCGCGACCGGCACAACCGGGGCAGCGGCGGGCGCGGCCTTGGGTGCCGCGCGGGATTTGCTGGGGGTCAGAGTGGCCGAGTAAGCGGTGGCATCGAGGCGGCTGGCGCGTTGTGCAGGAGGCTTGGGCAGTGGCATGTACGGCGTGTCGGCGGCAGGTGAACCCCACGCTCACCAGGCGTCAGAAAGCAAAAAGCCGCACAGGATGAGTGCGGCTTTTTGATCTGAGGCATGGATGCGACCCGGGGCATGAGCCGATTATGCACATCCCGCGGGTGCCCGCGATGTCGGAGCGCAACGCGGTTAGGCGGCTTCCTTCTTCAGGCCCTTCACAGCCTTCAGCACCTCGTCGACATGGCCGGCGACCTTGATGCCGCGCCATTCACCCACCAGGATGCCGTTCGGGGCGATCAGGAAGGTCGAGCGCTCGATGCCCTTGACCTTCTTGCCGTACATGATCTTGTTCTTGACCACGCCGAACATGTGGCACAGCTTCTCTTCGGTGTCGGCGATGAGCTCGAACGGCAGTTCCAGCGCCTGCTTGAACTTGTCGTGCGAGACCATGTTGTCGCGCGACACGCCGAACACGACAGCGCCGGCCTTCACGAAGTCCTTGTGGCGATCACGGAATTGCATCGCTTCGGTGGTACAACCCGGCGTGTTGTCCTTCGGATAGAAGTACAGCACGACCGACTTGCCCAGGAAGGCGTTGGCGGTGAACTTCACGCCGCCGGTGGCTTGAGCCTCAATTTCCGGCAGGGGTTTGTTGAGCGCAGGCGTCATTGGGGGGTGCGGCAAGTTGTGCTCGCGGGGTCCCCGGTTCGTGAATCGTTCCGTGAAGACCTTCACGGAAGCAATCTACGCGGGCGCCCGCAGGCAATAGCCGCTCATTATAAGGCCTCGCCTACGCTCGGCGGCCGGAGGTCATCCCTCGATCAGCAGTGCCGCCAGCACGTTGCGGCCTTCGCTGGCCAGCACGTTGTAGGTGCGGCAGGCGGCGGCGATGTCCATCACTTCGAAGCCGATACGCGCTTCGACCAGCCCGCGCCACAACGCCGGGCTCGGGAAGCGCAGCTTCGCACCGCTGCCGAAGACGACCAGTTCGGGATTCATCGCCTTGATTGCTTCGAAATCCGCGGGCCGAAGTTCCTCGAAGCGCGAAGGCGCCCAGGGCTGCACGTCGCCCTTCCAGGGGACGAGAACGCTGGCCGTGTGAGGCCGGCCGTTGACCCAGACGCCCTGGGTGTCGTGGCGGGAAATGGTGTTGCCGCCTTGCGGCTCGTCGAGCTGAAACTTCATCGGAAAACGCTGGGCTGAGGGCCGGGCGGGAGTGTCGCCCAGAACGGCGCTTCCCATGCCCCGGCCCTTAAACTTCGGGGTTCCCCTTGCTATGCAGCCTTCGCTGCGCCGGAGCCCCCTTTTGAAGCCCATCGCCAAGTCCAGCAAGCTCGCCAGCGTCAGCTATGACATCCGCGGCCCGGTGCTCGACAAGGCCCGGCAGATGGAGGAAGAGGGCCAGAAGATCATCAAGCTGAACATCGGCAACACGGCCGTGTTCGGCCTGACGCCGCCGGACGAGATCGTGCAGGACATGATCCGCAACCTCAGCGACGCTGGCGGCTACACCGACAGCAAGGGCCTGTTCGCGCCGCGCAAGGCGGTGGTGCACTACACGCAGCAGAAGGGCGTCAAGGGTGTCACGGTGGACGACGTCTACCTCGGCAACGGCGCGTCCGAGCTGATCCAGATGGCCATCAACGCGTTGGTCAACGACGGCGACGAGATCCTGATCCCCGCGCCGGACTTCCCGCTCTACACGGCCGTCGTGGGCCTGTCCGGCGGCCGCCCCGTGCACTACCGCTGCGACGAGGGCGCCGGCTGGCTGCCCGACCTGGCGGACATCGAGAGCAAGATCACGCCGCGCACGCGCGGCATCATGGTCTGCAACCCGAACAACCCGACCGGCGCGCTGTACCCCAACGACCTGCTGCTGGGCATCATCGAGCTGGCGCGCCGGCACCAGCTGGTCGTCTTCGCCGACGAGATCTACGACAAGACGCTGTACGACGGCCACACGCACACCAGCATGGCGTCGCTGGCCGACGACGTGCTGTTCATCACCTTCAACGGCCTGTCCAAGAACTACCGCAGCTGCGGCTACCGGGCCGGCTGGATGGTCGTCAGCGGCGAGAAGCGCCATGCCCGCGACTACATCGAGGGCCTGAACATGCTGGCCTCGCTGCGGCTGTGCTCCAACACGCCGGGCCAGTTGGCGATCCAGACGGCGCTGGGCGGCTACCAGAGCATTGACGACCTCGTCGCGCCCACCGGCCGGCTGTGCCGCCAGCGCGACCTGGCCTATGAGCTGCTGACGCAGATCCCCGGCATCAGCGTCGTCAAGCCCAAGGCGGCTCTGTACATGTTCCCGCGCCTGGACCCCAAGATGTACCCCATCGCCGACGACCAGCAGTTCGCCTACGAGCTGCTCGCCGAGGAGAAGGTGCTGATCGTCCAGGGCACCGGCTTCAACTGGCCCGAGCACGACCACTTCCGCCTCGTCTTCCTGCCCAACGTGGACGACCTGCGCGAGGCCATCGGCCGCATCGAACGTTTCCTGGGTGGCTATCGCCGCCGTCACTCTTCCTGATTTCCGTTGTCTGAAAGCTCTGCAATGAAAGCGATTCAAGTCGGCCTGATCGGCCTCGGCACCGTCGGTGCCGGCACCTTCAACGTGCTGCAGCGCAACCAGACCGAGATTCGTGGCCGCGCCGGCCGGGGCATCGAGATCGCGATGGTCGCGGCCCGCAATGCCGAACGCGCCAAGGCCTACCAGGCCATCGTGGGCGACGCCGTGCCCTGCACGGGCGACGCGCAGCAGCTCGTCAACAACCCGGCCATCGACATCGTCGTCGAGCTGATCGGCGGCATCGAGCCGGCACGCACGCTGGTGCTCCAGGCGATTGCCAACGGCAAGCATGTCGTCACGGCCAACAAGGCGCTGCTGGCGCTGCATGGCACGGAGATCTTCGAAGCGGCGCGCGAGAAGGGCGTCGTCGTCGCGTTCGAGGCGGCCGTGGCCGGGGGCATCCCCATCATCAAGGCGCTGCGCGAAGGGCTGACGGCCAACCGCATCGAGTGGATCGCCGGCATCATCAATGGCACGACGAACTTCATCCTGTCCGAGATGCGCGGCAAGGGCCTGGACTTCGCCACCGTGCTGAAGGAAGCCCAGCGTCTGGGCTACGCCGAGAGCGACCCGACCTTCGACATCGAAGGCGTCGATGCCGCCCACAAGCTGACCATCATGAGCGCCATCGCGTTCGGCGTGCCGGTGCAGTTCGACAAGGCCCATGTGGAAGGCATCTCCAGCCTGCAGGCCACCGACATCAAGTATGCCGAGCAGCTCGGCTACCGCATCAAGCTGCTGGGCATCACACGTCGTCGTGACAACGGCTTCGAGCTGCGCGTGCACCCGACGCTGATCCCGTCGACCCGCCTGATCGCCAACGTCGAGGGTGCGATGAACGCCGTCGTCGTGCAGGCCGACGCCGTCGGCACGACGCTGTACTACGGCAAGGGCGCCGGCGCCGAGCCGACGGCCTCGGCCGTCGTCGCCGACCTGGTGGACGTGACCCGCCTGGCCACCGCCGACCCCGACCATCGCGTGCCGCACCTGGCCTTCCAGCCCGATGCGATGAGCGACACGCCCGTGCTGCCGATGGCCGACGTGCAGACCGCCTTCTACCTGCGCCTCGTCGTCGCCGACCAGGCCGGCGTGCTGTCGCGCATCACCACCATCCTGGCCGAGCACGACATCTCCATCGACGCCGTGCTGCAGCGCGAGTCCGCCGAAGGCGAGCGCCAGACCGACCTCATCATCCTGACGCACGACACGTCCGAAGGCCGCATGAACGAAGCGCTGGCCAAGATGCAGGGCCTGCCGACCGTGCTGGCGCCCATCGTCCGTATCCGCAAGGAAGAACTGGCCTGAGGCCGGACATCGACATGAAGTACATCAGCACCCGCGGCGACCAGACGGAGCGCGGCTTCTCCGACATCCTGCTCGAAGGCCTGGCGCCCGACGGCGGCCTCTACCTGCCCAAGACCTACCCCCAGGTCGACGCCGCCACGCTGGCCCGCTGGCGCGGCCTGGCCTACGCGGACCTCGCGTTCGAGATCCTGTCGCTTTACATCGACGACATCCCGGCCGACGACCTGCGCGCCATCACGCGCCGCGTCTACACGGCGGAAGTCTTCGGCTCCGAGCAGATCACGCCACTGACCTGGCTGGGCGACCACATCGCGCTGCAAGGCCTGTCCAACGGCCCGACGCTGGCCTTCAAGGACATGGCCATGCAGCTGCTGGGCGCCTTGTTCGAGTACGAACTGGGCCGCCGCGGCGAGACGCTGAACATCCTGGGCGCCACGTCCGGAGACACCGGCAGCGCGGCTGAATACGCGATGCGTGGCAAGAAGGGTGTCAAGGTCTTCATGCTCAGCCCCAACGGCCGCATGAGCCCGTTCCAGCAGGCGCAGATGTTCAGCCTGCAGGACGCCAACATCCACAACATCGCCATCGACGGCGTGTTCGACGACGCGCAGGACATCGTCAAGGCCGTGTCCAACGACCTGGCCTTCAAGCGCGAGCACCGCATCGGCACGGTCAACAGCATCAACTGGGCGCGGCTGCTGGCGCAGGTCGTCTATTACTTCGCCGGCTACTTCCAGGCGACGAAGACGAATGCCGAGAAGGTCAGCTTCACGGTGCCGTCGGGCAACTTCGGCAACGTATGCGCCGGCCACGTCGCGCGCCAGATGGGCCTGCCCATCGGCCGCCTCGTCGTCGCCACGAACGAGAACGACGTGCTGGACGAGTTCTTCCGCACCGGCAACTACCGCCCGCGCGGCACGGCCGACACGCACGAAACCTCCAGCCCGTCGATGGACATCTCCAAGGCCAGCAACTTCGAGCGCTTCGTGTTCGACCTGCTGGGCCGTGACGGTGCGCGCGTGAAGCAGATCTTCAGCAGCCCGCAGTTCGCGTTGACGGGCGGCGAGCATGACGCGATCGCCGGCTTCGGCTTCAGCTCCGGCCGCAGCACGCATGCCGACCGCGTCGCCACCATCCGCCGCACCTACACCGAGCACGGCATCGTCATCGACCCGCACACGGCCGACGGCCTGAAGGTCGCGCTGGAGCAGCATGACCCGGCCGTGACCATGCTGGTGCTGGAGACGGCGCTGCCGGCCAAGTTCGCCGCCACCATCCACGAGGCACTGGGCATCGAGCCGCCGCGGCCCGCGGGCCTGGAAGGCATCGAAGACCTGCCCAAGCGCGTCAAGGTCATGCCGGTCGATGTGGAGCAGGTGAAGGCCTACATCCACGCCCATGTCTGAGCCCCGCAAGCCGCTGATCCCGCTGGACGACGCGCTCGCGTCGCTGCTGGCGCAGGTCACGCCGCTGGCCGGCACGCAGGCGCTCGCCACCGCCGAGGCCCGCGGCCGCGTGCTGGCGGTCGACCTCGTGTCGCCGGTCGACGTGCCGCCGGCCGACAACTCTGCGATGGATGGCTACGCTTTGCGCGCGGCCGATGCCGCCATGCTGCTGCCGGTCACGCAACGTATTCCCGCCGGCAGCGTGCCCACGCCGCTGGCCGCCGGCGAGGCGGCACGCATCTTCACCGGGGCCCAGGTACCGCCCGGCGCCGACACCGTCGTCATGCAGGAGCACACCGAGCTGGTGGACGGCCAGGTGCGCGTGACGCAGCCCGTCACCTCCGGCGCCCATGTGCGCCGCCGTGGCGAGGACGTGCGCGCCGGCGCCGTCGTGCTGCCGGCCGGCACGCGGCTGGACGCCGTGTCGCTGGGCCTCGCGGCCACGGCCGGCGCGGCGCAGCTGACCGTCACGCGTCGCCCGCGCGTGGCCGTGTTCTCGACCGGCGACGAACTCGTCATGCCCGGCGAGCCGCTGCCGCCCGGCGCCATCTACAACTCCAACCGCTTCACGCTGCGTGCCCTGCTCGAAGGCCTGGGCTGCGAGGTCGTCGACCTCGGCATCGTGCCCGACAAGCTCGACGCGACCCGTGCCGCCTTGCGTGATGCCGCCTCGAAGGCCGACGTCATCCTGACCTCCGGCGGCGTGTCCGTCGGCGAGGAAGACCACCTGCGCCCCGCCGTACAGGCCGAGGGCGGGCTGGACCTGTGGGCCATCGCCATCAAGCCCGGCAAGCCGTTTGCGCACGGCCGCGTGGGCGAGGCCCATTTCATCGGCCTGCCGGGCAACCCGGTGTCCAGCCTCGTGACCTTCCTGGTGCTGGTGCGCCCCTTCCTGCTGAAGCTGCAGGGCGCCTCGCGCCTGGTGCCGCGGGGCTACCGCATCCCCGCCGGTTTCGACTGGCCCAAGCCCGACAAGCGCCGCGAGTTCCTGCGCGTGCGGCTGGACGAGGACAGCGGCCTCGCGCTGTTCGGCAACCAGAGCAGCGGCGTGCTGACCTCGGCGTTCTGGGCTGACGGCCTGCTGGACAACCCCGCAGGCCAGGCCTTCGCCGCCGGCGACGCGGTGCGCTTCATCCCGTTCGCGGAGCTGCTGTCGTGACGATCACCGTGCGTCTGAAGTTCTTCGCGTCGCTGCGCGAGAAGCTTGGCGAGGGCGAGGCACTGGCCTTGCCCGCAGGGAGCACCGTCGCTGCGGCGCGTGAGGCGTTGCGTGCGCGCGGCGGCATGCATGCCGAGGCGCTGGCGCCCGGCCGTGCGGTGCGTTCGGCGCTGAACCAGAAGATGTGCGCCGACTCCGCGGCGCTGGCGGACGGCGACGAGCTGGCCTTCTTCCCGCCGGTCACGGGCGGTTGAGCGCGTGGACGGCCTGCACCTGACGGCGGATCTCCGTGGCGTCGACCCGGCGCTGCCGTTGATGCGCGATGCGCAGGCGCTGTCGGCGCTGTGCCGCGGCGCCGTCGCGCAGTCGGGCCTCAGCGGCGTCGCCGAGCTCTTTCATCGGTTCGGTGCCGTCGACGAGCAGAGCGGCATCACCGGCGTCGTGCTGCTGGCCGAGTCCCACCTGGCCATCCACACCTGGCCCGAACTGGGCGGCGTGACGCTGGACGTCTACGTCTGCAACTACGGGGCGGACAACAGCGCCAAGGCCGAGGCGCTGATGGCGTCACTGATCGCCGCTTTTGCGCCGGGCTCGATCCGCCGTCAGAGCCTGACCCGCGCCGCCGCGCCGACGCCGGCCGTGTAGGCCTCCTCGAACACCGAGTACCCCGCCAGGTCACTGTGCGCGAACACGACGCGGCCGCGGGCCTCGTTGAGTGCAGCCAGCGCCGCCGAACCGCGCAGGCCCGGCGTCGGGATGCTCATCGCGTGGCCGAAGCGGCACAGATCGATGCGCTCGACCTTGGCCGGCAGATCAGGATGAGTCTTCGCCATGTCTTCAACGACGACCTGGGCCCAGTGCTGCCAGGGCTGCTTCAGCAGCTCGCCGCGCTGCGCGGCGGGCAGCGCGAAGTAGGCCGTCAGCAGCGGCGCGCGCGGCGTCGGGTCCAGCGACTGGTGGCGGGCGTCCACGTAGCCCAGCGCCGTCGTGCCGTAGCGCACGTTGTCCCAGGCCGGCGGCGCGCCGGGGCGGGCCAGCAGCGGTTCACGCAGCGCGAGGTTGGCCGTCAGCCACGGCGCGTAGCGGAGTTGGCCCGCGGCCTGGCGCAGCGCGTCGGGCGGCGTGGCCAGCAGGCGGCTGGCGATGAACAGCGGCGTGGCCATGACGACGGCGCGGGCCTGCCAGCGTTCCGGCGCGCCGGTGGCCTCGTTCCAGGCCAGCAGTTCGACGCCGTGCTTGCCCTCCGTCACGCGCAGCACGACGCGGTCCAGGTGCAGGCGATCCCGCAGCGGCTCGGCGAGGCGGGCAGACAGCCAGCCGTTGCCCTCGGCCCAGGTCAGCACGGGCTCGCGCTCGCCGGCCTCGTCGCCCGGTGCGTGAAAGCCGTGGCGGCTGGCGAAGTAGTGCAGGCCGGCCCAGGCCGACACGCCGTCGGCGTTGGCGCCGAAGTCGTCGCGGCAGCAGTAGTCGAGGTACCAGCGCAGCCGCGTGTCGTTCAGGGCGGCGCGGTCCAGCCAGGCGGCGAAGGTCTGGGCGTCGAGCTCGGCATGGGCAGCCGTCCAGCGTGCGCGTCGGGTCGGCATCGCAAAGCTGGCGTCGCGCTGGGCCTGGCCGACGAGCGTGGAGAAGCGCCGGTACTGCTCACGCGTCGTGCCGTGCTCGGCCGGCGGCAGCAGGCCCTCGTGCCATTCGCCGTCGATGAACAGCCGCTCCTGCGGGCTGTGGCACAGGTGGCGCTCGTCCCACTCGGTGCGGCCCAGCACCTGGCGCGACAGGCCCAGCTCGGCGAGCAGTTGCGACACCTCGTGCGCGTCGGCGCCGGGCAGCGGCAGGTAGTGGGCGCCGAGCGGGCAGGGCAGGCCGGCGACGCGGTGGCCGCGGCTGTTGCCGCCAGCCTGGTCTTCGAGGTCCAGCAGTGCGATGTCGCCGATGCCGCGCTGGCTCAGCGCCCGCGCGCAGGCCAGGCCGGCGATGCCGGCGCCGACGATGAGCACATCGGCCCGGCGCAACGGCCCGTCGGCCCTGGGCAGTTCGCCGCGCAGCCGGTGGCCGCGCTCCGGGTGCGTGCCCACCCAGCCGCCCTGCAGCGCCGGTGTGTCGGGCGTGCAGCCGCCTGCGAGCAGGCCCAGCGGGCCGAGCAGAAGCGCGCGGCGGGGCAGACCTGGCGTGGAGGCGGGGCGTGTGGTTGATGGGCGCAAGGGCGGCAGCGTAGCAGCGGGCGAGCCCGGCTCGGCCTCACTCGGTTGGCGATGTTATGGTCCTGCCGCCGTCGGTGGCCCATCTCCCACCTTCTGAAGAAGACGCCTTCCCGCATGCAAGCTTCCTCTGCCCGGTCTTCCGTCTGCTGCCGCATCGTGCGCGGGCTGGCCGGCCTGATGTTCGCGGGATTGCTGGCGGGCCCGGCCCGTGCCGAGGCGCTGCGGCTGCCACTGGATGCCGCTGCGCGCGGCGCGCAGGCGCTGCCCACGCTGCTGCGTGCGTCGCTGCTGGAGTACCAGGAACTGCTGCCGCATGTGCGCCGGATGCGCTGGGGCGGCATCACCGGGACCGGCGTCAACGAGATGGTCTGGAACCCGGTGACGGTGAAATTCCTGGCGGCGTGTGAAGCGCAGGCCGCCGACTGCCGGCCGATGCTGATCGCCCAGTTGCAGACGATGAACCGCGCCGTGCGTGAGCTGCCCGCCGAGAGTTCCGGCACGGCGGCCGTCATGCTGAGCGCCATTTCCGACTTCTGCAGCAGCTTCCCTGCCGGCGCGCAACGGCCTTTCGAGGTGTGCAAGCTGGACCAGCGGCTGTACGAGGCGGCGCAGAGCTGGCTGGCGGAAGGGCAGGAATATCTCTTCCTGCATTACCTGCGGGCCTACAACGTCACGCGCGAACAGTACCTGGCGTGGCTGAAGAAAGAGGGCCATGCGGAGCAGGCCTCCACGGGCGGCGGGCTGCCGGAGGTGGCGCCGTGGTTCAGGGCGGAGCTGCTCGAGCAGGGGGGCTCGCTGAACGGTGCCCGGCAGAGCTGGATGCAGGTCTACATGCTTGCGGCCCAGCACCCTGCCAGCGCCCTGGGCCGCGTCTCGGCGCTGCATCTTGCGCGGTTGTCCTGGCGCCTGGGGGACGCCGACATCGCCGAGGACTTCGAGCGCGTCTATGCCGAAATGCCGCCAGCCGGCGCGGTCGGCTGCGGCGAGCTCAGCCTGCGCTGGCGCGCCGACATCGCCCGCGACCGTGCGCGGCTGCAGCTGCCTGCAGGGTCGGTCGAACGACTGCAGGCGCTGATGCGGCAAGGCTGCGGCTACACGGCGCCGGTGCTGGACCTGGTGAGCGATGCGCTGCTGCACGCGGACGGCCCTGGAGCCGAGGGGCGCGCCATGCTGCGCGCGCTGCTGGACGCGGCCGTGGGCGGCTGCAGCCCGGAGCGCTGCTCCAGCTTCCGCGCGCCGCAGCTGCATGCGTTGCAGGCGCTGCTGCGTGGCGCACCACCGGCCTGGCGGGAGCTGCTGAAGGAGCGCATCGATGGCAATGACCTGGAAGGCTCGCGGCCCGAGTCGGAGCTGAGGCTGGACTGGGCCATTGGCGCGACGCTGCTGCGCGAACCGGCACTGCGCGAGCAAAGCCTGGCGTTGCTGCGCCAGGTGCAGGACCAGGTCTTGCTGCGCGCGGGCGCGACCCGGCTGCCGTCTTTCGCCGAGCAGCGCAACTTCGCCCGCTTCGACGGCCTGCACCGTCTCGCCGCGCGCGCCGCAGTGGAGCAGGGGCAGCGGCTGGACGTTTCGGCCTCCGAAGGGCTGCGCGCGCAGACGCTGCTGAGGCGACTGCGCGCGCAGAGCCTGCGCGAGCAGTTCAAGGGGCTGCGCGATGCCGAGGCCGATGCGCGCCTGCAGCAGCAGCGGGCCGATGCCCAGAGCCTGCGTGCTGCGGCAGCCTCGTTGCCGCTGGGGGCCAGGCGGCTGTTCCAGGTGTTGGCCGAAGAGCTCGACGCGATGGCCGAGCTGGGCCACCTGGAGGCGCTGGCGGTGCGGCGTCTGTCGCCCCGGGACCGCGAGAACCAGTGGTTGTCCAGGGCAGTCGGCACGGGGCCGCTGGAGCAGCTGGAGCAGGCCGAGATGGTCAAGAGGCTTGCACCGGTGGGCGAGGGTGACAGCCTGTCGCCGGGCGACGCTTACCTCAGCTGGCTGGAGGTGCCGGGCGGCTTCGTCGCGACGCTGCTGCTGAACCTCGTGCCCGGCGAGGTGCCGCTTTTTTCCAACCACTTCATCGCGCTCGACGCGGAGCAACGCGGTGCGCTGCTGCTGTATCGCAAGCTTCTGTTCGCGGGGGAGGCTGCAGAGGCGCAGGGCCTGAGCCTGCGTGGCCGGCCGATCTGGCGCACGGCGGACGGCCGCTACGTCGTGGCTGCCGAGGCGCCGGACGGCGCCCGCCGCGTGCCGGACCTCGCCTCACTGGGGCGCGAGGTGTCCGGCTGGCTGCTGGCGCCGCTGCCGGCGGCGCTGCGCGAGGCCAGGCGCCTGATCGTCAGCCCGGATGGCGCGCTGACGCAGTTGCCCTTCGAGGCGCTGTGGTTGGGCGAGCGCCAACTGGTGGTGCAGATGGACGTGGGCTATGTGCAGTCGCTGGCCGTGCATGCCGAGCTGAGCCGGCGCGCCGCGCGCCCGCGCACGGAGGCGCCGCGCCTGCTGTCCATCGCCGACCCGGTCTACCGCGCCGTGGCGCCCGAAGACGGCGCCTTGCCGGACTGGATGGCCGAACTGGAATGGACGCCGTTGCCCGGCACCCGCAAGGAGTCGGCGGCGCTGCTGCCCCTGTTCGCGAAAGGCAGCCGGCAGTTGCTGGGCAAGGCGGCGGCACGCGACAGCCTGCTGGACCTGCAGCGCCGCGACGAGCTGGCCGGCTTCGACGTGCTGCATTTCGCCACGCACGGCTATGTGGACGAGCAGCGCAGCGCACTGGTGCTCAGCATGGGCCCGAAGCTGCCGCAGGCCTATCTGCAGGACGGGGACATCGCGGCGCTGAAGCTGCGCTCCGACCTCGTGCTGCTGTCCGCCTGCGAGACCGGCCTGGGCCGCACCGAGAGCGGCGAGGGCGTCATGGGCCTGCCCTATGCCTTCATGCTGGCCGGCAACACCAACACGCTGATGACGCTGTGGCCCATCGACGACGAAGGCACGTCGGTGTTCATCCCGGCCTTCATGGCCAAGGTGCGCCAGGGTGGCATGGACGTGATCGCCGCGCTGACCGCCACCAAGCGTGAATTTGCCGCGGGCCGCCATGGCGACGCGCTGCGCGACCCGCGCATCTGGGCAGCATTCGTCCAGTACGGCGTGCCGCTGAAGCTGCAGCGCTGATGGCTGCTCATTTCACTGAAAAGGGAGATCGCCCGATGAACCTCCAGCCCCTGCGTCTCCTGCTGCCGATGCTGATGGCGCTGACGCTGTCGCCGGCCTCCGCGCTGGACCTCGTCACTGCCGAAGAAGCTGCCCGGCCTGACGCGCCCTTCGGCACGCGTGGCGTCACCCGCGGGCCGCGCATCACGCAGGAGCTGCCGGCCAAGGACGGTGCGGCCGTGCGCGCGCCGCTGCAGCTCAAGGTCGGCCTGAAGGCCATGGGCGGCGCGCGCATCGACGTGTCGACCGTGCAGGTGACCTACCTGAAGAAACCGTCGGTGGACCTCACGCCGCGGCTGCGTGCCGGCATCGGCGACAGCGGCATCGCGCTGGACGGCGTCACGGTGCCGCCCGGCCGGCATCGGCTGCTCGTGCGCGTGGCCGACAGCGAAGGCCGCGAGTCGGAGACCGTGGTGCAGCTCGACGTTGCCGCGCCGTGAAGTGCCCCTACTGCGTCAGCCAGATCGACGAACAGGCGCTGGCATGCCCGCACTGCACGCGCGACCTCTTCCTGTTCACGCCGCTGCTGGCTCGCCTGCAGGCGCAGGAGACCGCGCTCGAAGCGGCGGTGGCGCGCGTCGCGGCGCTGGAGTCCGGCGCTGCGCCAGCGCTTGACGGGGCGCCCGCACCGCCGCAGGCCGACGCCGCCGCGCTGCCGGCCTGGGCCGTGCTGCCACCCGCCTTCGTGCTGCTGCTCATTGCGCACTACGTGATCGTCATGGCGCTGGACCTGCCGACGCTGTGGCTGCGCCTGGCGTCGCTGGCCATTCCCTTGCCCTTCGGCTACCTGCTGCAGCGGGGCGGCGCCCGCAGCGTGCTGCGCAATCTGCTGCTGGCGGCCGTCACTGCCGCGCTGGCCGTGCTCGGCATGAGCGCCGTGGTGGCCTGGGTGGACGGTGCCACCGTGCTGCCGGCCAATGCGCGTGAGCTGCGCGAGTTCGGCTACTACGTCGTCAGCATCCTGCTGAGCCTGGTCACCGGCATGGTCGTCGCCCGTTCGCAGGCGCCGCTGCGGCAGGGCCGCTGGCTGACGCGTGCCGCCACGACCGCCTGGGGCGCCGCCCGCGACCCGGTCGCGCTGCAGAAGCAGCTCGATGCTCTGCGCAATCTGGGCGTCACGGTCGTGGCCACCGCCACGGCGCTCGGCTCGGTCGCGAGCGGGCTCAAGGGCGTGATCGGCAACTGAGGTCGGCATCGGCGCTCCCGTCTTGCGGGCCGAGCGCCGGGCCGCTCCCAAGCCGGCCCGTCATGGCGATGTGCTTGCCGGTCGATCCGGCAAGCATTGCCGCCCCCTTGGGGGCTGAGGCCGGACACATGGCGCCCAGTGGGCGGCATGTGCCTGCCGAAGGGCTGCGGCACTGCCGCAGCGCGGTCTGCAAGACCGACCGGACGAGCCCGCGTTCAGCGGTGCAAGGCTGGGCGAGGGGTCAATGAACCCTGCCCCATTCCGCCTCGAACTCCTGCACCAGCACCTGGTTGGAGAGCCGGTTCACCTCGGTCGGCACGCGGGCCATGTCGGGCGGGAAGTCCAGCAGCGCCGGCAGGCTCTGCACGCTGACGAAGCGCAGGCCGGGCGGGAAGGCCGTGGGCAGCCGGAACGGCCGGCGCGACGCGAGGATGAAGCCCCATTCGCCGAACGACGGCACGTGCGCGTGGTACGGCGTCGTCGTCAGGCCAACCGACTCGATGGTCGTCGCGACCGTCCAGAAGCTGCGCCGCGCGATCAGCGGCGACGTCGTCTGCACGACGGCGTAGCCGCCCGCGCTCAGGTGGTGGTCCACCAGCTCGTAGAAGCTGGCCGTGTAGAGCTTGCCGAGTGCGAAGTTGGACGGGTCGGGGAAATCGATGACGATGACGTCGAACGTGTCCGTCTGCTGTTCCAGCCAGCCGAAGGCATCGGTGTTGACGATGCGCAGCTTGGGCGACGACAGCGCGTGGCCGTTCAGCGCGGCGAGTTTGGGCGACTCGCGGAACAGCGTGGTCATCAGCGGGTCCAGCTCCACCAGCGTGACCTGCTCGACGCTGGGGTACTTCAGGATCTCGCGCACGGCCATGCCGTCGCCGCCGCCCAGCACCAGCACGCGCTTCGGGGCGCCGTGCGCGGCCATCGCCGGCTGCACCAGCGCCTCGTGGTACCGGTACTCGTCCTTGGAATGGAACTGCAGGTTGCCGTTCAGGAACAGCCGCGTGCCCGCGCGGCCGTCGGTGACGACGATGCGCTGGTAGGCGCTGCTCTGCTTGAAGACGATGTGCTCGCCGTAGAAGCGGTCCTCGGCCCAGGTGGTCAGCTGCTCGGCGCCCAGCAGCGCGCCCAGCAGCAGCGCGGCGGACAGCGCGCAGGCCGTGGCCATGGCCGTGCGCGCGCGCAGCTCGGCGCGGAACAGCCACAGCGCCCACACCGCCACGGCCACGTTCAGCAGCCCGAAGGCCACGCCGGTGCGCACCAGGCCGAGGTGCGGCACCAGCACCAGCGGGAAGGCCAGCGCCACCAGCAGTGCGCCGAGGTAGTCGAAGGTCAGCACCTGCGACACCAGGTCCTTGAGCCCGTAGCGGGCGCTGAAGTGGCGCCGCAGGATGCGCATGACCAGCGGGATCTCCAGCCCCACCAGCGTGCCCACCAGCAGCACCAGCGCATACAGCAGCACGCGGAAGACCGTGGCCTCGCCCGGCGGCAGCAGGCTGTGCACGGCGAACAGCGCCGCCGGCATCAGCCCGCCGACGACGCCCACCAGCAGCTCCACCTGCAGGAACACGCCGACGAGCTGGCGCTCGACGAAGCGCGACAGCCACGAGCCCAGCCCCATCGCGAACAGGTAGACGCCGATGACGGTGGAGAACTGCAGCACCGAGTCGCCGAGCAGGTAGCTCGCCAGCGCGCCGGCGGCGAGCTCGTAGACCAGGCCGCAGGCGGCGATGAGGAACACGCTGGCGAGCAGCAGCACCTCGGCCAGCGAGACGCGGGCGGCGGCGTGGTCGGCGGTGTCTGTGTCGGTCAAGGCGCGGGCGGCGTCAGCGTGACGGAGAAGGCCAGCCGCTTGCCGTCCGGGCTGGCGGCGATGTTGCGCACCGCGCCGCCCAGTTCGGGCAGCTCGGCGAAGGGCTGGAAGGCGCTGCCGGGCTTGCCGTCCCAGCGCAGGAACAGGTGGCCGCGCGCCATCAGCAGCGAGCCGTCGGGCAGCCAGGCGAAGTACTGCGGGCGGTTGGCGGGCTTGTCGCCATCGGGCAGCGGCGGTGTCTCGACGAGCACCAGCGGCTTGTCGTCGCCCACGCCCATCGCGGCGATGACCCAGCGCTTGGCGTCGGTCTGGTCGACGAAGCTGGCCCGGCCATCGGGGGCGCGGCCCAGCGAGCGGCCGGGCTTGGCGGTCAGCAGCTTCTGCTGGCCCGTGCTGCGGTTGATCAGCACGGCGCGGTGGTCGTTGCGGTCCGGCACGTCGTCGACGAGGAAGGCGGCGACGAGGTCGGGCGTGATCCACGCGTGGTAGCCGATGCGCTTCGTCGGCACGACGGGCGCGACCGGCTTGCCGTCCCAGCCGAAGCGCCACAGCGACGGCTCGTTCATCTCGATGCCGTAGGCCGGGTCCGCGGTGACGACGCGGATGGCCGAGAAGCCGCTGCCGTCGGCCAGCGGCGTGGGCGAGTAGAGGTTCTCGGTGGTCGCCGTGACGGCCGTCGTCTGGCCGCTGGCGAGGTCGTGGCGGTAGATGTTGTTGGAGCCGGTCCGGCCCGACGTGTAGACGACGGCGCCGCCATCGGGCGTGAAGGCCGGCTGGAAGTTGCTGCCCTTGCCCGGCGTGATGTTGCGGGCGTCGGTGATCCTGCCGGCGGCGAGGTCCAGCCGGGCGACGAAGACGGCAACATCGGGCGGCGCGTCGGCGGCCCGGGTGGGCAGCGCGAGTGCCAGGAGCAGGGGCGGGAGGAGGCGGCGGACGGAAAAGCGCATGGCAGGCCTGGGCAGTCGTTCAGCGGGCCGCGAGTGTCGGCTAGAACGACACCGGCTCCGGCAGCGCCTTGCTCCAGTGGAAGATGTCCCAGCCGGCGCGCAGGCCGCCGGTGGTGAACGGGTCGGTGGCGATCAGCGCCTCGACGGCGGCCTTGTCCGGCGCGCGCACCACCCACAGCGCCCCCACGGCCGTGGCCTCGGGCGTCTCGCGCAGCGAGCCCGCCACGCGCACCGCGTCACGGTGCGCGGCCACCCATTCGAGATGGGCCTGCAGCAGCGCGCGGCGCAGCTCCCCGGTGCCGGGCCGGTCGTGGAAGCGGATCGCGAACAGCGTCCAGTCTTCGTGGGCGTTGGAGGTCAGCGCCGCGAAGTCGTGTTCAGCCATGGATGGCCGCGGCCACGATGTTACCGATGGAGATGCACATCGCCCCGACGACGATGGCCAGCGCCAGGTTCTTGTGTTCCACCAGCTCCTCCCACAGCTTGTAGGGGGTGATCTTGTCCACGACGATGAAGGAGATCCAGAAGATGACGACGCCGATGACGGCGTACATCGTCGTGCCGAGGATGACTTCCGGCTTGAGCCAGTCGAGGGTCATGTTGTTCTCCTGAGTTGTCGCGTCACTTGTGGCCGCCGCCACCGCTGCTGTAGCCGCCGTAGCTGCCGCCGCTGTTGCCGATGTAGCTGCCGCCGCCGCTGCGCGCGGTGGCGCGGCATTGTCGGTACTCGTTGCTGGTTTCGCCGAAGCTGTCCTTGTAGCGCTGGCAGTCGTCGCTGCTGCACGCCCGCAGCAGCGCGAACAGCAGCACGATGAGGAACAGGCCGATGACGATGTTGCGCAGCAGCGTGCCGCCGCTGTTCTTGAAGGCCGACGCGTCGCGCGTGAACTGCGCGGCCGGCGCGCTCAGGCCGAAGGCCTTCTGCACCGTCGCGGCGTCCAGCGTCTGCCCGGCGCTCCAGGTGACCTCGCGGCCCTGCTGCTCGCGGCTCAGCAGGTACTGGCCGTCCTTGCTGGCGTAGTCGGTCACGCGGACGCGGTCGTCCAGCTTCACGGGCCAGTAGAACTCGCCCAGCACATGCGTGGTCTTGGCCTGGTAGGTCCAGCGCTCGTCGTAGGCGCGGCTCTGCCAGCTGGCGCCGCCGCGCGCGAGCGCCGGCGCACCGGTCAGCGTGCGCACCAGGCTCCAGCCCTCGCGCGTGTCGACGAGGAAGGCGAAGCCGGCCATCCGGTTGTAGAGCAGGTACTCGCGCCAGAAGCTCTGCTCGTCGTCGCCGTCCTCGGGCAGGTCGCAGCGCTCCTGGTAGCCGACGACGGTCCAGCCCTGCGGTTTCTCGCCGGCCAGCGCCAGCGTGCCGGTGCGGCCCAGCGGAATCAGCGGCGGCGCGCCCACCGGCTGGGGCGTGAAGCCAAGCGCCTTCGCATCACCCTCCGGCAGCTCGACGACGGCCTGGCACTGCGCGCAGGCCATGCTCCGGCTCTCGGTGAGCTTGGGTTCCAGCGGCGCGCCGCAACTGGGGCAGGCGATGGACCGACCCTTGAACTTGGCTTCGGCGACGGACTCGCCCTCGGCCGTCGTGCGCAGCCCCTGCAGCGCCAGGTCGGCCAACTGCACGCGGCGGCCCACGGACCAGACGACGCTCCGGTCCTGCCGGTATTCCAGTGAGCCGACCTCGTCGCGCTCGTTGCGCAATTCGACGACGCGGCCGGCCTGCGGTGCGCGCGGCAGCTCGCCCTCGGCGGCGCGCACGGTCGCCTCGACGACGGCGGCGACCTGCCAGCGCTGGCCCGCCAGCGTCAGCGGCAGGCCGACCTGGGGCTCGGGCGGTGGCAGTTCGTCCAGCGGTGCTTCCAGGCTGAGGACGAACTGGCCGTTGTCCTCGCTGAGCCAGCCCACGCGCTGCTGCTCGCCGGCCTCGAACAGCAGATGCCATTCGTTCCAGTTGCCCAGCTCCGAGCCGCGCTGCACGCGCCCCACGACGGCGAAGCCGGTACCCGCCCAGCGTCCGGTGGCGCCCAGCTGCAGCGGCGAATAGTCGTCGAAGATCTCGGCGCTCTGGCCGATGCGCGAGAGCGTCTCGCCGTCACGCAGCAGCGTGCTGCGGCAGAAGCCGCAGACGGCGCTGGCCGACGCCGCGCTGGCGAAATCGACCGGTGCGCCGCAGTTGGGGCAGGCCGCCCGCCAGCGGCGCTGTGACTCAGCCAAGTTTCTTCAGGAGATCCGCCTTCTTCGCGGCGAATTCCTCGTCGGTCAGGATGCCCTTGGCCTTGAGGTCGCCGAGCTTCTCCAGCAGCGCGACGATGTCGTCGGGCTTGCTGGCGGCCGGCGCGGGTGCGGCGGCGCCGACACCGGCCAGGCCCTGGCCCAGCGTCTGCGCCAGCGTCTGGCCCAGCGCCACGCCGGCCCCCAGGCCGATGGCCTCGCCCGCGATGCCGCTGCCGCCACCGGCGGCGCCCTTGGCCATCTCGGGCAGGGCCTGCGCGGCCTGGTACTGCATGAACTGGCCCATGTTCTGGCCGATGATGCCCATGCCGATGCGCTGGTCGAGGATCTTCTGCAGCTCTTCGGGCAGCGACACGTTCTGCATCGTCACCGACAGCAGCTCCAGCCCCAGCGCCGCGAAGGCGGTCGACGTGGCGTTCTTCAGCGCGTTGGCGAACTCGATCTGGTTGGCCGCCAGGTCCAGGAACGGCGTGCCGCTGCCGGCGACGGCGTCGCTGATGTGCTGCAGCATCAGCCCGCGCAGCTGGCCTTCGAGGTCGGCCACGGTGTAGCGCTCGCGCGTGCCGGAGATCTGGCTGTGGAAGGTCTTGGGGTCCTGGATGCGGTAGGCGTAGTTGCCGAACGCGCGCAGCCGCACGGCGCCGAAGTCCTTGTCGCGGATCGTGATGGGCTGGCTGGTGCCCCAGCGCTGGTCGATCTGCTGGCGGGCGCTGAAGAAGTAGACGTCGCTCTTGAAGGGCGACTCGAACAGCTTGTCCCAGTTCTTCAGGTAGGTCAGGACCGGCAGCGTCTGCGTCGTCAGCTTGTGGGTGCCGGGGCCGAAGACGTCGGCCACCTGGCCTTCGTTGACGAACACGGCGACCTGCGACTCGCGCACGACGAGCTGGCCGCCGTTCTGGATTTCCATGCCGGCCATCGGGAAGCGCCAGGCCAGCGTGCCATCGCCGTCTTCCGTCCACTGGATGACGTCTATGAACTGTTTCTTGATGAAATCCATCAGGGCCATGTCGTTACCCGCGAGCGGTCAATTGAGAGAGTTGGCAGCGAGTATCGGGCGGCGGCCGGGGCCGGCCTGTGCCAAACAGGTGAATCTCACCGCATGGGGAGGTGAGAATCTGTGTCATGCCCAGAGTTTGCATCCAGACCGAGGACTTCGACCTCGGCGCCGAGACGGCCGCGCTGCGCCGTGAGGACGGCGGCGTCGGTGCCGTCGTCGCCTTCGTCGGCACCGTGCGCGAGCACAGCAGCGGCCAGGCCGTCAGCCGCATGGAGCTGGAGCACTACCCCGGCATGACCGAGGCAGCCATCGAGGCAATGGTGGACGAGGCGCTGGCGCGGTTCGACATCCGGGCCGCGCGCGTCATCCACCGCGTTGGCGTTCTGGAGGCGCGCGACCAGATCGTGCTGGTGCTCGTCACCAGTGCCCACCGCGGCCAGGCCTTCCAGGCCTGCGAGTTCCTGATGGACTACCTCAAGACCCAGGCACCGTTCTGGAAGAAGGAGCACACGCCGGCAGGCGCCCACTGGGTGGACGCCCGCGTGGCCGACGACGAGGCGCTGGCGCGCTGGGGCATCGCTGCCGGGAACGCGGCATGAACGCGCTGGCCGTCTCGATCGGCGCCGCGCTGGGCGCCCTGACCCGCTGGCAGGCAGGCCTGTGGTTGAACACCCGCTGGATGGGGTTCCCGCTGGGCACGCTGCTGGTCAACATCGTCGGCGGGCTGCTGATCGGCATGGCGCTGGAGTGGTTCGGTCGTCAGCCCAATGAGGTGTTGAAGCTGCTGCTGGTGACCGGGTTCCTCGGCGGGCTGACGACGTTCTCGTCGTTCTCCGGCGAGTCTCTCGCGCTGCTTCAGCGGGGCGACTTCGGCCTGGCGCTGGCGCACACGCTGGCCCATGTGGCGGGCTCGCTGGCCGCGGCAGCGGCGGGCTTTGCGCTGATGCGGCTGGCGGCCTGACCTGGCACGGCGCCAGCGCCCAGCCGGTGGCTGGCTAGCTGTTCTGGCAGTGCGCCGTGGCCGGTGCGACGGACACCCCGGCGGCGAGGGCAACCTGCAGAGTGCCGGCGGCGGGTGGCGTCAGCATCACGGCGGCGCTGCGCCACAGCCAGCCCACCAGCTGGGCCTGGCGTCGCGCATGCGTCTTGGCCAGCAGCTGCTTGACATGGCCGCGCACCGTGTTGCCCTGCACGTGCAGGCGGGTGGCGATGTCCTCGCAGCTCAGGCCCTGCGCCAGCAGCAGCGCGACGCGCAACTCGGCGGCCGTGAGGCCGAACATCTGGCGAAGCAGCTCGGCGTCCAGCTGCGGCCGGGCGCCGTCCATCAGGTGCAGCCACAGCCGGCCCGCGCTGGCGCGTTCGAGCACCAGCGTCAGCGGAGGCTGCCCGGGGCGGTGCAGCGCCAGCCCGCGCCGGGGCGGGCTGCCGGCCACCCGCAGCGCCTCCGCCGCGGCCGCCAGCGCGCCCGGCTGGCGTGGCAGCTCCAGCCGGCCCAGGCGCAGCGCCAGCAGCCCCGGGTGGGCCTGGATCAGCGCGATGGCGCTGGCCTCCGCGCCGGCCACGCCGAGCAGCGGGTCCAGCAGCATCGAGCTGGCGCCCGGGGGGCGCTCGGGCGGGGAGCAGGGCAGGGGCGGGAGGTGGTCGGTCATGGCGCGTGCAGCTTCGCCGGGTCGGCGTTACTGGGGCGTTACTACCAAGGGCCTTTGTCGGGGCCTCGGCTGACAATCTCCGCGCCCGTCGCCCGCCCGCCGCCCATGTCCGCGCTCCCGCCCGACACCGTCCGCCTTCGCCTGCTGGGCCAGCCCGCGGTGTTGGCCGCAGCCCGGCCGCCGCATGCGCTGGAGCGGCGCGACGCGGCCTTGCTCGCCTGGCTGGCCTGGCAGGGCGCCGCGGCCCGGCAGGAGTTGGCGCGGGCGATCTGGCCCGAGCTGGCGCCCGCGCAGGCGCTGGCCAGCCTGCGGCAGCGGCTGTTCCGCCTGCGTCGCGCGCTGGGCGTGGAGCTGGTGCTCGGCAAGGAGCGGCTGGCGCTGCACCCGGCCGTCGCGCACGACCTCGCCGCCGAGCTGGCCGACGTGCCGCAGCGGCCGGACGAGGAGCTGCTGAGCGGGCTGGACTACGGCGACCTCGCCGGCCTGCACGAGCGCGTGGAAGCCTGGCGGGCACGCTGGCGCGCCGAGGCCGAGGCGCGCGGCGCCAGCCGCAGCGAGGCGCTGGAGGGCCAGGGCCGGCTGGCCGAGGCGCTGGGCTGGGCGCAGTCGGTGGTGCAGGCCAACCCGTTGAGCGAGCATGCGCACCGGCGCGTCATGCGGCTGCATTACCGGCGCGGCGACCGGGCCGCGGCGCTGGCGGCCTACGAGGCCTGCCGCGTGGCGCTGCGCGACGGGCTGGCCGTGGCGGCCGGCGACGAGACGCAGGCGCTGGCCCGGCTCATCGAGCGCAGCGAGCCGCCGCGCGCACTGGTGCCGGTGGATGCCGGCATGCCGGCGGCCTTGCAGGCGGCGCTGCGCCACCCGCCGCAGTTGGTGGGGCGCGAGGCCGAGTGGGCGCGCATCGCGCAGGCCCGGGCGGCCGGGCAGTGGGTGCTGCTGGTGGGCGAGGCGGGCATCGGCAAGTCGCGGCTGGCCGAGGAGGTGCTGCGCGCTGCGGGCGCCCGGGCGCTGTGGCTGAAGGCCCATGCGGGCGATGCGGACACGCCGCATGCGCTGCTGGCGCGGGCCCTGCGGTCTGTGTGGCGAGCGGCGCCCGCGCTGCCCGACTGGGCGCGTGCCGAGCTGGCGCGCTGGTGCCCCGAGATGGGCGAGCCCGCCGCGGGCCACGTGGAGGCGCTGCGGCTGCAGCAGGCCTGGGCCGCACTGCTGACGGCCGACGGCGGCACGGACGACGTCGTCATCGACGACCTGCAGTGGGCGGATGCCGCGTCGCTGGCCTGCCTGCTGGGAACCGCGGCCACATCAGGCCACAACGGGCCCGGGCTGCTGATGACCTGGCGCGGCGGCGATGCTTTGCCCGAGGGCGTGGTGGCCCGGCTGCCCGCCGGCGACGGTTGCCGCATCGACCTGGCGCCGCTGGACGGCCCGCAGGTGGAGCGCTTCGTCGACACGCTGCAGCTGCCGGCCGACGACGGCGCCGCGTCGCGCGGCCGCCTCGCCGCCGAGCTGCTGCGCCGCACCGGCGGGCGGCCGCTGTTCATGCTGGAGCTGCTGCGGGCGGGGCGCGGGCGGCTGCCGCCGCCTGGCGCGGCCGAGGCGGGCGCGCCGGCCGGTGCGTTGCGCGAGCGCATCGCCGCGCGGCTGGCCGGGCTGTCGCCCCAGGCGCTGCGGCTGCTGCGCGTGGCGGCGCTGATGGAGGGCGGCTACACGCTGCCGGCCGCCGCCGCCGTGCTGGGCCTGCACCCGGTGGACCTGGCCGACCCCGTGCAGGAGCTGGCGACCGCCCAGCTGCTGGGCGACGAGGGCGTGGCCTTCGACCTCGCGGCCGAGACGGTGCGGGCCACGCTGCCCGACGCCGTGGCGCGGCTGCTGCACCCGCTGATCGCCGACGTGCTGCAGGCCCAGGGCGGCGCGCCGGCCCGCGTGGCCTGGCACTGGCAGGCGGCGCAGCGCTGGCCGCAGGCCGCCGTGCAGTACGAGCGCGCCGCCGAGCTGGCGCGGCAGGCCGCGCGCCGTGCCGAGGAACTGCAGCTGCTGGACGCGGCCCTGGCCTGCCACCGCGAGGGCGGCGACGCGCGCGGCGAGTTCCGCGCCGCGCTGCTGGCGGCGGCGGCCTCGATGTACGCCGAGGCGCCGGAGCGCATCGAGCAGCGGCTGCAGGCGCTGCGCGCGCTGGCCGACGGCGACGCCGAGCGCCTGGCGGTGGACGTGCACGAGGCCAAGCTGCGGCTGGTGCAGAACACGCCGCTGGCGGCGCAGGAGCCGGCGCGGCGGGCCGTGGCGCTGGCGCAGCGCCTGGGCGATGCGAGCGCGGCGCTGGCGGCGGCCGGCTGGCTGGGGCTGGCGCTGGCGCTGACCCGGCAGGTCGACGCCGGCCTGGCCCGGTTCGACGCCGCCCAGGGCGGCGCCAGCGGCACCGAGGCGACCTGGGCGCGGCGTGACTTCCGCGGCGCGCAGGGCTACGCGCTCGTCGTGGCCGACCGCTATGAGGCGGCCTTGCAGCCGCTGTCGGAGGCCGCCGAGCTGGCAGAGCTGATCGGCGACCTGGGCGACGCGCAGGACCACCTCAGCAACCTGGCCGTCGCGCTGCAATACCTGGGGCGTGCTGACGAGGCGCTGGCCTGCCTGGAGCGGTCGCGCGAGTTCTGGCGCCGCATGGGCCGGCCGGAGGGGCTGGCCCAGGCCGCCAACTTCGTGCACACCGCCACGGCCTTCATGCAGGCCGGCCGCTTCACGGAGGCGCTGGAGCTGCTGGAGTGGTCGCTGCAGCAGTTCCAGCGTGGGCAGGCGGCGGAGTGGGAAGTCACCGTGCGCCAACGGCTGGCGCGGCTCTTTCTGCGCGTGGGCCAGTTCACGCGGGCGCGGCAGGTGCTGGGCCGGGCCGGCGAGGGGCCCGATGTCGGCAAGTGGTTGGCGCGCCAGCGCCTGCTGGCCCTGCTGGCGGCTGCCGAGGGGCGCTCGGGCCTGGCGGTGCTGCTGGCGGCGGCCGAGGCCTTGCCGGCGGAACCCAACCAGCCGGACCGGCTGATGTTCGAGTTCGCCATCGCCGCGTTCGAAGCGCCGGCGGCGTCGCTGGCGTTGCACGAGCGCCTGGCGGCCGGCCTCACCGAGGCGATGGCGCCGGCGCGCATGCGGGCGCTCATCGGCCGTGCCGACGCGCTGCGCCGGCTCGGGCGCGGCGACGAGGCGGCCCGCAGCGCCCGCGAGGCCGTGGCGCTGAGTGCGCGCACCGAGCCACTGGACCTGGACGCGCCGAGCTTCTGGTGGATGACCTGCGAGGCGCTGCGGGCGGGTGGGGACGAGGCGGGTGCCGCGGCCGCGCTGCGCGAGGGCTGGCGCTGGCTGGAGGTCGCGCTGGCCCACCTTCCCGCCGCGTTCCGCCCCGGCTTCGAGACCCGACATGACGCCGTCCGGCAGCTGCTGCAGGAACGGCAGCGCCCGGGCGCGGTCTGAGCTCTTCGGCCGGGCGGTCGCTCATGCCTTGATCCAGCGCAACTTGAAAAGCGGACAAGGGCGCCCACTTGGTTTCGCAACCGGAGGACCCATCCATGCGAGCCGACAAGTTCACCACCCGTTTCCAGGAAGCCCTGGGAGAGGCGCAGAGCCTGGCCCTGAGCCGTGACAACCCCTACATCGAGCCCGTCCACGTGCTGTCGGCCATGCTGGCCCAGGACGACGGGCCGCGCGCGCTGCTGGAGCGCGCCGGCGTGAAGTCGCCCGCGCTGAAGACGGCGCTGGACGGCCTGATGGCCGGCCTGCCGCAGGTCAGCGGCGCCGGGCAGACCGTGCAGGCGGGGCGCGACCTCGTCGCGCTGCTGCAGGCGGCCGAGAAGGAGGCCGGCAAGCGCGGTGACCAGTTCATCGCCAGCGAGATGTTCCTGCTGGCGCTGGCGGACGCGAAGACGGACCTGGCCGGCGTCGTGCGCGGCCACGGCCTGACGCGCAAGGCGCTCGAAGCCGCCATCGAGTCGGTGCGTGGCGGGCAGAAGGTCGACAACGCCGAAGCCGAAGGCCAGCGCGAGGCGTTGAAGAAGTACACGCTGGACCTGACCGAGCGCGCCCGCCTGGGCAAGCTGGACCCGGTCATCGGCCGGGATGAAGAAATCCGCCGCGCCATCCAGGTGCTGCAGCGCCGCAGCAAGAACAACCCGGTGCTGATCGGCGAGCCGGGCGTGGGCAAGACGGCCATCGTCGAAGGCCTGGCGCAGCGCATCATCAACGGCGAGGTGCCGGATTCCCTGAAGAACAAGCGCGTGCTGGTGCTGGACATGGCGCTGCTGCTGGCCGGCGCCAAGTACCGCGGCGACTTCGAGGAGCGGCTGAAGGGTGTGCTGAAGGAAGTGGCCCAGGACGAGGGGCAGACCATCCTGTTCATCGACGAGATCCACACGATGGTGGGCGCCGGCAAGGCCGAGGGCGCCATCGACGCCGGCAACATGCTCAAGCCCGCGCTGGCGCGCGGCGAGCTGCACTGCATCGGCGCCACCACCTTGGACGAATACCGCAAGTACGTCGAGAAGGACGCCGCGCTGGAGCGGCGATTCCAGAAGGTGCTGGTGGACGAGCCCAGCGTGGAGGCCACCATCGCCATCCTGCGCGGCCTGCAGGAGAAGTACGAGGTGCACCATGGCGTGGAGATCACCGACCCGGCCATCGTCGCCGCGGCCGAGCTGAGCCACCGCTACATCACCGACCGCTTCCTGCCCGACAAGGCCATCGACCTGATCGACGAGGCCGCCGCCAAGATCAAGATCGAGATCGACTCCAAGCCCGAGGCCATGGACCGGCTGGACCGCCGCATGATCCAGCTGAAGATCGAGCGCGAGGCCGTGCGCAAGGAAAAGGACGAGGGCTCGCAGAAGCGCTTCGCCCTCATCGAGGAAGAGCTGCTGAAGCTGCAGCGCGAGTACGACGACCTGGAAGAGATCTGGACCGCCGAGAAGGCGCAGGCCCAGGGCTCGGCGCACGTGAAGGAAGAGATCGACCGCATCCGCCAGCAGATCGAGGAACTCAAGCGCAAGGGCGACTTCAACAAGGTCGCCGAGCTGCAGTACGGCAAGCTGCCGGGGCTGGAGAAGCAGCTCAAGGAAGCGCAGGACAAGGAAGCCAGCAAGGTGGGCGGCAACAAGCCGCAGCTGCTGCGCACGCTGGTGGGCGCCGAAGAAATCGCCGAGGTCGTGGCGCGTGCCACGGGCATCCCCGTCTCCAAGCTGATGCAGGGCGAGCGCGAGAAGCTGCTGCAGATGGAAGGCAAGCTGCACGAGCGCGTGGTGGGGCAGGACGAGGCCATCCAGGCCGTCTCCGACGCGATCCGCCGCTCACGCGCCGGCTTGAGCGACCCGAACCGGCCGCTGGGCAGCTTCCTGTTCCTCGGCCCCACGGGCGTCGGCAAGACCGAGCTGTGCAAGGCGCTCGCGGGCTTCCTGTTCGACAGCGAAGACCACATGGTGCGCATCGACATGAGCGAGTTCATGGAGAAGCACTCGGTCAGCCGCCTGATCGGCGCGCCTCCCGGCTACGTGGGCTACGAGGAAGGCGGCACGCTGACCGAAGCCGTGCGCCGCAAGCCTTACTCGGTGCTGCTGCTGGACGAGGTCGAGAAGGCGCATCCGGACGTGTTCAACGTGCTGCTGCAGGTGCTGGACGACGGCCGCCTGACCGACGGCCAGGGCCGCACGGTGGACTTCAAGAACACGGTCATCGTGATGACGTCCAACCTCGGCAGCCAGCACATCATGGCGCTGGCGGGGCAGGGCGAGGACGTCATCCGTGACGCGGTGTGGGGCGAGGTCAAGAGCCACTTCCGGCCCGAGTTCCTGAACCGCATCGACGAGACCGTCATCTTCCACGCGCTGGGCGCCGAGAACATCAAGGCCATCGCCAGGATCCAGCTGCGCCAGCTGGAGGCACGCCTGGAGAAGCTGGAGATGAAGCTGGACGTGTCCGAGGCCGCGCTGGACGAGATCGCCAAGGTCGGCTTCGACCCGGTGTTCGGCGCCCGGCCGCTGAAGCGGGCCATCCAGCAGCGCGTGGAGAACCCGCTGTCCCGGTTGATCCTGGAAGGCAAATTCGGGCCGAAGGACGTGATCCCGGTGGACGTGGACGGCAGCGAGTTCTCGTTCGGCCGGGTCGTTCACTGAGGCCCGCGCGGCCGGCCACGGGTCAGACCGTGGTCGGCGCGTCGCTTTGCAGCGACTTGTCGACTTCGACGCGGTTGCGGCCGGCTTCCTTGGCGCGGTAGAGCGCCTCGTCGGCGCGCTGGAGCGCACCGGCGGCCGGCAGGCCCGGCGGGGCCAGCGCCACGCCGAAGCTGGCCGTCACGTCGATGCGGCCGGCCGAGCTGTTGATGCCGCTGGCCTGCACGCGGTCGCGCAGCTTCTCGGCCAGGCGCGCTGCGTCGCGGATGCGCGTGCCTTGGCAAGCGATGAGGAACTCCTCGCCACCCCAGCGCCCGAACACGTCGCTGGCGCGCAGGTTGGCCGCCACGACGGCGGTGACGCGCTTGAGCACCTCGTCGCCGCAGTCGTGGCCGTGGCGGTCGTTGACGTGCTTGAAGTGGTCGATGTCCAGCATCACCAGCGTCATGCCCTGGGCGGCTTCCTCGAAGTCGTCCAGCGCCTGCTCCAGCCCGCGGCGGTTGAGCACGCCGGTCAGTTCGTCGATGGTGGCCAGCCGGCGCAGACGGTCCTGCTCGATGCGCAGCAGCCGCGTGCGCACGGTCAGCGCGTCGATCTCGCGCTGCTGGCGGTGGTGGCTCTGGCGCAGCTGCTTCCAGCCGTGCAGCGCCATCAGGCCGGCCGCCAGCAGCCAGGTGCACAGGATGCCCAGGTAGACGCGGTCGCGGCCTATCCATTCACCCTTGAACGTCAGGCGGCGCAGCTGCAGCTCGTGCTCCTGGCCGGCCAGGTCGGACGGCAGGTCGATGGACAGCGCGGTGGCGTTCTCCAGGCCCGGGCGGTTGTACTCGCGCGGCAGGTTGAACTGGTGAACCCACCACTCGGGCACGGTCAGTTCACCGAGCTCCAGCGTGATGGGCCCGGCGATGTCGCGCGGCCGCAGGTTGACGGAGTGCATGCGCGAGCTGTTGCCGTCTTCCAGCTTCGAGAAGCGCGGGTCGAAGTTGCGGATGGCCACGCGCACGAACGGTGACGGGCCCCGGTAGGCCAGCTCCATCTCCAGCGTGTCGAAGCGGCTCAGGTCCACGCCGCGCGTGGCGTCGTCGCCGGTGAGGCTGAAGGTCAGGCCGCAGGGCTGGTATTTGTCGAAGCCGGTGTAGCGGCAGCGCCAGTGCAGCTGCGCGGCATCCACCCACTGCACCGGAGGCTGGTCCTGCGCGTCGCCGGGCTGCATCAGGAACAGGTTGCTGACGGCGCCGGGAGCGGTCAGTTCCAGCGTGCGGGCCGGCAGCAGTTCCACGCCGGCCAGCGCCGCCAGCGTCAGCGCGATTGCGCCCAGCAGCAGGGTGGGGGGGCTCAGGTCGGGGCGCACGCAGCTCGGTCGACGATCGTGGTGCCGGCCACTTTAGGGCCTGCGCGCGGCGGCGTCAGCGCACGAACTGTCACCGGCTGTGGCATCGGTCACCACAGCGAGCGGTGGTCCTCGGTCACGCCCAGCAGATCGGTCACGGCGCGGCCCTTCACGGTGCCGGCAAAGGTGCCCACCGGCTGCACGTAGCGGCTGGCGGCGACGCCCAGGTGCTTGTTCGCCGCGCGGGCGCCCTCGGGCGTGAAGACGAGGTCCAGCAGGCCGTCGTCGGTGCGCACCCGCCAGGCGCTCAGCGGGCGCGTCGCGTCGAAATCGAATTGCGCCGCGCCCAGCGGCGTGGGCCGGCCGTCCAGCCACAGCACGTTCTCGTGGTGGCCGAAGTAGCCCTGCTGCAGGTTGAAGCCGACGCCCGGCCCATGCGCGCTGGCCCAGCGCCAGGCGGTGTCGCGCGCCAGCAGGCCGTTGGAGGCGTCGACCGCGCCCCAGGCGCCGTCCAGCGCAAAGCGTTGGCCGCCCGCCTCGGCATGGCCGCGCACGGGCAGGGCGGTGGTCTTCTGCGTCGCATGCACCAGGCCGCCGGCGATAGGGCCGATGGCCAGCAGCGGCGGCGCCATGGCGGCGAGGTCCAGCTCGGCGTCGATGCGCAGCGCGCGCGTGGCGACCTGCAGCTGCAGCCGCCCGCCCGCCTCGCGCAGCGACAGCCGCGCGCCGGGGCCACGGAACCACGCGTCGGCGCCGGTCAGCGGCGCGTCGCCCACCCGGGCCTGCAGGCCGGGCAGGCCGTCCTGGCTCCAGTCGGCCCGCAGCGTGCGGGTCTGGCGGTCGAACAGGTAGGCGAAGGCGCTGGCGGCCCAGCCGACGTCGACGATGGCGACGCCGATGAACACGGCGTCGTTGCCGAGGCCCACGTAATGCCAGCGCTTGTGATGCAGCCGCCGCCACAGCCAGCCCGGGCGCGGCTTCAGCGCCGACCAGTCGATGGCCGGGATGCTGCCGGTGTAGCGGCCGTGGGCGGGGGCGCCGTCGATGACGACGGTGTCGGGAGCAGGAGTCATCGTGCGTGCTGCCGGCGCCATTGCAGCGGCGCCTGGCCGGTCCACTGCCGGAAGGCGCGCGTGAAGGCGCTTTGTTCGGAATAGCCCAGCAGCAGCGCCACCTCGGCCAGCTCGACGCTGGCGTCGCGCAGATAGGCCTCGGCGAGCTGCTGGCGCGTCTGGCCCAGCAGCGTCTGGAAGCTGTGGCCGTGGTCGGCGAGGCGGCGCTGCAGGCTGCGCGGGCTCATCTGCAGGCTGTCGGCCAGGTCGGCCAGCTGCGTGCGGCCGCTGCGGATCAGCCCCACCAGCGCCTGGCGCCACACGGCCACCGGCCCGGTCACGGCGGCCACCTCCTGCAGCAGGCTTTCGGCCTGCGCGTCCAGCAGCGCCAGCAGCGCAGCATCGGCGCCGCGCAGCGGCAGTGCGAGGTCGCGCGTGGCCAGCATGACGCGCGTGCTGGGCTGGCCAAAGCGCACCGGGCCGCCGAAGAAGTCTTCATACGGCCGCACGTCGGCCGGCCGCGGGTTGACGAAGTCCACCGCCAGTGCACGCACCGGCCGGCCGGTGAACTCGCGCGTCAGCTGCATCAGCGCGGCGATGGCGGTCTCGTCCACCAGCGCGCCGGGCCGGCCGCGCTCCACGCCCCATTCGATGCACAGGCCCTCGGCGCAGGGGCGCACCTGGGCCAGGTTGACGTCGTAGATGGCGCGGTGGTGGCGCTCCAGCCGCTGCAGCGCCTCGGCCAGCGTGCTAGAGGCCAGCGCCGCGAAGCCGACGATGCCGAAGTGCCGCGGTGCGATGCCGCGCGCCAGCCGCAGCGTGAACGTCGCCTTGGGACCGGGGTCCAGCTCGCGCGCCCGCTGCAGCAGCGCCTGCCAGCGCTTCAGCGCAACGAAGCGCTCGGTCGGCGCCGGCGGCTCGCCCAGGTCGGCGGCACGGCCCAGCGCCGCCAGGTGCTCGAAGAGCAGCTGGACATAGCTGGCGGCAACGCGGGTGTCATCCATGGGGCCGAAATCATCCCGCGGCGGTGCGTGGGCGCCGCTGCGGGATCACCCCAGGCCTGGCGCGATCCGTCAAAAACTCGGGGTTTGCCGTCAAGAAGCCGCGGCGGTTTGGCGCCAACATCGCGGCATGGACTGGCTGCTCGACCTCTACCAACGCCATTTCGACTGGCGCGACCTGACGCTGGTGATGCTGTCGCCGATCTTCATGATCGCCATCGCCAGCGAGGCCTGGCGCTTCCGCAAGACCGGTGTGTTCGACCTCTGGGACAGCTTCGACAGCCTGAACAGCGGCGGCAGCTACCTCGTCACCGACCTGGTGCTGCTGACGGTGCTGGTGCTGCCGGCCATGGGCTGGGTGTACGACCACCGGCTGTTCACCGTGGACGTGACGCCGCTGCGCTTTCTCGGCCTGTTCCTGTTCGTCGAGTTTCTCTATTACGGGTTCCACCGCGGCAGCCACCGCATCCGCTGGTTCTGGTGCGCGCACGTCGTGCACCACGGCTCCGAGAAGATGAACTTCGGCACCGCGCTGCGGCAGAGCTGGTTCTACCCCGTCGCCGGCAACTGGCTGTTCTACCTGCCGGCCGTGGCCCTCGGCTTCGAGCCACGCTGGGTGCTGTTCGCGCTGTCGCTGAACCTGGGCTACCAGTTCTTCGTGCACACGAGCTGGGTGGGCAAGATGCCGGCGTGGTTCGAGTTCATCTTCAACACGCCGTCGCACCACCGCGCCCACCACGGCCGCAACCCGCAGTACATCGACAAGAACTTCGGCGGCATGCTGATCGTGTTCGACCGCCTGTTCGGCACCTTCGAGCCCGAGGACGCGCCGGTGGACTACGGGCTGGAGCACCCGTTCTACACGCACAACCTGTTCTGGCTGAACGCGCATGAGTGGCGGTCCATGTTCCGCGACATGGCGCACGAGAAGACCTGGGGCCTGCGGCTGGCCCACCTGTGGAAGCCGCCGGAATGGCGGCGCCACTCCAACGGCTTCAGGGAGTGATCAGGGCTTCAGGTGGCGGTCCAGGAAGGCCGCCATGCGCTCGGCGAAGTCCACGCGGTTCTTCACGACGCTGAAGCCGTGGCCCTCGCCGGGGTAGGTCACCCACTCGGGCTCGTTGCCGGCGGCACGCAGCGCGTCGCGCATGCGCTTGCCGTGGGCCAGCGGCACGCGCAGGTCGTCCTCGCCGAAGGCCAGCAGCACCGGCCGCTTCAGCCGTGCGGCCTGCTTCACCGGCGAGTTGGCGACGATCATGTCGGCGTCCTTCACCGCATCGCCCACCATGTCGGGCAGCTGGTATTGGCGGCCGGCCTCGGGGATGTCGTCGCGCACCCACCAGGAGCCGCTGACGTAGAGGTCCAGGTCGGTCACCGCCACCCAGGCCACGCCGCACTGGTAGAGGTCGGGGTCCTTTATGAGGCCCATCAGCGTGCTGTAGCCGCCGTAGCTGGCGCCGGCGATGCAGGCCTTGCCGCCGGCGATGCCCTGCTGCTGCGCCCACTTCAGCGCGTCGGCCACGTCGTCCTGCATGGCCTGGCCCCATTGCTTGAAGCCGGCCTTGTAGTGCGCATGGCCGTAGCCGGTGCTGCCGCGGAACTCGGGCTCGATGACGACGTAGCCACGCGACGCCAGGAACTGGCCCCAGGGCCGCCAGCCCCACACATTGCCGCGCACCCAGGGGCCGCCATGCACCAGCACGACGGCCGGCAGCGGCCCCGTGGCGCCAGGGCTGCGCGTGACCCACACCGGCAGGTCACGGCCGTCGCGGGCCGGGATGCGGTGGAAGTCCATCGTCGCCATGTCGGCGGGTTTCACGTCGTTGCGCACGCGGCCGACGGCGCGCCAGGGCTTCTCGCCCTCGGGTGGTCGGGCCTGGTAGACCCACCACTGGCCCGGGTCGCGGTCGCTGAAGCTGCGCACCAGCGCGGTCATGTCGGCCTCGCCGCAGCGGCGGCAGTCGACGCGGTTGATGCGCCCGGGCAGGCGCGCGTCGGCCTCGGCCTGCAGCGCCCTGAGTGCCGGGTGGAACCACACGGTGGTCTCGCCGTCGGTCGTGAGGCGCACGCCCAGCGCCGCGCCGCCGCCCTCGTTGAGCAGCTTGCCCCAGAAGTCGAAGCCCGGCGCCGTCACGACGGGCTGGGGCTCCGGCGCGCCGCGCGCGAAGTCGTAGCGGGCCAGCACCACCTGCTGGTCGCGCCCCGGTGTGCGCGTCACGTAGAGCTGGCCGGCGTCGTCGACGGAATGGGGGGTGAACGGCGCCTTGAACAGCGGCGTGTCGTAGAGCTGGCGCCACGCGGCGTCGCCCGGCCCGCGCCAGTGCGCGCCCCGGCGGCCCTCGTACTGCGTGACGGCCACGCGCAGCTCGCCGCGGCTGTCGGTGAGCCAGTCGACGGTGTGGGGCGGTGCCTGCGTCTCGACGCTGCGCGTGCGGCCCGTGCGGGTGTTCAGCCACAGCGGCGACGCGACGCGGCTTTCGTCGGTGCTGATGTGGGCGACGAGTACCTCGTCGCCGGCCTCGGCGCCGGCCTGCGGCGCGGGCACGCGCAGCAGGCGGTGGTTCCAATCCAGCAGGCGCTCGTTGCGGTTGGTGCCGTCGGTGACGACGGGCTTGCCCATGCGGCGCACCAGCTGACGCATGTCGCGGCCGTCGGGGTTCACGGCGAACAGGCCTGGCAGGCCGTTGGGGCGGCCGCTGCCGTCGGACAGGTCCTCGACGCCGAACACCAGCCGGTTGTCGTTGACCCACTGCACCTGCGTGATGTCACCGTCCGAGAACTGCGCCGTGCGCATGACCTTGCCGTTGCCCAGGTCGAACACCGCCAGCCCCACGCGCTTGAGTCCCTTGGCCGACGTCAGGGCCAGCAGCCGGCCCGAGGGGGACAGCTGCACATCGACGAGGTCGGGGTCCTTGAAGAACACCTCGGCGGAAGGCGGCGCGGCCAGCGCGCAGGCGGTGGACAGCAGAAGGCCGGCAACGACGCCGGCCAGGCGATGCAATGGGTTCACGGTCTCCTCCACGGCTGTTTCTCTGACAGCGTTGACAGCGGCGCGAGCATAGGCCCGGCGCGCCGGGGCAGCGCGCGACGACGTGCTTATTTCCCCTCGCCGGATTGCAGGTGCCGGGCCAGGAAGGCGGCCACGCGTTCGGCGAAGTCGACGCGGTTCTTCACGACGCTGAAGCCGTGACCCTCGCCCGGGTAGGTCACCCACTCGGGTGGATTGCCCGCTGCAGCCAGCGCTTCGCGCATGCACTTGCCGTGGGCCAGCGGCACGCGCAGGTCGTCCTCGCCGACGGCCAGCAGCACCGGCGCCTTGAGTCGAGCCGCCTGCTTGACCGGCGAGTGGGCGGCGATCATGTCGGCGTCCTTCACCGGGTCGCCCACCAGGTCAGGCAGGCGGTACTGACGTCCCGTGTCCGAGATGTCGTCGCGCACCCAGAAGGAGCCGCTGACGTACAGGTCCAGGTCGGTCACGGCCACCCAGGCCACGCCGCAGCGGTAGAGGTCGGGGTCCTTGATGAGCCCCATCAGCGTGCTGTAGCCGCCGTAGCTGCCGCCCGCGATGCAGGCCTTGTTGCTCGCGATGCCTTGCTGCTGGGCCCACTTCAGCGCGTCGGCGACGTCGTCCTGCATGGCCTGACCCCATTGCCGGAAGCCGGCGCGGTAGTGTGCGTCGCCATAGCCGGTGCTGCCGCGGAACTCGGGCTCGATGACGACGTAGCCGCGTGACGCCAGGAACTGGCCCCAGGCGTGCCAGCCCCACACGTTGCCGCGCACCCAGGGCCCGCCATGCACCAGCACGACGGCCGGCAGCGGCCCCGTGGCCCCAGGGCTGCGCGTGACCCACACCGGCAGGTCGCGGCCGTCGCGGGCCTGAATCCGGTGGAAGTCCATCGTGGCCATCTCGGCGGGCTTCACGTCGTTGCGCGCGCGGCCCACGGCCCGCCAGCGTTCCTCGCCCTGGGGCGGTTGGGCCTGGTAGACCCACAGCTGGCCGGGGTCGCGGTCGCTGAAGCTGCGCACCAGCGCCGTCATGTCCGGCTCGCCGCAACGGCGACAGTCGATGCGGTTGATGTGATCAGGCATTCGCGCGTCGACCTGCTGCTGGAATGCCTGCAGCGCGGGGTGGAACCACACCGTCGTCTCGACATCCGTGATCAGGCGCACGCCCAGCGCCGGCCCGCCGCCTTCGTCGAGCAGCTGGCCCGTGAAGCTGAAGCCCGGTGATTCGATGAGGGCCTGCGGATCAGGGGCACCGCGTTCGAAGTCGAAGCGCGTCAGCACACCTTGCTGATCTGTCCCCAACGTCCTGGTCACGTAGAGCCGGCCGGCCGTGTCCACGGAGTGCAGGCCGAAGGGCGGGTTGAGCAGGTCGCTCTCGTACAGCAGCCGCCAGTCCTGCTGGCCCGGGCCGCGCCAGTGCGCTGCGCGGCGGCCGGCGTGTTCCGTGATGGCCACGCGCAGCTCGCCGTGGCTGTCGGTCAGCCAGCCGGTGGTGTGCGCCGGCGCGTTGGCGTGGGCCTTGCGCGTGATGCCGGTGCGGGTGTTGATCCACAGCGGCGTCGCGATGCGGTCGGCGTCGATGCTGATCTGCGCGATCAACACCTCGTCGACGGCCACATCGGCGCGCGGTGCGGGCACGCGCAGCAGCCGGTGGTTCCAGTCCAGCACCCGGTCGAGCTTGCCAAAGCGGTCCTTGGCCGATGTCAGGCCGGTGCGGCGGATGAGCTGCCGCATGTCGCTCCCGTCGGGGTTGACGGCGAACAGGCCGGGTTGCCCGTTGGGTCGCCCGCTGCCCTCGGAGACATCCTCGATGCTGAACAGCAGGCGGCCGTCATTGACCCAGCGGACGCGCGTGACGTCGGCGTCGGCGAAATGCGCGGCGCGCGACAGCTTGCCGCTGCCGAGGTCGAACACCACCAGCCCCACGCGCTGAAGGCCGCGCGCCGTCGTGATGGCCAGTTGCCGGCCCGATGGCGACAGCTTCACATCGGTGACGTCGGCGTCCTTGAAGAACGCCGCCGCCGGCGGCGGCGCGGCCTGGGCGCCGGTGATGGACAACAGCAGGGCAGCGATGACGCCGGCGCAGTGATGGCGGATCTTCAGCACGACTTTCCTTGAGGCGCCCTGGCCGGGCGCGTGTTGTGGCGATGGGTTTGAGCGATGGGGTTCAGCGTGCCGGCGGGGCCTCCGCACCGCCCAGGTGCCGGGCCAGGAAGGCCGCCATGCGTTCGGCGAAGTCGATGCGGTTCTTCACGTCGAGCAAGCCATGTCCTTCATCCGGGTAGGCCACCCACACCGGCGGGTTGCCTGCCTCGCGCAGCGCGTCGCGCAGCCGTTCCCCGTGGGCCAGCGGCACGCGCCGGTCTTTTTCGCCGACGGCCAGAAGCAGCGGCGCTTTGATGCGGGCCGCCTGCCGCGCCGGTGAGTTCGCGGCGATCAGCGCCGCATCCTTCACCGGGTCGCCCACCATCTCGGGCAGCGTGTGTCGGCGCGCCATGCTGGAGGTGTCGTCGTCCACCCGCCACGAGCCTGCCACGAGCAGATCGAGGTCGGTCACTGCCATGGAGGCTACGCCGCAGCGGTACAGCTCGGGGTGCTTGATGAGCCCCATCAGCGTGCTGTAGCCGCCGTAGCTGGCGCCGGCGATGCAGGCCTTGTCGCTGGCAATGCCTTGCTGCTGCGCCCAGCGCAGCGCGTCGGCCACGTCGTCCTGCATGGCCAGCCCCCACTGCTTGAAGCCGGCGCGGAAGTGGTTGTCGCCGTAGCCCTCGCTGCCGCGGAACTCGGGCTCGATGACGACGTAGCCGCGCGACGCCAGGAACTGGGCCTCGCCGTTCCAGCGCCAGTCATTGCCGCGCACCCACGGGCCGCCGTGCACCAGCATGACGGCGGGCAGCGGCCCCTTGGCCTGCGGGCTGCGCGTGATCCACACCGGCAGGTCCCGCCCGTCGCGTGCCTTGATGCGCTGGAAGTCCAGGCTGGCCATCTCGGCGGCCTTGACGTCCTCGCGCACGCGCCCCACGGCGCGCCAGGGTTTCTCGCCCGCGGGCGGCCGGGCCTGGTAGACCCACAGCTGGCCGGGCTCGCGGTCGCTGAAGCTGGTCACCAGCGCCACCATGTCGGGCTGGCCGCAGCGGCGGCATTGCAGGCGGTTGATGCGCCCGGAAAAGCGCGCATCGGCCTCGGCCTGCAAGGCCTTCAGCGCCGGGTTGAACCAGACGGTGCCTTCGCCGTCCGTCGTCACGTGCACGCCCAGCGCGGCGCCCTCGCCATCGGTGACGATGTGGCCGACGAAGTCGAAACCCGGCGCCGACACCAGCGGCTCCTTCTCCGGCGCGCGCTTCGCGAAGTCGTAGCGCTTGAGCACGCTCTCGCCGCCGCGCCCGACGGACTGCGTGACGAACAGCTGGCCGGCGTCGTCCACGGCCTCGATCTGGAACGGCAGCGCCATCACGCTGCTTTCGTACAGCGGCTGCCAGTCGTCGCTGCCGGGCGCGCGCCAGAAGGCGCCGGCGCGGCCGGCATTAAGCGTGTGGGCCACGCGCAGCTCGCCACGGCTGTCGGTCTCCCAGGTGACGGTGTGCGGCGGGCCGATCACGTCGACCGCCCGCGTGCGGCCCGTGCGGGTGTTCACCCACAGCGGCTTCTGCGCCCGGCGTTCGTCGAGTGCGAACCAGGCCAGCAGCACCTCCTCGTTGGTGTCACCGGCACGCGGCGTCGGCACGCGCAGCACGCGGTGGTTCCAGTCCAGTAGCCGTTCGTTGCGGCCGGTGCCGTCGGTGATGCCCGGCGCCCATTCCCGCCTCACCAGCTGGCGCAGCTGGCTGCCGTCGGGGTTGACGGCGAACAGGCCCGGCGCGCCGGTGTTCATCGCGCTGCCGTCGGACGGGTCCAGCACACTGAACACCAGCCGGTTCTCGTTGACCCACTGCACGCGCCACACGTTGCCGTCGTAGAACTGCGCGGCGCGCACGGACTTGCCCGTGGCGAGGTCCACGACGGCCAGGCCGGCGTGCTTGGCGCCGCGCGACGTGGTAACGGCCAGTTGCCGCCCCGACGGCGACAGCTGGGCCTCGCCGATGTCGGGGTCGCGGTAGAACAGCTCGGCCGGCGGCGGCGCAGCCTGCGCGAGGGTGGCGGTCAGCAGCAGGCCGGCGATGGCGCGGCCCCAGCGGTGGGCAATCGTCATGACAATCCTTCGGGTGCAGCACGCGGTCTGCACGGTCGTCGAGTTACGGCGCCGTCTTCGCGCCGTCGGTCAGCAGGTGCCGGGCCAGGAAGTCCTCGGTCCGGCGGGCGTAGTCGGCGCGGTTCTGCCACAGGCCGAAGCCGTGGCCTTCGCGGGCGTAGGTGACCCAGACCGGCTCGTTGCCGGCCTCGCGCAGCGCGCGGCGCATGCGTTCGCCGTGGGCCAGCGGCACGCGCTTGTCCTCCTCGCCAAACACCAGCATCAGCGGCGCCTTGATGCGGGCGGCGAGATTGACCGGCGAGTGGGCGGCGATCATCGCGGCGTCCTGCTCGGGGTTGCCGATCAGCTTGGGGAGGTGGTACGAGCGGGTCAGGCTGGAGGCGTCGTCCGCCACCCACCAGGAGCCGCGCACCAGCAGCTCCAGGTCCGTCACCGCCAGGCCCGCGATGCCGCAGCGGTACAGCCCGGTGTCGTTGGCCAGGCCCATCAGCGCGCTGTAGCCGCCGTAGCTGTTGCCGACGATGCAGGCCTTGTCGCTGGCCAGGCCCTGCTTCTGCGCCCAGCGCAGCGCGTCGGCCACGTCGTCCTGCATGGCCTGGCCCCACTGCTTGAAGCCGGCGCGGTAGTGCGCCTCGCCATAGCCGGTGCTGCCGCGGAACTCGGGCTCGATGACGACGTAGCCGCGCGACGCCAGGAACTGGGCCTCGGCGTTCCAGCGCCACAGGTGGCCGCGCAGCCAGGGGCCGCCGTGCACCAACACGACGGCGGGCCGCGCGGCCTTGCCGTGGGCGGGCTGCGTGACCCACACCGGCAGTTCCAGCCCGTCACGGGCCGCGATGCGGTGCAACGACAGGCTGCCCATGTCGTCGGCGCGGATGTCGCCGCGTGCCCTGCCCACCAGCTGCCAGGCCTTGCCGTCGGTCGCGCCGCTGCGGTGCACCCACCATTCGCCGGGCTCGCGGTCGCTGTAGGAATGCACCAGCAGCACCATGTCGGGCTGGCCGCAGCGCCGGCAGCTGATGCGGTTGATGCGCCCCGGCAGCGTGGCGTCCACGTCGGCCTGGACGGCTTGCATGCGGTCGGTCAGCCAGGCGGTGGACTCGCCCTCGGCCACCACGCTGAAGCCACGCAGCCGGCCGTCCTCGTTCAGCCGCAGCGCGCCTCGGAAGTCGAAGCCGGGCGTGACCACCAGCGCCTGCTCGGCCGGTGCGCGGCGCTCGAAGTCGTAGCGGGTCAGCACGGCCTGGCCGGCGGCGCCACGGCGCTGCGTCACGTAGAGCGCGCCGTCGGCGTCCACGGCCGTCACGCCAAAGGGGGCTTCGTCGACGAGGCTTTCCTGCAGCGGCTGCCAGTCGTCGCCGCCGGGCTGGTGCCAGTAGGTGGTCTGGCGGTTGCCCTGCACGGCGATGGCCACGCGCGGCTCGCCGAACGGGTCGGTCACCCAGCGCACCACGTCGGCCGGCGGTTGCGCCACGGCGCTCCGCGTGCGGCCGGTCAGCGTGTTCAGCCACAGCGGCGTGACGGTGCGCTGCTCGTTCACCGTCACGCGGCCCACGAGGACTTCATCGCCCGGCTGGCCGCCGCGGGTGAGCGGCACGCTCAGCAGCCGGTGGTTCCACGTCAGCATGCCGGCGCTGCCGGCGTCGTTGACCTGGCGCGTGCCGAAGTTGCGCACCAGCTGCAGGGGCTTGCCACCGTCCGCATTGACGGCGTACAGGCCGCGTGCGCCGATGGGGCGGTCGCTGCCGCTCTCCAGCCCCTGCACGCTGAACACGAGGCGCTCGTCGTTGACCCAGTGCACCTGGGCGACGTCGCCGTCGTGGAACTGCGCGACGCGCCGTGGCTGGCCACCGGCCTGCACGTCGAACACCAGCAGCGACGCATGCCGGGCGCCCAGCGCCCCGGTCATGGCCAGCCAGCGGCCCGACGGCGACAGCTGCACGTCCTGGATGTCGGCGTCGCGGTAGAACGCCTCGACGGGCGGCGGCGCGGCCTGCGCGAGGGTGGCGGTCAACGAAAGGCCGGCGGCGAGGCCGGCCCAGAGGATGAACTGCTTCAAGAATCTCTCCCTGGATGCTGCGTGCGTCTGCGCAGCGGCGGGAGGATAACGGCCTAGTTGCCGGCCGCCGGCGCCAGGTGCCGGGCCAGGAAGGTCTCCATGCGGCGCGCGAAGTCCAGCCGGTGCTCGGGCTTGCTGAAGCCGTGGCCTTCGCCCGGGTAGCTGACCCACTCGGGCGGCCGCCCCACGGCGGCCAGCGCGTCGCGCATGCGCTTGCCGTGCGCCAGCGGCACGCGCAGGTCCTCCTCACCGTAGGCCAGCAGCAGCGGCGCCTTCATGCGGGCGGCCAGCTTGACGGGCGAGTTGGCGGCCAGCATGGCGGCGTCCTTGGCCGGGTCGCCCACCATGTCGGGCAGCGTCAGGCGGCGCGCCATGCCGGTGTCGTCGGGCACCCACCAGGAGCCCTGCACCAGCAGCTCCAGGTCGGCCACGGCCACCCAGGCGATGCCGCAGCGGTACAGGTCCGGGTCCTTGGCCAGGCCCATCAGCGCGCTGTAGCCGCCGTAGCTGGCGCCGGCGATGCAGGTGCGGTCGCTGGCCAGGCCCTGCTTCTGCGCCCACTTCAGCGCGTCGGTCACGTCTTCCTGCATGGCCTGGCCCCACTGCTTGAAGCCGGCGCGGAAGTGGTCGTCGCCATAGCCCAGGCTGCCGCGGAACTCGGGCTCGATGACGACGTAGCCGCGCGACGCGATGAACTGCGCCCAGTTGTTCCAGCGCCAGGCCGTGCCGCGCATCCACGGGCCGCCATGCACCAGCACGACGGCCGGCAGCGGGCCCTGGGCGCCGTCGGGCCGCGTGACCCACACGGGCAGCTCGCGGCCGTCGCGGGCGGTGATGGTCTGCAGGTCCAGCCCGGCCATCTGCTTCGGGTCCACCGCCTCGCGCACGCGGCCGATGGCGCGCCACTTGGGCTCGCCGGCGGCGGGCTGGCCCTGGTAGAGCCACAGCTTGCCGGGGTCGTGGTCGTTGTACGAGTGCACCAGCGCCATCATGTCGGGCTGGCCGCAGCGGCGGCAGTCGATGCGGTTCAGGCGTCCGGGCATGAGCCGGTCGGCCTGGGCCTGGAACTTCTTCATGCCCTCGTCCAGCCAGACGCTGACGTCGCTGTCGGCGCGCGCGTTCACGCCCAGCTGCCGCGGGCCGTCCTTGACGAACTGGCCGACAAAGTCGAAGCCCGGCGTGCGCACCAGCGGCGGGTCGGCGGGTGCCTTGGCCGCGGCGTCGTAGCGGGCCAGCACGCTGTGGCGTTCGCCCTTGGGCACGTGGCTGACGTACAGCGTGCCGTCCGGGTCCACGCTCTCCAGCTTGAACGGCTGCTGCAGCACCGGCGTGTCGAACAGCGGCTGCCATTGCGACTGGCCGGGCGGCAGCCAGTGCGCCTGCACGCGGTCGCCGTTCAGCGTCAGCACGGCGCGGGCCTCGCCGCGGCCGTTCAGCACCCACTGCACCACGCCGGCGGGGGCGCCGGCGGCGGAGAAGCGGCGCGTCATGCCGGTGCGCGTGTTGACCCACACCGGCGCCTGCGTGCCGCGGCCGTCCAGGCTGAACTCGGCCAGCAGCGCCTCCTCGCCCGGCTCGCCGGCGCGGGCCTCGGGCACGGCCAGCAGCTGGTGGTTCCACTCCAGCACGCGGTCGTCGCCGTCGCCGGTGTTGATGAAGGCGCGG
Source organism: Roseateles sp. GW823-FHT07B05 (assembly GCF_058794515.1). Taxonomy (NCBI): domain Bacteria; kingdom Pseudomonadati; phylum Pseudomonadota; class Betaproteobacteria; order Burkholderiales; family Sphaerotilaceae; genus Roseateles; species Roseateles sp. GW823-FHT07B05. Next base: position 851,259 of record NZ_JBXAGX010000001.1, read on the forward strand.
CCCGTGCGCTTGACCAGCATGCGCAGGCGGCTGCCGTCGGCGTTCACCGAGAACAGGCCCGGCGCGCGCGTGGGCATGCTCATCTCGGTCAGGTCCACGAGGCTGAACAGCAGCCGCTCCTCGTTGACCCAGCTGACGCGCGCGACGTCGGCCGTGGCCGACTGCGTGGCGCGCGTGAGCTGGCCGCCGGGCGCCAGGTCCAGCACCACCAGGCCCACGCGGCCGGCGCCCTTGGCGGTGGTCAGTGCCAGCCGCTTGCCCGACGGCGACAGCTGCGCCTCGCCGATGTCGTCGTCGTTGAAGAACACCTCGGCCGGCGGCGGCGCGGCGCGGGCGGCGCCCAGCGCGAGGGCCAGCACGGCGAGGGCGCCGGCGTGGCGCAACCAGGTTGTCTGCACGTTGTCTCCTGCGTTTGATAACGCTGTCATTTTTCGCGCAGCATAGGGTCGGAACCGGCGCAGCCTGGGTGCTTGATCCGGCAATCCTCACGTCGCCGCAGCCGATGCGACGCTGCGGGACAATGCCCGGCCATGAGCGGCGCACGGCCGCCCGGAGCCGCTCGCCTCGGAGTGCGAAGCACGGAGATCCCTGAGTTGACTGCTGCTACCCCGGACGACGCCCCCGTCGTCATCATCGGCGCCGGCCTGGCTGGCCTGACCGTGGCCCTGCACCTGGCCGATACCGTGCCCGTCGTCGTGCTGGCCAAGCGCGAGCTGACCGAGGCCGCCACGGCCTGGGCCCAGGGCGGCATCGTCGGCGTGCTGGGCAGCGACGATTCCATCGACAGCCATGTGCGCGACACGCAGGACGCCGGTGCAGGCCTCGTCGACGAGGGCACGGCCCGCTTCATCGCCGAGCGCAGCGCCGCGGCGGTGGGCTGGCTGGTGGCGCAGGGCGTGCCCTTCACGCCCGACGACACCGGCCCCATGGGCCTGCACCTGACGCGCGAGGGCGGCCACGCGGTGCGCCGCATCGCCCATGCGGCTGATGCCACCGGCAAGGCCATCCACGATCAGCTGCTGGCCGTGGCCCGCCGCCATCCCAACATCAAGCTGTGCGAACGCTGGATGGCGCTGGACCTCATCACGTCGCGCCATGCGCAGCGCGACGAGCCGCCGCGCGTCTACGGCGTCTACGCGCTGGACATCGACACCCAGCGCGTCGAGACGCTGGCCGCGCGCGCCGTCGTGCTGGCAACCGGCGGCGCCGGCAAGGTCTACCGCTACACGACCAACCCGGACACGTCGACGGGCGACGGCATCGCGATGGCCTGGCGGGCCGGTTGCCGCGTCGCGAACATGGAGTTCATCCAGTTCCACCCGACCTGCCTGTACCACCCGCAGGAGCGCAGCTTCCTCATCACGGAGGCGTTGCGAGGCGAGGGCGGCCACCTGAAGTTGCCCGACGGCACGCGCTTCATGGCCGCGCACGACGAGCGCATGGAGCTGGCACCGCGCGACATCGTCGCCCGCGCCATCGACTTCGAGATGAAGAAGCACGGCCTGGACCACGTGTGGCTGGACGCCACGCACCTGGGCGAGGCCTTCCTCATCGAGCATTTCCCCACCATCCATGCCCGCTGCCTGAAGCTGGGTATCGACATCGCGAAGCAGCCCATCCCCGTCGTGCCGGCCGTGCACTTCACCTGCGGCGGCGCGGTGACGGACCTGGCCGGCCGCTGCGACCTGCCGGGCCTGTACGCCGTGGGCGAGACCGGCTACACGGGCCTGCACGGCGCCAACCGGCTGGCCAGCAACTCGCTGCTGGAATGCGTGGTGCTGGGGCAGACCTGCGCCGGGGACATCCTGGCGCAGCCGGTGCAGCCCGCTGCGCCGCTGCCGGCCTGGGACGAGAGCCAGGTCGAGAACGCCGACGAGCAGGTCGTCATCGCGCACAACTGGGACGAGCTGCGCCTGCTGATGTGGAACTACGTCGGCATCGTGCGCACCACGAAGCGGCTTGAGCGTGCGCTGCACCGCATCGAGCTGCTGCGCGGCGAGATCGACGACTACTACGGGTCGTTCCGCGTCACGCGAGACCTGCTGGAGCTGCGCAACCTCGTCGACTGCGCGGAACTCATCGTCCGCTCGGCGCTGATGCGCCATGAGAGCCGCGGCCTGCACTACAGCCGCGACTACCCGCAGACGCTGCCGGTGAGCTTCCCGACAGTCCTGATCAGCGAGCGACGAAGACGTTGACCCCTCGCCCAGTCGCGCCACGCTGAACGCGGGCGCGCCTGGTCGGTCCCCGCGGGGACGGCGATGCTTGCGGCGTCGAGCCGCAAGCATCGCCAACCGGGCCGGCTTGGGGCGGCCCGGCGCTCGTCCCGAATACGGCGCTACTCACCGTTCTCCGGCGTTTCGGCAGCCGGCCGCCCGCGCTTGGGCGCCGGGCTGGATGCCGGCTTGATGCCGCGCCGGGCCAGCGCGTCGCGCAGCAGGTACTCGATCTGCGCGTTGGCCGAGCGCAGCTCCTGCGCGGCCAGGCGCTCGATCTGCGCCCACAGCGCGGGGTCCAGCCGCAGCGCGAAGCTCTTCTTGTCGGGGCTGGCCATGCCTGTGCCTCAGCCTGCCGCCAGGCGGTCGCGCAGCAGCTGCGCCAGCCGCTGCGGGTCCCGCGTGCCCAGCCGCAGCCGCCGGCCGTCGCGCAGCGTCAGCCGCACGGCCTGCGTGCCGCTGCTGTTGTAGAGCATGCCTTCGCCCGTCGTGCGGATGCCCCAGCCCTCGAACCAGCTGCTGCGCGCCGGCTCGACGGTGACGATGTCGTCCAGGTCCACCCGCCAGCGCGGCCAGCCCAGCCAGCCGTAGTGCCAGCGCAGGCTGTCGCCGCGCAGCTCGGTCACGAGGCGGCCCAGCAGCAGCAGGATCAGCGCGCAGATCGTGAACACCAGCACCGGCGTGACGGCGTGGGCGGACTCGTGCACCTTGACGGCGAACATGGCGACACCGGCCAGGATGGGCAGCATCAGCCACATCGGCTGGGCCTCGCGCCACACCAGCTCGTCGTTGCGCGAGGTGCGGCGCCGCACGGGAAGCGGTGCAGCCACCGGCGCGCGCCGGCCGAAGTGCCGCTTGAAGGCCACCAGCCACGCCAGGAAGGCGAGCCCCAGCGCCACGCCGCCGGCGATCCACGCGGCGTCCGGCAGCTGGGGCCAGTCGGGATGGGCTCGCAGCAGTTCGCGACCGTGTACCCCGGCGATCAGCAGCGCCAGGCCCAGGCTCAGCACCGCCAGCCGTTCGTCCAGCTGCGCCAGCGTCTGCTCGCGCCGCTCGGGCGCCAGCCAGTAGTCCTTGTCGGGCAGATTCACCAGCGCGGGCGCGTGGCGTGCCGCCAGCAGCGCCGCGCGGATGGCCAGCCAGGGCAGCACCACCGCCGTGCCCAGCATCAGCGCCATGTACTGGTGCCGCGGCAGCGCGTCGTGCGGCGCGCCCACCAGCTCGGGCAGCCAGGGCCAGGTGGCCAGCATGAAGGCCAGCAGCGCCAGCCAGGCCAGGTCGACGACGCGTCGCATGGCCCGCGCCTCAGCTGTACAGCGTGCCAGTGTTGACGATGGGCTGGGTCTCCTTGTCGGAGCACAGCACGACGAGCAGGTTGGACACCATGGCCGCCTTGCGCTCGTCGTCCAGTTCGACGATCTCGCGCTCCGACAGCCCGCGCAGCGCTTCCTCCACCATGGTCACCGCGCCCTGCACGATCTTCTTGCGCGCGCTGATGATGGCCTCGGCCTGCTGGCGGCGCAGCATCACCTGCGCGATCTCGGGCGCGTAGGCGAGGTGGGTGATCTTGGCGTCCAGCACCGTCACGCCGGCCTGCGCGCAGCGCTCCTGCAGCTCGGCGATCAGCGCCTTGACGACCTCGTTCTGGCCGGCGCGCAGCGTGGTCTCGTCGGGGGCCAGGTCTTCACCCTCGTCGTAGGCGAACTGCGTGGCCAGGTGGCGGATGGCCGTCTCGGCCTGGATGCCCACGTAGGTCTCGAAGTCATCGACCTCGAACACCGCCTTGGCCGTGTCCTGCACGCGCCAGACGACGGCGGCGCTGATCTCGATGGGGTTGCCGCGCTTGTCATTGACCTTGATGGCCGGCGCGTTCAGGTTGCGCGCGCGCAGCGAGATGCGGCGCTTCAGCGTCAGCGGGTTGGCCCAGCGCAGGCCTTCGGTGCGGTCGGTGCCGACGTAGCGGCCGAACAGCGTCAGGATGCGCGCCTCGTTGGGCTGCTGCATGTACATGCCGGCCAGCACCAGGATGCCGCCCACGAGCACGGGCACGCCTGCCAGCGCGAACCACGGCCGCCCCTGGATGGCCAGCGCCATGACGGCGAAGCTGCTCGCGATGATGGCCAGCCCCGCCAGCAGCCCGGCGTAGCCGTTGGCCGTGGTGGCGCTGATCTCTTGCCGTTGTCCGTCCTTGTGCATCACGAGTCTCCCGTAAAAGTGATATCACTTTAATTGCATGTTGCAGCCTTGGCTAGGGGGATGGACGTAAAAAAGCCCGCAGGCTGCGGGCTTGTCGGGGAAGGGCGGTGCGCCTACTTGCGCGCCCGCAGCGCGGTGCGCGCCTGCACGAAGTTGAAGGCATACGACACCGCCTCGCTGATGGCGTTGTCGATCTCCAGCCGCTCGTGCTCGGTCAGGTAGAAGCTGAAGTCCACCTCGTGGCGGATGTAGCGCGGCGGCAGGCGGTTCAGCGCCACACAGGCCACGTCGCACAGCAGGTCGTTGCTGTCGGCGAGGTCGGGGAAGTCGGCAGCGGCATCCATCACCGCGGCGAAGACTTCGCGCTCATGATGGTTGTAGAGGGAGCTGAAATCGGCGGGCATGGTGGGCCTCCTCGCGGGGATGTGGGCGGTCGGTGATGCCCGGAGTTATAGCGCGATCAGGCCGCGCCGATGCCCGGGGTCATGCCCGAGGTTTGCGCCTTGCGCGCCGCCGTGAAATCCAGCATGCGGTTGATGCAGCGCTGCGCCTTCACGCGCGTGGGCTCGTCGACGTGGATTTCCGGCTGGCCGCTTTCCAGGCAGTCGACGAGGTTGGCCAAGCCGTTCATCGCCATCCACGGGCAGTGCGCGCAGCTCTTGCATGTGGCGCTGTTGCCGGCCGTGGGGGCTTCGATCAACACCTTGCCCGGCGCCAGCTGGCGCATGCGGTGCAGGATGCCGTTGTCGGTGGCGACGATGTAGGCCGGCGCGTTGCCGTCGACGACGGCCTTGATGAGCGCCGACGTGGAGCCGACGACATCCGCCTGCTCGACGACGCTCTTGGGCGACTCGGGGTGCACCAGCACCAGCGCGCCGGGGTGCTGCTCGCGCAGGATCTCCAGCTCCAGGCCGCGGAACTCGTCGTGCACGATGCAGGCGCCGTTCCACATCAGCATGTCGGCGCCGGTCTGCTCCTGGATGTAGCGGCCCAGGTGGCGGTCGGGCGCCCACAGCACCTTCTGCCCCTTGGCGTGCAGGTCCGACACGATCTCCAGCGCGCAGGAGCTGGTCACCATCCAGTCGGCGCGGGCCTTCACGGCGGCGCTGGTGTTGGCGTAGACGACGACCTGGCGGTCCGGGTGCGCGTCGCAGAAACGCGCGAAGTCGTCGGCCGGGCAGCCCAGGTCCAACGAGCAGGTGGCGTCCAGGTCGGGCATCAGCACGCGCTTCTCGGGGCTGAGGATCTTGGCCGTCTCGCCCATGAAGCGCACGCCGGCGACGACCAGCGTCTGCGCGGCATGGTCGCGGCCGAAGCGGGCCATCTCCAGCGAGTCCGACACGATGCCGCCGGTGGCCAGCGCCAGGTCCTGCAGCGGGCCGTCCACGTAGTAGTGGGCCACGAGCACGGCGTTGTGTTTCTTCAGCAGCGCGGCGGCACGCTCGGCCAGCGCGTGGCGCTCGGGCGCGGTCAGCGGCGCGGGCACCTTGGCCCAGGCGTGTGCGGTGGAGCAGGTGCCGGCGGCATCCTGGCGGGTGTAGTCGAAGAGGGTCTGTTCCATCGGTGCCATGCGAGAGCAGCCCGGATTATCGGGTTTCGGCCGGCGCTAACGCCTGTGTCAGCCCAAGGCCTTATCGTGCGCTCCGACGTGAGATCGAACGACTTCAGGGAGTGAAGCATGAAGGGTGATTGGCATCGTCCGCTGCGGCGGGGCGTGGCACTCGTGAGCCTGGCGCTGGGCCTGTCCGGCTGCGGCGGCGGGGGCGGCGGCAGCGCCGGTGGCGGTGAACCGGCGCCCGTCCCGGTGCCGGCCAGCGAGGTGCCGCTGGCGCTGACGGCGCAAAACGTCGTGCCGGCGGCGTCGGTGGCGGTGGCCTATCCCGAGATCGCGCTGATGTTTGCACAGCTGGCGCAGGACTGGGCCGACACGCTGGAGCGCACGGCCGGCATCGCCGGCACCGGCCCCTGCGACGGCGGCGGCACGCTGGGCCTGCAGTTGCTGGACCGCGATGGCAACCACGTGCCGTCGGCGGGCGACCAGCTCACCGTCACGCTCAGCCAGTGCTATGTGCGCGTGCTGGACGACGTCTTCGACGGCACGCTGACCGTGGACCTCACCGCGCCGGCCGCCGACGTGCGCCGCGCCGGCACCGTGCGCTTCGGGCCGCGTTTCGTCACCGGCACCGCCACCACCATCCAGCTGCAGGGCGAGATCGGCTTCGAGACCCGCGGCGATGCGCTGGGCCACGGCGTGCGCGCGCTGTCCACCGCCACGCCGCTGACGCTGACCGTGACCGACGGCAGGACCAGCGCGCAGGACAGCATCACGCAGCTGGACGCGCGCAAGGACGTGCGGCGCGACACCGCCCGCATCACCAGCAGCTGGAAGCTGCGCATCGCCAGCAACATCCTGGGCGGCAGCCTGCAGGTGTCCACGGCGACGCCGTTCTCCGGCTGGTTCAGCCAGACGCCCGACGCCGGCCGCATCGACGTGGCCGGCGCGGGCTCGGCCTCGGTGCAGGCGCTGACGCCGCTGCTCGGGCTGACGGTGCAGCTGGGCACGGCCACCAGCGTGGTCGCGCCGGTCGACGTCGCCACGGGCTACCTGTGGTGGTCGGGCTTCACGCCGGCTGGGCAGGGCGCGCGTGGCTACGACATGAAGGATGCCGGCCCCAACAACTTCGCCGTGCTGCAGCAGCCGGACGAAGGCCCGCGGTCGCAGACGGCGACGCTGGCCTGGCAGTTCTCGCGCCCGCTGGCCGGTGCGCCGCTGACGGCCACCTTCCAGCGCACCGGCCAGACCACCAGCGGCTACGACTGGACGCCCTACGAGATCCCGGCCGACGTCAGCGCGCAGGGCGCCTACGTCAGCCTCAAGCCGCGCACACCGCTGCAGCCGGGCATCAGCTACCGGCTGCTGTGGTCCACGCCGGACCCCGTGGACGCGACCGGCGCCGCGGCGCATTTGAAGGAGCTGGTGTGGACGGTGGCGGACTCCATCACCGCCAACGCCGGCGGCGCGGCGCCCCGGCTGCTGCTGGGCAATGCTGCCACGCTGGCGCTGGATGGCCGCGCGTCCAGCTCGGCCAACGGCGAGCTGACCAGCGTCGCGTGGCGCCAGGTGTCGGGGCCGGCGCTGCGCATCACCGGCGCCACGACGCTGACGCCGACGCTGGCCATTGCTGCGGGTGCCGGCGACGGCGGCGTCGCCGAGCTGGAACTGGAAGTGCGCAACGCCGCCGGCGAGCTGGACCGCGACCGCGTGCAGGTCACCGTGGCCAACGACGGCCAGCCGTTCCGGCTCATCACCTACCAGCTGCCCGGCGCGGCGCCGGTGGTGCGGCTGGACAGCGGCCCGGCGTCGTCGTCCAGCAGGGCGGCGATCTACCTGGTGGACGGCGGGCGCCAGGTGCTGGATGTCAACCTGGTCTTCCCACGCCTGCTGGCCGGCCAGCCCGGCGCCTGGGCTGCGGGCCAGGCAACCGCCGTCGATGGCACGGTGGCTATCGCCAACCTGATCGATACCGCGGGGCTGCCGTCGGGCTGCACGGCCACCGGCAGCTGGACGGTTGCCGAACTGGTGACGTCGCCCGTGTCGGCCACGCAGCTGTCCGTCGACCGCCTGGCGCTGGACCTGAGCTACAGCTGTGGCGGCATCGGCCCGATCAAGGTGTCGGCCCGCGTCAACAGCAGCCGCGCGCTGCCGTGACGCGCCGGGTCAGGGCAGGCGGATCCAGTCGCCCTCGTTGGCGCGCACGGTGTTGGCGCGGCCGTTGTCGCGGCGGTAGGTCACGGTCAGCGTCTTGCGCGCGCCCGGCGCCGGGTCGATGCCCAGCAGCTCGTTGCTGACCTCGGCCTCCAGCCGGTCGCCGCGCACCCGCGCGCGCAGCGCCTCGCTGACGTCTGCGCGGCGGTTGCCGCTGCCGTAGCTGGCGTTGTCGATGACGAGGCGGCTGCCGCCCGGGCGCTGCGGGCCCCAGCCGTTGTCGTTGCCGCCCCAGTTGCCGCCGCCCCAGCCGATGAACTGCGCGCCGTCGACGACCATGTTCTCGCGGTACTCGAACACACGCTCCTGGCCGCCGCGCTCGCGCGTGACGATGCGCAGCCGCTTGGTCTGGCCGGGATCGGGGTCGATGCCGAAGGTGTCGTTGCCCAGGCGGAAGCGCTGGTCGCGCCGCGCCAGGTCGCGCAGCCGGTCGGTCACGTCCACCTCGCGCTGGCGCGTGCCGTAGGTGGCGTAGCGGATCGTGAACTCGCCGCTGTCGCGGCCGTCGTTGCCGTGCCAGCCGTTCGAGCCGCCGGCGTTGCCCCAGTTGCCGCCGCCCCAGCCGACGAACTGGTTGCCGTTCACCCAGTCGCGTTCGCGGTACTCGAAGGTGCGCTCGCGGCCGCTGCGGTCGCGGGCGAAGATGCGCAGCGTCTTCGTGCGGCCGGGGTCGGGGTCCATGCCGAAGACGTCGTTCTCCAGCCGGAAGCTTTGGTCGCGGCGGGCCAGCTCGCGCAGCCGGCCGGTCACGTCGGCATGGTTGGCCTCGGTGCCGTAGCGGGCGTGCAGGATGACGAATTCCCCGTCGTCATCGTCGCGGGCGGCGGCCGGCCCTGTCAATCCGGCCAGCAGGCCGGTGATCAGGGTGCTGCCGGCGCCCAGCATGCAGTGGCGTCTTCTCATGACGGTTCTCCTTGTTGTCGTCGTTGCGAACAGGATCGTCGCATGCCGGCACAACGCGCTCGCCCGCCGCCGCGCGGACGGCGGGGCGCGAGCCCGGGTAAGGGGAGGTAACGCCGCCGCGGCCGTCAGCGCGCCGGCGGGGTGGGCCGGCCGCCCAGCAGGTACTCCCGGGCCAGCGCGCGCGCCCGGTGCAGCCGGCTCTTCACGTTGGCGCGCGTGAGGCCGGTGCGGGCGGCGATCTCGTCGATGGTCAGCTCCTCGACGTCGCGCAGCAGCATGACCTCGCGGTAGTGCTCTGGCAGCGACTCCAGCGCCGCCACCAGCTCCCGCCGCAGCCCGGGCTCGTCGTGCGAGACCAGCCACTGCGCCAGCTGCTCCTCGTCGTACGGGTCGTAGCGCAGCGCGACGCGGCCCAGCCGCCGGCATTCGCGCTGCACCAGGCGGATGGCCCAGCCCGAGAACGCGGCCAGCACGCGCAACTGCGGCAGCTTGCGCGACACGATGAGCAGCGCCTCCTGCACCGCGTCGTCCACGTCGCTGAGCAGGCAGTGCTGCTGCGCGTAGCGGCGGATGTCGGGGCGGCTGATCTTCAGCAGCTGTTCCAGCGCCTGCGGGTCGCCGCCGTGGGCGGCGGCGAGCAGCGGCTGGTGGTGGGCGGGGAGTGCCACGTCTATTTGAGTTTGCGGCCGACCATCGCGCACGCCGGGCAGTAGCCGAACAGGCCCGACAGCACCAGCCCCGCCGAACTCGCCGCGATCAGCCAGCCGGTCGCGCCGCCCACCATCACGACGCCCGCGCCGGCCACCGCCGCGCCCAGCACCACCCGCAGCACGCGCTCGGCGGGCGGCACATTCTTCACGTAGACCATTTGCAACTCCAAGTGTTCGAGGACGACCCTCGGAAGCTAAGAGGCAGCGGCGGACGCAAAGGATTCGCGGTGGCGAAAATTTTTCAGGCCTCAGCAAAAAAACGGCTCGGCGGCATGCCCACCGTGCGGGTCACCATCGCCGTGAACGCGCTGGCGCTGGCATAGCCCAGCTCGGCGGCGATGTGGCTCATGGGCCGACCGCGGGCGGCCAGCGTCAGCGCGTGGGCCAGCAGCAGCTGCGAGCGCCACTGCGCAAAGCTGGTGCCCAGCTGCTCGCGGAACAGCCGGCTCAGCGTGCGCGGGCTGTAGCCGGCCTCGGCGGCCCAGTCGTCCAGCCCGGCATGGCGGCCCGGTTCGCGCAGCATCGCTTCGCAGAGCTTGCGCAGCCGCGCGTCCTGCGGCAGCGCCACGCCCAGCGCCAGCGGGCGGGCACGGCGCAGCTCCACCAGCATCAGCTGCTCAATGCCGCGGCGCCGCTCGGCGTCGTCCGGCGTCTCGGCCGGCGCGGGGTCGGGGTCGCCGGGCAGGGCAGCCACCAGCTCGCGCAGCAGTGGCGACACCTCCAGCACCCGGCCCACCGCCCAGGCCTCGCCGGCCAGCAGGTCGGGGCCGAGGTAGAGCGTGCGCAGGTCCGCCTGCTCGATGGCCGTGACGGCGTGCACCAGCCCGGGCGGGATCCACACCGCCCGCGACGGCGGCACGATGTAGGTGGAGGCCTCGGTGCTCACGCGCACCGCGCCGGTCATCGAGAACACCAGCTGCGCCCAGTCGTGCCGGTGTGGCTGGATGTCGGCCAGGTGCTCCAGCAGCCGCGACTTGGCGCGCAGCGGCCGCTCGGCCGTGGGGGCGAAGCGCTCGGGGGCGAAGGCGGGGAAGCTCTGGCGGCTGGCCATGGCTGGATTTCGATAGAACTTGACGAACCATCGTAACCGAGCCGGTGCGGGCGTCCCCAGAATGGCGCCGATGGATACCGCCCTCCCAGCCCTCGACGCCGGCCGCCAGCGCCGCAGCGACATCACGACGATCTCCACCATCGGCGTGGCCCACGGCACGTCGCACTTCTTCCACATGCTGCTGCCGCCGCTGTTCCCGGCGTTCATCCAGGCCTTCGGGCTGAGCTATTCGGAGCTGGGCCTGCTGGTGACGACCTTCTTCGTCATCTCGGGCGCCGGCCAGGCCGCGTCGGGCTTCATCGTCGACCGCATCGGCGCGCGGCCCGTGCTGTTCGCGGCGATGGCCAGCTTCTTCCTGGCGTCGGTGGCCGCAGGCCTGGCGCAGGGTTTCGGCGGGCTGATGCTGGCCGCGGCGCTGGCCGGCGTGGGCAACGCGCCGTTCCACCCGGCCGACTTCACCATCCTGAACAAGCGCGTGTCGCAGCCGCGGCTGGGCCATGCGTTCTCCGTACACGGTATCAGCGGCAACCTGGGCTGGGCGTTCGCGCCGGTGTTCTCCATCGGCATTGCCGAGGCCACCGGCAACTGGCGCTTCGCCTACGTGGGCACGGCGCTGGTGGCGCTGGCCGTCATGGCGCTGCTGTTCTGGCAGCGCTCGGCCATCGACGACCGCCAGGGCTCCTGGGGCCACGCCAAGCCGGCGGCCGGCGCGAAGGTCGAGCACCCGATGGCCTTCCTGAAGCTGCCGTCGGTGTGGCTGTGCTTCTCGTTCTTCTTCTGGAGCACGGCGGCGCTGTCGGCCATCCAGAGCTTCGCCAGCCCGGCGCTGCGCCAGATGTACGGCCTGCCGCTGTCGCTGACGGCCTACGTCGTCACCGGCTACATGCTGGCCGGCGCGGCGGGCATGGTGTGTGGTGGCTTCCTCGTTGCCCGGGCTGAGCGGCTGGAGCGCACGATCGCCATCGCGCTGGCGCTGGCGGCCGCGCTGCTGCTGCTGACGGCCACCGGCTGGCTGCCGGGGCTGCTGGCCGCGGCGGTGGCGGCGCTGGCGGGCTTCGGCACCGGGCTGGCCGGCCCGTCGCGCGACATGCTCATCAAGCGCGCCGCGCCGCCCGGCGCCACGGGCCGGGTCTACGGCACTGTCTATTCGGGGCTGGACATCGGCTTCGCGCTGGCCGCGCCGGTGTTCGGCGCCATCCTGGACCACGGCATGCCGCGCGGCGTGTTCGCCGGCTCGGCGCTGGCGCTGCTGCTGGGCGTGGCGTCCGCCGGGCTGGTGGGGCTGGGCCTGGCGCGCCGTTCGACGGCGGCCACCGCGGCGGCCTGAGCGCCGCCCCATGCCGTCCACGTCGCACTGGCTGTTGTTCGCCGCCGCGGCGTTGCTGATGGCCGTGACGCCGGGGCCCAACATGGTCTACCTGATCTCGCGCGCCATCTGCCAGGGCCGTATGGCGGGCGTCATGTCGTGGCTGGGCGTGGTGCTGGGGTTCACCGTGCACATGGTGTGCGCGGCGGTGGGGCTGACGGCGCTGTTTCTGGCCGTGCCGCTGGGCTACGAGCTGCTGAAGCTGGCCGGTGCGCTGTACCTGTTGTGGATGGCCTGGCAAGCGGTGCGGCCCGGTGCGCGCTCGCCGTTCGAGCCGCGGCCGCTGCCGCCCGAGCGGCCGGCGCGGCTGTTCACGATGGGGCTGTTGACGAGCATCCTCAATCCCAAGGTGGCCGTGTTCTATCTGTCGGTGCTGCCGCAGTTCGTCTCGCCTGAGGGCGGCCCGGTGCTGTTGCAAAGCCTGGTGCTGGGCGGCACGCAGGTGGGCATCGGCGCGTCGGTGAACCTGGGGGTGACGCTGTGCGCGGCCGGCATGGCGCGTTGGTTTGCGCGCAACCGCTTCTGGCTGTCAGTGCAGCGCTACGTGATGGGCCTGGTGCTGTGCACACTGGCCGTCAGGCTGCTCGGGCAGCAGCGCGGCACGGTCTGACAGCGACCGGTGCCTGCCGGCCCTACCATGCGCGCCACCGCCCGCTTCCGGGCAGACCCGCCGCGCCGCATGAACTTCAAAGACTTCGTCACTTCGCCCCGGCTCGAGAACAACGCCTTTCTCGCGCTGCTGGTCGCGGTCAGCCTCGCGTTCGTCTGGATCCTGCTGCCCTTCGGTGGCGCGGTGTTCTGGGGCGCGGTGATCGCCATCGTCTTCATGCCCGTGCATGCCCGGCTGCTGCGCCGCTGGCCGCAGCGGCCCACGCTGGCGGCGTTGGTGACGCTGTCCCTCATCGTGTTCATCGTCGTGCTGCCCATGGCGCTGCTGGCCACGATGCTGGTGAAGGAGGGGGCGGCGCTGTACCAGCGCGTGCAGTCCGGCGAGACCAACTTCGTGCGCTATTTCGAGCAGGTGGTGGCCGTGCTGCCGGGGTGGCTGCATGACCTGCTGGCGCATTTCGGGCTGACCGACTTCAACGAGTTGCAGGCCCGCATCACCGATGCCGTGGCGCGCGGCAGCCAGGCGATCGCGACGCAGGTCTACAGCGTGGGCCAGAACGCGCTGGACCTGGTCGTCGGCTTCTTCGTCATGCTGTACCTAGCGTTCTTCCTGCTGCGCGACGGCATGGCGCTGAGCCGGCGCATCCGCGCCGCCGTGCCGCTGGCGCCCGAGCACCGGCGGCAGCTCGCTGGCAAGTTCATCACGGTGATCCGCGCCACCGTGAAGGGCAACATCCTCGTGGCCGCCACGCAGGGGGCGCTGGGCGGGCTGGCGTTCTGGTTCTTCGGCATCAAGGGCGCGCTGCTGTGGGCGGTGATCATGGGCTTCCTGTCGCTGCTGCCGGCCATCGGCGCGGGGCTGATCTGGCTGCCGGTGGCCGTCTACTTCCTCGTCACCGGCGCGGTGTGGCAGGGCGTGGCACTGATCGCCTACGGCGTACTGGTGATCGGGCTGGTGGACAACGTGCTGCGGCCCATCCTGGTGGGCAAGGACACGCAGATGCCCGACTACCTGGTGTTGGTCTCCACCATCGGCGGCATGGCGGTGTTCGGCATCAACGGCTTCGTCATCGGCCCGGTCATCGCGGCGATGTTCATGGCGGTGTGGGACCTGTTCGCGACGGCCCGCGAAGAAGCCGCCGCGTCGGAGGGCTGAGAGATGTCCACGCCGTTTCGTGCAGCCGTGGTGGTGGCGGTCTGCCTCGCCGCAGGGGGGCTGGCCTGGCACAACCGGGCACAGTTGCAGGCCTGGGCCGGGGCGGCGCAGTCGGCGGCCGCGCCGGCCGCGGGGCCGCTGCGCAAGTGCGTCAACGGCCAGCAAGTGACGTACACGAACGCGGCCTGCCCGGCCGGGCACAAGGAGCAGGCCGTGACGGCGCCCCCCGTCAACGTGGTGCCGGCCACGCCGGTGCCCAAGCCGGCGCAGGCGGCCGGCAGCGGGCCGCTGCTGCACCAGGTGCTGGACGTGAAGCAGGACACCACGCTGAAGGACAAGATGATGGAGCGCGCGATCGACGGCGGGCGCTGACGGCCGTGCCGGCTAAAGTCTCTACATGACTAGACAAGAGACATCCCCCCGTCTCGCCGGCCACAAGCTGGTGGAGGCGCTGATCGCGCAGGGCGTCACCGATGTGTTCGGCGTTCCTGGTGAGAGTTACCTCGCCGTTCTCGACGGCTTCCACGAGCACGGCGACAAGATCCGCTTCGTCGCGTGCCGCCAGGAGGGGGGCGCGGCCTTCATGGCCGAGGCGCAGGGCAAACTGACCGGCAAGCCCGGCATCTGCTTCGTCACCCGCGGCCCCGGCGCGACGAACGCCAGCATCGGCCTGCACACGGCCTTCCAGGACAGCACGCCGATGATCCTGTTCATCGGCCAGGTCGCCAGCGACCAGCGCGACCGCGAGGCCTTCCAGGAGGTGGACTACCGCCAGATGTTCGGCCCCGGCACGCTGGGCATGGCCAAGTGGGTGGGCGAATGCCACGACGCCGAACGCCTGCCCGAGTACGTTGCGCGCGCCTTCCACACCGCGATGCAGGGCCGCCCCGGCCCCGTGGTGCTGGTGCTGCCCGAGGACATGCTGACCAAGCCGATCTCGGCGCCCGTCGTCGCGCCCGCGCGACCCGCCGAAGCCGCGCCCACGCCGGCCGCGCTGGCCGAGCTGCGCGAGCGCCTGGCCGCCGCGAAACGGCCGCTGGTCATCGCCGGCGGTGGCGGCTGGACGCCCGAGGCGACCACGGCGCTGCAGTCGTTCGCCGAAGCCTGGCAACTGCCGGTGGGCTGCGCGTTCCGCTTCCAGGACCTGTTCGACAACGCGCACCCGAACTACGCCGGTGACGTCGGCATTGGCATCAACCCGAAGCTGGCGGCGCGTGTGAAGGACGCCGACCTCATCGTCGCCATCGGCCCGCGCCTGGGCGAGATGACGACCGGCGGCTATACGCTGCTGCAGGCACCGCGGCCGGCGCAGCAGCTCATCCACATTCACGCCGGCGCCGAGGAGCTGGGCCGCGTCTACACGGCCGAGCTGCTCATCAACGCGAGCATGAGCCAGGCCGCGCCGGCGCTGGCCGCGCTGATGCCTCCCGCCGACATTGGCTGGCGCGACTGGACCGCCGCCGCCAACGCCGACTACCGCGCCAACCTGCAGCCCACGCCGGTGGCGCCGCTGGACATGGCCGAGGTCATCCACCTCATCGACGCGAAGCTGCCCGAGGGCACCATCTTCACGAACGGCGCCGGCAACTACAGCGGCTGGCTGCACCGCTTCCACCGCTACACGGCACTGCACCGCTTCGGCAAGACGCAGCTGGCACCGACCTCCGGCGCGATGGGCTACGGCGTGCCGGCTGCCGTCGCGGCGGCGCTGCTGCAAGACCGCTGGGTCGTCAACATCGCCGGTGACGGCGACTTCCTGATGACCGGCCAGGAGCTGGCCACGGCCACCGGCTACGGCGCAAACAAGCTGCTGGTCGTCGTCGTCGACAACGGCACCTACGGCACCATCCGCATGCACCAGGAGCGCGAGTACCCCGGCCGCGTGTCGGGCAGCGACCTGTTCAACCCCGACTTCGCCAAGCTGGCCGAGGCCTTCGGCTTCGTGGCCTTCAAGGCCGACAGCACCGAGCAGGTCGGCCCCGCGCTGGACGCCGCCATCGCCGCGGGCAGGCCGGCGTTGCTGCACCTGCGCCTGTCCAGCGATGTCTCCACGTCGCGCTCCACGCTGACCGCCATCCGCGCGGCGGCGCAGCAGCGCCTGGGTGGCTGAGGCACAATGCGGCCGCGATGAAGAACCCCGCACGCCAGCAGCGCAGTACGCCCACCGCCGACACGGTGGCGGGCCTGCGTGCGGCCGTGGCCATCCAGCGCCCGGCCGCAGACTCCTGAGCCCGGCGATCTCCGTTTCTTCCCTTCATCTGCGCAACCTCGATCGCCGGGCCCCCATGCCGCGCGATGCCGTGCCGCCGCCGCCCCTGTGCCTTGGGCGGCATGGCACTGATCGAGGTCTGCGATGCCTTCCTTCCCCGCCTCCGTCGATGCTGGCGAGCGCCTGCTCAGCGAGCTTGACCACCGCCGCCTGAGCCGCCTGCCGGATGCCTGCGGGCATCCGCCGCTGCAGGACCTGCTGGACGCCGCCGAGCTGCTGCCACCGCGGCAACTGCCCGCCGACGTCGTGTCGATGAACTCCGAGATCGAGGTGCTGGGCCCGCGGCCCGGCCAGCAGCAGCGGCTGACGCTGTGCTACCCGGCCGACGCCCGGCCCGAGCAGGGCCGCATCTCGGTGCTGTCGCCCGTGGGCCTGAGCCTGCTGGGCCGTGCCGTGGGCCAGCGCGTCAGCTGGCAGGCCGGCCGTGCCAGCGGCCAGCTGCTGATCCAGGCGCTGCCCTACCAGCCCGAGGCCCGCGGCCACTTCGACCGCTGACAGCCGTTTCTTCCACGCATCCAGCCCGCCACCGGCCGGCTGGCGGCCGCCCCTGCGCGGCGCATTGCTCCGAGGTTTCTCCCATGCAAGCTTCCATCCTTCTCGTCACCGACTTTTCCCAGGCCGCCGAGGCGGCCGCGCAGCGCGCCGTGCTGCTGGCCCGCCAGCGCGGCGGCGAGCTGCTGCTGGCCCATCTGGCCGCCAGCGGCCCGCCCGACGTGGCCGAGCGCCTGCCCCGCTACGCGGCCATGCTGGCGCGCCGCCACCGTCTGCCCGTGCGGCTGCTGGGGTCGGCGGATCTGCCCGAACTGCGCCGCCTGGCCGCCGCCCAGGCCGGCCTGCTGGTGATGGGCTGGCCGCCGCCCGCCCCGGGCCGCTGGCCGGGCGCGGCCAGCCTGTTCGCCGCCCGGCTGCTGTGGCGGCTGGCGTGCCCGCTGCTGGTGGTGCGCGGGCCGGCACGGCACGCCTATTCACGCCTGCTGGTTGCGCTGGGGCCGGCACCGGCACCGGCGCCGGCCGCCGGCCTGCTGCGCGTGGCCGCCGACATGGCACCCGACGCCGAGCTGGAGCTGTTCCACGTCATCGACACGCGGCAGGAGGCCCATCTGCGGGCGGCGGAGGCCAGCTGGCGGTCGCTGCGCGAATACCGCGAGGCGCTGGACCTGCACGGCCAGCGCCACCTGCGGCGTCTCAGCGGTTCGCTGGACGTGCGCCGCAACCGGCTGATGTACACGCTGGGCCGGGGCGACCCGGCGCAGCAGATCCTCGTGCAGCAGGAGGATGGCCGCGCCGAGCTGGTCGTCACGGGCCGGGGCCGGCGGCCGGCGTGGCAGGAGCTGCTGCTGGGCAGCACCGCGGGGCGGCTGCTGAGGCACCTGCGCTGCGACCTGCTGGTGTGGCCCGAGCCGGGTGACGCGCGGCCCTGCCAGAATGCGGCGCATGCAAGAAGTCGCCTTGGAACTCCGCGGTGAGTACATCGAACTGGACAAGCTGCTGAAGGCCACCGGCCTGGCGGACAGCGGCGGCCAGGCCCGCGCGCTGATCACGGCCGGCGAGGTGACGGTGGATGGCCAGGTGGAGCTGCGCAAGACCGCCAAGATGCGCGCCGGCCAGGTGGTCGAGTTCCGCGGCCAGCGGGTGCGCGTCACCGCCCCCGCCTGACGCAAGCACGGCCCCGCGGGGCCTCCGGGCAGACCCGCTCCCCCGTTCGGGTGGCCTCAGGGATTGCCCCGCGTTGACCGGGTCGACTGAAAACGAAACACTGTTCCAACTGTTCGCCGACCACGGGATATCCACGGGCACCGCCGGGTGACCGTGCCCGGGCCGGCTGGGGCAGTGCAGGGCGCCTGCTGCGCCCGCTTTCCCTGAGTCCCCCCGCGAGCCGGTGCCGCGCGGGCCTCACACCCCTCACGGCCTGCCGCCGGTTCCACCGCTCCCTGATCGCCTGACGCTGCGCGGCCGACCCCTGACGGGCCGGGCGCCGGGCGGGCTCGCGCCTGCACGCCACGTTGACGACGGCAGGGAGCGGCATGCACGACCCACCACAACGATGGCGCGCCAACACCGGTGCGCCCAGGAGACAAGCCATGACCCCACGCATGCCCGCCCGGGGCCTGCTGGCCTCGTCCATCTCGCTCGGCCTGCTGGCCGCGTGCGGCGGCGGCCAGGACGCAGCGCCCGACGCCACCGCCAGCGCCTTGCAGGCCGCCCAGCCGGCGTCGGCCAGCCCGCTGGCCGCCGTGGTCGCCACCGACGGCCCCACGGCCCGCGCGCTGGCGGCCCGCGAGCCGCGGCCCATCACGCCGGCGCCTGCGCCGGTCATCGACGCCGTCACGCTGACCGATACCAGCGCGCCGCTGCTGTTCGACGTCGGCACGCGCAGCTATGCCGCGCCCACGACGATCAGCGGTCTGCACAACCCGGCCAACTACCGCGCCGCGCCGCGCCTGCCGGCCTGGCAGTTCGCCACCGTGGACCCGACCAACGGCCAGCTGACCTTCGAGCGCGAGACCGCGCCCGACATCGGCTGGCATGGCCAGTCGCGCAAGGGCAAGGTGAGGGTGACGGGCGGCGCGTCGGCGGCGGCCCATCGCGTCTACACCGTGTTCAACAAGGAGCAGCTGCTGGCGGCGCTGCGCGAGGCGAAGAACGAGCCCAAGATCATCCGCATCGTGGGCCACATCGACTTCCGCTGGCGCGACAACAACACGGTGTTCGAGGAGTACACCGGGTTCCTGGATCAGAAGAACGGCGGGTCGTTCTCCATCCCGTCGAACACGACGCTGGTGGGCATCAACGACAGCAATGGCCGCCCGGCGCGCATCACCGGCACGCAGATCCTGATCGGCATCGAGGCCGCCACGACGGCCGCGGGCGCCGAGGCGGATTTCAAGAAGTGGGTGGCCGACGGCAAGGACCCGGAGGCGTTCCCGACCTGGACGCGCAACATCATCGTGCGCAACCTCGCCATCGACACGCCCTGGGACGTGAACCCCGAGGACAGCGACAACGCCTACATGGACGGCATCGCCGTCACGCGCGGCCAGCAGATCTGGATCGACCACGTGTCGATCAGCGACGGCGACACGCCCGACTCGCTGGCCAGCGACACGCGGCATGACGGCGCGCTGGACATCATCCGCGGCAGCGACTACGTGACCGTGTCCAACAGCGTCTTCAGCAAGCACCACAAGACCACGCTGGTGGGCAATGGCGACTCGGGCCGTGCCTGGAGCGACGCCGGCCGCCTGCACGTGACGATGACGGGCAACTGGTGGGACCACCCCTACAGCCGGTTGCCGCTGGTGCGCTTCGGCCAGCTGCACATGTACAACAACCTCGTCACCGGCAGCACGACGACGGACGACGCCGACCGGAAGTTCGGCTCCGGGCTGGATGTGCGCTACCAGTCCGACGTCCTCGCCGAGAGCAACTTCTACGAGTTCACCGGCCTCAAGCCCAAGGAGGTCTGCGGCAAGCTGGCGGGCGGCAAGCAGGCCCTGAGTTTCCGCAGCTCGGGCCACCGCTTCATCAGCGACAAGGACGACGCCGGCAAGCCCATGACGGGTGCCATCGACATCGAGCTGCAGGGCTGTGATGACCTGCCGGTGGCCCAGAACTGGGTGCCGCCGTATGCCTACACGCTGCGCAGCGCGGACGCGGCGCGCGGTGCCATCCAGGCCTTCGCGGGTGCCGGCCGGCTGGGGCTTTACGCGGCCAGTGGCCCGGTGCCGGCGCCGCTGCCCAGCTCGCCGGCCCCCAGCCCGGTGCCCACGCCGCCGGCCCCCGCGCCGACGCCGACGCCGGCCCCGCCCGCGCCGACCCCCGCGCCCACGCCCAACCCGCCGCCGTTGATCCCGGGCACGGCCTGCACCGCCACGCTGCCCTGCGGCGACGGCAGTGGCGAGGCGGTCATGAGCCCGCTGGTGACCGCCGTGGTGCCGGCCACCAGCTACGTGCAGGCGACGGGCACCTACACGCTGTCGGGCGCGGGGGCGGTGGCCTCCGGCACGTCGTATTCATTCAGCACCAAGTACACCGCGCTGATGGGCGACTTCACGTTCACTGCGCGCGTCGTGCGCCAGGGCGGCAGCGGCTCCGGCGGGCGCGCCGGCGTTGTCGCGATGGACGGCCTGGCCGGTGCCCCCGCCTATGCCTGGACCGCCCGCTACGCGTCCACCGGCGAGATCCGCGCGGCCACCAACGGCAACAACCGCTCCAACCTGTCGGGCTTCGACGCGTCCACGCCGCCGGTCTGGGTGCGCGTGCAGCGGCGCGGCAACGCGGTCTATTCCGCCGCGTCCAGCGACGGCGTGACCTGGGCCGAGAAGACCAACTACAGCACCACCGCCACGACGCTGTACGTGGGCCTGGCACTTTCGTCGGGCAGCAACAACACGGTCACCACGGCCGATTTCGACAACGTGACCGTCGTCGGCGGCGGCCGCTGACCGGCGATCAAGGAGCAATGCCATGAAGAAGTTCAACCTCATCACGCTGGCCGCCGGGCTGGCCCTCACGCTGGGTAGCGCCGCGGCGCAGGCCGCCGCCGTCGGCGAGATCGGCTACGGCTCGCTGAGCGGGCCCGTCGTCACGTTCTCCGAGCTGGCCGACGGCAGCGTCATCGACGGGCTGCTGACCAGCGGCGGCGTGCAGTTCGGCGAGCGCTTCGCCGGCCAGGAGCTGGCCGTCACCAAGGCGCCGCGGCCGGACGCCGTCGCGCAGGACTGGTTCGACGACCTTTCCTTCGGCCGCCCCACCGCCGGGCTCACGCTGCTGGCCGGTGCGGCAGGCGCCAACCTGGGCACCTATGACTACGGCGGCGAGTCCGGCGTGGCGCTGTTCGGCATGGGGCCACAGGCGGGCAACGCCGAAGGGCTGGGCGCCGTGTCGGCCCGCTTCGCCGCGCCGGTGACGGCGCTGGGCCTGCAGTTGCTGGACGCCCACGGCGGCAGCATCACGCTGAGCCTGTACCGCCTGGACGGCAGCCTCATCGAGCAGGTGGACCTCAGCGGCCGCAGCGATGGCTTCTATGCCTTCGCCCGCAGCGGTGGCGTGGCCGACATCGCCGGCTTCTCGCTGACCAACGTCGATCCGTACTACGGCGTGTCCATCGACAACCTGCGGCTGTCGGCCGCGCCGGTGCCCGAGCCCGGCAGCTGGGCGCTGATGCTGGCCGGCCTGGTGGCCGCGGGTGGCGTTGCGCGGCGTCGGCGGCGCTGAGAGGGCCCGGGGCCGCGCGCCAGCGTTGAGCGAGCGGGCAGGCCGGCCCGCCCGGCGGGCAGCGCGGCTGGCTTCAGCGCAGCAGTTCCAGCAGCCGGTCCAGCCCGCCGTCGTTGATCGCGACGCGGGCGGCTTCGCGCACCTTGGGCTTGGCGTGGTAGGCCACCGACAGGCCGGCCGCGCCCATCATGGGCAGGTCGTTGCTGCCGTCGCCCACGGCCATGGCCTGGTCGGGCGTGCAGCCGATGGCCTCGCAGCACTGCAGCAGCATGCGGCGCTTCTCCTCGCCGTCGCAGATGTCGCCCCAGTCCTGCATGACGACGCGGCCGGTGAGGGCGCGGTCGGCGATTTCCAGCTCGTTGCTGCGCACGAAGTCCATGCCCAGCTCGGCCGCGACGAAGCGCGTGAAGAACGTGAAACCGCCGGAGACGAGCACGAGCTTGAGCCCGGCCGCCTTCAGCGCCGCGCAGAGTTCGCGGGCGCCGGGGTTGAACGTCAGTCGTTCGGCCAGCACGCGGTCCAGCACGCTGGCGGGCACGCCTTGCAGGATCGCCAGCCGCCGGCGCAGGCTGTCGCGGAAGTCGGTGATCTCGCCGCGCATCGCGGCCTCGGTGATGGCGGCGACTTCGTCGCCCTTGCCGGCCAGCGCGGCGATCTCGTCGATGCACTCGATGCTGATGAGCGTCGAGTCCATGTCGAAGGCGGCGAGCTTGAAGTGGCTGAGCGGCGGCAGCGCGGGGCCGTCGCGCAGGACGAGGCCGGGAGCAGTGGGGGAGGTCACAGGGCGGGAAGAGGCGGGCAGACGATGCCCGCCATTATCCCGGCGCGGTCAGCCGCGGCGGCGCGCCGCCAGCAGCGCCAGGCCGCCCAGCAGCAGCGCAGCGCCGGCGGGTTCGGGCACCGGGACGGTCTGCAGGCTGAGCTGCAGGAAGTCCGTGGCGGCCAGGTTGAGGCCACCCATGCGCACCGACACGCTGTGCGCTGTGAAGCTGATGCGCGCCGGGTTGAAGCCGGCGAGGCTGGTGTCGGCGACGGTGACACCGGTGATGACGGTGCCGCTGTCGTACAGCCGCTCGAACGTGAAGCCGTTGATGGCCAGGTTGTCGAAGCTGGCCGTGGCGCCGCCTGCGCCGACGTAGGCGTAGCGGATGCCGTGGTCGCCGATGTCCACCGTCTGCGTGGCGGCCTGAAGCACGCTGCAGGCCTGGGCGCCGCCGGGGCAGGTGAGCTCCACGCCGGGGCCGACGACGACGCTGTCCAGCGTGTGCCAGACCTCGTCGCCCTCGTAGTCGTAGCGCACGTCCACCGTGGTGCCCAGCAGGCCGGCGGCCAGCGCCGGCAGAGGCAGCAACGCGAGCGAGGCAAGCAGGGTCTTCATCGCAATCTCCGGTTTGGCGACGAAGTCTAGGCAGCCGATACGGCCGCCGCAGTCCCTAGCTTGCCTTCACCGGCTGGCCCAGCAGCCTCAGCACCTCGCGCACCGCCTGCGCGCGGTCCTGCGGGCTGGACAGCTGCTTCTCGATGCGCAGCTTCTCGTTGCCCACCAGCTTGATGTTGCGGTTCTTCTGCACCAGCTCGATGACGCGCATCGGGTCGATGGGCGGATTGGGGCGGAAGTTGAGGTTGATCAGCCCCGGCGCGGCGTCCACCTTGATGACGCCGTAGGGCTTGGCCAGCACGCGCAGGCGGTGCAGGTCGAACAGCGTCTGGCCCTGCGTGGGCAGCTTGCCGAAGCGGTCGGTGATCTCCTCCAGCATCGCGTCGATCTGCTCCGGCTTCTCGGCCGTGGCCAGGCGCTTGTAGAGCGAGAGCCGCACCTGCACGTCGCCGCAGTAGGCGTCGGGCAGCAGCGCCGGCGCGTGCAGGTTGATCTCGGTGTTGGTGGAGAACGCGCCGGTGGGCGAGAGCAGGTCGGGCTCGCGACCTGACTTCAGCGCGCGCACGGCCTCGCTGAGCATGTCGTTGTAGAGCTGGAAGCCCACTTCCATCATGTTGCCGCTCTGGTTGTCGCCCAGCACCTCGCCGGCGCCGCGGATCTCCAGGTCGTGCATGGCAAGGTAGAAGCCTGAGCCCAGTTCCTCCATGGCCTGGATGGCGTCCAGCCGCTGCGTGGCCTGCTTGGTCAGGCCCTGCAGGTCCGGCACCATCAGGTAGGCGTAGGCCTGGTGATGGCTGCGGCCGACGCGGCCGCGCAGCTGGTGCAGCTGCGCCAGACCGAACTTGTCGGCGCGGGCAATGATGATGGTGTTGGCGCTCGGCACGTCGATGCCGGTCTCGATGATGGTGGAGCACAGCAGCAGGTTGTGCTTGCCGGCGACGAACTCGCGCATGACGCGCTCCAGCTCGCGTTCGGGCATCTGGCCGTGGGCGACGACGATGCGCGCCTCCGGCAGCAGTTCCTCCAGCTTCTGGCGCCGGTTCTCGATGGTCTCGACCTCGTTGTGCAGGAAGTAGACCTGGCCGCCGCGCTTCAACTCGCGCAGCACGGCCTCGCGGATGGTGCCGCTGCTCTCGGCGCGTACGAAGGTCTTGATGGCCAGGCGGCGCTGCGGCGCGGTGGCGATGACCGACAGGTCGCGCAGGCCTTCCAGCGCCATGCCCAGCGTCCGCGGGATGGGCGTGGCCGTCAGCGTCAGCACGTCGACCTCGGCGCGCATGGCCTTCATCGCCTCCTTGTGGCGCACGCCGAAGCGGTGTTCCTCGTCGATGACCAGCAGCCCCAGCCGGTTGAACTTGACCTCGGCGGACAGCAGCTTGTGCGTGCCCACGACGATGTCGATGGAGCCGTCGGCGATGCCTTCCATCGCCGCCTTGATCTCCTTGGCCGAGCGGAAGCGGCTCATCTCCGCCACCTTCACCGGCCAGGCGCCGAAGCGGTCGGCGATGTTCTGGTAGTGCTGCTCGGCCAGCAGCGTCGTCGGCGCCAGGATGGCGACCTGCTTGCCGCCCATCACGGCCACGAAGGCCGCACGCAGCGCCACCTCGGTCTTGCCGAAGCCCACGTCGCCGCAGACCAGGCGGTCCATCGGCTTGGGCGAAATCATGTCCTGGATGACCGCGTGGATGGCCGCGCGCTGGTCGGGCGTTTCCTCGAAGCCGAAGCTCGCGGCGAAGGCCTCGTAGTCATGGCCCGAGTAGCGGAAGGCGTGGCCTTCGCGGGCGGCACGGCGTGCGTAGAGGTTCAGCAGCTCGGCAGCCGTGTCGCGCACCTGCTCGGCGGCCTTGCGCTTGGCCTTTTCCCACTGGCCGGAGCCCAGCTTGTGCAGCGGCGCTTCCTCGGGGGACACGCCGGTGTAGCGGCCGATCAGGTGCAGCTGCGCCACCGGCACGTACAGCGTGGCCTTGTCGGCGTACTCCAGGTGCAGGAACTCGCTCTTCTGCCCGTCGCCCAGGTCGATGTTGACCAGGCCCTGGTAGCGGCCGATGCCGTGGTTGATGTGCACGACCGGGTCGCCCACCTTCAGCTCGGACAGGTCCTTGATCAGCGCGTTGACGTCGCTGACCTGCTCCTGCTTGCGGCGCCGGCGCGTGGTGGGCGTCGTCGCGAACAGCTCGGTCTCAGTGATGAGCTGGACGGGCTGTTCCGGATCCACCCAGAAGAAGCCGCTGGCCAGCGGCGCCGCGGTGATCGCGTATTTCTCACCGACATGGTCCGGGGCCCAGAACTCGGCCAGGTCCTTCACCGACGGCGGGTCGATCTTGTGGTCGCGCAACTGCTCCAGCAGGCTCTCGCGCCGGCCTTCGCTTTCGGCCACCAGCAGCACGCGGTGCGGCGTGCTCTTCAGGTGGGCTTCCAGCCGCGCCATCGGCTCCTGCGTGCCGCGCTCGACGCTGACGTCGGGCAGCGGCCGCGCGAAGTCGACGGGCTCGGCGCCGCGCACCGACAGCACCGCGTGCGGCTTGGTCAGGCCGAAGAAGTCCTCGGCGGTCAGGAAGATCTCGCCAGGGGCCAACAGCGGCCGCTCGGGGTCGTGCTGCAGGAAGCGGTGGCGCTCCTTGGTGTCGGTCCAGAAGCGCTGGATGGCCTCGTCGACCTCGCCGTGCAGCGCCAGGCCGGCCGTGTCACCCAGGTAGTCGAAGACGGTGGCCGTCTGTTCGAAGAAGATGGGCAGGTAGTACTCGATGCCGCCCGAGGCCACGCCTTCGCCGATGTCGCGGTAGATGCGCGACTTGGTCGGGTCGCCGTCCATCTTCTCGCGCCAGCGGTTGCGGAAGGCCTTGCGCGCCGCCTCGTCCATCGGGAACTCGTGGCCCGGCAGCAGCCGCACGGCCGGCACGGGGTAGAGGCTGCGCTGGCTGTCGGGGTCGAACACGCGGATGGAGTCCACCTCGTCGCCGAACAGGTCCACGCGGTAGGGCACGTTGGAGCCCATCGGAAACAGGTCGATGAGGCCGCCGCGCACCGCGTATTCGCCGGGCTGCACGACCTGGCTGACGTTGGTGTAGCCGGCCAGCGTCAGCTGCGAGCGCAGCGAGGCCTCGTCCAGGCGCTGCTTCTGCTTGAAGTTGAACGTCGTGCCGGCCAGGAAGCTGGGCGGCGCCAGGCGCGCCAGCGCCGTGCTCGCCGGCATCAGCACCACGTCGATGCTGCGGGTCTTCTGCGACTGGATCAATTCCCACAGCGTCGCCAGCCGCTCGGAGATCAGGTCCTGGTGCGGGCTGAAGCTGTCGTAGGGCAGCGTCTCCCAGTCGGGGAACACGGCCACCTTCAGCTCGGGCGCGAAGAACTTCAGCTCGTCCTCCAGCCGCTGCGTGTCGCCCGGCTCGGCGGTGAAGATGGCGGCCAGGCGGCCGGCGTCGCGCTGCTGCTGCACGAAGCGCGCGAGCAGCAGGGCGTCGGCGGAGCCGAGGGGGCGGGGGTGGGTGAACTTCTTGCCGGGCTGGATGGCCGGCAGCGAGGGCAGCGTCATGGCGGTCTACAAACGACAACAGCCCCGGAGCGGGGCTTGCCGGGATTTTAGGGAGGCTTGCCGCCCCCTGCCTTTTGGATTGATGACAGCGGCATGGCAGCATGGCGGCCTTCCCACCCGGAGATCTCATGCGCCGTCGTCACGCCCTGAGCCTGCTGGCCACCAGCCTCGCCCTCAGCCTTCCCGCCTTTGCCGCGTCTCTCGAAAGCCAGCGCTTCCACGAGTGGCTGCAGGCCGACTGGGAGCTGACGCTGCAGCGCCAGCCCTTGCTGGCCACGTCGCTGGGCGACCCGCGCTACAACGCGGAACTGCCCGACACCACCACCGCCGCCTACCGGGCTCAGGCCCGGCGTGAACTGCAGCAGCGGCTGAAGGCACTGGCCGGCTTCAACAAGGCCAGGCTGGACCCCAAGGACCGCGTCTCCTACAGCATGCTGAAGCTGGACCTGGCGCAGGAGCTGGCCGGCGAGCGCTTCCCGGAGTGGATGCAGCCCATCAGCCAGATCGGCGGCCTGCCCAGCTTCCTCGCGCAGATGGGCACGGGCCAGTCCATCCAGCCGTTCAAGACGGTGAAGGACTACGACGACTGGCTGGCCCGGCTGGCCAAGGCCGCGCCGCAGTTCGACGGCCTCATCGCCAACATGCGCGACGGCCTGAAGGCCGGCGTCACGCAGCCCAAGGCCGTCATGGACAAGGTGCTGCCGCAGCTGACCTCGCTGGCCGTGGCCGCCCCCGAGAAGAGCCTGTTCTGGGGCCCGATCAAGGACTTCCCCGACACCGTGCCCGCCGCCGACCGCGAGCGCATCACCGCCGCCATGCGCCAGTTGCTGGCCACGCAGGTGCTGCCCGCCTACGGCCGGCTGCTGGCCTTCGTGCGCGACGAGTACGCACCCAAGGCCCGCGCCAGCACGGCGTGGTCGGCGCTGCCCAACGGCAAGGCCTGGTACGCGCATCGGGTGCGCCAGTCCACGACGGTGGCGCTGTCGCCCGACGAGATCCATGCCATCGGGCTGAAGGAAGTCGCCCGCATCCTGGGCGAGATGGAAGGCGTGCGCCGGCAGGTCGGCTTCCAGGGGGACCTGAAGGCCTTCTTCAAGCACCTCAACGACGACCCGAAGTACTACTTCACTAGACCTGAGGACCTGCTGGCCGGCTACCGCGACCTGCAGAAGAAGATCAACGGCCTGACGCCCAAGCTTTTCGACATCCATCCCAAGGCCGACTACGAGGTGCGCGAGGTGGAGGCCTTCCGCGCCGAGAGCGCGGCTGGCGCGTCTTACCAGGAGCCGTCGGCCGATGGCTCGCGCCCCGGCGTGTTCTACGTGAACACCTTCAACCTGAAGGCCCAGCCCATCTTCGGCATGGAGACGCTGTCGCTGCACGAGGCGTCGCCGGGCCACCATTTCCAGATCGCCATCGCGCAGGAGGACAAGGAACTGCCCGCGTTCCGCCGCTTCGGCAGTCACTACACGGCTTACGTCGAAGGCTGGGCGCTGTACGCCGAGAGCCTGGGCAAGGAGCTGGGCCTGTTCACCGACCCCTACCAGTGGTACGGCCGCCTGTCGGACGAACAGCTGCGCGCGATGCGGCTGGTGGTGGACACCGGCCTGCACCACAAGGGCTGGAGCCGTGAGCGGGCCATCCAGTACATGCTGGACAACTCGTCCATGGCCGAGAGCGACGTCGTCTCCGAGGTCGAGCGCTACATCGTCTGGCCCGGCCAGGCGCTGGGCTACAAGATCGGCCAGCTGGAGATCACGAAGCTGCGCGCCGAGGCCGAGAAGGCGCTGGGCGCGAAGTTCGACGTGAAGGGCTTCCACCGCGTCGTGCTGACCGCGGGCCAGGTGCCGCTGCCGGTGTTGCGCGAGCTGGTGCAGGGCTGGGTGGCGCAGCGCAAGGCGGGCTGACCTCGCGCCTCCCGCGGGCGGCGGGTTTCCGCCCCTGGCGGGCGCTGGCGACGGAGATTCGGCGGGAATCCGCCGCTTGGGCGGCGGTGGCAGCGTCCCTGCCCTGGGGCGGCGCGCTGCACCACGCTGGCACGCAAGCTGCTCATCCTGGGGCACACAACCCAGGAGACCGCCCCATGTCAGCGACCTTTCCAACGAGCACGGCCCGGCCCGCCGCGGCGTCCGACGCCATCGACTTCAAGCGCGTCAAGGCCATCTTCGTCGGCTCCATCGGCAACCTCGTCGAGTGGTACGACTTCTACTGCTACGCCGCCTTCTCGCTGTACTTCTCGTCGGCGTTCTTCCCCAGCAGCGACCCGGTGGCGCAGTCCATGTCCACCGCGGCCATCTTCGCGTTGGGCTTCTTCGTGCGACCCATCGGCGGCCTGCTGTTCGGCTACATCGGCGACCGCCATGGCCGCCGTCTGGCGCTGATGCTGTCGGTGCTGCTGATGTGCGCTGGCTCGCTGCTGATCGCCTGCGCGCCCACCTACGCGTCGGTGGGCGTCTGGGCGCCGGCCATCCTGCTGATGGCGCGTCTGCTGCAGGGCCTGAGCCTGGGCGGTGAGTACGGGTCGAGCGCGACCTACCTCTCCGAGATGGCCACGTCCAAGCACCGCGGCTTCTATGCCAGCTTCCAGTACGTCACGCTGATCGGCGGCCAGCTGGCGGCGCTGGTGGTGCTGCTGGTGCTGCAGAACTTCGTGCTGGACACGGCCGAGCTGAAGGCCTGGGGCTGGCGCATCCCGTTCTTCATCGGCGCGGGCCTGGCCATCGTTGCGCTGATCATGCGCTCCGACCTGCCCGAGACGCAGGCCTTCCAGGCCGAGAAGCAGCGCAGCAAGGACCGCATGGGCGGCTTCAAGCTGCTGATGCAGCACCCGCGCGAATGCCTCATCGTCATCGGCCTGACGATGGGCGGCACGCTGGCCTTCTACGTCTACACGACCTACATGCAGAAGTTCCTGAAGCTGTCGGTGGGCCTGACGGACGCGCAGACCACGGCCGTGTCGGCGGGCAGCCTCGTGTTCGCGGCGCTGCTGCAGCCGCTGTACGGCGCGCTGTCGGACCGCATCGGCCGCAAGCCGCTGCTGCTGGGCTTCGCCATCCTGGGCACGCTGTTCACGGTGCCGCTGCTGACGGCCATCCGCCACGCCCAGGGCCCGTGGGAAGCCTTCG
Organism: Roseateles sp. GW823-FHT07B05; assembly: GCF_058794515.1. Lineage (NCBI taxonomy): Bacteria > Pseudomonadati > Pseudomonadota > Betaproteobacteria > Burkholderiales > Sphaerotilaceae > Roseateles > Roseateles sp. GW823-FHT07B05. Next base: position 880,753 of record NZ_JBXAGX010000001.1, read on the forward strand.
GCCTCATCGCCTGCGCCTGGCTCATCGTCAGCGGCTACACGTCCATCAACGCGGTCGTGAAGGCCGAGCTGTTCCCGGCCTCCATCCGCGCCACCGGCGTGGGCGTGCCGTACGCGATCGCGGTGTCGGTGTTCGGCGGCAGCGCCGAGTACGTGGCACTGTGGTTCAAGCAGCAGGGCCTGGAGAGCGGCTTCTATTGGTACGCTACCGCGGTGATCGCCTGCTCCTTGATCGTCTACCTGCTGATGCGTGACACGCGTCGGCATTCGAGGATCGATGAGGAAGCTTGAGCCCCCCGCCCAGTCTTGCGTCGCTGAACGCGCGCAAGTCTGGTCGGCCCCCCGAGGGGGCGGCGATGCTTGCGGCATCGAGCCGCAAGCACATCGCCAGGCGGGCCGGCTTGGGAGCGGCCCGGCGCTCGGCCCGAATACATAGTCCATGCACGAAAAACCGAAGCCTCCCCGCTGGCAACGCAGCCTCGCGCTGCTGCTGGCGGTGGCGCTGGGCGGCGCGGCGGTTGCCTACGCCGCGTGGCGGGTGTCGCTGGACCTGGCACTCGCGCAGACGCAGGGCGACGCCCAGCGCCATCTGCGTTTCGTCGCCCATGAGCTGACCGGTGCGCTGGACAAGTACGAGGCGCTGCCGCAGGTGCTGGCCCGCCACCCGGCGCTGGCCGGCCTGCTGGCCGATCCCGCGTCGAACGGGCGCGTGGCCGAGGTCAACGCGCTGCTGGCAGACGTGGCGCGCGATGCCGCCGCAGCGGCCATCTTCCTCATCGATGCGCGCGGCCTGACGCTGGCTTCCAGCAACTGGCGCGACCCCCAGACCTTCGTCGGCCAGAACTACGCCTACCGGCCGTACTTCCGCGACGCGATGGCGCGTGGCAGCGGCCACTTCTACGCCCGCGGCTCCACCACCGGCACGCCGGGCTACTTCATCGCCCACCGCCTCGGCGGTGCGCATGCCGGCGTGCTGGTGCTGAAGGTGTCGCTGGACGAGATGGGCGCCAACTGGGCGCGCAGCGCCGGCGAGCTGATGCTGGCCGATGCGCGGGGCGTGGTCTTCCTGGCCAGCCGGCCGGAGTGGCAGTACCGCACGCTGCAGCCGCTGAGCGCGGCCGTGCGCGCCGAGCTGCGCGACACGCAGCAGTACGGCGACCTGCCGCTGGCGCCGCTGTCGCGTGAGCCGTCGCGCGTGTCGACGGCGCTGCGCGTGGAGCGCATCGCCACGGCGAGCGCGAAGCTGCGCGCCCTCGTCACTGAACAGCCCGTCGACGGCCGCGGCTGGACGCTGCTGTCCTTCACCGAGATCCGCGGCGCCGAGCAGATCGCCACCGGCCGCGCCTGGGCGGCCGCGCTGGGCTGGGTGTCGCTGCTGCTGGGGCTGGCCTACCTGCAGCTGCGCCGCCGCCGCGCGCGCGAGCGCCTGGCCGCGCAGGGCGAGCTGCGCGCGGCCTACGACAGCCTGGAGACGCGCATCAAGGAGCGCACGCGCGAGCTGCAGGCGCGCGTCGACGAGCTGAACCGCACCGAACGCACGTTGCGCGCGACGCAGGACGAGCTCGTGCAGGCCGGCAAGCTCGCCGTGCTGGGCCAGATGGCCGCGAGCATCACGCACGAGATCAACCAGCCGCTGGCCGCGCTGCGCGCGCTGAACGACAACGCCCGCGTGTTCCTCGAACGCGGCATGCAGGCCGATGCCGAGGGCAACCTCGAAGCCATCGATCAGCTGACGCAGCGCATCGCCGCCATCGTCGCGCAGCTCAAGGGCTTTGCCCGGCGCGACGAGCTGCGCGTGCAGCCGGTGCCGGTGGCCGCGGCCTTCGAGGCGGCGGTGGCGCTGGTCAGCGCCGAGGCGCGGCGCCGGCGCGTGACGATCGCCTGCCCGCCCGTGCCCGACGGCCTGGCGGTGCTGGGCCAGCAGGTGCGCATCGAGCAGGTGCTCGTGAACCTGCTGCGCAACGGCATCGACGCCTGCGCCGAGCAGGGCGGCGGCACCGTCACGCTGCAGGCCGACGTGCAGGCGTCAACCGGCCAGGCGCTGCTGTGCGTCACCGACAGCGGCCCCGGCCTCAGCGACGACGTGCTGGCTCGCCTGTTCGAGCCGTTCTTCACCACCAAGCGTCGTGGCGACGGGCTGGGCCTGGGGCTGTCCATCTCGGCGTCCATCGCCAACGCGCTGGGTGGCTCGCTGCAGGGCGGCAACCGGCCCGAACCCGAGGGCGGTGGCGCGCAGTTCACGCTGCGCCTGCCGCTCGCCTGACAATCCCAGCGATGGCCTGGACCGACCCCACCGATGTGCTGCTCGTCGAAGACGACCGGCATGTGCTGCTCGCCACCACGCAGAGCCTGAAACTGGCCGGCCTGTCGACGCAGGGCGTCGAGTCCGCCGAGGCGGCGCGTGCGTGGCTGAAGCCGGGCTTCGCCGGCGTCGTCGTCTGCGACGTGCAGCTGCCCGGCGCCAGCGGGCTGCAACTGCTGCATCAGCTGCGCGAGCAGGACCCCGAGCTGCCGGTCATCCTCGTCACCGGCCACGGCGACATCGGCATGGCCGTGGAGGCGATGCGCGACGGGGCCTGGGACTTCATCGAGAAGCCGTTCTCCGCCGAACACCTCGTCGAGGTCGTGCGCCGCGCGCTGGCGCAGCGCCGCCTCGTGCTGGAGAACCGGCGGCTCAAGGCGCAGCTCGGTGGCGGCCCGGCCGACGGTCTGCTGGGTGCCAGCGCCGCGATGGAGCAGGTGCGCACGCTGATCCACACGCTCGGCCCGGCGCGGGTGGATGTGCTCATCCACGGCGAGACCGGCGCCGGCAAGGAAGTGGTGGCCCGCGCGTTGCACGCGGCCAGCGGCGCGCGCGGCGCCTTCGTCGCGATCAACTGCGGCGCGCTGCCCGAGACCGTGTTCGAGTCCGAGATCTTCGGCGCCGAGGCCGGCGCCTACACGGGCGCCAACAAGCGCCGCATCGGCAAGCTGGAGTTCGCCGGCGACGGCACGGTGTTCCTCGACGAGATCGAGTCCATGCCGCTGGCGCTGCAGGTCAAGATGCTGCGTGTGCTGCAGGAGCGCAGCGTCGAGCGGCTGGGCGCGAACACGGCGGTGCCGCTGGCCTGCCGCGTCGTCGCGGCGACCAAGGTGGACCTGCTGGCGCTGGCCGGGGAAGGGCGCTTCCGCGAGGACCTGTTCTACCGCCTCGACGTGGCCAGCATCGCGCTGCCGCCGCTGCGCCAGCGCCGCGAGGACATCCCGCTGCTGCTGGGCCACTTCTGCGCCCAGGCCGCCGAGCGCCTGCAACGCCCCGTGCCGGCGTGGACCGCGGCGCAGCTCGCGGCCTGGGCCGCGCGCGACTGGCCCGGCAACGTGCGCGAGCTGCGCAACTTCGCCGAGCGCTGGGTGCTGGGCCTCGTTAGTGAGTCACCCCCGCCGGCACTGCCGGCCCAGGGCACGGCACCCGCGGCATTGCCGCAGGCGCCGCTGGATGAAGCGCTGGCTGCCGTGGAGCGGCAGTGGGTCATCCAGGCGCTGCGGGAAAGCGGCGGCAACATCGCCAGGGCCGGCGAGCGCCTGGGCCTGGCCCGCAAGACGCTGCACGACCGCATCCGGCGGCTGGGCCTGGACGTCGACGCGTACCGCGGCTAGGCGGCGGCCGCATCGCGGCCGCGATGCGCCCAGCGGTACAGCAGCGGCAGCACCAGCAGCGTCAGCGCCGTCGACGACAGGATGCCGCCGATGACGACGGTGGCCAGCGGCCGCTGCACCTCGGCGCCGGTGCCGGTGGCCAGCGCCATCGGCACGAAGCCCAGCGACGCCACCAGCGCCGTCATCAGCACCGGCCGCAGCCGGGAGATGGCGCCTTCGTGCACGGCCTCGGCCAGCGGCCGGCCCTCGTCGCGCAGCGCGCGGATGAAGCTCAGCATGACCAGCCCGTTCAGCACCGCCACGCCCGACAGCGCGATGAAGCCCACGCCGGCCGAGATGGACAGCGGGATGTCGCGCAGCCACAGCGCCACGATGCCGCCCGTCAGCGCGAACGGCACGCCGGTGAACACCAGCAGGCCGTCGCGCACGTTGCCGAACATCGCGAACAGCAGCAGCGCCACCAGGGCCAGCGCCAGCGGCACGACCAGCTGCAGCCGCGCGGTGGCCGACTGCAGCTGCTCGAAGCTGCCGCCCCACTGCGTCCAGTAGCCCGTGGGCACCTTCACGCGCTGGGCCAGCAGCGCCTGCGCCTCGGCGACGAAGCTGCCGACGTCGCGGCCGCGCACATTGGCCGTCACGACGACGCGACGCTTGCCGTTCTCTCGGCTGACCTGGTTGGCGCCGGGCTGCAGGTCGAACGTCGCCACTTCGCCCAGCTGCACATGGCCGCCGGACGGTAGCCTGATGGGCAGCCGCTTCAGCGCGTCCAGGTCGCCGCGGAGGCTGTCCGGCAGCCGCACCAGCAGGTCGAAGCGCCGGTCGCCCTGGAACACCGCGCCGGCCTCGCGGCCCGCGATGGCCGTGGCCACGGTGTCCTGCACGTCGGCCAGGCTCAGGCCCAGCCGCGCAATGCGGTCCCGCGCGATGTCCACGGTCAGCACCGGCAGGCCGGTGGTCTGCTCCACCTTCACGTCCTGCGCACCGGCCACGCCCTGCAGCGCCTGCGCGATCTGCGCGGCGGTGGCCTCCATGACGGCCATGTCGTCGCCGAACACCTTGACCGCCACGTCGCTGCGCACGCCCGAGATCAGCTCGTTGAAGCGCATCTGGATGGGCTGCGTGAACTCGTAGTTGTTGCCCGGCAGCTTCGCGGCCAGCGCCTGCAGCCGCTCCACCAGCTCGGCCGTGGGCAGCCGGGGCTCGGGCCATTCGCTGCGGGGCTTGAGCATCACGTAGGTGTCGGCCACGTTGGGCGGCATCGGGTCGCTGGCGATCTCGGCCGTGCCCAGCTTGGAGAACACGCGCGCCACCTCGGGTGCTTCCAGCAGCGTGCGCTCCAGCTCCTGCTGCATGCCCACGGCCTGCGTCAGCGACGTGCCGGGGATGCGCATCGCGTGCAGCGTGATGTCGCCCTCGTCCAGGCTGGGCACGAACTCGCTGCCCATGCGCGTGGCCATCAGCGCGCTCAGGGCCACGGCGACGCCGGCCGCCGTCAGCACCAGCGCGGGGTGGGCCAGCGTCCAGCCCAGCAGTGGCGTGTAGCCGCGCCGCGCCCAGGCCATCAGCCGGTTGTCCTTCTCCTCGACCGGGCCGGTCACCAGCAGCGCCACCGCGGCCGGCACGAAGGTGACGGACAGCAGCAGCGCCCCCAGCAGTGCGATGACCACCGTGTAGGCCATCGGGTGGAACATCTTGCCCTCCACGCCGGCGAGCGCAAAGATCGGCAGGTACACCACCATGATGATGAGCTGGCCGTACAGCAGCGGCCGGCGCGCCTCGCGGGCCGCGGCGAACACCTCGGCAAAGCGCTCGTCGCGGGTCAGCAGCCGGCCGGCCGTGGCCTGCGCATGCCCCAGCCGGCGCAGGCAGTTCTCGACGATGACGACGGCGCCGTCGACGATGAGGCCGAAGTCCAGAGCACCCAGGCTCATCAGGTTGGCGCTGACCTTGCCCGCCACCATGCCGCTGAACGTGAACAGCATGGACAGCGGGATGACCGCCGCCGTCAGCACCGCCGCGCGCAGGTTGCCCAGGAACGCGAACAGCACCGCGATGACCAGCAGCGCGCCTTCCAGCAGGTTGGTGCGCACGGTGCGGATGGCCTTGTCGATCAGCGTCGTGCGGTCGTAGACCGTCTGCGCGATGACGCCCGCGGGCAGGCTGCGGTTGATCTCGTCCAGCCGCTGGCCCACGGCCAGCGACACCTCGCGGCTGTTCTCGCCCATCAGCATGAACACCGTGCCCAGCACCACCTCGCGGCCGTTCTCGGTGGCAGCACCGGTGCGCAGCTCCTGGCCGAAGTCCACCTCGGCCACGTCGCGCACGCGCACCGGCACGCCCTGCGCGGTCGTGACGACGATGTCGGCGATGTCGTCCAGCGTCTTCACCTGGCCCGGCGCGCGGATCAGCACCTGCTCGCCGCGCCGCTCGATGTAGCCGGCGCCGACGTTGGCGTTGTTGCGCTCCAGCGCCGTGACCACGTCGGCCAGCGTGAGGCCGCGGGCGGCCAGTCGGTCGGGCCAGGGCGCCACCTGGTACTCGCGGGCAAAGCCGCCGATGGTGTTGATCTCCGTCACGCCCGGCACCGTGCGCAGCTGCGGCTTGACGATCCAGTCCTGGATCTCGCGCAGGTCCGTCGGCGTGTAGGGCGTGCCGTCGGGCTTGAGCGCGCCGGGCTTGGCCTCCACGGTCCACATGGTGATCTCGCCCAGGCCCGTGGAGATGGGCCCCAGCGTGGGTGTCAGCCCCGCGGGCAGCGCGGCCCGGGCCTGCTGCACACGCTCGGCCACCAGCTGGCGGGCGAAGTAGATGTCGGTGCCGTCCCTGAACACGACGGTGACCTGCGACAGCCCGTAGCGTGACAGTGAGCGCGTCTCCTGCAGCCGCGGCAGGCCGGCCATGGCCGTCTCGATGGCGACGGTGACGCGCTGCTCGGCCTCCAGCGGCGAGTAGCCCGGCGCCTCGGTGTTGATCTGCACCTGCACGTTGGTGATGTCGGGCACGGCGTCGATGGGCAGGCGCTGGTAGGCGGCCACGCCGGCCAGGGCCATGCCCAGCACGGCCAGCAGCACGCCCCAGCGCTGCGCGATGGCGAAGCGGATGAGTCTTTCGAACATGATGGGTTCCTCAGTGCTCGTGCGAGGCCTCGGACTTGCCGAGCTCGGCCTTCACGAGGAAGCTGTTCTTCGCTGCGTAGCGCTCGCCGGCCGCGAGGCCGCTCACGATCTCGACATGCCGGCTGTCGGCGCGCCCGGTCTGCACCGGCAGCGCGTCGAACTGCTGGCCACGCCGCGCGAACACGACGGCGCGGCCCTCCAGCGTCTGCACCGCGTCGGCACTCACGGCCACCGCCACGTCCGCCTCGCCGTGGCTCAGCGTCACGTTGACCGGCAGCCCCGGCCGCCAGACGCCCTGGGGGTTGGGCAGCACCAGCCGCGCCGTGGCGCTGCGGCTCTGCTCGCCCACCAGCGCGCCGACATAGCTGAGCCGGCCTTCGCCTTCCGCGTCGACCGCCGCGGCCTTCACGCGTGCGGTGGCACCGGTCTGCAAACGTGCCAGGTCTTGCGCGGGCACGATCAGCTCCACCCACACGCTGGACAGGTCGGCCAGCTGGAACACGGCGGCGTCCTCCTTGACCGCCTCGCCGACGCTGATCCTGCGGTCGACGATGACGCCGGCGATGGGCGCGCGGATTTCCAGCTGCGCCAGCCCTTGCGTGCCGGTGCTTGTGGAGGCACCCAGTGCCGCGAGCTTCTGGCGCTCGCGTTCGGCGGTGATCTCGGCCTCCTGCAGCGCCTGGCGCGCGGCCAGGTAGTCCTGCTGTGCGGAGATCTTGTCCTCCCACAGCTTCTTCTCGCGCTCGTGCGTCTGGCGGGCCAGCGCCAGGCGCTTCTCGGACGCCAGCGCCTCGGCGCGCTGGTCGGCCAGCGTCGGGCTGGTGATGACGGCCAGCACCTGGCCGCGCTGCACGCGGTCGCCGGCGCTCACGCGCACGGCCTGCACGACGCCTGCCAGCCGCGGCGTGACGACGACGCTGCGGTCCTGGTTCAGCTTCACCTCGCCCAGCAGCGCCAGCGTGCCGGCGATGCGCGCCGGGCCCGCCGTGGCGAGCTGGATGCCGTTGTGGCGCAGCTGCTCGTCGGTGATGCCAGCGCGCTGCTGGGCTTCAGCGTGCGCGGCCGGCGCGGAGGCGGCGGGCTGGGGCTTGTCGTGATCGTGGTCGTGGTCGTGATCTTCCTTGGCCGTCTCGGCGTGGTCATGGTCATGGCCGCCCGCGCCGGGCGTGCCGCCGCGCAGGATGGCCGCCCCGGCGAGCAGCCCGAGGGCCAGCACGGCGGCGATGGCCAGCTTGTTCTTCGTGTTCATCATCAATCCTTGCTGTCTTGGGGGGCGCGGCCCAGCAGGCGCGCCAGGTCGGCGGCGGCGCGGTGGGCGTCGGCGGTGTGTTGCAGTTGCTGGCGGCGCAGCTGGACCAGGCTGCGCTGCGCGTCCAGCACGTCCAGGAAGGCGAACTTGCCCAGCTCGTAGCCCTTCAGCGCGGTGTCGTAGGCGGTCTGCGCGACGGGCAGCGCGTCGTCGGCCAGCAGCCGCGCCTGCTCGCGGCTGGCGCGCAGCCGCTCGGCGGCGGCGGCCACGTCGGCCTGCAGCTTCAGCGAGGTGGCGGTCAACGCCTCGCGGGCCTGGTCTTCGCGGCGCAGGGCCTCCAGCAGGCTGCCCTGGTTGCGGTCGGCCAGCGGCAGCGGCAGCGAGAAGCCGATGACGGCCTGCGTGCGGCCCAGCTCGGCGTCGCGCTTGGCGCCGACGGTGACCGTGACGTCGGGCGTGCGCCGGGCGCGCTCGCCGTCGGTCAGTGCCTGGCGGCGCGCGATGTCCAGCCGCGCGATCTGCAGCGCCGGCGCATCGGCCAGCCAGGCGGCCAGCTGTGCCTCGGACGGCTGGGCGGGCAGGGAGCCCGCATCGCCCTCGGCATGGGTGACGGCCTGCGGGCCCTGGCCCCACAGCGCGGCCAGCCGCGCGCGGGCCAGCTGGCCTTCGCTGAGGGCCTGGGCCAGCTCGGCACGGGCCTGCGCCTCGGCGACGCGGGCCTTGGCCACCTCCAGCGGCGGCACCTTGCCTGCCTGCAGGCGCTCGTCGGCGGCGCCCGCGGCGTCCTGCGCCAGCTTGACGCCGGCCTCGGCCAGCTGCCGTTGCGCCTCGGCGCCCAGCAGCTCGAAGAAGGCCGTGGCCACGGCCGCGCGCACATCGGCCTGCCGGGCGGCCAGCGCCACGGCCGCCTGCTCGCGGGCCTGAGCGGCGGCGGCCTGGCGCGCGGCGCGCTTGCCGCCCAGCTCGATGGCCTGGCTCAGCTGCACGGTCGTCGTGCGCGTGGCGGCGCGGGTGTCCTCCAGCAGCACGCCCAGCTCGGGGTTGGGGCGGGCGCCGGCCTGCGCTTCAGCGCCTTGCAGCGCCTGCAGCTCCAGCCGCGCATGTGCCAGGTCGGGGTTTTGGGTCAGGGCCAGGGCTTGCGCCTCGGCCAGCGTGATGGCGTCGCAGACGCCGGGGGCCAGCGCGAACAGCAGCGCTGGAAGAAGGAATCGCATCGAACTCTCCGGTGATGGAACAACGGCAGGCGGTTCGGCGCGTCAGGCACCCGGCGGGTGCCTCGCTTCAACAACGGGAAAAGGGGAGGGAAGCGGCGCGCCGACTCAGGCGCGCAGCCAGTTGGGGCGTTCCAGCCCCGGCGGGATGTGGGACTTTGGCCGCAGCACCTGCGCCGGCGCGGGTGCGGGCTGCTGGGACCCCGTCAGGCGGCCTGCGTCGGCCAGCGGCGTGGCGCAGCCGGTGTGGTGGCAGTGGCAATGGCCGGCGGTGTCGCAGACCGGATGGGCGTCGGTTGATGCCGTCGCGTGCGCCGCCTCGCCGCTCAGCACCGCGGCGTTCTGGCTGGCCAGCTCGTCCACGCAGCACAGCGCCGCACCGGCCCACGACAGCTGGGCTGTCACGAGCAGGGCGAGGAGGGCGAGGAACCAGCGGCGCATGGCGGCGGATTCTAGGAGAGCCGCCGCGCGGCAATCAGCTGGTGGGGCCTTCCAGCAGCGCGTCGCGCAGGTTGGCGTCGGCCGGCGAGCTGCCGAACCAGATGCGCAGCACGAAGGTGAAGAACTCGTCGTCGCCCACCGGCTCGCCCTGCGGCTGGCCCTGGATGTAGAACTGCGTGCCCTTGCCCGGCACGAAGTCCATCGTGAAGGTGTCGCCCGGCATCAGCTTGGGCTTGCCGGAGAAGATCTCGATGAGGCGCGTCGTCGCCAGCGTGTGGCGCGTGAGCTGCTGGCTGGGCGTGTTGTCGCTGATGCCGCGCAGGAACAGGCGCCCCAGCTCCGTGCCGGGCAGCTCGCGCAGCGCGGTGAACTGCAGCCGCTTGGGGCCCGCCAGCGCGAACAGGTCGGCGGCTGTCGTGACGCGCTTCGTCGTGTACAGGCCCATGTCGTAGGCCTTGAACACCAGGCGCACGCGCGTGCCCTTGCCGTTGAGCTGCAGCGTGCTGCCGCCCAGCTGCGTGGTGGCGTCGAACTTGCTGGTGGTGGGCGCGGCGGTGGCCTGCAGGCACAGCACCGTGCCGGCGATCAGGGCGGCGGTGCGGGCGTGGGTGGCCAGGGCCTGAAGCTGGGTCATGTCTCCTCCGATGGATGTCTTGTCGTCGTCGCGCCGATGCGGCCGGACGGATTCTGCGTGCACGGCCGCGGCCGGGAGTTACCTTTTGTGGTGGCTGTTCCCTGCGTCAGGCGTGAATCCTCACGACGCGCGCGGGCCGGCCCTTGGCCTCGCGGGCGCGCAGCTGGCCGCAACCGCCTTCCACATCCTGGCCGGCGGAGTCGCGCAGCTTGGTCAGCACGCCGCGCGCCGACAGCTCGGCCGCGATGGCGCGCGCGCGCTCCCAGCTGGGGCGCTGGAAGGGCAGGCCCTCGTTGCTGTTGAACGGGATCATGTTCAGCAGCCCGTAGCGGCCCTTGAGCAGCCGCACGATGCCGTCCAGTTCTTCCGGCCCGTCGTTGACGCCGTCCAGCAGCGTCCACTGGTACTGGATGGGGTAGCCGCTGGCGCGGGCATAGGCGTCGGCCGCGTCGACGAGTTCTTCGGGCGTGAGGCGCGGCGCGCGCGGCAGCAGGTCGGCGCGCTTGGTCGCATCCGTCGTGTGCAGCGACAGCGCCAGCGCCGGCTTCACGTCGGCCTCGTTCAGCGCGGCGAAGGCGCGCTCGTCGCCCACCGTCGAGAACACCAGCTGCTTGTGCCCGAAGCCGCCCTCGCGGCCCAGCAGCGTGATCGCGTCCAGCACGCTGGCGAGGTTGTGCGCGGGCTCGCCCATGCCCATGAAGACGACCTTCTTCAGCCGCGGGTTGCGGCGCCGCGCCAGCACCACCTGCGCGACGATCTCGGCGCTGCCGACCTGGCGGATCAAGCCGTCCACGCCGGTCATGCAGAACCGGCAGCCCACCGCGCAGCCCACCTGGCTGGACACGCAGACGCCATCGCGTGGCAGCAGCACGGTCTCCACCGTCTGGCCGTCATGCAGGCCCAGCAGCAGCCGCGCCGACACACCGTCGCCGCCGGCATGCTCGCTCTTCACGGCCAGCAGCCCGTCCAGCTCGGCGAACAGGCCCGGCAGCGTCTCCATGACGGCCTTGGGCAGCCAGCCCTGCAGCGGCTGCTTGCCGGCGTCCAGCGGCAGGTTCTGCACCCAGTGGCGCAGCACGCGGCTTTCATGGGTGGGGTTGGCGCCCAGCGCGCGCAGGCGCTGGCGGAGGTCGGAGATCAGCATGGAATCTTGGATTGTCCCTGCAGCCGCGCCGCCGCATCGGAATCGATGCTTCGACGGCCCCTATGCGTGCCCGCAAGTCGCAGCAGCGCGTTGCCTACCTGCTGCTCTAATTCCGCGAATGACTACAGACTTTCGTAGCGTGCGCTGCTATGCCCTGGTGCCTGCTGCCGGCGTCGGCGAGCGCTCCGGCGCCGGCATGCCTAAGCAATACGTCGAGATTGCCGGTAGGCCCATGCTGGCGCACACGCTGGCCGCACTGGCTGCTGTGCCGCGCATCGAGCAGACACTGGTGGTGCTATCACCGGCCGACGATCTCTTCGAGACGGCAGTGCCGGGGCACGCGGGCTGGGCTGCCCGCGTCGGCGGCGCCAGCCGCGCTGAGAGTGTGCTTGGCGGACTGTCCGAGCTGCGTCGCCGCGGCGTTCAGGACAACGAATGGGTGCTGGTGCACGACGCCGCGCGCTGCTTGCTGAGGCCAGAATGGGTGAATGCGCTGATCGATGCGTGCCTGCCTGACGCCGTTGGCGGATTGCTGGCGCAGCCCATCGCCGATACGTTGAAGGCGGGCGATGTCGACGGTCGCGTCACGTCTACCGTAGATCGCCGCGACAAGTGGGCGGCGCAGACGCCGCAGATGTTCCGGCTCGGCCCGGTGGAGCAGGCGCTCCGGGCCATGGGCGCTGTTGCGACAGATGAGGCTAGCGCAATCGAGGCTCTGGGTTTGGCCCCCAGATTGGTGCGCGCGTCGATGGCCAACTTCAAGGTCACGTGGCCGGAAGACTTTTCGCTCGCCGAGGCCTTGCTTTCACGTCACGGTGCTGAGGGCATGACCACGGCGTAGATCGTGTTGCCATGCCAGCGCAGCCAGACGGCGGCCGTGCCCACCGTACCGTGGGATTGGTGTGCCGGCTCGGCAGGCAAATCGCTTGCCGCCCAATCCGGCATCTCAAGGCCGGGCGGCAGGCGCCAGATACCAGGGCCGCGCGGGCCATTCGCGCCAGTGCTCAGCCCCATAGACTCATTCAGCCGTTGCCATTCCGCCTCATCGCCCGCGCCTACCAGGTAGTAGCCGGCGGGTTGGTGATCGGGGTCAGGTTGCCACGCGGTTACACGAGCCGACTTGATGAGTAATGCGCCGGTTGCGCCCATCAGTTGCGCCAGTTGCTGGGTCGAAGATCGTTCGAAGAACATGTGAGGCCTCTTTGTGTAGAGGATGGCTGCAGCTGTCGATGCAAAGGCAACAAGGGCCAGCCCGACACCCCGTCGACGCATCATCATTCGGCGTTGCCGAGTTGCGCGTCCATGCTCGCCAGTCGGTCTGGCACCGCTTTGGGAGCGCCCCCCACCCACTGCACGGAGGTCGAATCCTGATCTTGGGAAAACTCGACCTTCTCGCTTTGTATCTTGAACCCCTGGCCCGGCAGCGTGTAGTGAGCAAAGCGCGTTTTCACCTCGCCCTGAAAGCTGCGTCCGCCGGTTGAGAAATCCTTGGGGTCAAAGTCCCACTCGTCGTAGAAGCTCATCTTGCCGCTTGCCGTCCAGCTGCCGTCGGGCAGCACCGTGAGGTGGCCCTCGACGATGGCGGTGAACTGGCCCAGCGAGCCGTTGGTGAGTGCGCCCGCCAGCACGCCCTGCTTGAAGTTGCTGCCTGAACCGCTGGCCACGGAGCTGCTCAGCAGGGCCCTGAACGCAGAAGAACGCAGCAAGGTGATGTATGGGTTGCAATCCACCATTTCCTGCTTGGTCAGCGTTAGCGTCGCGCCGCGCCCGTACACGTAGTGGCGGACCAGCTTCTTCGGTAGGTAGTGATGGAAGAACGAGGCAAAGAACTCATAGGCCACCCGATTGCGCAGGTCCTCCGGGAGCCGGGCAATTAGCGCCAGTTGCGCTTCAAGGTCGTTTCCCAGTTTGCGCAGTTCCTGGCGGATAACTTCGCATGCGATGTCCACCGCGATGGGAAGCGACCGGGTCACAGCTCGTCGGGCCTCCTGCCGCAGCCAGTTCCGCAATTGATTCGCGATGGCGTCGGGGCCTGGCGGCAGGGATGCCGTGCGGGCCAGCGTGCCACTGTCCACGAGCAATTGAGTGATGCCGCCAAGAGGCGATGCAGACCGAAACCCTGACATGTCAGCTCCGTTCTAGGCCGCCAGATGTTTGAGTGTCGCAGCTCAGGGGCGGGGTGCGAATTACCACGTCGGCCCCAGCAGCAGATAAGCCGACGTCTGCCCGCCGCGTGTCGAGCCCAGTGCCAGGAAGAACGGCCCGAAGCGCGTGTCCACGCTGAGGAAGCCGCTGACGGCCTGTTGCCAGCCGTCGCGTGGCAGGTTGGAGAGCTTGAGCCCGGTGCCGGCGCCGACCGCGCCGGTCTCCAGCGAGAAGCCCACGCGCACCGCGCCGCCCAGGCCCACCGGCATCTCACCGATGCGCCGCGCCATGACGACGCGGGCCAGCACCATGTTCTCGCCCAGCAGCGAGCCGTCCGGCGTGCCCGACAGTCGCAGGTAGCCGCCCAGCGAGCGCGCCTGGCCGCGCTCGGCGTGCGCGAACTCGCCATACAGCTGGCCGGCCCACTCGCCGAGGCGGAAGGCCGTCAGGCCCAGCAGCGAGGCGTTGATGACATGCCCTTCGCCGCGCGGCCGCAGCCATTCGATGCGCGCCGTCGTCCACTGGCCGCGGCTGGGGAAGGCCAGCGAGTCCAGCGTGTCGGTGTGCAGCTCCAGGTATTGCTGGCTGTAGCTCTTGGACGCCCGCCCGCCGGTGATGATGGGCAGCACGACCTCGTCGCTGGCGCGCAGCCGGCCCAGCCCGAAACGCACGTCGCCCAGGCCGGCCACGCGGTGGCCCAGCTCCAGCTGCGCGCTGGTCAGGCTGCTGGACAGCCGCAGCGCGCGCTGGCCCTGGTAGAACACGTCGTTGGCGCCAGCCTCGTAGGCCAGCTTGGCACTGGCGAACCAGCGCGAGCCCGGGCCCAGCGGCTGGTAGAACTCGGTGTTGAGGCCGCGCGTGGTGCCGATGCGCGCCACGCTGCGCAGCTCGGCGCCCCAGCGGTTCAGCCAGTTGGCCACGTGCATGGCCACCAGCGAGTAGCTGCTCGCGTCGGCGAAGTCGCTGTACAGCTCCAGCCCCAGGCGCAAGCGGCTGGCGGCCCAGTCGGCCTCGGTGACCTTGAACTCGATGTTGCGCCGGCCGTCGCGGTCCTCGATCTCGGTCTCGATGCGCTCCAGGTCGCCGGTGCCGTCCAGTCGCTCCACGGCGCGCGCCAGCTCCGCACGGCCCACCGTGTCGCCGGGCTGCAGCGCGAGCTCGGCACGCAGCGCCTCGGCGTTGGTGCGGCGGGTGCCGCTGATTTTGATGTCGCCCAGCGGCAGCGGCGGCAGCGCCGACTCGGGCACGCCCAGGCGGCGGGCCTGCAGCGCGGCCTGCGCGGCGGGCGCGGCCAGCGTGGCCAGCCGCTCGCCCGCGGCCAGCGCGGCGCGCCGCCCAGTGGCCAGGGCCTCGTCCGCGCGCGAGAAATCCATGAACCCCATGCCGCCCAGGTCGGGGTCGATGACGATGTCCTGCGGCCGCAGCTCTTGCAGCGAGCGCTGCACGTTCTGCTCGGTCAGGATCTGCAGCATCTGGTTGGCCACCATGACGGCGCTGGTGATCTCGCGTTCCTCCAGCAGCGGCGTGCCGACGTTGACGGCGATGACGATGTCGGCGCCCAGCTGGCGTGCCAGGTCGATGGGCAGGTTGCGCACCAGGCCGCCGTCCACCAGCGGGCGGCCGTTCACGCGCAGCGGCGAGAACACGCCGGGCACGGCCATCGACGCACGCAGCGCCTCGAACAGCGGCGTGTCGGCCTGGTCCAGCATGGCGCCGGACAGCAGGTCGGTGGCCACCGCGCGGAACGGGATGGGCAGGCGGCGCAGCGGGTCGTCCATGCGTGTGGCGGGCAGCAGCGACGACAGCGTGGCCTCCAGTTGGCCGTTGCCGGCGGCCCCGGCGGGCAGCTGCGCGCCCTTGGCCAGGCTGACGCCGAACTCGATGCGCGAGGGCAGGCGCTCGTCGTCCTCGCGGCGGCGGATGGCCAGGCGCTCGCGTGCCGGGCGGTCGGCCAGGATGGCGCCCCAGTTGGCGCTCTTCACCAGCGCCTCCAGCTCGTCCACGCTGCGGCCCGACGCATAGGCGCCGCCGACGACGGCGCCCATGCTGGTGCCGACGATGAGGTCCACCGGCACCTGCAGCTCCTCCAGCACGCGCAGCACGCCGATGTGGGCCAGGCCGCGCGCGCCGCCGCCCGACAGCACGAGGCCTATCCGGGGCCTGGCAGTGGCAGCAGCGGCGGCTGGCGGTGCGGCGGGCGCGGGTGTCTGGGCCCAGGCGCTGGTGCAGGCCAGCAGCGCCAGCAGGGCGAGCGGTGAAGGGAGGGAGATGCGGAGCAGGGGTCGGCGCATGGCGCCGCACCATAGCAGGCGGCCATGACTTCAGCGCACGCCGAACTCGGCCAGGTCGCCGTTGTGGCGCAGCTTCTGCACGGCCTGCCGAAGCCGGTCGATGGTGGGGGCGGGCACTTCCAGGTTGCAGGCCAGGTAGCCATCGATGCGGACGGTGCTGAACAGCGCCTTGATGGGCGTGCCGCCCGCCGCGCTGGCGGCCGCCTCGGCCACGAGCTGGTGCGAGTACCAGTAGTCCACCCGGCCGGCCTGCAGCATCCGCAGCGCGCTGAGGGTGTTCGTCACTTCCTGGGCGGCCACGCCCTGCTCGCGCAGCTGCGCGGCCGTGACCGTCTCGCGCAGCACGACGACGGGCCTGCCGCGCAGCGCGCCCAGCTCCGGCGCCGCTGGCGCCGAGTCCGCACGGCCGTAGACGATGAAGTCTGCCCGCGAGACGGGGCTCACCCACTGGAAGCGGGCCTCCCGCTCGGGCGTGCGGGTCATGCCCAGCACGCAGCTGTTCGGCTCGACCAGCACGCTTTGCCAGGCCCGGGCGATGGGCAGGCTGGCGGCTTCCAGGCGGACGTCGCTCGCGCGGCCGAGCTTGGTGATCAGCGCGCCGCCGGGGCCGCCGATGCGCCCGTCTTCCGCCACGTCGAAAAGGCCGGGCACCGGGTACACCAGCATGCGCAGCGGCGTGTCGGCCGGCGCGCCGCCGAACGCGGCCGCGGCCCACAGGCCGGCCAGCGGGCTGAGCAGGGCGCGGCGGGCGGTCGGCATGGCGCGAGGTTAGCGCGTGGTGCGCCGCTTTGCGCGGACAATCCTGCGCATGATTTCCGCGACCGCCCTGCGCATCGGCGAAGGCTGGGACACCCACCAGCTCGTCACCGGCCGCCCGCTCATCCTGGGCGGCATCACCGTTCCCCACACCCACGGCCTGCTGGGCCATTCCGACGCCGACGCGCTGGCGCACGCCATCACCGACGCGCTGCTGGGCGCCGCCGCCTTGGGCGACATCGGCAAGCTGTTCCCCGACACGGCGGCCGAGTTCAAAGGCGCCGATTCCATGGTGCTGCTGGCCGAGGCCTACCGCCGCGTGCGCGAGGCGGGCTGGCAGCTGGTGAACCTGGACACCACCATCGTCGCCCAGGCGCCCAAGATGGCGCCGCACATCCCGGCCATGCGCGCGCGGCTGGCCGAGGTGCTGGGCGTGGACGTGGGGCAGGTCAACGTGAAGGCCAAGACGGCCGAGAAGATGGGCCCGGTGGGCGAAGGCCGCGCGATCGAGGCGCGCGCCGTCTGCCTGCTGGCAGCGGCTTCAGCGTAAGCCGAACTCCGCCAGTTCGCCGTTGCGGCGCAGCTGCGCGATGGCGGCGTCCAGCGCGGCGACCGCGGCCGGGTCGGAGGCCGGGTGGCAGCCCATGTAGAGGTCGATGCGGCCGAAGTTGTAGAGCTGCTTGGGCACCGGCCCGCCCTCGGCGCGGATGACGAACTGCGCCGCCAGGTCGTTGGCAAGCCAGTAGTCCACGCGACGCGCCTGCAGCATGCGCAGCCCGGTGGTGTTGTCCTTGACCTCCGTCGCGGGGATGCCTTGCGACCGGAGCCAGTCCGCTGGCGCGGATTCGCGCAGCACGACGATGCTGCTGCCGCGCAGTTCCTGCGGGTGCTGGAGGCTGCGCGTGTCGTCGGCCCGGGCGAAAACGGCCGTGGCGCCGCGCGCCCAGGGGCCTGCCCACATGAACATCGACTCCCGCTCCGGCGTGCGCGTCACGGCGACCATGCAGTGGCCGGGGTGTTGCTTGACGGTCAGCATCGCGCGCGGGACCGGCATGAACTGCTGGTTGAGCGTCACGCCGCTGAGCGCCTGCAGGCGCTCCAGCATCGCGCCACCGGGACCGCCCGGGCCCTTGCCCGGTGCCGACTCGAAGACGCCGGCGTTGGGATAGACCAGCATCTCCAGCACCCGCGGCTGCGCCAGCGCGGTGGCGGCGTGCAGCAGCAGCGCGAGCAGGAGGGCGACCCGTGGCATGGCGGCAGGCGCGGCGCCTAGCGTTTGAAGATGGGCGCAGCGTAGCTCAGCCGGCCTGGAGTTTCAGCACCGTCAGCAGCCCGCCCTCGGGCGAGTTGCTGATGGACAGCTGGCCGCCCAGCCGCTGCACGGACTTCTCGACAATGGCCAGCCCCAGGCCCGCGCCGCTGGCGGCCGTGCGTGCGGCGTCGCCGCGGTAGAAGGGCACCGTGAGCCGGACCAGGCGGTCGGGCGGCACGCCGGGGCCATGGTCGCGCACGCGCAGCTCCACCCAGGAGCCCTGGCGCGTGGCGCTGACGTCCACGCGCGCCGGCTCGCCGGGCTCATGGCCGTAGCGGCGGGCGTTCTCGAACAGGTTCAGCAGCACGCGGCCCAGCTCGGTGTCGTCGACGAAGACCTTGAGCGCGGCGCTGACCTGCACGCGGAAGCGGATCTGGTCGGGGTCGCGGAAGCCCTGCACCTCGCGCTCGACGATGTCGGCCAGCCGGGCCTCGCGCAGCTGCGTCTCGTTGGGCCGCGCGTAGTCCATGAACTTGCTGATGATGGCGTCGAGCTGGTCGATGTCCTGCGCCATGAAGTGCCGCGCCTGCTCATCGCTGACGCTCATCTCGGTTTCCAGCCGCAGCCGGGCCAGCGGCGTGCGCAGGTCGTGCGAGATGCCGGCCAGCATGACGGCACGGTCTTCCTCCAGCTTGGCCAGCTCGCGGGCCATGCGGTTGAAGCCCATGTTGACCTCGCGGATCTCGCTGGTCATGGTCGTCTCGTCCAGCCGCGAGTCGTACTCGCCCTCGCGGATGCGGCCGGCGGCCTCGGCCAGCTCGCGCAGCGGCTGGTTGATGAGCCGCGCGATCAGCGCCGAGCCGACGATGGTGGCCAGCAGCGCGATCAACACCCACCACCAGTTGCCGGCGAGGTTGACGGACAGCGGCGCGGCGGTGGTCCTGAGCCAGAAGGCGTCCTCGCCGACGACGTAGCGCACCCACAGGCCCGGCACGTCGTTGACGCTGCGCGCGACCAGCGTGTCCGGGCCCAGCGTGCCGCGCAACTCGGCGGCCAGCTTCTTCGCGAACGGGCTGGTGTCGTAGGGCAGCCAGCGGTCGGTCTGCTCGGCCACGCGCACCTGCACCGTGTCGCCCCGCGCCATCGACGTGATGACGGCCACGCGGTTGATGGGGTCGGTGTGCTCCAGCGCGATGCGGCTGAGCTTGACGAGGCCGGCCAGCTGCTCGGCCGACTCCAGCGCCCGCGGCTCGGCCTCCAGCAGCTTGAAGGTGTACTGCCAGGCCAGCACCGCGCCGGCCAGCAGCAGCGCCAGCCACGCGAACGTGCGCCAGAAGAGATTCAGCGCGAGATGCGGTCGCGGCATGCGCTAGCTGTTTTCATCCGGCACGAAGACATAGCCCACGCCCCAGACCGTCTGGATGTAGCGCGGCTGGGCCGGGTCGGCTTCCAGCATCTTGCGCAGGCGCGAGATCTGCACGTCCAGGCTGCGGTCGAAGGGCTCGAACTCGCGGCCGCGGGCCAGTTGGGCCAGCTTGTCGCGGCTCAAAGGCTGGCGCGGGTGGCGCACCAGCGTCTTCAGCATCGAGAACTCGCCGGTCGTCAGCGGCAGCTGCTCGCCGTTCTTCATCAGGCGGCGCAGCGCCAGGTCGAACTCGAACGGGCCGAAGGTGACCGTCATCGGTTCCTTGGACGGGGCGCCCGGGGCTTCCGGCGGCGGGCGGCGGCGCAGCACCGCGTTGATGCGGGCCAGCAGTTCGCGCGGGTTGAAGGGCTTGGCGAGGTAGTCGTCGGCGCCGACCTCCAGGCCGACGATGCGGTCCACGTCCTCGACCTTGGCCGTCAGCATGATGATGGGCGTCTGGTCGTTGGCGGCGCGCAGGCGGCGGCAGATGGTCAGGCCGTCTTCGCCGGGCAGCATCAGGTCCAGCACGATGAGGTCCACCGTCTCGCGGGTCAGCTGCTTGTTCAGCGCGCGGCTGTCTTCGGCCAGCAGCACTTCGAAGCCTTCCTGGGTCAGATAGCGGCGCAGCAGGTCACGGATGCGGGCATCGTCGTCGACGACGAGGATGCGGTTCTGGCGGGGATTGGCGGCGTTGTTCATCGCGCTTCCTGAATTTGTAACAGCGGCATTGTGAGCAGGTTTGAAACCCGGCCGCGTAGGACAGCAGGCATCGGTTACAGCTCGTTGCCATATCGGGGCCATGGTGGGCCGCTAAGCTGGGAAGCCCCTGTTGAAAGGAAGTGCCATGCGTGTGTTGACCGCCCTGTCCGTTCTGACCCTGGCCGCCGCGGCCCAGGCTGCCGAGGCGCCGCGGGAGCGGCTGAGCCTGTCGGCCAGCGCCACCGCGGAGGTGACGCGCGACGTGCTGGGCGTCAGCTTCTCCACCACGCGCGACGGTACCGAGCCCACCGCCGTGCAGGCGGCGCTGAAGCAGGCGCTGGATGCCGCGCTGGCCGAGGCGCGCAAGGTCGCCAAGCCGGGCCAGGTGGACGTGCAGACCGGCGGCTTCTCGCTGTACCCGCGCCACGACCCCAAGACCGGCAAGATCAATGGCTGGCAGGGCAGCGCGGAGCTGCAGGTGGAAGGCCGCGACACGGCCGCCATCGCGCAGCTGACCGGCCGCATCAGCACGCTGAGCATCGCCCGCGTGGGCTACAGCCTGTCGCGCGAGGCGCGCGAGAAGGCCGAGGCCGACATCACGGCCCAGGCCATCGGCCGCTACCGCGCCAAGGCGGCGGACTACGCGAAGCAGTTCGGCTACGGCGGCTACGTGGTGGGCGAGATCAACATCTCGGGCGACGAGGTGTCGCAGCCGCGGCCCATGATGGCGATGCGCATGGTCAAGGCCGAGGCGGCCGATGCCGGCCTGCCGACCGAGGCCGGCAAGGCGACCGTGACGGTGAACGTCAGCGGCAGCGTGCAGCTGACGCGCGAGTCGTCCCCGCGCTGAGCGACCCGGCCTACCCGCCGGGCCGGGGGCTCACTCAGACGGCGGTCCAGCCCCCGTCCATCGCCCAGGCCTGGCCGCGCACGTTGATGGCGGCGTCCGAACACAGGAACACCGTCAGCGCGCCCAGTTCCTCGGGCGTCGTGAACTGCAGCGAGGGCTGCTTCTCGGCCAGCAGGCGGCGCTTGGCCTCCTCGTTGTCGACGCCGTCTTTCGCGGCCAGCGCGTCCACCTGTTTCTGTACCAGCGGCGTCAGCACCCAGCCGGGGCAGACGGCGTTGACGGTGACCGGCGTCGTGGCCGTCTCCAGCGCGACGCTCTTCGTGAAGCCGACCAGGCCGTGTTTGGCGGCCACGTAGGCCGACTTCTGCGCCGACGCGACGAGCCCGTGCGCCGACGCGATGTTGACGATGCGGCCCCAGCCGCGCTTCAGCATGCCCGGCAGCGCCAGCCGCGTCGTGTGGAAGGCCGACGTGAGGTTGATCGCGATGATCGCGTCCCACTTCTCGACGGGGAAGTCCTGCACCGGCGCCACGTGCTGGATGCCGGCGTTGTTGACGAGGATGTCGATGCCGCCGAACTCGGCGTCCGCGTAGGCCACCAGCGCGGCGATGTCGCCGGGCTTACTCATGTCGGCACCGTGGTAGCCCACCTTGACGCCCAGCGCCGCGACCTCGGCCTTGGGCGCCTCGGCGTCGCCGAAGCCGTTCAGGATCACGTTCGCGCCCTGCCGCGCCAGCGACAGCGCGATGCCCAGGCCGATGCCGCTGGTGGAGCCGGTGACGAGGGCGGTCTTGCCTTTCAACATGGAGGGGTCCTTCCGGGTTGCTACGATGGTTTCAAAGGATTGAACCATGACCTCGCCCGACCTGCGCTTCGTCAATTGCCTGGACGCCACCGGTCTGCACCGCATGGCGTACTGGGAGTGGGCCGGCCCGGGCGCCGACGCGCCGGTGCTGGTCTGCGTGCACGGACTGTCGCGTCAGGGGCGCGACTTCGATGCGCTGGCGCGGGTGATGAGCAGCCGCTATCGCGTCATCTGCCCCGACGTGGCCGGCCGCGGCCGCTCCGACTGGCTGCGCCAGCCCGGCGGCTACGCAATCCCGGCGTATGTGTCCGACATGATCGCGCTGCTGGCGCGGCTGGACGTGGAGCAGGTGGACTGGGTGGGCACGTCCATGGGCGGGCTCATCGGCCTGGGCGTTGCGTCGCTGCGCGGTGCCGAAGGGCGGCCGGGCTTCATTCGCCGCCTCGTGCTCAACGACGTGGGCCCGGCCATCCGCTTCGAGGCGCTGCAGCGCATCGGCGGCTACCTGGGCAAGGTGCAGCGCTTCGCATCCCTGGCCGACGGCGCGGCCTATCTGCGCACCATCTCCGAAGGCTTCGGGCCGCACAGCGACGCCGAATGGCTGGCGCTTTCCGAGCCGCTGTTCCAGCAGGACGGCGACGGCTGGCGGCTGCGCTACGACCCCGCCATCGCCGTGCCCTTCGGTGCCGTGACGCCCGAACTCGCCGCCTTGGGCGAGGCCGCGCTGTGGGCCGCCTATGACGCGCTGACCTGCCCGACGCTGCTGATCCGCGGCGCCGACAGCGACCTGCTGAGCGCCGAGACCGCGCGCGCGATGACGCAGCGCGGGCCGGGTGCCCGCCTCGTCGAGCTGCCCGGTATCGGCCACGCCCCCACCCTGATCCGCGACGACCAGATCGCCATCGTGAGAGACTTTTTGAGTTCATGAAGACAGGCTTGATGCCCGAGGGCGCGGCCACCGCGCCCATCGTCGCGTTGCTGGACACCAGCACCGAACATTCCCACGCCGAGGTGGCCCGCGCGCGCGCCTTTGCCGAGCCGCTGCTGGCCGCCGAGACGCTGGACACCGGCGAGAACGCGCTGGCCCACGCCGACGGCGTGGCCACCATCCTGCAGGCCGTGGGCGCCGCGCAGGAGCTGCAGGCGGCGGCCTACCTGGTCTACGCGGCCGACTTCCTGACCAGGCCCGAGGACGTCGTCGCCAAGGCCTTTGGCGACAGCCACGCCAGCCTCGTCACGCACACGCGCAAGCTGGTGCAGATGCAGCGCGCGGCGCGGGCCGCCAAGGTCAGCACCGACCAGAAAGCCCAGCAGACCGAGCGCGTGCGCAAGATGCTGCTGGCGTTCTCGAAGGACCTGCGTGTCGTGCTGCTGCGCCTGGCCTCGCGGTTGCAGACGCTGCGCTGGTACGCCGCCAGCAAGACGCCTTGCCCGCCGGAGCTGGCGGCCGAGTCGCAGGCGGTGTTCGCGCCGCTGGCCAACCGGCTGGGCATCTGGCAGATCAAGTGGGAGCTGGAAGACCTCGCGTTCCGCTTCCGCGAGCCCGAGGCCTACAAGGCGCTGGCCAAGGGGCTGCAGGAGAAGCGCGTCGAGCGCGAGCAGCGCATCGAGACCGCGCGCGCGACGCTGCAGGCCGACCTGTACGCGCAAGGCATCGCGGCCGAGGTGCAGGGGCGGCCCAAGCATCTCTACAGCATCCACAAGAAGATGCAGGGCAAGGACCTGTCGCTGGACCGGGTGTTCGACTTGCGGGCCTTGCGCGTCATCGTCGCCAGCGTGGCCGACTGCTACGCCGTGCTGGCGCGGCTGCACGAGCTGTATACGCCGGTGCCGGGGGAGTTCGACGACTACATCGCCAAGCCCAAGCCCAACGGCTACCAGTCGCTGCACACGGTGGTGCTGGGGCAGGACCAGCGGGCCATGGAAGTGCAGATCCGCACGCGCGAGATGCATGACCACGCCGAGCATGGCGTGGCCGCGCACTGGGCCTACAAGGAGGCCGGCGCGCGCGGCTACGCCGGCGTCAGCGCGGCGGGCGAGTTCGAGGAGCAGGTGGCGCGCGCCCGCAAGGCCGTGCTGAACCAGCTGCTGGCCTGGGAGCGCGACACCGTGCAGGGCGAGGGCGGGGCGGTGTTCGACGACCGCATCTACGTCTTCACGCCGCAGGCCACCATCGTCGAGCTGGCGGCCGGCGCGACGCCGGTGGACTTCGCCTACGCGGTGCACACCGACCTGGGCCACCGCTGCCGCGGTGCGCGCATCGACGGCCAGATGCTGCCGCTGAACACGCCGCTGCAAAGCGGGCAGACGGTGGAGATCATCGCGACCAAGGAGGGCGGGCCGTCGCTGGACTGGCTGAACCCCGAGCTGGGCTATCTGCAGAGCCAGCGCTCGCGCGCCAAGGTGCGGGCGTGGTTCAACGCGCTGCAGCAGGCGCAGACCATCGCCAAGGGCCGCGAGCTGGTCGAGAAGCTGCTGCAGCGCGAGGGCAAGACGGCGCTGAAGCTGGACGAGCTGGCCGCGCGCCTGGGCTTCAAGGGCGCGGACGCGCTGTTCGAGGTGGTCGGCAAGGACGAGTACTCGCTGCGCAACATCGAGCTGCTGCTGCGTCCGCCCGAGCCGGTGGCCGACGAGGACGAACTGCTCGCCCAGCGGCACACGCGCAGCGCCAGCAGCGGCGCTCGCGGCGGCGTGCTGGTGGTGGGCATCGACTCCCTGCTGACGACGCTGTCGCGCTGCTGCCGGCCCGCGCCGCCGGACGCCATCGCCGGCTTCGTCACGCGCGGCAAGGGCGTGGCCATCCACCGCAGCGACTGCAGCAACCTTGCCGAGATGAAGCGCCGCTCGCCTGAGCGCGTCATCGCCGTCGAGTGGGGCGGTGGCGAACCCGCGGGCAAGAGTGCGCCGGTCTACCCGGTCGACGTGCTGGTCGAGGCCGGCGATCGGCAGGGTCTGCTGCGCGACGTGCTGGAGATCTTCGCCAAGGAGAAGATGAACGTCGTCGCCGTCAACACGCAGTCGCTGCAGGGCAGTGCCGCCACCAAACCGCGCACCGGCGGCGGCGACACGGCGTGGATGAGCTTCACGCTGGAGCTGTCCGACGCCACCAAGCTGGCCAAGGTGCTGCGCGACCTGTGCGCCATCTCGGGCGTCCGTTCAGCGCGTCGGAAGTGATTTGTGGACGAGCCCTCAAAAAGCATGCTATAGTGCGAAGCTCTTCAGGCGCGTAGCTCAGTTGGTTAGAGCACCACCTTGACATGGTGGGGGTCGTTGGTTCGAATCCAATCGCGCCTACCAAATTTGGTAGGAATCAGAAGCCCGATACGAAAAAGTTCGTATCGGGCTTTTTGTTTTGCTTGTGCGCATCCGGTGTCTGTCGCCGCTGGGATTTCTGTCATCGCGTTCGCGCGATGCGAATGTCGTTGGCGGTTTGGCACTGCGGCTGCAGAACTGATCGAGCGGCCTAGAAATTTCTTCGAGGCACTTCTCCGCCAATCTCGGAAACCCAAGGCGTCTGCACGAGCGCCGCGCCGCCCATTGATCAATTGGGCGGTCCGCCTGTCGGCCGGAATCGCTGCGCCAGCAGGCGCTTGCGCACTGCATGGATGCAGTCGCGCTGCGTGCAGAGCCCCGCGGCCTACGACAGGCGCAAGCTGCGCGTGGCTGCCGCCGGCGCTGCGGCTTCGGCTGGCAGCAGGTCTTCGGCGAGTCGTTCCAGCACCTGCTGCAGCAGGAGTTTTTCCACGATGAAAGACAGGCATCTCGACCGAGCGAGGGCCTCTTGACCAGCGAGTGCGCCACCCGCCGTCGATCCACGGCGAAGGCCGGCGTGGCGATGCGTGCCTACGGTGCCCCTGTCCCCAGAGGCGAGCGGTTGGAACCCCGAGCGCGCTGCGCCGGCGTCGTCCGCATGTTGATGCCCAGGTTTTATCTAACCGTCAATCTAGGGGGGTGAGGTCTAGGGGGGAGGGGGCGCTCTTACACTTTTTGCAAATACGCCAACTGAACGGGTTGGCTTTTGAACAGTCCGATCAGGGGGGTGTATGAAGCCAGCATTTTCAAAAGTCGCCGGGCAATTCTTCGCGCGCTTCGCGGCGGCGGGGCTGGTGGCCTCGCTGCTCACGCTCGGTGTGGCGTCACCCGCAGTGGCGGCTTCAGCCCCCGCGCCGTGGGTGGAATCGGCCGATGTTGCCGTCGTGCTCCTCCCGGGCGCGCCGGTGCTCGATGCGGGCGCACGGTCCCTGGACCTGGACGTCGCGACCTGGGTGGATGTGCCTGCCGCTCACGCAGGGCACCACGTGGGTTTCTACATCGGCGACGGGCTCAGCTTCGATGGCTTTGTCGACACCCCCTTCAGCTGGAATGCCACGGCGCAGCGTTTCGAGGGGGCCGGCCTGACGTTGGTCGTCCATGCGCCGACGAGTGTCTCGGCAGCGTGGGCCGGTCCGTTCTTCGATATCGGCGCGCTGGCTGCCGGGCAGCAGGCCGGGCCTGCCTTGAAGCTCACGCTGAGCTTTGCGGACAACCAGTCCTACCTCGACTGGGTCGACGCCGGCTCACTGCAGCTGAGCGTCACCGCCGTCACCAGCGCCGTGCCAGAGGCCAGCGCACTGTGGATGCTGGCCATCGGGCTGCCCGCCCTGGGCCTGTGGCGCCGCCGCTCGGCGGCGTGCGCCGGTGGCCGCTGACGCCATTCGGGCGCGTCGCCGCGCGCAAGCCTGAGTCGACAACCTGCCCGGCCTAGGTCCGGGTGTTCTGCGAGAAACACCCCATGACGCAACGCACGGCTCCGGCTGCAGGAACTGCCCAACGAAGCGCCCGTAGCCTGACCGAACTGGCCAGGCGGCTGCGCGAAGCCTGGCAGGGTGGGCGAGGCAAGGCCGGCGCGGCGCCGTCGCCGCAGGCGTCCAGCTTCCAGCTGGAGACGCTCGAGCCCCGGCTGCTGCTGTCGGCCGACCCCGTGCTGTCTTTCGGCGCGGCCGGCGTACTCCAGGTCACGCTGGGCGACGGGAACGACCAGGTGCTGGTGCAGAAGACCGGCATCGCTGGCGATGGCGGCCTGATCCTGGACCTGACGATCAACGGCCACAGCCAGCGCATTGGAGATGCCACGCACGGCGTGAGTGCCTTGCAGCTGGACGCCGGCGCGGGCGATGACCGCATCACGCTCGACGCCCCGGGCCTTCAGGCGCGGGTGGAGGGCGGGCTTGGCAGCGACGTGCTCCACGGGCCGCTGGCCGACAGCACCTGGCTCATCACCGGCGCCGATGCCGGCTCGGTCGGCGCGACGCAGTTCCGCGGCATCGAGCACCTGGCGGGCGCGGTCGACAACCAGGACACCTTCGTGCTGCAGGACGGCGGCTCGCTGTCCGGCGGGCTCGACGGTGGCGTGGGCGGCTATGACACGCTGCGTGTCGAGACCGCCGGCTCGCCAGCGCTGGCCTATGAAGCCAGCGGCCCCTACGGTGGCGTGCTGCGTGTCGACGCGCGCAGCGTGGCCTTCGACGGCCTGGAGCCCGTCAGCGTGCTGGCCGGCGCCAGCGGCGACGTGACCGTCTCGCTGACGCCCGGCAGCAACGACGCGACGCTGAGCTACGACTCGCTCACCAACCAGCTCGTCATCACCTCCAACCTGCCGCAGGGCAGCGTGGGCAGCTTCGAGACCTTCCTGTTCCGCGCGCCCACGGGCCGCACGCTGACCATCAACACCGGTTTCGGCGACGACCACCTCCGCGTGGCGGACCTGCGCGGCCTGGCCGATGTCGGCAGCTTCACCCTCGCCATCAACGACTCGGATGCGGTGTTCCTGGATTCGGACATCCGCATCGACGGCGACCTGTCGGTGTTCGCCGGCGGCAGCATCAACGTGGCCGCCAACGCCATCGTCGCGGTGGGCGGCGACATCGACATGCTGGCCAATGCCGACTTCGACCCCACGCTGGGTCTGATCGACGACCTGGGCGATCCGAGCCGCTCGCTCGGCCCCAGCTTCGACGCGGTGTCGGCCATCCGCATCGGCAAGGGGGCCCGCCTGTCGGGCGGCGACGTCACGCTCAAGAGCATGTCGTCCAACCAGCGCACGATCGACCTGTTCGTCAACGACATCGGCATCGCTTCGCTGACCGCCGCGCAGCGCAACGGCCTGCTGGTGCCGGCGCTGCCGCAGGACGCCATCGTGTCCTTCATCGATGGCGGCGGCGCGGCCGACACCATCGTCCGCAGCGACACCAACGGCAACTGGGCGGCCGACGGCTTCGTCGCCGGCACGATGATCGAGGTGCGCGGCAGCAAGTCCAACGACGGCTACTACAAGGTCGCGTCGCTGACCCCGAGCACGCTGACGCTGGACGTCGCGGCTCACCTCACGGCCGAAGCCGACAGCAGCGATACCGAGATCCGCGCGGTCAACTTCATGGCACCGGGCACGGTGCTGGACTTCCGCCACAACGACATCCTGTCGTCCGACACCGTGGTGCGCGCCAGCGGCGACTGGGTGGCCGACGGTTTCAAGCGCTTCCAGTTCGTGCGCTTCAGCGGCACGCCGGACGGTGATGGCGACGGTGTGGGCGACAACGATGGCGAGTACCTCATCTCGGCGGTCACGCCGGACACGCTGACGCTGTTCTACCCCTCGGCCATCAAGGCGCAAGCCGGCGTGGCCGGGGCATCCGCCTCGTCGCCCAAGGGTGACCCCGGCGCCGTGCCGGTGGCTGTGGCGGACCCCAACGTGCGCCTGGATGGCCGCGTGGCCCTGGTGTTCGCCGCCGCGGCAGGCGGTGGCACCGTCACCCGCTCGGATGCCGGTGGCAGTTGGCTGGCCGAGGGCTTCGCGGTGGGGCAGTCGGTGAACATCGCCGGCAGTGCGCGCAATGACGGCGGCGCCCGCCTCACGGCCGTCAGCGCGACGGTGCTGACGCTGTCCGACGACGCACCGCTGACGGCCGAAACCACGGCGCTCGCGACGATCAGCGCCACCGGCGCCGCCGAAGGCGGCACCGGCCTGACGCCCGAGCCGCTGCGGGACGAGTTCGACGGCGTGGCCAGCTTCAGCGGCTCGACCATCACGCTGGCCACCGGCACCTGGGCGGCCAAGGGCGCGGGCTTCGCGGTGGGCAACCAGATCAGCGTCAGCGGCACCGGCAGCGACAGCAGCGGCAAGTCCAACGACGGCTACCACCGCATCACGGCCGTGTCGGGCGCCACCCTCACGGTCGAGGGCACGCTGGTCACCGGGAGCGACATTGCCGCCAGCTTCGGCAATGTCGAGGCGCTGACGCTCGACCTGGCCGGCAACACCATCAAGCGCTCCAGCGGCAGCTGGCTGGCGGCCGGGTTCGCCGTGGGCCAGGAGGTGCAGGTCGCCGGCGCGCTGCTGGCCGACGGCGTCAACAACGGCAACTTCGTCGTCACCGGCATCAATGGCGCCACGCTGACGGTGTCCGCCCCGGGCTTCGCCGGCTTCCAGGCCGAAAGCTCGCAGGAGCTGGACGTCTACTTCGGCGCGGAGCACGGCCGGCCGCTGGTGTTCTTCGATGCTGCCACGCACAGCCTGCGCCGTGACGGCGGCAGCTGGGCCGACGACGGATTCCTGGCCGGGCGCCAGATCAAGGTGCGCGGCACGATGGCCAACGACGCCATGTTCGCCATCGGCTCGATTTCCGCGGACGGCCGCACGCTGGTGGTGGACCTGGCCGCGAGCGGTGGCGCCGTGGTCGCCAACGAACTGGTGCGAGCGCCAGACATCCAGGGCGTGCTGCCCAGCGACCAGGTGAACCCCAGCCACCCCAACAACCCGCTGACGGCGGGCCTGGTGGCCGAGAGCCTGATCGGCAGCGTCCCGACCAGCGCGCTGTTCGGCGCGTTCTTCGCGGCGCCGGTCAAGCTGCCGGTGTCCAAGTACTCGGGCACCGCCAGCAGCACCGTGCTGATCGACGACGGCGCCAGCGTGCTGGCGCGCGGCACGGTCGACATCGATGCCGATGCCGACGCCAACGTGATGCAGATGGTGGAAGGCCTGCCGCTGGGGGCCACCTACGTCAGCTCCACGGCCGATGCCCATGTGCGCATCGGGCTCGGCGCCACGGTGCGTGCCGACGGCGCGGTAACGCTGGACAGCACGGCCAACCATGCGATGACGGCGATGAGCGACGTCTCCGTCAAGAAGAAATCGGCTTCCATGCCCCGGCTCGCGCTGGTGTACGGCGAGGGCACCACCACCACGCTCACCGAAGTCGCCGAGGGCGCGCTGGTCAGCGGCCAGCAGGTGGCCATCAACGCCACCAACGACGGCAACGAATTCCTGGTCGACGCCGGCGGCAAGGCCCGGCGCGGGCCGGCCCTGGCGGTGATGGGCGTGGCGGTCAGCCACATCCGCACCTCGGCCGATGTGAAGGTCGACGGCGCGGTGCGCAGCCTGGGGGCCGACACCGCCGCGCACGGCGAGGCCCCCGCGGTCGCCTCGCTGCAGATCGGCGCCACGGCCGACAACAAGGAGAACGACACCACGTCGCTGGCGTCGACCAAGTTCGTCGGCTCGCTGCCGCTGGCCGGCGCGCAGGCCCACGCCGACAGCGTCAACCGCGCCACCGTCACCATCGGCAGCAACGCGCAGCTGACCAGCGCCGACAGCCTCAGCCTGGGCGCCGGCGCCAAGGACAACTTCCAGGCCTTCGCCGTAGGCGGCCCCAAGGGCCCCGGCGTGAGCGTGGCCGGCGCCCTCGTGAAGGCGGATGTCACCAACGAGGCGGAGGTGCGCGTGCAGCCGCGCGCCACGCTCGACGCCGTTGGCGACCTGGCGGTCGATGCGCATGCCGACATGCCCAGCCAGATCCGCCTCGGCGAGTACCTGGGCAACCTGCGCGACGCGCTGGACCTGGACAAGCCCGACCTGTCGCTGGACGACAGCAGCACGGCGCCCAACAACTCCACCAATCCGCTGGCCGGCGTGGAAGACCACATCGGCGAGGGCGCGGGCGCGGCCACCAGCCTGCTGGGCTGGGGCCTCGATGCCGCCGCCGGCATCGCGCAGGCCGTCACCGACCTGATGGCCGTGGTGCCGCCCAAGTACTTCGTGCCGAACTTCATCGCCACCACCTACACCGAGTCGTCGTCCAGCGGCAACCCGGGGCTGGCGGCGGTCGGCAGCGTCAACACCAGCCGGTTCGACAACATCGCCCGCGCCTCCATCGGCGAGGGCGCCCGCGTCAACCAGAACGCCGCGCTGCAGCGCGATGCCGACGCGGCGGTCACGGTCACCGCGTTGGCTACGGCCGACGCCATCCACATCGCCGGGCAGGCCAACCCGCTGAAGCCGATGGGTGGCACCAAGGGGACCGTCGGCGTGGGCCTGTCGACGGTGGACAGCGGCTATGCCGGCACCGCCGAGGCCTGGGTGGAGGATGGCGCGCAGGTCAGCGCGCCCGGCGGCATCCGGGTGGCCGCCACTCAGTCGGACGAGCAGGTGCTGGTGGCGCATGCCAGCGGCAGCGGCATGGCCGGCGCGGGCGGCGCGCTGGCGCAATCCGACGGCACGCACACGACGCGGGCCTGGATCGAGGACGGCGCGCGCGTGCACAGCGGCGGCGCCCTGGGCATCGAGGCCGAGCTGTCGCTGCTGTCCGTGCAGGCCAGCGGGGCTCTGCAGAAGACCAAGATCGCGTTCGGCGCCGCCTCGTCGGCGACGACACAGCACAACGTCACCGAGGCCTTCATCGGCGACCGGCTGACTGCCGCCGTGGCGCCGGCCCTGCCCGGGCTGGTGCAGGCCGACACCACCGCCACCGTGCGGGCGACGTCCTGGTCCGACCTGATTTCGCTCGGCGTGGCCGGCGCCAAGGCCGGCACGGGCTCCGTGGCGCAGGTGGTGGGCGCCCGCGCGAGCACCACGGTGGACGAGCACGTGCTGGCCGCGACGCAGGACAGTGTGCTGCGCGTCGGCACCGGCGCAGCGCCGGCCGGCGCGCTGAACATCCACGCCGAGGCGGATGGCAAGACCGTCGGCATCGCCGGCGCTGTGGGCCTGGGCGGCAAAGCCGCTGCGATCGGCCTGGCCGGGGCTATCGTCCAGAACGACATCGACCGCACCGTGGCCGCCGCGCTGGGCGGCGAGGTGCATGCGGGCACGGTCGACGTGCAGGCCAGTGCGACCGGCCTGCTGGTGGGCGTCAGCGCCAGCGCGGCGGTCGGCAACGGGCCCGACGCCGCCGGCTCGGTGATCAGCGGCGGCACCGGCACGACGGTCACCGCCACCGTCCGCGACGGCGCGCTGGTGCGCGCCCAGGGCGACCTGACCGTCGCCGCACGCAACGACACCCGCGTGGTGACGGTGGCTGGCGCGCTGGCCAAGGGCGGCAAGGCCGGCGCAGGCGTCGGTGCCTCGGCTCAGGACGTCGCTATCACCAGCGTCGTGCAGGCCCAGATCAACGCGGCCGACGTGGAGGTCGGCGGCCAGCTGGTGCTGCGGGCCGATGCGATCAACGACGTGCTGGCCATCGCCGCCAGCCTCGGCGCCTCGAACATGGTCGGCCTGGCGGGCTCGGCGGTGCGCCTGTCGGTGGACAGCACGGTCGACGCCCGCGTGACCGCCGGCGCGGACATCCAGGTGCAGGGCAGCGCGCTGGTGCAGGCGCTGGACGACACGCCGGTGCTGGTGGTGGCCGGCGGTGCCGCCTTCGGCCGCCAGCTGGGCGTCGGGGCCTCCGGCGCGCAGCTGAGCGTGCGCCGCCAGATGCTGGCGGCCGTCGATGACGACGCCCAGCTCGACGCCGACGGCCATGGCACGCCGCCCGCGGGCCGCGACGGGGCGCGCGTGCGCGGCGTCGTCGTGCGCGCCGTCGCCACCGATACCGTGGTGACCGCCGCCGCGGCTGGCGCGATGGCGCAGATGCCCGCGCTGGCCGCCTCGGTGGCTGACACCCGCATCGACAGCGCCGTGGACGCCCGCATCGGCGACCGCGCCCAGGTCAACCAACGCGACGCCGCCAGCGCCGATGCCGCGCAGGCGGTGCAGGTCAGCGCGCGCCACGAGGTGAACACCCTCGGCGTGGCGGGTGGCCTGGTCAGTGGCGGCCTGGTGGGCGTGGGCGCTTCGGCGGACCATGCCGCCATCAACGCGCATGTCGGCGCCGTCGTCGGCGCCGGTGCCCGCGTCGCGGCACGCGACGACATCACGGTGCAGGCGCTGAGCCTGCTGGACCTGACGAGCACCGTCGTCACCGGCACCTCGGTGTCGGCGGCCGGCCTGGTGGTCGACGGCTCGGTGTCGGTGCTCGGCGTCACGCGCGACGTACTGGCCGGCGTGGGCGCCGGGGCGCAACTCGCCGCCGGAGACGACGTCGTCGTCGATGCCCAGTCGCGCCTGCTGCTGACGCAGGTCGACGCCGGCCTGGCCCGTGGCGGCAACGCCGGCCTGGCGGGCGCCGTGGGCGTCTTCACGCATGACAACCGCACGCAGGCCCTGGTGGCCGATGGCGCCAGCCTGCGTGCCGGCGGCGACCTGCTGGTGCAGGCCGACAACGTCGCCAAGCTGCTCGGCGTGGCCGGCAGCCTGGCCGTGGGCAGCGCGCAGGCGGGCCTGGGCCTGTCGGCGATGACGCTGACGCAGACCGAACGCGTCGAGGCGCTCGTTGGCAAGAACGCGACGCTGGTCGCGCTCGGCGCCGGTGGCGCCGCGACCGTGCAGACGGCCGTGGGCGATGCGCGTGCCGCCGACGCCGCCTTCCACGGCGCCAGCGTCACCGCGACGAACACGCAGGACGTGCTGGCCATCGCGGCCGGCGGCGCGCAGGCCGGCCTGGTGGGCGTGGCCGGTTCGGGCGGTGCCGTGGTCATGGACGAGACCACCCGCGCGCTGGTCGGTGACGGCACGCGCATCAACGCCGACGGCCCGGGCGCCCAGGGCGTCAACCTGCTGGCCGACAACCGCAGCACGGTGATGGTGCTGGGCGGCGCCATCGGCGCGGGCAACCAGGCCGGCCTCGGCGCCGGCGCTGGGGTGTTGATGCTGAAGAAGCAGACCGAGGCCGTGCTGGGCGGCACCGTGCTGGCCCAGGGCCATGTGCGCGTTCATGCGCTTTCGCGCGAGGACGGCGTGGCCGCGGGCGGCGGTGCCGGCGTCGGCACCAGCGTCGGCCTGGCGGGCGGCGTGGCGCTGACCACGCTCGACCTGGCGACCCATGCCGGCATTGCCGCGCGGGCTCGTGTCGATGCCGGTGGCAGCGTCGCCGTGGCGGCGGACGACCAGACCCGGCTCGACCTCATCGGCGGCAGCCTGTCGGGCAGCAGCACGGCCAGCCTGGGCGGCGGCGCGGCCGTGGCGACGCTGACCAAGATCGTGGACGCCGACATCGGCGCCGACGCGGTGGTCGATGCGCGTGGCCAGGCCGCGCTGGACGTGCTGGCCGGCCGCTTCACCGCGCCCGTCTACACGCCCGCCGTGGCGAGCAATGTGCAGGTGGCGGCACCCGCCGGCATCGGCGCCCAGAGCGGCAGCAGCGATCCATCCCTGGATGGCGAGCGCAGCGTCGGCGCCGTGCGTCAGAGCGGCTTCCGCGGGCTGTCGGTCAGCGCCACCAACCGCGACGACATCGCCACCTTCGGCGTCAGCATCGGCGGTGCCGGCGAGGTGGCCCTGCAGCTGTCGGCCTCGGCCGCGCTGGTGAAGGCCGACACGCGGGCGGGCATCGGCGCCGGCGCCGCGGTCAATCAGGCGGCCGGCGGTAACGCGCTGCAGGACGTTAACGTGGCGGCGGCCAGCGACTTCCACCACCTCGGCATTGCCGGTGCCGGCGGCATCGCCGGCACCGTGGCCATCACGCCCGCGGGGGATCTGCTGACGCTGGACGCCCGCACGCTCGCCACGGTGGGCGACGGTGCCCGCGTGGCCGCGCAGCGGCATGTGCAGGTGCAGGCGGAGTCCCGGGAGGACGTGCTGGCCGTGTCGGTGGCGCTGGCCGGCAACAGCGCCGCGGGCGGGGCCGTGGCCGCGTCGGTGTCGGTGCTCGATCTGGACACCGCGACGCAGGCCCATGTCGGCAATGACGCCTGGGTGCAGGCAGGCGGCAACGTCGTCGTCAGCGCACGTGACGACAGCGACCTCGACGTGATCGGCGGCTCGGCCGGCCTCAGCCTAGGCCAAGTCGGCATCGGTGGCGCCGTCGGCGTGACGCTGCTGACCAAGCGCACGGAAGCCACCATCGGCAACGGCGC
Source organism: Roseateles sp. GW823-FHT07B05 (assembly GCF_058794515.1). Lineage (NCBI taxonomy): Bacteria > Pseudomonadati > Pseudomonadota > Betaproteobacteria > Burkholderiales > Sphaerotilaceae > Roseateles > Roseateles sp. GW823-FHT07B05. The sequence continues at coordinate 915,592 of NZ_JBXAGX010000001.1, forward strand.
CACGGTGGACGCGGCGGCCCGGGCCGGCGACCTGGCGGGCGTGCTCGACGGCACGCAGGACGCCAGCGGTGCGTTCGGCACGGTGAGCCGTCGTGGCGTCATCGTGCAGGCGCGCTCGGCTGAAGACCTGTTCGGCGTTTCCGCCAGCGCGGGCGTGGGCAACTTCGTAGCGCTGGCCGGCGCCGTCACTGTGTCGATCATCGACAGCGACACCACGGCCGCCATCGGCGGCGGCGCACGCGTCAACGGCGGGCCGGGCGCGGCCGATGCCGGGCAGTCCGTCACCGTCGTGGCGGGCAACAGCCTTAACCTGAAGGCCATCGACGGCGTGCTCGCCGGCTCCACCGCCGGCAGCCTGTCCGGCGGCGTGGACGTGGGCATCGTGCGCAACGACACCCACGCCTTCATCGGCGACAGCACGGCCGCTGCGCGCGGCAACCTCCACGCGCGCAACGACGTGCTGGTGCAGGCCGTCGCGCACAAGCAGATCGACAGCCTGGCCGTCTCGGCCGCGCTGGGCCGCGTGGGCCTGGGCGGTGCGGCATCGGTCTACCAGCTGGGCGGCAACTTCAACGCCAGCTACAGCTTCGACGACGCCGGCACCCGCCGCAACGAAAACGCGCTGCAGGGCACCGACACCGATCTCGCCAACGCCGCGGACAGCCAGGCCCGGCCCACCCAGCTGATCGCCACGTTGGGCGGCTACGACGGTCTGACCGAGTTCGGCGCGGCCCAGGTCAGCGGCGGCCAGATCGTGCTGGCCGCCGACCCCGGCTGGCACACCGGCGATGCGCTGGTCTACCGCCGCGGTGCGGACGGCAACCAGGCCGTCGGCGAGCTGCGTGATGGCGTCGAGTACTACGTCATCGTCGACGCCGCCCAGCCCGGGCGCATCCGGCTGGCGGCCACGCTGGCCGATGCAGAGGCCGGCCACGCGCTGGCACTGTCCGGCGGCAGCGGCGGCGGCCACACGCTGGGCAGCGCGCAGGCCGACGCCGCCCGGCGCGCCGCCCGCGGCGCGGCCACGAGGCTGCAGGCCGCCGTGCCCACGCAGGGCGTGACGACCGCCACCCAGGCCACCACCGCCACCAGCGCCGGCACGCAGGCCTTCATCGGCCAGCACAACACCGTCGCGGCCGGCGACGGCATCACCGTCGGCGCCGACGAGCAGCTGGACATGACGCTGATCGTGGGCGCGGTGGGCATCGACGTGACGGCCCAGGGCGCCGGCATCGGGGCGTCCATCGGCATCGTCAACAACCAGTCCGATGTGCGGGCCGAAGTGCGTGACGGCGCCGTGCTGTCCGCCGGCGGGGACATCACGATCAGCAGCGACTACACCAGCGACCTGCGCGCGCTGGCCGTGGCCGGCGGCGTCGGCGGCATCGTCGGCGCGGCGGCGTCCGTCGTCTATGTGCAGGACGTGGCGACAGCGCGGGCCTTCCTCGCCGACGACAGCGGCGGTGGTGGCGTGCAGATCACGCAGGCCGACGCGGTGCGCATCGACGCCCGCTACGACGCCCGCATCCAGGCCACCACGACGGGCCTGGCCATCGCCTACAACCCGACGCTGCCCGGCGTGGCCGGCGGCGCGGCGGTCAACATCCTCAGCCTGCAGGGCGGCGCCGACGCGCGCGTGGGCAGCGGTGCGCGCATCGGCGCGGCCGCCGGCCAGACGGTGGGTGACCTGCACGTGGGCAGCGAGGCCCACAGCCGCATCGACAGCTACCCGGGCAGCAGCGTGATGGCGGTGGCCATTGCCGGCGGCCCCGGCGCGGGAGCGGCAGGCGCCGTGCTGCTGGCCGACATCGGCACCGACGCGCTCGCCACCGTGGGCGCCGGTGCGGACATCACCCTCGGCGGCGATCTCGACGTGGCCGCGCGCTCGCAGGTCCGGCTGGACGCCACCCTCGGTGGCGGCGCGATCGGCATCGGCGTGGGCCTGGGCGCGGTCATCGTCCGCGCCGACGTCACGGGCGCCACGCGCGCCGAGATCCAGACGCGCGGCGGCGCGGCGGGCGGCGGCAATGCGCGGGTGCGCGCGCGCAACGTCAGCCTGCTGGCCGATGCGCAGGCCACCCAGGTGGAGGTCGAGGCGGTCGGCGCCAGCGGCGGCGTGCTGCTCGCCGGCACCGGTGTCGACGTGAAGGTGACCGTGGCGCCAAGCGTGGCCGCCACGGTGGGCGCCGGCGTGGTCGTCGAGGCGAGCGGCAATGTGCGGCTCGACGCCCGCCATGCCAGTGCCGCGGTCCGGGCCGATGCGCTGGGCGTGGCCGTGGCCGGCGGTGCCGCCGTGGCGGTGGCGCTGGCCGATGCCACCCAGGCGGCCGACGTACGCGCCGGCATCGGCGAGGGCGCCGTGGTCAGCGCCGACGGTTCGGTGGGCGTGTTCGCCCGCGGCACGAGCGCGGCGCCCGTGCGGGCACAAGTCCGTCCGTTTGCCGGCAGCCTCCTGCTCGCCGGCACCGGCGCCGTCGGCCATGCGACGGCGAGCAGCACGGTCGATGCGTCGGTGGGTGCCGGCGCGCAGCTGCGCGGCAGCCAGGGCATCACCGTCGACGCCGACGGCGACAACGCCGCGCGCTCCGACGGCTTCAGCGTCAGCGTGGGCCTGCTGGCCGGCGTCGGCCTCGTCAAGACCGAGACGATCGTCAACGGCCGCACCACCGCCACGGTGGGCGACGGCGCCGTGCTGACCGGTGGCAACCTGCGGGTGCATGCGGTGGCCGAGGACAGCGGCGTGTCCGTCAGCCGCGCCGCCAGCGGCGGCATCTTCAGCGGCCGCGGCGCCGATGCCCGATCGGAGACCACCTCGGTGGTCGGCGCGACGCTGGGCGACGGCGTCACGGTGCAGGCCGGCAACGTCACCGTGCTGGCCGAGTACCTGCCCGAGGCCGACGCCACGGCCAAGGGCTATGGCGGCGGCGTCATCGACGCGGGCGTGTCGGTGGCCGACAGCCTGGTCACGGCCACGGTGGATGCCCGCATCGGCAGCGGCAGCCAGGTCGACGCCAGCGGCGACGTGCAGGTGCAGGCGCTGCGCCAATCCGTCGGCGCCCAGGCCGAGGACCGCGTGCTGGCCGTCAACGGCGCGGCGGACACGCTCACCTACGGCGACTTCGGCATCGACAGCGGCGACGTCGTCCGCTACCAGGCGAGCCAGCCCCTCGCCGGCCTGGCCAACGGCCGGGACTATCTCGTGCTCAAGGCCGCGCCCGGCGCCGCCGGCCAGCAGGTGCTGAAGCTGGGCGTGCGCTTCCAGGGCACGCCGGCCAGCACCACGTCGGGCGGCACGCGCATCGACTACGGCCTGGACGCCGACAGCGACCTCGTGCGCTTCGCCGGCAGCCACCTGCTGCAGACCGGTGACGCGCTGGTCTACGACGGCAGCGACGGCGCCGCGCTGACGGTGCGCAACGCCGATGGCTCCACCAGCGCCGTGACGGCCGGCCAGACGCTCTACGCGCGCGTCATCGACCCGCGCAGCATCAAGCTGTTCAGCAGCAAGGCCGCGGCGCAGGCCGGCAGCACGCCCAACGTCGACGGCCGCACCGCCGTCAACGCGGCCGCCGATCGCATCACGCTGGCCGGACACGGCTTCGTCAATGGCCAGGCGGTGACCTACCGCGACGGCGGCGGCCAGGGCTTCACGGTCGACACGGTCAACCTGGCGCTGGACGGCAGCTTCGCGCCCCTCACCAACGACGACGGCACGCTGAAGGCCGGTGACTCGCACGCGCTGTGGTTCAGCGAGCCGCACGGCTTCGTGAACGGCCAGGCGGTGCGCTACCACAGCGACGGCGCGCCGCTGGCGCTGGCCGGCGGTGGCAGCCTGGTCGAAGGCGCCACGTACTACGTCATCCGGCTCAGCGACAAGGCAGTGCAACTCGCGGCGACGCTGGCCCAGGCAACCACCACGCCGACGCCGCTGGCGCTGCTGGCCAGCGGCAGCGCGCAGGTCGGCCACAGCCTGACCGATCCCGGCATTGCCGGCCTGGTGTCGGGGCGCACCTACTACGTCACCGGCGCCAATGCAGGCAGCTTCCAGCTCGCCGCCGCGCCGGGCGGCGTCGCGCTGGACATCGCCTGGCAGGCCGACGCCGCGGCACCGTCGGTGAAGCAGTTCATCGGCAGCGAAGGCCTGGACCTGCAGGCCTCTGCCGGCCAGCACGGCCTGCGCATCGACATCGCCAGCGGCGCCAGCCTGGCGGGATCGCAGCGCCTGCTGGGCGCCGGCGGCGTGGCGCTAGCCGAGGTGTCGCCGCCGTCGGGCGACGGCCGCAGCTCGGCCTCGGCCAGCGCTTCGTCGGGCGGCCTGGTCACGGTCAATGTCGGCAGCGCCGACGTCACCGTCCTCTCGAACGTGACCGCCAGCATCGACGGTGACATCACCGCCGGTGGCGCGGTCGTCGTCCGCAGCGACGCCGACGGCGACGCGAGTTCCAACATCACCAACATCAGCGGTGGCGTGGTCGCGGTCAAGGTCTCCACCACCAACATCGTCGTCAGCAGCGCGGCCACGGCCCGCCTGGGCGGTCAGGTGACGGCGGGCGGCGACGTGCAGGTGCTGGCCAACAACCACAGCCGCCAGACCGCCGAAGCGCGGGCCCAGGGCGGCGGTTTCGTCGACGTGGCCACCGCGGGTGCCCAGTCCATCTACACCCCCACGACGCTGGCCGAACTGGCCGACGGCCTGGTGCTGCGCAGCGGCGGCGCGCTGCAACTGCAGGCCAGCCTGGGGGCGGACCAGCAGGCCCGCTCGCGCATCGGCTCCGGTGGCTTCGTCGCCAGCGCCGATGGCGACAGCCGCGCCACCATCGACGGCAGCCGCACCACGGCCCGCGTGGGCCGCGATGTCCGGGCAGACGCCGGGACCGTCGCGGTGCTGGCTCAGGGCAACGCCATCCGGCTGGACGCCAGCACGGAGACCGGCGCCGGCGGCCTGGGCGTCAGCAACGATGCCGACGCCACCGCCACGCTGGCCGACCGCGCGCAGGTGCAGATCGACGGCGCCGCGAAGCTCAATGGCCAGCGCGGCATGGACCTGCGCGCCGGCTACAGCGGCCTGGACATCGACGCCTATGCCAACGGCAACACCAAGGCTTTTGGCGCCCGTACCGACGTCAATGCCACCGCCACGGCCGACAACGACGCGCGCGTGGTCGCCAGCGCGGGTGCCACCATCGCGGCGTCGCCGCGCACCGCCGCGGGTGGCCTGCAGGCGGTGGCGGGCTATGACGCGCTGGCGCTGAACGTGCAGACCTTCGGCACGCAGCAGACCCCGTCCGCCCGCATCGATCGCACGGGTGCCTTCATCGACGTCGGTGGCGGCGAGGCCACGCAGACGGACGACGGCGACGGCCGCATCCAGTGGGATGCCGACGTCGACCTGCATGCCGGCATCAGCCCGCTGGTGGTGATCGCTGCCGGCGGCCAGGTCAGCAACCTGCCCGGCGGGCCGACGGTCACGACCAGCGGCGACACCATCAGCATCGGCGACATCCAGAACGCCGGCGGGCTGCAGGCGCGCCTGGTTTCCGAGACCATTGCCGACGCCAACCCCGCGTCGCCGGCAGGCGCCGGGCCGCTGTTCCGCGTGTTCGACAACTTCGAGTCGGTGACGATCCGCAATGCGTCCGACAAGTCGCTGCGCATCGGCAATATCAACCCGGCCAGCAGCCGCCAGCCCACCATCGACCTGCTGGCCGGCAAGGTGGACCTGGACTTCGACATCCGCCGCGAGAACGGCCCGACGACGATCGTCATCGAGAACACCTCGACGCTCGGCGCGCCCGACATCATCCTGGCCGGCACCATCACCAACCCGCTGGGCAGCACGACGCTGCGCGCGGCGGCCGGCGACATCGTCGCCCGCACCGACCGCGGCGAGATCGTGGGTGGCCACACGGCGCTGATCCAGTCGCGCCAGCTCACGCTGGAAGCGCGCCAGGGCAGCATCGGCTTCGACAAGGACGCCACCAACCACGACGGCGACGGCCTCGACGGCCGCAACCGCATCAGCGTCGACCTGGTGCGCAGCGCCAGCGGCGCCACCGGGCTGACGGCGCTGGCCGGTGGCGACGTGGCGCTGGACCTGGCCGGCCGCCTGCGCGACCCTGCCGCCACGACCGCCGTCTTCAACATCGACGCGGTGCATGCCGGCCTGGCAGGGCAGGGCGGCGTGGACGTGCTGCTGCAGCAGGCGGTGCGCGAGGCGCCCGGCAGCGGGGCGACCGCGCCCGCCGTGCTGGTGCGCACGCCCGACGACGCGTCTAGCGCGGACGATGCCGCCGGCGACCTGTACGTCAGCCGCTTCCGCCCGGACGGCGCGGCCAGCCTGCCCGACGTCAATGCCTTCTTCGGCCGCAACGCCACGGCCATGGCCGCCAGCTACGACGGCCTGGCGGCCGCGCCCGCCGTGACGCAGCGCGCCGGCCTGCGCCTGCTGGCCATGGCGGCCGCCGCCGAGGCGACGCTGGTGTCCACGGGCAGTGGCGGCATCCGTGTCGTGGCGGCTGACGCTGCCAGCACCGATCAGCTGCGGCGCGTGAACCTGCTCGCCACCGTCGACGTGCGGGGCACCGGTGTCGTGCAGGCCGATCTCAGCGGCGACGTCCGCTTCGACGAGACCGACGGCGATCTGTGGATAGACCGTGTGCAGTCGCGCTCGGGCAATGTGTCGCTCAGCACCCGGGGGGGCAGCATCCTGGATGCCCACACGGGCGCCACCGACCCGGGCAACACGCCGTGGGTGATCGGCAACGCGATCACGCTGGACGCCCGCGGCGGCAGCATCGGGCTGCTGAACGACTTCCTCGAGATCGATTCGTCGGCCCAGGCTGCGGGCGCGGTGAATGCCAGCGCCGACGGCAGCGTGTACCTGCGCGAGACGGTGGGCGACCTGGGCCTGGGCGGCGTGGTGTCGCGCGGCGGCGACGTGGCGCTCGTCACGCTGGCCGGCGGCATGACCGACGCGGCCGACGACGCGGCGGCCGACCTGCAGGCCGCGCACATCGACCTGCGTGCCAACGGCGGCGCCATCGGCACCCGTGCCAACCGCATCGAGATCGAAGGCGCCGGCACCGGCCAGCAGCAGAACGTGCTGGCGCTGGACGACGCCGTGCCGGCCGAGGGCCATCTGGTCGTCAGCGCCAGCGGCGGCGTGCACCTGGAAGGCATCGACGGCACGCTGCAGTTGCTGCGCGCGCAGTCCTCGGGTGGCGAGGTGGAGATCGCCACGCGCGACACGGTGCGCATGGGCGAGGACATCGTCGTGCTGGTCAGCGGCACCACGGTCTTCGGTGAAGCGGTGACCGCGGGCGGCGCCCAGGCCGCCGGCGTGGTGGAACTGCGCGCGGGCGACGACCTGACGCTGGCCGCAGGCACTCGCCTGTCCAGCTCGAAAGCCGTGGAACTGCGCGTGGATACCGACCCGGCCGACCCTGACCCCGCCCGCGGCGGCACGCTCGACCTGCGTGGCGCCATTGCTGCGCCGACGCTGCTGCTCGAAGGCGGCGCCGACATCGACTTCCTCCAGCTCAACGACCCGCTGGGCAGCAATGCGGGCGGTAGCACGACGGTGCGGGGCAACGGCGGCGACGACCGCATCTTCGCCCGTGCCGTGGCAGGCCCCACGACGCTTCAGGGCGGCGACGGCGCCGACCGCTTCTTCCTGGCCAGCAATGCCAGCAAGTCGCTGTTCATGACCGGCAGCGCCTACGACGACGGCGCCGGCGATGCTGCGCTGGCCCGGCTGACCGGCACGCTGGCGCGGCTGGGCGGCATCCAGGTGCAGACGGGCGCCGGCGGCCCCGGCGGCACCGTGGACGGCATCTACGTCAGCGCCGATGCGGCCACCGAGGGCCTCACCGGCCAGATCGGCAGCGGCCTCATCAGCGGCTTGGGCATGGCCGCAGGCACCGGCATCGGCTTCAACGCCGACGTTGGCGCGGCACTGCTGGTGGAGCTGAGCGGCCACGACGACCGGGTGCGCATCAAGGAGATGGGCGCCACGCTCTATGCCGGCGTCTACGGCGGCGACGGCGACGACGTGCTGGACGTCTACAACGACAGCGACCGCCTGGGCGGCATCGCCGGCATCGTCGCGTTCCAGGGCCAGGGCGGCCAGGACACGCTCAACGTGCGCGCCGACGCCAGCACCACGCCGGGCCAGGTGTCGGCCATCAGCCTGACGGGCATGGAGATGGGCCGCAACCGCCAGGTGGCGGTGCACAACAGCAATTTCGGCGCGGGCTACGACCTGTCCGCGGCCGACTGGCCGGGGGCCATCTACTTCGCCAGCCGCAGCCTGGACCTGCAGGGCAACAGCAGCTTCAGCAGCACGGTCGAGGCGGTCAACCTGCAGCTGGGCGGCGGCAACGACCAGCTGCGCATCGACAGCAGCTATGGCGGCGTGACCACGGTGCGCGGCGGTGGCGGTGACGACCTGCTCACCGTCGGCAGCAGCGCCACCGGCCTGACGCCGGGACTGCTCAACCGCGTGGACTTCGTGCGCGGCACGCTGCGCCTGGACGGCCAGGCCGGGGCCGACCGCATCGTGCTGGACGACAGCGGCGACGACAACGCCAACACCGGCACCTGGCTGGGCAACACCGTCAGCGGCCTGGACATGATCGGGCAGGTGCGCCTCGACGGCGACGACGCCGTCAGCGTCAAGCTCGGCCAGGGCGCCGACCGCTTCTACATCCCTGGCATGGACGCCGGGCAGAACCTCGCGCTCGACCTGGGCGGCGGCCAGGACCGTGTGCATGTCGGGGCCAGCGAAGGGCAGGAAGCCAGCGGCAGCCTGGCCGGCCTGCAGGGCACGCTGTCCATCGACGGCGCCGGCCCCGAGGCCGAGGACGAACTCTGGATCCACGACGAGGCGGACGCCGCCGGCCGGCTGTGGACCGTGCGCAACCAGGTGGATGCGGCGCTCACGCCCGTGGGCGACACCCCCTGGCGCTTCGACACCACCACCGTGCAGCGCAGCGGCGCGGCCGCCTTCACCTACCGCCGCATGGAGACCGTGGTGCTCGGCGCCGGCAGCGGCGACGACACGGTCAACGTCGAGTCCACGCACCGCGAGCAATCGCCGCTGGGCAAGAACGCGTCGTTCAACATCAATGCCGGCGCGGGCGACGACATCATCAACATCGGCACGCCGCTGACCAGCGGCGGCTACACGCTGGACCGTTTCCTGATCGACACCGGCACGCCCACGGCCGACAGCGTGCGCGGCATTGCCGTCGTCGTGGACGGCGAGGCGGGCGACGACAGCGTGTCCTATCTCGACACGGCAGCGACCACCGCCACCGACCTGGCCATCACCAACAAGCCCTTCGCGCAGATCTTCCCCGCGCAGGCGCCGGCCACCGGCGCCGACCCGCGCTGGCTGGCCCTCTATGGCCGCGTGCTCGGCGGCGACCCCACGGCCACGCCCTACGCGCAGGTCGTCATCAGCCGCGCCGGCACGCTGGCGCCGCTGAACGTCAACAGCCGCGGCATCGAGGGCCTCTCCGTGTCGCTGGGCAGCGGCAACGACGTGACGCAGCTGTACAGCCAGACCTACGGCTACGACATCACCGTGAACGCCGGCGCGGGCCGCGACAGCTTCCAGATCGAGGCCGGCCTCGACAACCGCGGCCACCTGGCCGTGTTCAACGGCGGCGATGGCGACGACCAGTTCTTCGCCGACATGGAAACCGGCGTGCCGGCCGGCACCGCCAACGTGACCTTCAACGGCGGCAACAACGGCGCCAACGGCGACACGCTGCGCATCGCCGGTGACGGCGTGGCGTCAGGCAGCTTCAACCCCAGCGCCACCGAAGCGCGGGCGGGCGAGATCCTCGTTCGCGGCAACCATTTCGCCTTCAGCGGCGTGGAGCCCGTGGTCATCCACGGCCTGTCTGCGCTGGACGTGAACACGCCTGCCGACGCCGCGGCCGACCTGCTGATCGACAGCGTCAACGTGGCCGACCTGAACCTGCCCAAGCTGGTGCTGCACACGCTGACCGTGGACGGTGTCGTCAGCTGGACGCGCCAGACCAACCTCAGCCAGCCCGTGGCGGCCGACACCCGCCACGCCGGCCAGGTGGTGGCCATCAGCAGCGACGGCAGCACCATGGCGCTGGCCGCCGAGATGGACGGCGGCACCGGCGGGCTGGTGCTGGTCTACACCTGGAGTGGCAGCGCCTGGGTCGAGCAGGCCAAGCTCTACGCGCCGGACCTGCGCGACGGCGGCGGCCAGGGCTTCGGCTCGGCACTGGCCATCGACGGCAACACGCTGGTCGTCGGTGCGTCGGGTGACGACTCCGGCGGCAGCAACGCCGGTGCGGCCTATGTCTTCGTGCGCAGCGGCACGGCCTGGAGCTTCCAGGGCCGCCTGCTGGCCGCCGACGCCACGGCCGGCGCCACCTTCGGCCAGTCGGTCGACGTCAGCGGCAACAGGATCGTCGTCGGCGCCGCGGGCGGCACGGCCGCGCGCGACGCTGCCTATGTGTTCACCCGCAGCACCTCGCCGCAGGGCACGGTGGTGTGGAGCCAGCAGCAGCGCATCGCCATCGGCGGCAGCGTGAACGCCGACTTCGGCTACGCGGTCAGCCTGTTCGGCGATGTGCTCGCGGTGGGCTCGCCGGCCGACAGCAGCGGCGGCCGCGTGAACGTCTACACCCGCGCTGGTGCGGTGTGGAGCAGCAGTGCGCAGCTGACGGCCTCCAACCCGACAGCGGGTGAGCGCTTCGGCCAGGCCATCGACATGGATGCCAGCCGCATCGTCGTCGGTGCGCCGCTGTGGGACGGCGTGGCCGGCAACCGGACCGACCAGGGCCGGGCCTTCGTGTTCCAGTCCAGCGGCGGTGCCTGGCTGCGCACGGCGCGCCTGACCGCCGATGGCGGCCTGCCCGAGGCCGAAGCGCTGAACAACGGCCGCGCCGGTGACCAGTTCGGCGCCAGCGTCGCGCTGGGCGGCCTGTACGTGGCCGTGGGGGCGCCGGGCTACGACGGCACGGCGCTCGACGTCGGCGGTGCCTACGTCTTCATGCAGCTGGCCGACCAGGGCAGCGGCAATGGCGCCAGCTGGGTGCGCAGCACCGGCGCCACCGGCGACGGCCGGCTGGGCGCCGCCGAGCCGGCCGGCAGCTCGGTCAACATCGCCGCGCCGTACAACACGGCCGACCGCTTCGGCAGCGGCGTCGCACTGGGCGGCGGGCGCCTGGTGGTGGGCATGCCCGGTCACAACGACGCGCCCGGCGGCACCCTGCTGCGGCCCGACGTGGGCGGCGTGCGCACCTTCTCCACCAACGGCGTGCTGCCGACGAACGTCAGCGCGTCGATGTGGGCCGAGCAACTGGCCGACCCGCTCAACCCCACCGCCGTCGGTTCGCGCTTCGGCGCCAGCACCCACTACGACGCGGCCTCGCGCACGCTGTTCGTCGGCGACTCTGGCGACAACGCGGTGTACGTCTACATCAACGAGGGCCTGTACTGGCGCCCGGTGCAGACCATCACCCGCGCCGAGGCCGGCTTCGGCGCCGACATCGACGTCGACGGCAACTGGATGATCGTCGGCGCGCCTCAGGGCGACCGCGCCTTCATGTACAAGCGCGAAGCCAACGGCGAGACCTGGACGCTGTACCAGACCCTCGCCCCCGGCCAGAGCGGCATCCGCTGGGGCGAATCCGTCGCCATCTCGGGCAACCGCGTCGTGGTCGGCATGCCTGGCGCCAGCGCCAGCTATGCCTCGGCCGGCCAGGCCGATCCGGCCTATTCGCTGCAGCTGGGCGTTGCCGGTGGTGCGTTCACCTATGTGTTCGGCGGCACCTGGTGGGACCCGGACAAGCTGCTGATGCCCAACGACGCGGCACTGCCGGACAACACGTCGTATGTGCAGAGCATCTTCCTGACCGACAGCGTCACGACGTCGGCCGGCAGCGTCTACCGCGCCCACACCCTCAGCAACGGCGCGACGACCGCGAGCACCTACCAGGGCCGCTACGTGCGCACGAGCAACCTGCCGTTCTCCCTGACCGGCACCATCCCCGCACACGTCATCATGGCCTTTGCCGACGTGCCGGGACCCAATGCGGACGAGGGCGACACCGGCAGCGGCCTGGTCTACAACAACGGCACCGGCAAGCTGCGCACGAGCTACACGACCAACGGCCGCGCCGTCGGCCTGACCCGTGGCGACACGACCACGAACGTGGCTGCCGGCTCGGCGACCTACAGGCTGAACGTGGCGTTCGACGGCGACGTCGAGCAGGTGTTCGTGGGCACCGACATCGGGCCGTTCTGGATCGAGATCAACGACAACGGCTCGCGCACCCGCTACAACAATCGCGTAGAGATCGACTTCAACACGGACGTGATCGACAAGAACATCACGTCCATCACGGTCGGCCCGCGCACCGTCTTCATGGTGTCGGACACCGAAGACTTCGAGTGGGTCAACGCCTTCATCTACGCCAACGACACGGACAACACCGTCACGGTGACGATCCCGGGCGACGAAGATGGCAACACCGACTTCGACCGCGTCTACGTCGCCAGCACGCGGCCCATCCCCGGCACCGAGACCGTTCACGCCACGTTCAACGGCCTGGCCGGCGCGCAGTGGGGCTCGGCCGTGGACATCGTCGGCGACCTCCTCGTGGTCGGCGCGGCCGGCAAGTCGCGCAGCATGATCTACAGCGCCACGGGCGCCGACTACACCAAGTGGACTGCGACCGTCGGCGGCTTCACCGACAACCCGCTGCGACCGCTGCAGACCTTCGACGGCGCGCAGGGCACGGAGCTGACGACCAACGGCAACCAGCTCTATGTGATGGGCGGCACGGGCGGCACGCTGCAGTCCTATGTCCGCAACGGCAGCCTGTGGGCCAGCGGCGGCGCCGAGCTGAACGCGCAGGGCACGACGCTGTTCAACGGCGGCAACGAGGCGCTGGACCAGGCCGGCAACCGCCTGCTGGTGGGCCAGCCGGTGGGCGCCGGCTCGCTGAGCCTGCATGACCAGAACGGCAGCTACATCGGCCCCAACCTGGTGGCAGGCAGCTACAACACCGCCACCCGCAGCATGCAGGTGGACGGCCGTACCACGCTGGGCTTCGGCGCCGGTGCGCAGATCATCAGCGAAGGCTTCTACGTGGCCGGCACGGCCAACACCGACAGCATCACCAATGTGCTGTACGGCCTGCGCCAGCGCGGCTCGGCCTGGCTGCCGGTGGGCAGCGAGCTGACGCCGGCGGCGGTCGCCACGGCCAAGGCCGGCGTGGCGGTCGCCATAGACGGTGACACCGCCGTGGTGGGCGCGCGCGACTTCGACGACCGCGGCGCGGTGTTCATCTACCGCGCCAATGCCGCCGGCCAATGGGTCTATGCCAGCCTGCTGCAGGCGCCGGATGGTGTGCGGGCCGACCAGTTCGGTGCCGCGCTGGCGCTGTCGGGCGACAGCTTGGTGGTGGGCGCGCCCAGCAAGGGCGCGGGCAGCGGCGAGCTGTACTTCTACCAGCGCCTGGGCGATGGCTGGACGCTGCGCACCGAGGTCGCCGGCACGGCCGGCGCGCGGCTGGGGGCGGCCGTGGGCCTCTCGGGCACCGTGGCCGTGGCGGGTGCACCGGGCGTCAACCAGGCGCGGCTGTTCAACTTCAACGGTAGCAGCTGGGCGGCGGGCCAGACGATCACCGGCAGCGGTGTGCTGGCCGGCGAGTTCGGCGCCGCCGTCGCGATCGACCAGGGCAGCCTGGTGGTGGGCGCACCGGCCGGCAACGGCAACAGCGGCGCGGCGGCCGTCTACCGGCTGGGCGGCAGCACCTGGGCGCTGCAGCAGACCCTGACCGCCGGCGCGCAGGCCGCCGTGGGCGACCGCCTCGGCGCGGCCGTCGACATCAGCGGCGACGTGGTGGTCGTCGGCTCACCGGCGACGGCGGGCGGGCGCGGCGCGATTTACGCGTGGCAGCGCACCGGCAACGTCTGGGGCAACCGCGCCGTGCTGCAACTCGCCACCGGTGCGGCCAACGACCTGCTCGGCACGTCCGTGGCGCTGGACCAGGGCCTGCTGATCGCCGGCGCCTCCGGCCGCGACGTGGCCGGCGTGGCCGACCGCGGCGCCGTCTACAGCTGGCGCCTGACGGGCACCGGCTGGCGCCTGGAAACGCCGCTCGACCCGATCTACGCCAGCGACAGCGAGGCCGGCGACATGGTGGGCCACGCGGTGGCGCTGTCGGGCCAGCGCGCGCTCATCGGCGCGCCGCAGCTGCAGGGCCGCCCGGGCGCCACGCCCGACACGGCCGGCACCGGCTATGCATTCGTGCGCAGCGTGTCGCCGCCGTCCACCGTCACCGTCATCGAGGACCAGGGCGCGCTGATCGCCGGCGCCAAGGCCAACACGCTCACCGGCTCGGCCGGCGGGCGTGCGCTGTCGGGGCTGACGTTCTTCGACATCGCGACGGTGCAACTGACCACCGGCAAGGCCGACGACAAGGTCCGCATGGGCAGCGCCGGCATCACGGCCTACGGCCTGCAGAACCTGCGCATCCTCACCGGCAACGGCGACGACCAGGTGGCGCTGCTGAGCGACCAGCTCAAGCCGCCGGCGGTCGGCACCTTCGTGCCGGTGGCCACGCCCCCCGGCCAGCCGCAGCGCTACGTGCAGCTGACGGGCGAGTTCAGCGTCGACACCGGCGCCGGCAGCGATTCGCTGCGGGTGTCCGCCGACACCGACTGGACGCTCAACGGCAACACGCTGGCGGCGCGCAACGGCGCCGTCGTGGCGCTCAGGAACGTCGACGCCGCCAGGCTGGAAGGCGGCGCCAGCGCCAACCGCCTGCAGGTGCTGGCCTGGGCCGGCAGCGGCCAGGTGGTGCTGGACGGCGGCGCCAACTCCGACGAGTTCACCATCAGCGCTGCGGCGCTGGACGCGGTGCGCCTGGAAGACGCCGGCGGCACGCTGGACCAGCTCACGCTGCAGGGCACGGCCGGCGCGGACGTCTTCACCATCAACAACGCGCTGGTGCAGCTGGGCAACAGCGTGCTGAACTACGCCGGCATGGAGGTGCTGGCCATCGCCGGGCTGGCCGGCGCCGACACCTTCACGGTGCTGGACAGCAGCGCCCAGCGCCTGCTGCTCGACGGCGGCGCCGACAGCGACCTCTACCGCGTGCTGCAGGGCAGCAGCAGCGTCCAGGTGCTCATCCACGACAGCGGCCCGCTGCCCTCGCTGCTGGCCAACGGCACGCGCGTGAACGTCGACACGCTCGAGGTGCCCTCCACGGCGACGGCCACCGGCCTGCGCTACCAGGTGGGCGCCAAGGTCGTGGACTACGACGAGACCATCGAGCAGGCCACGCAACCCACCGTGCTGCCCGACCCGCGCCGCACCTGGGACCTGACCGACGCCAATGACGTCGTCACCATCGACGGTGCCACGCTGAGGATCCGCAACGGCGTGACGGGCGCGACCGAGACCGTCGACCTGCGGCCCTATGCCGAGATCACCTTCAATGCCAAGGGCGGCGACGACCGCTTCGACATCGTCAACCTGCCGGACTGGCTCACGCGCGTGACGATCAACGGCCAGGGCGGCAACGACCTGCTGTCGGGCGGCAGCCTGTGGAAGTTCACGGGGGCCGGCAGCGGCACGGTCAGCGCCGCGGATGGCGTCACCGACCTGATCTCCTTCACCGGCATCGAGAACGCCACGGCGAGCGGCCCCGGCCAGGCCTTCGTGTTCGTGAACAACACCGCCTCGCTGGCGGGCACCGCCACCGGCAGCGGCGCCGCCACGCTGGACTTCAGCGGGCGCTCGGCGTCCGTGGCGGTCGCGCTGTCGGGCAGCCAGGCGGGCCGGGTGACGACCGCTGCGGCCGGCGTGGTGCTGGGCGGCTTCAGCGGCGTGGCCGGCCTGGTGGGCAGCCGGGCCGCCGACCAGCTGAGCGGGCCCAACCTGGCCAGCGCCTGGGCGCTGACCGGCGTCGATGCCGGCAGCCTGAACGGCAGCCTGGCCTTCAGCAGCTTCGAGACGCTGACCGGCGGCAGCGCCGACGACAGCTTCGCGCTCGGTGCGGGCGCCCGGATCTCCGGCGCGCTGGCGGGTGGGGGCGGCCGCAACACGCTGGGCTGGACCTTGGGTGATGGCAACGATGTGGTCACCATCGAGCGCAACAGCCTGAAGCTGGCCGGCGCGACCGTGCTGCCCAGCTTCAGCGGCATCACGGCGCTGCAGATCGACACCGGCGGCGGTGCCGATCAGGTGTCGCTGCTCGCTGGCGTGGTGGACGCGCAGACCGTGCGGGTGGACACCGGCGCGGGCGACGACATCGTCAACGTGCAGGAGATCGGCGCCGGCTACCCGCTGGCGCTGACCGTCGGCATGGGTGGCGACGCGCAGGACCGGCTGCTGGTGCAGGCGCAGGACGACCTGGCGGCGTTGGGCATGGCGGTGGCCGATGCCACGCTGACCACCGATGACGGCCAGGTCAGCGTGCGCTACAGCGGCGTGCATGCGCTCGACCTGGTGGGCAGCGTGGCGGACGACCAGTTCCGCATCGACGCCGCCAGCGTCGGCGTCCAGGCGCTGACCATCGCGGGCCAGGCCAACGCGGACTCGCTGGTCATCCAGCTCGGCGACATCGCCAACACCGTGCTGGTCGACGGGCAGCAGCTCGTCATCGACGGCCTGTCCGTGCAGATCGAGTCGATCGCCAACCTGGGCCTGCGCACGGCCGGGGGCGACGATGCGGTGACGGTGAAGAACACCATCGCCGGCACGACGGACATCGACACCGGCGCCGGCGCCGACCGCATCGATGTGCGCGGCATCGGCGGCGCGACGCGCGTGGCCGCGGGCGCGGACGACGACGAGCTGCGCATCGGCCAGGCCGGCGCCGGCCTGCACGGCATCGGCAGCCTGCTGCAGCTGGCGGGCGATGCCGGCCAGGACAGCCTGTGGCTGAACGCCGACGACGGCACGGCCACCGCGCTGATCGGGGCGCTGTCCGGCACGGCCGTCGACGGCCTGGGCATGGCTGGCTCGCTGCAGCTGGCCACGCTGGAGAACCTGGACGTGCAACTGGGCGCCGGCGCCGACACGCTGGACGTCAGCGGCACGCTGGCCGGGCGCACGCGGCTGGCCGGCGGCGACGGCGCGGACCGCATCGTCGTGCGCGGCGGCGTCGGCAGCCTGTGGCTGGGCGGCGAGGGCGGCGCCGACACGCTGGTGGTGCGCGACGTGGCCGGCGCGCTGGAAGTGCAGGGCGGCGCGGGCGATGACAGCGTGCGCCTGGGCGCGCTGGAGCCGCTGCCCGGCCAAGGGCTGCTGAGCCGCCTGGGCGGGACGGTGCTGGTGAGCGGTGGCGACGGCGACGACCGCCTCGACCTCGACAACACCGGCGACACCGTGGGCGGCCGCGCCACGCTGGCGGCGAGTTCGGTCACCGGCTTCGGCCTAGCGAGCGCGCTGGAGTTCGGCTCGCTGGAATGGCTGCGCGTGGGGCTGGGCAGCGGCGCCGACGTCGTCACCGTCGCCGGCACGCCGGCCGGCCGCACCGATCTCGACACCGGCGACGGCGCCGACAACATCAGCATCGTTGCCAACGGCGGCGAGCTGCGCGTCGAGGCCGGGCTGGGCGCCGACACCATCACCGTGCGCGGCAACAGCGCGCCGGTGACCGTCAACGGCGGCGACGGCAACGACACCGTCAACCTCGGCAACCCGGGCCGTGGCCTGGGTGGCAACACGACCACCACCGGCCCCGGCCGAGCCACCGGCGGCACGCTCAACGGCCTGGCCGCCCGCGTGACCGTGGCCGGCGGTGCCGGCGAGGACCTGCTGTTCCTGGACGACACCGGCGACATCGCGGCCAACATCGGCACGGTGGACGCCGACACCCTCACCGGCTTCGGCCTGGGGCAGGGCGTGGTCTACGGCACGCTGGAGCAGCTCAGCATCAAGCTGGGGCTGGGCGCCGACGAGGTCACCATCGCCGGCACCCATGCCGGCAGCACGTGGCTGGACACCGGCGCCGGTGCCGACACCGTGACGCTGGCGGCCGCCAACGCCGGCGCGCTGACCATCGCCACGAATGCGGGCAATGACACGGTCAACGTGCGGGCCAGCCGCGAGGCGCTGGTGGTGCAGCTGGGCGTGGGCGACGACGCCATCAACCTCGGCAGCCAGGCGCCTGCGTCCGGCGGGCGGGCCGCCACCATCGCCGGGCCGGTCACGGTCAACGGCGACCTGGGCAACGACCGGCTGCGGCTGGACGACACCGGCAACACGCAGAAGCTGGACTACGTCGTCACGCCCACCCGCATCACCGGGCTGGGCATGGCGGCGGGCATCACGCTGGCGGGCATCGAGTCGGTGAAGGTGGAGCCGGCATCGGCCCCGGCGCCGCTGCCGCTGCCAGCGGCGGCGCGCGTCGACTGGACGGCCCGCTACCTCGCGCCGCCCACTCCGAGCGCGGCAGTGCCTATGCCGGCCCCAGCGGCGGCGTCGGGTGCCGACAGCTGGATCGCGGAGTTCCTGAACGCCGCCGCGTTGCCGGATACGACGGACGCGCTCGCCAGCCGGGCGGTGCAGGCGCCCACCGCACCGGTGCTGCGCAAGACGGTCAGCACCGCGGCGCTCTGATCTCTGGCCACAATGCCCCCGACCTCACACCCCCCACGAGCATGCAGCAACTGATCTACGAAACCGTCGTGCCGGTCACCGCGGCCCGCCATGGCCGCTGTGCGGTGCAGACCGCGCTGCACTACGGCTTCAGCCGCCACCTCAACTCGGTGCCGGTCATGGCGGCGGAGTTCGCGCCGGCCAGCGTCGACCATGTGCTGGTCTTCGCCGAGACGGGCACGGCCGGCGAGCTGGTGCCGGTGGTGTTGCTCGGCACGCGCGCCGGCGAGAACCTCTACCTCGGCGCGCAGGACGCCTGGCAGGCAGGCTATGTGCCGGCCTTCCTGCGCCGCTACCCGTTCGTGTTCTCCACGGAGGACGAGGGCAAGACCTTCACGCTGTGCGTGGACGAGGCGTTCCGCGGGCTGAACTGGCAGGCGCAGGGCGAGGCCCTGTTCAACGCCGACGGCACGCCCACCGCCTACGTGGACGGCGTGCTGCGCTTCCTGCAGGACTACCGGCGCGAGTTCACCCGCACCCGCGAGCTGACCGCGCGCCTGCAGGCCCTCGACCTGTTCGAGGCGATGCAGGCCCAGTTCACCGTGGGCGGCGGCGAGAAGCGCCAGCTGGGGGGCTTCCACGTCATCAACCGCACGCGCCTGAACGCGCTGGACGACGCCACGCTGGCCGACCTGGTGCGCGGCGGCGAGCTGGAGCTGGTGCACCTGCACCTGCAGTCGCTGCGCAACTTCCAGGCGCTGAGCCAGCGCCTGGCCAGCGCCACGCCGCCCCTGCCGCAGGCCGAGGCTGTCGGCGCCCTGGCCAACGGCTGAGGTGCTGCGCACCGAAGCCGTTCAGGCGCCGGCCGCGACCGCATCGAACGCGGGGCGGTCGGAAGCACAGGACTGGGCGCGCCTGGCGACGGCGCGCGACGACGCCGAGTTCGACCCCGCCTGGCTGGCGCTGCTGTGCGCGCAGCTCCCGGCCGTGCGTGCCGCACTGTTGGTGCGCGGGTCACATCAGCGCGGTGGTTTCAGCGCCGCCGCGGTGTGGCCGGAGGCCGCCCAGGCGGACCGCAGCCTCGCGCCGGTGGCCGAGCGCGCGCTGGCCAGCGGCCGTGGCGACCTGCGCGGCGCGGTCTCGGGATCGTTGCCGGCACTGGACGGTGAGCCGGTGCACCTCGCCTATCCCGTTGCCGTCGACGGCGTGCTGCATGGCGCCGTGGCGCTGGAGCTGCAGCCGGTCTCGCCGCAGGAGCTGCAACGTGCGCCGCGTGTCGTGCACTGGGCCTGCGCGCAACTGGAGGCCCGGCTGCGGGCGCAGGCCATGTCGGCCATGCGGGAGGATTTTTCGCGCGTGTCGCAGGCCGGGGAGTTGCTGGCCACGGCGCTGCAGCATGCGCGCCTGGGGGCCGCCGCGCTGGCGCTGGCCAACGAACTGTCGGCACGCCTGTCGGCCCAGCGGGTCAGTGTGGGCCTGGTGCGCGCCCGCAGCGTCGAGGTGGTGGCGATGTCGCACACCGCACTCGTGGAGGCCAGCACCGATGGCGTGCGCCTCATCGTCGATGCGATGGAAGAGGTGCTGGACGCCGGCCTGCCGCTGAGCCATCCCGCCGCGCCGGAGCTTGACGGTGCAGACGCCGTGCCGCTGCCCGACGCGCCTGCCCAGGCGGCGCTGGCTGCGGCCAACGGCAACGCCGGCGTGCTGTCGGTGCCGCTGGTCGACGCCGCCGGCGTGGTGGGCTTGCTGACGCTGGAGCGTGCCACGGCCGCCTTCAGCGAGGCGGAGACCCACGGCCTGCGGGCGCTGGGCCAGTTGCTCGGGCCGGTGCTGGCACTGCAGCGCGACAACGAGCGCGGCCTGTGGCGGCGGGCGGTGGATGGCACGGGCGACACCTGGCGCCGCCTGACCGGGCCGGGGCATGCCGGCCTCAAGCTGGGCACGCTGGGCGTGCTGTTGCTGCTCGCGGTGCCGCTGCTGGTGGACGTGCCGCACCGCGTGGCGGCACGCACCGTCATCGAAGGCGAGATGCAGCGTGCCAGCGTGGCGCCGTTCGCTGGCGTGGTGGCCGAGGCGCCGGTGCGCGCCGGTGACACCGTGCGCGCCGGTGCGCTGCTGGCCCGCATGCAGGACCGGGACCTGCAGCTCGA
Organism: Roseateles sp. GW823-FHT07B05; assembly: GCF_058794515.1. NCBI lineage: Bacteria > Pseudomonadati > Pseudomonadota > Betaproteobacteria > Burkholderiales > Sphaerotilaceae > Roseateles > Roseateles sp. GW823-FHT07B05. The sequence goes on from NZ_JBXAGX010000001.1 coordinate 936,349, forward strand.
GCAGGCGCGCTGGCTGGCCGAGGAGGACCTGGCGGATCGCCGCTACCGGCAGGCGGCCGCGCTGCGCGACCGCGCCGAAATGGCCCAGGCCCAGGCGCGCATCGCCCAGGCGCGGGCGCAGCGGCAGCTGGCCGACGAGCAGTTGGCGCGGGCGCGGGTGCTGGCGCCGTTCGACGGCGTCGTCGTCAGCGGTGACGGCCGCAGCCTGCAGGGCCTGCCGCTGGAGCAGGGCAAGCCGATGTTCGAGATCGCGCCGCTGAACCGCTGGCGCGTCGTGCTGGAGGTCGACGAGCGGGACATCGCCGCGGTTCGCCCAGGCCAGCGCGGTGAGCTCGCGCTGGCCGGTTTGACCGGCGAGCGCGTGCCCTTCGCGGTGCGCCAGGTCACACCCGTGTCGACGGCCCGTGACGGGCGCAACTTCTACCGCGTTGAAGCCGACGTGGCCCAGGCCGCGGCCGACGGTGCACGGCTGCGCCCGGGCATGGAAGGTGTCGGCAAGATCGAGGCCGGCCACGCGACGTTGGCCTGGATCTGGACCCACGGGCTGACCGACTGGCTGCGCCTGGCCCTCTGGAAGTGGCTGCCTTGATGCCTGAGCCCCTCGCCCGGTCTTGCCCCGCTGAACGCGGGCAAGCCCAGTCGGTCTTGCAGATCGCGCAGCCGACGGAGCGGCTGCCCTTCGGCAGGCGCGACAAGTCCTCAGGACTTGTCGTGTCCGGCCTCAGCCCCCGAGGGGACGGCGATGCTCGTGGCATGGAGCCACGAGCACATCGCCAGACGGGCCGGCTTGGGAGCGGCCCGACGCTCGGCCCGGAGACAGCGGTATGAACCAACGCCCCATCCTGTCCGAGGACTGGTACCGCGTGGCCTTGCTGAAGCCGGCGCTGCGCAGCCACGCGCAGACGCATCGCCATGTCTACCGCGGGCAGGTCTGGTACCTGCTGCGCGACACGGTGTCCAACCGCACCCACCGCTTCCAGCGCTCGGCGCGCCTGCTGCTGGCGGCGATGAACGGCCAGCGCACCGTGCAGCAGTTGTGGGAGCGCGTGAACCGGCAGCTCGGCGACCAGGCGCCCACGCAGGGCGAGGTGGTGCAGCTGCTGGGCCAGCTGCATGCCGCCGACCTGCTGCAATGTGACGTGCCGCCCGATGCGCAGGAGGTGTTCGAGCGCGGCGAGCAGCAGCACCAGGCCCGGCGCCGCCGCGGCTGGAGCAACCCGCTGGCCATCCGGCTGCCGCTGGTCGACCCGGACGCCTGGCTGAACCGGATCACCCCGTTCATCCACCTCGTCTGGAGCCGCTGGGGCGCCATGGCCTGGCTGGCGCTGGTGCTGCCGGCGCTGATGCTGCTGCCGCCCCATTGGGCCGACCTGTCCAACAATTTTTCGGACCGGGTGCTGGCCACCCACAACCTGCTGCTGCTCGGGCTGGTCTTCCCGCTCATCAAGGTGCTGCATGAGCTGGGCCATGCCTTCGCCGTCAAGCGCGGCGGCGGCGAGGTGCACGACATGGGCGTGTTGCTGCTGGTGCTGGTGCCGGTGCCCTACGTCGAGGCCAGTGCGGCGGCCGTGTTCCGCTCCCGCGCCGAGCGGGCGCTGGTGGGGGCGGCGGGCATGCTGGTGGAGCTGGCGCTGGCGGCGCTGGCCTTCTACCTGTGGCTGCTGGTGGAGCCCGGGCTGCTGCGCTCGGTGCTCTTCAACGTGATGCTGGTGGCGGGCGTGTCGACGCTGGTGTTCAACGGCAACCCGCTGCTGCGCTACGACGCGTACTACATCCTCATCGACTGGCTGGGCATGCCCAACCTGGCCCAGCGTGCCACGCGCTGGTGGGGCTGGGCGCTGAAGCGCTACGCCTTCGGCATGCGTGACGCCGAGGCGCCGCAGGCCAGCCGCGGCGAACAGGCCTGGTTCGCCTTCTACGGCCTGGCCTCCAGCCTCTACCGGGTGCTCGTGGCCCTGGCCATCGCCCTGTTCGTGGCGGGCCAGTTCTTCTTCATCGGCGTGCTGCTGGCGCTGTGGTCGCTGATCACGATGCTGGCGCTGCCGCTGGCCAAGTCGGCGGCCTGGCTGTTCAGCCCGACGCTGGCTGGGCGCCGCGTGAGGCCGCTGGCGACGGTCGCGTCGGCGCTGTTGGCGGCTGCGGTGCTGCTGTTCGCGGTGCCGCTGCCGTCGCGCAGCGTGGCCGAGGGCGTCGTCTGGGTGCCCGACGTGGCGCAGGTGCGCGCGCTGCGCGATGGCGAGGTGTTGACGCTGGCCGCGGCGGGCAGCCGGGTCGAGGTGGGCGACGCCTTGCTGCAGTTGCGCGACCCGCGCCTGGAGGCGCAACTGGCCCAGGCCGACGCGCGCGTGCAGGAATTGCAGGGGGCCTGGCAGGCGCACTGGAGCGACCGCGCCGCCGCGCAGCTGGCCCAGCAGCAGTTGCAGCAGGAGCAGGCGACCCAGGCGGTGCTGCGGCAGCGCCTGGACGAGCTGACGATTCGCGCGCGGGCTGCCGGCCGCTTCATGCCGCTGCAGGCGCAGGACTGGCCGGGCCGGTGGGTCAAGGCGGGCGAGTTGTTCGGCCATGTGCTGGACGACGCGCCGGGCGCCGCACCGGCCGTGGCCCGCGTGGTCATCGCGCAGGACACCGTGGACCGGGTGCGGCATGCCACGCAGTCGGTGCAGGTACGACTGGCCCACGACCTGGCCGCTGCCGCGCCCAGCCGCATCGTGCGCGAGGTGCCGCAGGCGGATGCCTATCTGCCCAGCGCCGCGCTGGCCGTGGAGGGCGGCGGCCTGCTGCCCACCGACCCGCGCGACCCGCACGGCAGCCGCACGCTGGAGCGCACCTTCCAGTTCGACCTCGCGCTGCCGCCCGGCGCCCGCTGGGGCGAGCGCGTGCATGTGCGCTTCGTGCATCCGCTGGAGCCGGTGGGCTGGCAATGGCTGCGGGCCACGCGGCGGGTGCTGATGACGCAGCTGCAATGGTGAACGACCACCGCTTGGCACCCGCGGCCGTGCTCGCGCCGGACCGGCCTTTTGCCGAGCGGGCGGAACGCACCGAGCCGTGGGCCGACCGGGCGCTGCGGTGGCTGGCCGACCATGGCCAGGGCTGGCTGGACCGGCGCCTGCCCTGGCGCCAGCGGCGACTGGCGCGCATCGTGCCGCTGGTGCTGGCCCACGAGGCCGAACTGCGTGCGCTGGACGACGCCGCCCTGCGCACCCGCACCGCGGCACTGCGCGCGCAGCTGCGCCGCGACGGCGTGGACGACCTGCAGCGGCTGGCCGCCGCCTTCGCGCTGGTGCGCGAGACCGCCGGCCGCGTGCTGGGCATGCGCCACCACCCCTGCCAGATGATGGCGGGCCTGGGCCTGGTGCAGGGCTGCCTGGTGGAGATGGCCACCGGTGAAGGCAAGACCTTCGCGGCGACGCTGGCGGCCGCCACGCTGGCGCTGGCCGGCCACCCGGTGCATGTGATCACCGTCAACGACTACCTGGCCGGCCGTGACGCCGCCGACATGGCGCCGCTATACCGCGCGCTGGGCCTGACCGTGGCGGCCATCGACCACGCGATGGACCGTCCCGCGCGTCGGGCTGCGTATGGCCGCGACATCACCTACTGCAGCAACAAGGAACTGGCCTTCGACTACCTGCGCGACCGCACGGCGCCGCAGGGCCGGCGCAGCGCGCTCCATCAGGCCTGGGGCCGGCTGCGCGATGGCGCCGAGGCCGGTGACGCCGACGCGCCGCTGGTGTTGCGCGGCCTGGCCTTCGCCATCGTCGACGAGGCGGACAGCGTCTTCATCGACGAGGCGCGCACGCCGCTGATCCTGTCGGCCAGCCGCGAGCAGGCCGACGACGCCGGGCCCTGCCTGGAGATGCTCGCGCTGGCCCGGCGCCTGGTGCCCGGCGTCGACTGCGAACCCGACCTGCTGGCCCGCACGGTGCGGCTCACCGACGCCGGCCGCGCGCAGCTCGAAAGCCATGCGCGTGGGCTGGGCGGGTGGTGGACGTCGGTGCGTGGCCGCGAGGAGAAGCTGCTGCAGGCGCTGTCGGCGCTGCTGCTGTTCCAGCGCGACCGGCACTACCTGGTGGCCGACGATGCCATCGTCATCGTCGACGAATCCACCGGGCGCGCGATGCCGGACCGGGCCTGGCAGCGGGGCCTGCAGCAGTTCATCGAGGCCAAGGAGGGCGTGCCGCTGACGCCGCCGCGCGAGACCCTGGCGCGCATCACCTACCAGCGGCTGATGCGGCGCTACCTGCGCCTGTCCGGCATGACCGGCACGGCCACCGAGGTGGCCGGCGAGATCCGCCGCGTCTACGGCCTGCCGGTGGCGCGGGTGCCGCTGCACCGCCCGTCCCGGCTGGTGCGGCTGCCCACCGCCGGCCTGCCCGACCAGACCGCCAAGTGGCAGGCCGTGCTGGACATCGTGCGGCGCGTGGCGCTGGGCGAGGGCCGCCCGGTGCTGATCGGCACGCGCTCCGTCCAGGCCTCGGAAACGCTGAGCGGGCTGCTGCACGAGGCCGGCATCGAGCATGCCTTGCTGAATGCACGGCAGGACCAGGACGAAGCCGCGCTGATCGCCCGCGCCGGCGAGGCCGGGCGCGTGACCGTGGCCACCAACATGGCCGGGCGCGGCACCGACATCCGCCTGGGCGCCGGCGTGGCCGAGCGCGGCGGCCTGCATGTCGTGCTGACCGAGTTCCACGGCTCGGCCCGCGTCGACCGCCAGCTCATCGGCCGCTGTGCCCGCCAGCATGATCCGGGCAGCGCCCAGGCCGTGGTGGCCGTGGACGACGAGCTGTTCACGAGCTGCATGCCGCGCCTGGCGGCCCGGCTGGCGCGGCGCGCCGTCGTGCCATCCTGGCAGATCGAGGCGCTGCGGCGTCTTGCACAACAACAGGCCGAGTCACGCGACGCGCAGCTGCGCTTGCGGACCATGGCCCAGGACCGCCAGCTGCAGCGCCTGCTGGCTTTTTCGGGAGTGGGTGAATGAAGCGATATTGGGCGGCAGGGCTGCAGGCCCTGGGCATGGCGTCCGCGCAGGCGGCCGGCGCACCTGCGCCCACATCGCCCTACGAGTGCGTCATCGACGTCGACCAGACCGTGGAGCTGCGCGGCCCGAGCGAAGCCCGCATCCAGAGCGTGCTGGTGCGCCGCGGCGACAAGGTGCAGGCCGGGCAGACGCTGGTGCTGCTGGAGACCGCGGTGGAGCAGTCGGCCGTGGAGGCCGCCGCCTACCGCGCGCAGATGCAGGGCCGCATCGACACCGCCCGCGCCCGTGTCGAGTTCGCCGACAAGAAGCTGGCGCGCGTCCAGGGTCTGCATCGGCAGGAGTACGCCACCAGCCAGCAGCGCGACGAGGCCGAGGCCGAGCAGCGCCTGGCGCACTCGGAGCTGCGCGAGGCCACCGAGGGGCAGGAACTGGCGCGCCGCGAAGCCCAGCAGGCGCGCGATGCGCTGGCGCGGCGCAGCCTGCGCAGCCCGTTCAACGGCGTCGTCGTGGAGCGGCGCGGGCACCCGGGCGAACTGGCCGACGGCGGCGCCGCCCGTCAGCCCATCCTCAAGCTCGCCCGCGTCGACCCGCTGCGCGTCGAGGCGGTGCTGCCGCTGGCGCTGTGGGGGCAGGTGAAGGTGGGCGGCAACGCCACCGTGCTGCCCGAAGTCCTCGGTGGCCGACACCCCGCCAAGGTGACGCAGGTGGACAGCGTCATCGATGCCGCCAGCGGCACCTTCTCGGTCCAGCTGCAGCTGCTCAATCCGCAGGGCCGGGTGCCCGCCGGCATCCGCTGCAAGCTGGAGCTGGACCGGGCCGGCAACGGCGCCGTGCGGCCATGAGGGCGCACCTCGCCGCGTGCCGCGGGGTGCTGCTGGTCGCGGCCCTGTGGCCGCGCATCGGCCACGCGGAGGAACCGTACAACGACGAGCCGCGCCCGCCGCCGTCCTGGGTCTTCGGCCAGTCCACGCCGACGGGCAGTGCCGCCTGTGACGGGACCAGCACCACGGCCAGCGGCGAGCCGCTGACGCTGGCGCGTGCGATCTCGGTGGCGCTGTGCAACAACCCGCGCACCCGCATCGCGTGGGCAGGCGTTGCGGCGCAGGGGGCGCTGCTCGGCCAGGCGCGGGGCGGCTATCTGCCCCACGTGGCCGTGGCGGCCTCGCGCAGCGAGGACCGCCAGGCCACCTCCGGCCGGGACCCGACGACGGTTGCCGCCACCGGCGCCAACCTCACGCTGAACTGGCTGCTGTACGACTTCGGCGTGCGCCGCGCGGCCCTGACGCAGGCGGAGCGCGGGCTGGAGGCGGCCGTGGCCAGCCGCGACGCCGGCTACCAGGACACCGTGGCCGAGGTCGGCCAGGCCTGGTACGAGGCGCAATCCGCGGCGGGCGCCGTGGCCGCCGCCCAGGTGGCCGAGGCCACGGCGGGCGACGTGCTGAAGGCGGTCGAAGCCCGCCAGGCGGCGGGCATGGCGCTGGCGCTGGATGCGCTGCGTGCGCGCAACGTGCGCGCCGAGCGCTGGCCCAGCCTGAACCTGAGCTACGGCAACTACCGCAACGGCCGGCCCAACACCGCGCTCAGCAGCGGCCGCAGCCACGAGCAACTGGTGGCGCTGACGGTCAGCATCCCGCTGTTCGACGGCTTCAACCGCGTGTACCGCGAGCAGGAGCAGCAGGCAGCGCTGGACGCCCGCCAGGCCGAGGCCGCGGCCACCGAATCGCGCATCGCCCACGAAGTCTGGCGCGGCTACCACGGCGTGGTGGCCGAGACCGCCGCCGTCACCGCCAGCGAAGCGCTGGTGCAGGGCACGCAGGCCGCGCTGGACGCCACGCAGGCCCGCTACGTGGCCGGTGCGGCGGACGTTGCCGAGCTGCTGTCCGCCCAGCGCGACCGCGCCAGCGCCGGCCAGGAGCGGGTGGCGGCGCTGGCCGCCTGGCGCCAGGCCCGGCTGCGGCTGCTGGCCAACCTGGGCGCCTCCGGCTTCTGGGCGCCGGCGGCGCGGCCGGTGAACTGAAGCGCTCGGCCGGCGTCAGGCGCCCGGCTTCGCGCCGCCCTTGACGGTGAGCACCAGGCCTTGCTGGCCGGGCCGCGCGGGCAGCGTGTCGCTGAACCAGTCGCCCGGCTGGGCCGGCGCCTGGCCCGAGGGGCTGATGCGGACCTGCACCGTGACGGCGCTGAAGCGCGACAGCGGCCGGTCGGGCGACATCGCGTGACGGTCGTCGATGACGACGTCGGCGGGCAAGTCGCCGGCACGCAGGCGCACGACGGCGGCCGGCATGCGCTCGCCCGCGGGGCGCACGACGACGAACACTGTGGCCTGCGGCGGGATGCGGTCGGCCAGCGCGGCATCGATGCTGACGCGGGCGCTGAGTGACGCCGCGGCGCCCGGCGCCGACAGCCGCTGCAGGTCCGACTCCACGCGCAGGGCCATGTCCGAGCCCGGCGGCAGCAGCGCCAGCAGGCGCTGCCAGTGCCGGCGTGCGGTGTCGATGTCGCCACCGCGCAGCGCGGCCGCGCCGGCCAGCGCCAGTGCCTTGGGCTGGTTGGCGTCCAGTGCCAGCGCCGCCGCGATGGCGGCCTGCGCCGGCCCACCGAGGTCGCCTTCGTGCGCCGAGCCCAGCGCGTCGGCGAGGTCGGCCTGCAGCCGCGCGACGATGTCGGCCGGCGCCTGCTGGCGCGTCGCCGCAGCGATGGCCTGACGGTACGACTGGGCGGCATCGCCGAAGCGCTCCATCGTCTCCTGCGAGCGGGCCAGCACCAGCCAGCCTTCCAGGTCGTCGGGGTTTGCGCGCAGGCGCTCGGTCAGGCGGGCGACGGCGGTCTCGACCTGGTTGCCGCTGCCTTCGTGCGTGGCCGCGGAGGCCATTGCCAGCTCCGCCACGGCGCGCGGGTCGCCGGCGTGCAGGTAGAGCGCCAGCGCGGCCACGGGCAGCGCCACGCTGAGCAGCGCGGCGGGCAGGCGGGTCTGCCAGGGGCTGTCGCGCAGCGCGGGCGCCGGGCTGGCAGCCTCCAGCTCCTGCAGGAAGCCCAGCTGCAGTTCGTCCAGCGCCTGCTGGTGCTCGGTGGGGCTCAGGGCCTCCAGCGCCAGTTCCTCGCGCTTGCGTCGGTACAGCTCGCGCAGGCGATCCCGGGCGTCGGCCGGCGCGTCACGCGGCTCGCGCAGCAGCGGCCACAGCAGGCCGCCCAGGGCCAGCAGCAGCAGCGTGATGGCGACCGTCCACAGCGGCCAGAGGGTGGACGTCATGGCGTACCTCCGTCGTCCAGCAGCCGGCGCGCGCGTTCGCGTTGCGCGTCGTCGAGGGGCTGGGGCGGGGCGGCTCGCCGGCGCCGCTGCAGCGTGGCGGCCAGCGCGGCCAGGCCGGCGAGGCCCAGTCCGAACGGGGCGCCCCACAGCAGCCACGTCGATGGCCGCAGCGGCGGCGCGTAGCGCACGAAGCTGCCGTAGCGCTGCTCGAAGAAGGCCAGTACCTCGTCGTCGCTGCGGCCGGCCTGTAGCTGCGTGCGGATCTCGCGGCGCATGTCGGCGGCCAGCGGCGCGCTGGACTCGGCGATGGTCTGGTTCTGGCAGACGACGCAGCGCAGCTGCGCCGCCAGCGCCGCCTCGCGGGCGTCGACATCGGCCATCGCGCTGCAGGCCAATGCCAGCAGGCAGGCGCTCATGACGAGGCGCTTCATTTCAGGGACCTCACGATGGGCATCAGCGTGTCGCGCCAGACCTCGGCCGTAACGGGGCCGACATGGCGGAAGCGCACGCGGCCGGCGGCGTCTATGACGAAGGTCTCCGGCACGCCGTGCACGCCGAAGTCCATGCCGACGCGGCCGTCGGCGTCGACGGCCGACCCGAGGTAAGGGTCGCCGACCTGCGCCAGCAGCGCGCGCGCCGGGCCCTCGCGGTCCTTGTAGTTGAGGCCGAACAGCGGCACGCCGTCGCGCGCGGACAGCACCTTCAGCGCCGGCATCTCGGTGCGGCAGGGCTCGCACCACGAGGCCCAGACGTTCAGCAGCCAGACCTGGCCGCGCAGCTGGGCGATGTCCAGCCGGCGCGTGGCGTCGTGCAGCAGCGGGCGGTCGATGGCGGGCGCGGCGTGGTCGATCAGCGCCGACGGCAGCGCGCGCGGGTCGCGCCGCAGGCCCAGACCCAGCGCGACGGCCAGCGCGAGGAAGACCAGCAACGGCAGCAGGTAGCGCATCAGGCGGGCTCCCCGTGGCTCACTGGCAGAGCGGCAGCTTCGCGGCGGCGGGCGGTGCGATAGCGTTTGTCTGCGAGGGCCAGCAGGCCGCCGAGCGCCATCAGCGCGCAGCCGATCCAGATCCACGCCAGGAAGGGCTTGACCTGGATGCGCACGGTCCAGGTGCCGTCGGCCAGCGGTTCGCCCAGGCCCACGAGCAGGTCCTGCTGCAGGCCGGTGGCGATGGCCGACTGGCTCATCGGCATGGCCTGCGTGCGGTAGACGCGCTTCTCGGGGTGCAGCGTCGGCAGCGCCTGCCCGTCGCGGCTGACGCTGACGGCCACGCGCTGCGCGTCGTAGTTAGGGCCCTTGACCGTCTCGGTGGCGCCGAGGCGGAACTCGAAGCCGCCGACGTTGACCGGCGTGCCCGGCGCCAGGCTCAACTCGCGCTTGCTCTCGAAGCCGCCCGACAGCGTGACGCCGAACACGAACACGCCGACGCCGGCATGCGCCAGCAGCATGCCCCACCAGGCGCGCGGCTGTTTGGCCCAGCGGCCGCGCCAGTCGCCCCGCAGCCGCTGCCACGCATGCGCCAGCGCGCTGCACAGGCACCAGGCCGCCAGCAGCAGGCCGAAGGCGGACAGCGGCGTCCACGCCGTGCCGGGCTCGCGCGGCAGCAGCCAGCCCAGCAGCCAGGCGCAGATGCCGCTGGCGGCCAGCGCCCAGCGCAGCTGCACGCGCAGTTCGGGCAAGGTGCTGCGCTTCCAGCGTGCCATCGGGCCCACGCCCATCAGCACCAGCGCCGGCACGATGAGCGGTACGAACACGGCCTGGAAGTAGGGCGGGCCGACGGAGATCTTGTCGCCGCCCAGCACGTCCAGCAGCAGCGGGTACAGCGTGCCGATGAGCACGGCCAGCGCGGCGGTGGCGAACAGCACGTTGTTGACCAGCAGCAGCGTCTCGCGCGACAGCACCGCGAAGCGGCCGCCCTGCGCGATGGTGGGCGCGCGCCAGGCAAACAGCAGCAGCGACGTGCCGACGACGGCCACCATGAAGCACAGGATGTAGAGGCCGCGGCCGGGGTCCACCGCGAACGCGTGCACCGACGTCAGCACGCCCGAGCGGACGAGGAAGGTGCCCAGCAGGCTCAGCGAGAACGCCACGATGGCGAGCATCACGGTCCAGCCGCGGAACGCGCCGCGCTGGTCGCTGACGATGAGCGAATGGATGAGCGCCGTGCCCACCAGCCAGGGCATGAAGGACGCGTTCTCGACCGGGTCCCAGAACCACCAGCCGCCCCAGCCGAGCACGTAGTAGGCCCAGGCGCTGCCGAGCAGGATGCCCAGCGTCAGGAAGGTCCAGGCCGCCAGCGTCCACGGCCGCGACCAGCGCGCCCACGCGGCGTTCAGCTCGCCCGACAGCAGCGCTGCGATGCCGAACGCGAACGCGACCGAGAAGCCCACGTAGCCCATGTAGAGCAGCGGCGGGTGCAGCACCATGCCCGGGTCCTGCAGCAGCGGGTTCAGGTCGCGGCCTTCGGCCGGGGCGGGCACGAGGCGGTCGAACGGGTTGGACAGCAGCAGCAGGAACAGCAGCAGCCCGACGCTGACGAGGCCCATGACGCCCAGCACGCGCGCGGCGAAGGCCGGCGGCAGCGCGCGGCTGCGCAGCGCGACGGCCAGCGTCCACGCCGACAGCAGCGCCTGCCACAGCAGCATGGAGCCCTCGTGGCTGCCCCACACGGCGGTGAAGCGGTAGATGGCCGGCAGTTCGGAGTGCGAGTTGGACGCGACGTAGCGCACCGAGAAGTCGCCGGCGAGGAAGGCCTGCGCCAGGCAGCCGAACGCGAGCCAGACGAACAGCGCCTGCAGCGCCGCGGCCGGGCGGGCGACGCGCATCCAGCTCGCCACGCCCCAGTGCGCGCCGGCCAGCGGCAGCACGGCCTGCGTGCCCGCCACCAGCAGCGCCAGCACGAGGGCGAAGACGCCGATCTCCGGGATCACTTCGCGACCGCCTTGTCGTGGGCCTGCTTCAGCGCGGCGGCGGCCGGCGGCGGCATGTAGTTCTCGTCGTGCTTGGCCAGCACCTCGGTGGCGGTGAAGACGGCGTCGGTCAGCCGGCCGGAGACGACGACGCCCTTGCCCTCGCGGAACAGGTCAGGCAGCAGGCCGCGGTAGTGCACGGTGATGCTGTGCGCGCCGTCGGTGACGACGAAGCGCAGGTCCAGCCCGTCGGCGGCACGCTGCAGCGAGCCCGCCTCGACAAGGCCGCCCAGCCGGAACGCGGCCTGGCGCGGCGCCTCGCCGGCGTTGACCTGTGTGGGGCTATAGAAGAAGGTCACGTTGCTGTTCAGCGCCCTCAGGACGAGGGCGGTGGCGATGGACACGGCCGCGAGGCCCAGCGCGACGAACAGCAGGCGGCGTTGGCGGGGCGTCATGGCGCGTCGCCTCGCTGCAGGTCGCGCGCGCGGCGGCAGCGCTGCCACAGCAGCAGCAGTTCGGCGGCGAGCAGCAGGCCCGACACGCTGAAGGCCAGCGCCAGGTAGAAGCCGTGGTCGGCAGCGTTCATTCGTCAGCCTCCAGCGCGGCGCGTTCGGTGATGAGGCAGCGCACGCGGGCCAGCGCGGCGGCGATGCTGTAGGCCCAGCAGGCGCCGGCCATCAGCAGCATGCCGATCAGCATCGTGTGGGTCATCGTCGGGGCCGCATCGAAGCGGATGGTGGAGCCCTGGTGCAACGTGCTCCACCATTGCACCGAGAAGTAGATGATGGGCACGTTGACGACGCCCGCCAGCAGCAGGATGGCGCCGGCGTTGTCGGCACGGCGCGGGTCTTCGATGCTGGACACCAGCGCGAGGTAGGCGAGGTACAGGAACAGCAGGATCAGCTCGGACGTCAGCCGCGCATCCCACACCCACCAGGTGCCCCAGGTCGGCTTGCCCCAGGCCGCACCGGTCCACAGCGCGATGGCGGTGAACACCGCGCCGGTGGGCGCCAGCGCGCGCGACAGCAGCGGCGACAGCCGCGTGCCGAACACCAGCCCCAGGCCCGCGTGCGTGGCGGCGATCAGGTAGAGGAACATCGACATCCACGCGGCCGGCACGTGCAGGAAGATGATGCGGTAGACCTCGCCCTGCTGGTGGTCCGTCGGCGCGACGGCGAAGCCCACCCACAGGCCGGCCGCGGCCAGCACCGCGGCGAGGCCGGCAAACCACGGGATGAGGCGGCCGGCGAGCGCGTGGAACAGCGGCGGCGAGGCGAAGCGCCGCCAGCGGGCCGGTGTGGCGTGGGGCAGGGCGTGGGTCGGGTTCATGGTGTCATTCCAGCGCCAGCCGCAGGGCGGCCGCGCTGGCCCAGGGGCAGAGGAAGGCGGCCAGCGACAGGCAGGCGCCCAGCAGGCTGAGGTGCGGCGCCGCGGGCAGGCCTTGCTGGCTGGCCGACACGGCGGCGCAGCCGAACACCAGCGGTGGCACGCTCATGGGCAGCACGATGAGTGCCAGCAGCACATGGCCGCGCAGCCCCAGCGTCAGCGCGGCGCCCAGTGCGCCGATCAGCACCAGCGTGGGCGTGCCCAGCAGCAGCGACAGCACCAGCAGGCCGGCCGCGTCGCCGTGCATGCCGTACTGCAGCGCCAGCAGCGGCGCCACGACGATGAGCGGCAGGCAGGCGATGCACCAGTGCGCCGCCGTCTTCAGCGCCACCAGGCCCATCAGCGAGCGCGGCGCGAGCAGCCATTGCTCCAGGCTGCCGTCGGCCAGGTCGGGCTCGAACAGGCGGTGCAGCGAGATCAGCACGGCCAGCAGCGCCGCGACCCAGACGACGCCGGGGCCGATGGCGCGCAGCAGTGCGGCGTCCGGCCCGATGGCCAGCGGGAACAGCCCGCCGACGAGCACGAAGAACAGCAGGCCGCCGAGCGCATCGGCCGGGCGCTGCAGCGCGATGCGCAGCTCGCGCAGGAAGACGGTGCTCAGCATGCGGCGGGCTGGCTCAGCACCAGCGGCCGGCACTGGCCGGCGGGCAGGCGCAGCGGCTGGTGCGTCGCGATGACGGCGAGGCCGCCGCCGCTCAGATGCTCGGCCAGGCGCGCGTCGAACAGGCGCTCGCCGGCCTCGTCCAGCCCGGCGCAGGGTTCGTCCAGCAGCCACAGGCGCTGGCGTGCCAGGCTCATGCGTGCCAGCGCGGCGCGGCGCTGCTGGCCTTGCGACAGGCGCCGCACCGGTCGGGTGGCGACAGCCTCCAGCCCCCAGGCCCGCAAGGCCTGGCCAGGTGCCGTGGCCTCGCTGCCGGCAAGCTGCTGCGCAAAGCGCAGGTTGTCCAGCGCGCTGAGTTCGGGGCTGAGGCCGTTCAGGTGGCCCAGGTAGGCCACGCCGGCCTGGCCCGCCTTCACCGGCTGGCCGCCCCACCGGGCAGCGCCGGCGGCAGCCGGCACGAGGCCGGCCAGCAGGCGCAGCAGGCTGCTCTTGCCGCTGCCGTTGGCGCCGCGGAGTTCCAGTGCCTGCCCCGGGGCCAGCTCGAAGCTCAGGCCCTTGAAGACGCTGCGGCCGCCGCGGCGGCAGGCCAGCGTGTCGGCGTTCAGCAGCGGCAGGCCTTCCTCATGGCTTGGCATCACCGACCCGGGCGGCCTCGTCGCTTTTCGGGACCTTCTGGCCCGGCGTGTCCATCGGGCCTTCGCCCGGCGGGATGTGCGGCAGCCGGTGCGCGATGCCCTTGTGGCAGTCGATGCAGGTCTTTTCCTTGTTGGCCAGGTAGGTGGAGTGCATGTTCTGCGCACGCTGGCTCTGGCGCGTGAAGTCCATCGAGTCGTAGTTGTGGCAGTTGCGGCACTCCAGCGAATCGTTGGCCTTCAGCCGCGCCCATTCGTGGCGGGCCAGCTCCAGCCGCTTCTCCTGGAACTTCTCGCGCGTGTCGATGGTGCCGAAGATCTTGCCCCAGACCTCCTTGGAGGCCTGCATCTTGCGGGCGATCTTGTCGGTCCAGTCGTGCGGCACGTGGCAGTTGGAGCAGACCGCGCGCACGCCCGAGCGGTTGGTGTAGTGGATGGTGCTCTTGAGCTCGGCGAACACGTTGTCGCGCATCTCGTGGCAGCCGGTGCAGAACTTCTCGGTGTTGGTGAGCTCCATCGCCGTGTTGAAGGCGCCCCAGAACATCACGCCGCCGATGAAGCCGCCGATGGTCAGGAAGCCCAGGCTGAAATGGACGCTGGGGCGCCGGATGACGACCCAGTAGCGCTTCAGGAGATTCAACATGGCTGGTGGCTCCGGGTCCTGCTCACTTCTTGCTGCTCTTCTCGTTGGCCTTCTGGGCCTGCATGGCGCGCTGGATCACCGTGTCGACGTCCTGGAAGTTGTTCTGCACGATGGGCCGCACGCCGTCTTGCGGCACATGGCACTGCATGCAGAAGTATCGGCGCGTGGACACCTGCGCCAGCGTGCGGCCGCTGCGGTCCATGTAGTGCGTGACGCTGACGGGCACGGCCTGCGTCATCTCGGTCTTGGCGCGGGCGTGGCAGTCCAGGCATTTGTTGAAGTTCTTGTCGATCTGGTAGCCGTCCACGCGGTGCGGGATGGTGGGCGGCTGCATCGCGTAGTTGCGCGTGCGGCGCACGTCGTCGTTGACGGCGTTGCCCAGCACCGGCGGCTTGGTGGACTCGGTGATCGGCGTCGGGCCGCGGGCGGCGTCGACGAAGGACCGGGCGGGCTGCTGCTGCGCGACGGCGAGGCCGGTGCACAGGCTCAGCAGCAGGGCGAGGTGTCTAAGCATCTTCATGGCGGGACTCCTCAGACCTTGGTGATCTTGACCGCGCACTTCTTGAAGTCGGTCTGCAGCGAGATCGGGTCGGTGGCGTCCAGCGTGACCTTGTTGATCAGCTGGCTGGCGTCAAACCACGGCACGAAGACGAGGCCGCGCGGCGGCTTGTTGCGGCCGCGGGTCTCGACGCGGGTGCGCATCTTGCCGCGCCGCGAGGCGACTTCCACCTCGCTGCCGCGCCGCACGCCCAGCGCCTTGGCGTCGTCGGGGTGCATGTAGCACAGTGCATTGGGCACGGCGCGGTGCAGCTCGGGCACGCGGCGCGTCATGGAGCCCGAATGCCAGTGCTCCAGCACGCGGCCGGTGGACAGCCAGAACGGGAATTCCTTGTCCGGGGCCTCGGGCGGCGGCTCGTAGGGCAGCGCGAAGATGACGGCCTTGCCGTCGGTGTGGCCGTAGAACTGGTAGCCGGTGCCGGCCTTCACGTAGGGGTCGCTGCCCTCGCGGTAGCGCCACAGCGTTTCCTTGCCGTTCACGACCGGCCAGCGCAGGCCGCGGGCCTTGTGGTAGTCGTCGAACGGGGCCAGGTCATGCCCGTGGCCGCGGCCGAAGGTGGCGTACTCCTCGAACAAGCCCTTCTGCACGTAGAAGCCGAAGGCCTTGGACTCGGCGTTCTCGTAGGCCTTGTCGGCGTCCGACAGCGGGAACTTGTCGACGTTGCCGTTGCGGTACAGCACGTCGAACAGCGTCTTGCCGCGCACCGACGGCTGCTTGGCGATCAGCTCCTCGGGCCAGACCTCCTCGATCTTGAAGCGCTTGGAGAACTCCATCAGCTGCCAGAGGTCGGAGCGCGCGTCGCCCGGCGCGTTGACGAGCTGGTGCCAGAAGTGCGTGCGCCGCTCGGCGTTGCCGTAGGCGCCTTCCTTCTCCACCCACATCGCGGTGGGCAGGATGAGGTCGGCGGCGACGGCCGTGACGGTGGGGTAGGCGTCCGACACGACGATGAAGTTGTCCGGGTTGCGGTAGCCCGGATAGGCCTCGTTCATCAGGTTGGCGCCGGCCTGCATGTTGTTGTTGACCATCACCCAGTAGGCATTGAGCTTGCCGTCCTTGAGCATGCGGTTCTGCAGCACGGCGTGGAAGCCCGGCTTGTCGGGGATGGTGCCGTGCGGGATCTTCCAGATCTCCTCGGCGTGCTCGCGGTGCTTGGGGTTGGTCACCACCATGTCGGCCGGCAGGCGGTGCGAGAAGGTGCCCACCTCGCGCGCGGTGCCGCAGGCCGACGGCTGGCCTGTCAGCGAGAACGGGCTGTTGCCCGGCGACGCGATCTTGCCGGTCAGCAGGTGGATGTTGTAGATGAGGTTGTTGGCCCAGGTGCCGCGCGTGTGCTGGTTGAAGCCCATGGTCCAGAAGGACATGACCTTGGTCTTGGGGTCGGCGTACAGCTCGGCCAGCGCCAGCAGGCGGTTCTTGGGCACGCCGGTCAGCTTGGCGGTGTATTCCAGGTCGTAGGTGGACACGAACTTGGCGTATTCGTCGAAGCTGATGGGCTTGGCGCCCGTCGGATCTGCCGCGTTCTTGGCCGCCTTCTGCAGCGGGTGCTCGGGGCGCAGGCCGTAGCCGATGTCGGCGTTGCCGAGCTTGAAGTTGGTGTGCTTGTTGACGAAGTCTTTGTTGACCCGGCCCGTCGAGATGATGTGGTGGGCGATGTAGTTCAGGATCGCCAGGTCGGTCTGCGGCGTGAAGGTCAGCTCGATGTCGGCCAGCTCGTAGGAGCGGTGCTCGAAGGTTGACAGCACGGCCACCTTGACGTCGGGACCGGACAGGCGCCGGTCGGTCACCCGCGTCCAAAGGATGGGGTGCATCTCCGCCATGTTGGAGCCCCACAGCACGAACACGGTGGCCGCCTCGATGTCGTCGTAGCAGCCCATCGGCTCGTCCATGCCGAAGGTGCGCATGAAGCCGGTGACGGCCGAGGCCATGCAGTGGCGCGCGTTCGGGTCGAGGTTGTTGGTGCGGAAGCCCGCCTTCATCAGCTTGGACGCGGCATAGCCTTCCCACACCGTCCACTGGCCCGAGCCGAACATGCCGACGGACGTGGGGCCCTTGGCCTTCAGCGCGGCCTTGAACTTCTCGGCCATCACGTCGAAGGCCTTGTCCCAGGACACGGGCTGGAACTCGCCGTCCTTGGCGTACTGGCCGTTCTTCATGCGCAGCAGCGGCGTCGTCAGCCGGTCGTCGCCGTACATGATCTTGGACAGGAAGTAGCCCTTGACGCAGTTCAGACCGCGGTTCACCTCGGCCTCGGGGTCGCCCTGGGTGGCGACAACGCGGTTGTCCTTGACGGCGACGCTGACGCCGCAGCCGGTGCCGCAGAAGCGGCAGGGCGCCTTGGACCAGGTCAGCTGCGACGCGTCCGCGTAGGCGTTGCCGGTCTGCGCGACCGCGATGGGAATGCCGGCGACGGAGCCGGCCGCTGCGGCGGCCGATTGCCGGACAAAGTCACGCCGTGTGGTCGACATGAGGGATCTCCGTGTTCAATGAGTCTAGCGACTCGACGTGCTGGTAGACCATGGCCACGCCGATGACGCCGGGGGCTTGCTGGATCAGGCCGACCTGATCCAGGATGGCGCCGCTCGTGGGCGCCTCGAGCGTGACGACGAACTTGCCGCTGGCGTCGGTGCCGTGGATGCGGGCGTCGGCCAGCTGGGTGATGGCCGCGGTGACGTCAGCGCTGCGGTCGGGCAGCGCGTGGACGACGAGGCTGGTGATGTGGAGCTCGTCGTGCATCAGCTGCCCGGCGGCCCGGCGAACATCTGGTAGATCCAGATGGTGAAGCCGTAGCCGGCGACCGTCATGACGGCGAGCACCGGCGCCATCACGATGGAGAGGAAGAGGAAACTCCTGAGCTCCTCGGTCCGGGTGGAGGGCGGACCGTCAGGAAGTCGGCCACCGGCGGGATCTAACATCGCAACTCCTGACCATCAATGAATTGATTCTCGGGGCTTCGCGTGACGCCGGCGCTGGTTATATCGACCTGGGTTGATGTGTGTCAAACGAGGCGGCGCCGGTGGCTTTTCCGCGCGTCCCGCGACCCTGCGGGGCGGAGGAGCGCCCGGGTAGACCCCAGGGCTGGCTAGATTTGATATCGCTACCATTTGCTCGATACATCTATCAGGCAAATGGAGTCCCTGTGATTTCTCTGTTCAAGTGTGTGGTGGGGGCGTCGTGCATCGCCATGGCGACGCTGGGGGTGCCGGGTGGTGCCGCCGCCGCGCCGGCGGCGATGCCGGCCACGTTCGACAACCCGGTGCTCAGCGGGTTCGCGTCGGACCCCAGCGTCTGCCGCTCGGGCGAGGACTTCTATCTCGTCACCAGCACCTTCGAGTACCTGCCGGGGCTGCCGGTCTATCACAGCCGCGACCTGGTGCACTGGCGGCTGATCGGCAATGCGCTGTCGCGCGAGAGCCAGCTGAGCTTCGTGGGCCGCAAGAGCTCGCAGGCCATCTTCGCGCCCACCATCCGCTGCGAGGCGGGGCGGTTCTACATCGTGACGACCGACGTCGGCGGCATCGGCAACTTCTTCATCACGGCCGGCGACCCGGCGGGGCCGTGGTCCGACCCGGTGCGGCTGCCTGAGGCCGTGTTCGGCATGGACCCGTCGTTCTTCTTCGACGATGACGGCACCGTCTACTACACGCGGCACGGTGGCGGCCGCAACGGCGGCGTCTACCAGGCACGCGTGGACCTCAAGGCCGGCAAGCTGCTGGAGGAGCCGCGGCTGGTGTGGAGCGGCATGGGCGGCATCTGGCCCGAGGGGCCGCATCTGTACAAGCGCAACGGCTGGTACTACCTGATGATTGCCGAAGGTGGGACGTCGTATGACCACCGCATCACGATGGCCCGTTCCCGTTCGCCGTGGGGGCCGTTCGAGGCCCACCCGGACAACCCGGTGCTGACGCACCGCCATCTGCCCGACCACCCCTTCCAGGCACTGGGCCATGCCGACCTGGTGACCACGCCGAACGGTGACTGGTGGGCGACGCTGCTGGCCATCCGCCCGCAGGCGGCCGCCGGCGGGCGGCATCACCACATCGGCCGCGAGACGCTGCTGTCGCCGGTGCGCTGGCGCGAGGACGGCTGGCCCGAGTTCGGCCAGCGCGGCGCGCTGGACCAGCCGCAGCCGACGAAGGGCCTGCCGGGCTGGCACCCGTGGCCGCAGCCCGCGGTGCGGGAAACCTTCGCGGCCGACCGCCCGCTGCCGCCGCACTGGACCTTCCTGCGCACGCTGGCGGCGGGCCGGTGGTCGCTGGCGGCCCGGCCGGGGCAGCTGCGCCTCATCGGCGGCCGCACGGGGCTGGACGTGGTGGGCACGCCGGCTTTCGTCGGCCGTCGCCAGGAGCGGCTTAACCAGCGCTTCGCCACGGAGATGGACTTCGCGCCGGCCGCGCCGGGCGACACGGCGGGCGTGGCGCTGCGCATGAACGAGTCTCACCACGCGCTGCTGCGCGTGACCGGCGCGGCCGAGCGGCGCGTGGAGTGCGTGCTGAAGACCGGCGGGGCGCCGGAGGTGCTGGCGTCGGCGGCCGTGCCGGCGGCGGCGCTGCAGCTGCAGGTGCGGGCAGAGCCTCGGCAGTACCTCCTCGCCTGGCGGGCCGCCGGTGCGGCGGGCGACTGGCAGCCGCTGTGCAGCATCCCCACGCACCGGCTGTCCACCGAGACGGCCACGGGCTTCACCGGCGTCTACCTGGGCCTGTTCGCGCAGAGCGCCACGGACAAGCCGGCGACGGCCGACTTCGCCTGGGTCGACTTCGAGGCGCCCGGCCCCTGACCGCCGGCCGCGGCGCGGCGTCGATGCCGCGCCGCCACGAGTCGGGAAAACGATAGGTCGTCTGACAAGGGGCGGGACTAGACTGAAATGGTTGCGTTATCAATAATTTGGTTGATTTACCGCTAAACGGCCTGTCGCGTCACGGCGGGCACCCCACAAAGGCCCGCGCACGAGGCCAACAAGGAGACAAGAGTGAACGGATATCCGATGGAAGCCGGCCGCCGCCGCCTGGGCGTGGCCCGTGATGTTTTCGCAACCACGACGCTGGCCGGCATGATTGCCTGTGCCTACGCGCAAGGGGCGCCTGCGCCGGCGGCCGCCGCGTCGGCGCCGGCCGCCAAGGGCAATACGCTGGAGACGGTGACGGTCACGGGCTTTCGCAGTTCGCTGGCCAACGCGGTGCGTGAGAAGCGCGACGACGTGGGCCTGAGCGAGACGGTGTTCGCCGAGGACATCGGCAAGTTCCCCGACGCCAGCATCGCCGACTCGCTGTCCCGCATTCCCGGCGTGCGCGTCAACCGCGCCAGCATCGACGGCGAGGGCATGAACATCTCCATCCGCGGCATGGGCGCCAACTTCACGCGCGTGCTGCTGAACGGCGCGCCGATGGCGTCGGCGTCGGCCGGTTCCTGGGGCGGCAACATCAGCGCCAACCGCGAGGTGGACATGGACTTCCTGCCGTCGGAGCTGTTCCGCAGCGCGACGGTCTACAAGAGCCAGCGGGCCGGCATCATGGAAGGCGGCATCGCCGGCACGGTGGACATGCGCAGCCTGCGGCCGTTCGACAAGCAGGGCTTCCGCTCGGCGTTCACGCTCAGCGGCAACTACCGCGACCAGGTCGGCAAGTGGAGCGACACCGGCTCGGCCATCGTCAGCAACACCTGGCGCTCCAGCACCTTCGGCGACTTCGGCGCGCTGGTGGGCACCGCCTGGGGGCACACCAAGTACAAGACCACCGGCTTCCAGACGGTGGACATGCGCAACTTCCAGCTCAAGTCCTTCCAGGCCAACGCGGCCGACAACCCCAACAACACCGGCGGCGGCTCGCAGTCCACGCCCGACACGGTGCCCAGCGGCCTGGCGCTGAACGACCTGCCGGCCTTTGCGCGTCCCATCCTCGTGCCGGGCACGCAGATCAACCGCCAGATGCTGCTGGACCTGAACCCCGGCGCCAGCATCAAGCAGATCGACAACGCGCTGATGGGCCGGCTGGGCCGCCACATCAGCTACGAGGGCGAGCGCGAGCGCGCCAGCGGCATCGTCAGCCTGCAGTGGCGCCCCAACGAAAAGTGGGACCTCTACCTCGACATGATGGGGGCCGAGAAGTCCAACAAGATGGTCTACAACGGCATGAACGCCGGCACGCGCGCGAACACGCCCATCCCCATCGGCATGGAGTTCGACCGCCGCGACTGCAACGGCGGCTGCGTGCTGACCAAGGCGACGTTTGCCAACACCTTCTGGTCGCTGGAGTTCCGGCCCATGGAGGAGAAGACCAAGTTCTGGAGCTTCAACCCCGGCTTCGAGCTGCGGCCCAGCGACGACTGGGTCATCGACGGCCACTTCAACAAGACCTACAGCGACTTCTACCGCGACATGCCCACGGTGCTGCTCGCCACGCGCTCGCCCAACTCCGTCATCACCTACGACAACAGCCGCCCCGGCGAGCTGCCGCGCTACAGCAGCAACCTCAACATCAACGACCCCACCAACTTCGGCTGGTACCAGGCCGGCCAGGGCCTGTCGGGCCTGCGCATGGACCTCTACGACCGCCGCAACACGACGGACGGCGCGCGCCTGAACGTGAAGTGGGGTGACGAGGCTCTCAACGTGCGCATGGGCGTGGCGCGGGACGACATCGAGCGCCGCTACCGCGGCTACTCCGTCGCGGACGCGTGGATGAACGTGGCCTGCGGCAACAACGTCAACTACCGCTTCGTCCAGCCCAACCCGCAGCTGCGCAGCCCCGGCTGCGACGGCCGCAGCACGCCGGGTGCCATTGCCGATGCCGCGACCGCCTACCCCGGCTTCGGCACCGGCTCCACGGCCGGCGCGCCGGCGCTGGCCTACCTGGGCTCGGTCGTCACCAACGCCAAGGTGCCCGACTACGCGATGGCGTCCCCGCAAGGCTTCATCACCGTCAACTGGGACAAGTTCGCCAAGGACACCGACTACGCCTACTTCCGCGACAACATCCGCCGCGGCTTCAACAACGGCAGCGGTGGCTACATCCGCGAGGTGGTGGAGGCCGCGTACGGCGAGATCAGCGGCGTGCTGCGGCCCTTCGACCGCACGCTGCGCTACAACGCCGGCATGCGCTTCGCGAGCACGCTGCAGACCATCGGCGAGGTGCGGTCGCAGGCCGATCCGCGCAACGCGACGCTGCAAAACGGCGGGCTCTACGACAACGAGGCCGTGTGGGTCTACGAGACCACCAAGTACACCAACCTGCTGCCGTCGTTCACGCTGGCCTACAACATCATGCCGGACCTGATCGGCCGCGCGTCGGCGTCCAAGTCGCTGACCCGCGCCAACCCGGCCGACCTGCGCCAGACCAGCCTCTCCATCGGCGACCAGGGCGCGCGCCAGGGCAACATCACCAACCCCAACCTCAAGCCGTTCAAGTCCAACAACTTCGACCTGTCGCTGGAGTACTACCTGAACCGCGAGGCCTACGTGGCGCTGAGCGGCTTCGGCAAGGACCTGGTGGGCCGCCCCGGCAACCGGCTGGTCACCTACACGCTGGCACAGCTGGACGCGCTGTACGGCACCGTGGGCCTGACCGACGCGCAGCTGCAGGCCGTCACCGCCAGCGGCGGGCGCGACAAGCACCTGGTCGAGATCACCGAGCCCTACAACATCGACACCAAGCTCAAGGTGCGCGGCCTGGAGCTGACCTGGCAGCAGCCGCTGGACTTCCTGCCGATCAAGGGCTTCGGCTTCACGGCCAACTACACGTACACCAAGCAGACCGACGAGCTGCCCAACGCGCTGCCGGTGGCCGGCGTGCCGCCGCGCACGAACAACCTGACGGTCTACTACGAGCGCAACGGCCTGAGCTTGCGCGTATCGCGCCAGTACCAGTCCGAGCACATCGTCAACGCCAGCGTGGGCCTGTCCACGCCCGGTGCCTACATGTGGACGATTGCCCGCACGCAGATCGACGCGTCCGCCGGCGTGAACCTGAAGCAGGCCTTCGGCTTCCCCTACGACGCCAGCCTGAACGTCAGCGTCTGGAACGCGACCGACGCGGTCAGCCGCACCTATGTGCAGTTCCCCGGCGCGGTGTTCGACGAGTACAAGCCGGGCCCGAGCTACAACGTGTCGATGCGCGTGGCCTTCTGAGGCCGCATGAACGAGCTGGCCGCCGCCTGCAGGGCGCCGGCCTCTGGTGCCCCCTGGGCTTGGGCCGGCTGATCAGCCGGCCTTTTTTGTGGACGGCCCGCGTGCCGCCGAAGCCATGAACAAACCCTCCTTGCTCGGCCGTGCCGTGGCGGCCCTTGGCGCGGCGTCCGTGCTCGTGGCGGCGGCGCAGGCGCCCGTGCCCGGCAGCAACCCGGCGCTGCGCGACGTCTTCACCGCCGACCCCGCGCCGCTGGTCGTCGGCGACACCGTCTACCTCTACGTGGGCCACGACGAAGCCCGGGGCAGCGAGATGTTCACGATGAAGGAATGGCTGGCCTACTCGTCCACCGACCTGAAGCACTGGACGCCGCACGGCCCGGTCATGAAGGCCACCGACTTCAAGTGGGCCGTGCGCGACGCCTGGGCCGCGCAGGTCGTGCAGCGCGGCGGCAGGTTCTACCTCTACACGACGGTCCAGCACGACGACACCCATCCGGGCAAGGCCATCGGCGTCGCGGTGGCCGACCACCCGCTCGGGCCGTTCAAGGACGCGCGCGGGTCGGCCCTCGTCACCGACGCGACGACGCCCAGCCCCTATGGCTGGAACGACATCGATCCCACCGTCTTCATCGACGACGACGGCACCGCCTGGATGGCCTGGGGCAACCCGGTGCTCTACCTGGCGCGGCTCAAGGCCAGCATGACCGAGCTGGACGGGCCCATCGAGAAGGTGGCGCTGCCCAACTACACCGAGGGGCCGTGGCTGTCCAAGCGCCAGGGGCTGTACTACCTGACCTACGCCGCCATGGCCCACCAGGGCCTGTGGGAGCACCTGGCCTATGCCACCGCGCCCAGCCCGCGCGGCCCGTGGACCTACCGCGGCCTGCTGACCGGCACGGCCAGGAACAGCTACACCATCCATGCCGGGCTCATCGACGACTTCAAGGGCCAGTCCTACCTTGTCTATCACAACGCCACGCTGACGCTGCCCGATGGGCAGACGGGCGCGCTGGGCCGGCGCTCGGTGGCGCTGGAGTACCTGCACTACCTGCCGGACGGCCGCATCGCGCCGGTCGTGCAGACGCCCGAAGGCCTCAGCCGCCCGCCCGTGCCACCAGCGGTGACGCCCGCGTCGCCCGACCCCGGGCGCTCCGACGCGCGGCTGCGCGTCGATCAGTTCATCCAGGGCTACCCGTCCGCGTGGCGGGGCGTGCCCATGCTGGCGTCCGTCAAGTCACCGTTCGACGAGGCGCCCGAGCCGCGCGGCTTCAACAGCGACGGCGGCGCGAGCCGGCTGGCGCAGACCTTCGTGCCCCATGCCGACTTCACGCTGGGCTCCATCAGCCTCTACGCCGGCGACGGCCACGGCACGCGCGCCGGCAGCCCGCTGCGGCTGGTGCTGCTGGACCTCGGCCCCGCCGATGCGGGTGCAGACACCTACGGCGCGGGTGCCGACCTGCTGGGCACGGGCGACGGCCTGGCGCTGGCCTGTCAACCGCAGGGCGCCGGCCTGCTGGGCATCGCACTCGTCGCCGGGCCGCCCGTCACGTTGAGGGCCGGCCGCCGCTATGCGCTGGAACTGCGCGGCACGCGCAACGGCCTCGACCTCTACCTGCGCGCCAGCCGCGCCGATGTCTATGCCGATGGGGCGGCCTACCTGGACGGTCGGTTGCTGAAGGACAAGCAAGGCCGGCCGGCCGACTTCGCCTTCGCGCTCTATGCCGCCCAGCCTTAGTCGGCCGGGCGCCGGTCGCTGAACCGCAACCAGTCCACGTCGACATGGCCGGCCTGGTCGGTCGCCGCCGTGTTGAAGCAGAACAGCGCCACCTGCGGCCCCTGGAAGGTGCCCGTGCGCCAGTCGTAGACCAGCTCGAACTCGTCGCCCAGCGGCCGGGCGGTGCTGCCGTCCAGCCACGACAGCCGGCCCCGTTCGCGCGTGAAGTCCATCTCCAGCCGCAGCGTCACCGTGCTGGCCGCCAGCGGCACGCCTGGGCCGGGCCGCACGGTAGCGGCTACGCGGTCGCCGTTGTCGATGATGGTGTGCCGCTCCAGCCGCAGCCCGCCATCCTTGCCACGCACGGCCGCGATGCCGGCGTTGACCTTGCCCAGTGTGCCCAGCCCGCAGCGGTCGCCGGCCGCCAGGCCGGCCAGGTCCAGCCGCACGTCGGCGCGGCTGTACGGCCCCTGGCCCTTCTGCGTCAGCGTGTTGCGGGCGGTCCAGAAGCCTTCGGCGCGCGTCGCCTTCAGCCGCAGGAAGCCGGGCCGCTCGCTGAGCGACCAGCGCGTGTCGTCGGGGTTGTGGTTCCACGCCCACTGCAGGCCCAGCGTCGGCGCGTCGAACTCGTCGGACGTGGCGGGCTGCTGCGGCGGCTGGCCCTGCACCGGCTTGCGCGCCACGGCCGGCACGCGGTTCGGCGCCTCGGGCGTGCCCCACACGGGCCAGTCGTCGCGCCAGAAGATGGGGCTGAAGTTCGTCACGCGGCCGATGGCCGGCTTGTCCTGCATGACGAAGCCCCACCAGCGCCCGTCGGCCAGGTCCACGATGGCGCCCTGGTGGCCGCCGCTGGTGGCGCTGTCGATGGCATGGATGGTCTCCCACGGGCCGGTCAGCGCGCGGGCGCGCGAGATCGTCATCGCCAGCCGCCGCGGCACCGCGTTGAACAGGTAGATCCAGTCGCCGCGGCGGACCAGCTTGGAGCCCTCGGCGCCGGGGATGTGGTGGATCTGGCGGGTCTCGGTGACGCGGGTCAGGTCCGCGCTCAGCGACAGCAGCGTCACCGTGCCGTCGCTGCCGATGGCGGTGGCGATGTAGGCCCGGCCGTCGGTGTCGAAGAACAGCGCGGGGTCGAAGGCCGCGCGGTCCAGCGCGTGGCAGCGCCACGGGCCGGCCACCTGGGCGGCGCGGCACAGCCGTGTGTTCTGGCCCACCACGGTGAACGCGACGATGAACTCGCCGCCGTGAAAGCGCAGGCTGGGCGCGAACACGCCGCGCCGGTAGACGCTGCCGCCCGTCAGGTCGAACGCCGGGCCGCCATCCAGCCGCGGCAGCACATGGCCGGCGATGCGCCAGTTGACGAGATCGCGCGAGTGCAGGATGCGCAGCCCCGGCGAGTTCGCGAACGTGGTGGTCGCGAAGTAGAAGTCCTCGCCGACGCGGATGACGTCGGGGTCGGGGTAGTCGGCGTACAGCGGCGGGTTGGTGTAGGTGCCGTCGCCGTTGTCGGCCTGCCAGGCCAGGGCGGGCAGGGCGGCCAGCAGCAGCGTGGCCGCGCCCAGTGCCAGCGCGATGCGCATGGCGAGTGGCAGCTTCATGGGAGGTTGTCCTTCAGGTAGATCTCGATGCGCAGCGGTACCGTGTCGGCCTGGCCGCGCTGGCGCGTCAGCCGCGCGAGCGCCAGCCGGCAGGCCAGCTGCGCCTCCTGTGCGGCCGACTGGCCGATGACGGCGCTGGCCGTGCCGTCCAGCAGCGCGGCGCGGGTGTGCGGCGTCAGCTCGTGGCACACCCAGGCCACGCCGCGCCGCCGCAGCGCCGCGTGGATGCCGTCGTTGCCGGCGCCGATGCTGTAGAGGCCGGCCAGGTCGGGCCGCTCGTCCAGCAGCCGCGTCACCAGCGGCTGGGCCGACTCCGCACGGTCCTTGCAGGCCAGCGGCGGCAGCAGCGCCAGCCCGGGATGTTCGGCCGCCATGCGCTCGCGAAAGCCCGCCAGCCGTTGTGCGTGATCGTGCAGTGCCTGCGAGCCCAGCACGAGCCCCACCGGGCCCGGCCGCCCCGCCAGGCTGCGCGCCAGCAGCGAGGCCGCCGTGCGGCCCGCGGCGCGGTTGTCGATGCCGACGAAATGCAGGCGGCCGCGCGCGGCGATGTCGGACACCAGCGTGATGACGCAGGTGCCGTCACCCGCCATGCGCTCCACCGCGTCGCGCACCAGCGGCTCGTCCTCCAGCATCAGCACCACGGCGTCGTACTGGCCACGCAGCCGGCGCACGGCGGCCGACGCGGCGGCCGGTGCGAACGCGTCCGTCGTGCGCACATCCACGCGGGCGTGCTGCTCGGCCAGCCAGGGTGCCAGCGCGTGCAGCGCCTCGCGCAGCTGCTCGACGAAATGGTTGGGCCCCGCCGGCAGCAGAAAGCACAGCAGCCAGCTGCCGCCGCGCGGCCGCGGTGCGGTGGCGGGCTCCTGCTGCAGCGTGAGCCGCGACACGGCCTCCTGCACGCGCGCCAGCGTGCGTGCGCTGACGCCCGGGCGCTGGTTCAGCACGCGGTCCACGGTGGCCAGGCTGACGCCGGCTTCCCGGGCCACGTCGTTCAGCCGGGCCCGCCATTCGGGGCGTTGCGGCAGCGCCGTCACCGCGGGCTCCCGCCTTCGGTCAACTTCATGAGAAGTCTTGTCTCTGCTTGTTTGGTATCGCTATCATATTTATCCGCCAACCCATACTTCCTGGCGTTTCCCCCAACGAGATGGCTGACCGGGAAGGGGTGACGAGAGCGGTACCAACGACAGTCAGGAGACCTCATGTACGGCAACCCCTGGCGGCGCGTGGCCGCTGGCCTGGCGCTGGCCCTGGCGGCGGCGCTGCCGGCGCTGGCGCGCGAGCGCATCGACCTCGCCGCCGGCTGGCGCTTCCATCGCGGCGACCCGGCCGGCGCCACCGCGTCGCTGATGTACGACGTGCGCCCCGAGGTGACCGCCTCGGCCGACGGCAAGGTGGCCGACGCGCGGCCCGACGAGGCCGTCAAGGCCACGGCCGCCGCGCCGGGCCGCGTGCTCAAGCCCTGGGTGCTGCCCAGCGCAAACGCCTTCATCGGCGACCCGGCCAGGCGCCACCGCCGCCCCGACGGCCACCCCGGCAGCGACGTCGCCTTCGTGCAGCCCGGCTTCGACGACCGCGGCTGGCAGGCCGTCACGCTGCCGCACGACTGGGCCATCGCCGGCCCGTTCCTGCAGACGGGGCCCTACGGCGGCATGGGTCGGCTGCAGACCTGGGGCCCGGTCTGGTATCGCCGCGCGCTGGACATCCCCGCCAGCGACCAGGGGCGCTCGCTGTTCCTGGACGTGGACGGCGCGATGGCCTACGCGACCGTCTGGCTCAACGGCAAGCTCGTGGGCGGCTGGCCCTACGGCTACAACTCGTTCCGGCTGGACCTGACGCCGTGGGCCCGGCCCGGCGGCGCCAACCAACTGGTCATCCGGCTGGACAACCCGCCCGAGTCCGCCCGCTGGTACCCCGGCGCGGGGCTGTACCGCAAGGTCTGGCTGACGAAGACGGCGCCGGTGCACGTGGCCCACTGGGGCACCACGGTGACGACGCCCGAGGTGTCGGCCGAGCAGGCCACCGTGCAGGTCCGCGTGCGCGTGGACAACGACGGCGCCGCGGCCGCGGCGGTGGACGTGTTGACCGAGGTCTTCGCGCTGGACGCAGACGGCCGGCCCACCGGCGACGCCGTGGCCGCCGCGCGCAACCCCGGGCTGGGCGTGCCGGCGGCCGGGCAGGGCGAGGTGACGGCCTCGCTGCGCATCGCCAGGCCGCGCCTGTGGGGGCCGGCGCCGCAGCAGCGGCCGCAGCGCTACGTCGCCGTCACGCGGCTGGTGAGCGTGGCCGGCGAGGTGGATCGTCATGAGACGCCCTTCGGCATCCGCACGCTGCGCTTCGATGCCGACACGGGCCTGCACGTCAACGGCCAGCCGGTGAAGCTGCAGGGCGTCAACCTGCACCATGATCTTGGCGCCTTGGGTGCCGCCTTCCACGTGCGCGCCGCCGAGCGGCAACTGCAGATCCTGCAGGCGATGGGCGCCAACGCCATCCGCCTGGCGCACAACCCGCCGGCGCCGGAGTTCCTGGACCTGTGCGACCGCCTCGGCCTGCTGGTCGTCGACGAGATCTTCGACAGCTGGGAGCGCAAGAAGACGCCGCTGGACTTCCACCTGATCTTCCCGGACTGGCACGAGCCCGACCTGCGCGCCATGCTGCGCCGCGACCGCAACCACCCGTCCATCGTCATGTGGAGCATCGGCAACGAGGTGGGCGAGCAGTACACCGGCGAAGCCGGCGCCGCCGTCGCGCGCCGCCTGCACCAGATCGCCCGCGAGGAAGACCCGACGCGCCCGACGACGACGGCGATGAACTTCGCCAAGTCCGATATGCCGCTGCCCGCCGAGGTGGACGTCATCAGCCTGAACTACCAGGGCGAAGGCATCCGCCAGGACCCCGAGTTCATCGGCACCGACCGCATCCGCACGCCGCCGCAGTACCCGCACTTCCACGCGAAGTTCCCGGGCAAGCTCATCGTCAGTAGCGAGACGGCGTCGGCCTTCAGCAGCCGCGGCGTCTACCTGTTCCCGGTCACACCGGCGCAGAGCTCCATCACGCGCGACGGCCGCGGCGGCGACTCGCAGGCGCTGCAGGTCAGCGGCTACGAGCTGCACGCGGTGGACTTCGGCGCGTCGGCCGACAAGGTGTTCAAGGCGCTCGACGCCCACCCCTTCGTCGCTGGCGAGTTCGTCTGGACCGGCTTCGACTACCTCGGCGAGCCCACGCCGTACTACGCGGCGCGCAGCTCGTATTCCGGCATCGTCGACCTGGCCGGCTTCCCCAAGGACCGCTACTGGCTCTACCAGTCGCGCTGGCGGCCCGAGCTGCCCATGGCCCACCTGCTGCCGCACTGGACCTGGCCCGAGCGCGTGGGCCAGGTCACGCCGGTGCATGCGTTCACCAGCGGCGACGAGGCCGAGCTGTTCCTCAATGGCCGCTCGCTGGGCCGGCGCAAGAAGGGCCCGGGCGAATACCGGCTGCGCTGGGACGACGTCGTCTACGAGCCCGGCACGCTGACGCTGCGGGCCTACAAGGGCGGCCAGCCCTGGGCCACCACCAGCGTCGCCACGACCGGCGCCGCGACGCGGCTGGCGCTGCAGGCCGACCGCGGCACCATCGCCGCCGACGGCAGCGATCTCAGCTTCGTCACGCTGCGCGTCACCGACGCGCAAGGCCGCACCGTGCCGCGCGCCGACGCGCGCATCCGCTTCCATCTGGACGGCCCCGGTGACATCGTCGCCACCGACAACGGCGATGCGACCAGCTTCGATGCCTTCCCGTCGCTGAGCCGCCGCGCGTTCAGCGGTCAGGCGCTGGCCATCGTCCGCGGCCGTGCCGGCGTGGCGGGCCGGCTGGTCGTGCGCGCCGAGGCCGACGGGCTGTCGACGGCGGAGGTCGTGATCACCACGCAGCCGAAGTAGAGCCGCCGCGCGCTCGATGCTCCGGCGTGACGCGTCCGTCGGGGCTCGCTCTGCTCATGCCGATCTAACGAGTTACCAACGCGGCATCATCAATCAGCAGGATGCAGGCCGCCAACTGGCTGGGCAGGATGCAGCGCATGGACACCCCTGAAGCCCCCGACGCCGCTGCAGAGCCATCGCCTCCCGCAGAAGGATCCGCCGCAGCCACGAGCCCGTCGGAAGCCACCGCGGAGCCTGACGTCGCCGCGGCGCCGGCGCATGTTCTCTCCATGGAAGCTGCCGAGAACGCCGTGGCCGCTGCCGATGCATCGGTGGCCCAGGTGGTGCAACAGCTCTCTCAATCGGCTTGACGATTGGCCTGCAAAGCCAGTGGCGAGCGTGTGTTAGTCCCTCAAGAAGGATAGGAATCACATGGCCTTCCCAACTGCAGTCAACAGCCAGATCACGGATGCCGTGACGCAATCCAACGTCAAGGTGCTGGGCGACGCGCCCGCCATGGCGATGGGCAATCTCTACCAAGCCACCGCACAGGCACTGGCAAACGCTGCCCACAATGCCACTGCGGCGCAGCAGCAGGGCAATGAGATCGCCCAGGCGGTGACCACCCGCTGTGTCCAGGTGCTGCTGGGCGGCGCTGCCGACAAGGTGTGATCCATGGCCTTCCCAACCTCTGTCAATGATCAGATCACCGACGCCGTCACGCAGGCCAATGTCCAGGTCCTGAGCGACGCCGCGGCGGCATCGATGGGTGCCCTCTACCAGGCCACGGCCGAGGCGCTCGCGCTGGCGGCGCAGAACGCTGCCAGCCAGCAGCAGCTCGGCACCAGCCTTGCACAGGCGGTCACCACACGCGCCATCACCACCCTGCTGGGCGCTGCCGCATCGAAGTCATGACCGAGGAAGCTGCGGCCACCAACGATCAGATCGTTGATGCGATCCAGCAGGTCAACGACCTGCTGCGCGGCAGCCGGCAACCTTTCGCCGCCGGCGCCGCCTACCAGGCGCTCTCCCATGCACTGAGCCTGGCGATGCACAACGCAGTTCAACAGCAGCAGCACAGCTTCACGCTGCGCTGCGCGATGACCACGGCTGCCGCCACCGCCCTGCTGGACGGTCGCACGGAACAGGCCGAGGCCGTGCTGAAGCTGGCCGAATCACCGCTGATGAACCCCGGCATCGACGTGCAGATCAATGCACTCCATGCCGTGTTGGTGAGCTTGCGCGACGAGATCGAGAAGACCCTCGCGGCGGTGCCGGAACCTGCCGCTGAGCCGACTACTTCCACCGCTTGAAGAGGCGCGCCGGGACGACGCGCAACGGCGGGGCATCTTCGTCCAAGGGTCCCGGCCATCGGCCTCAGGAAAGGGCGGTGCTGTCGCGGCTGCCGCCAGCAACGCGGCTGCCGTTCATGACACCGGTGCAACGGCCGGCGCGCGCATGGGTAACGCACCACGGCCGGACGTCGCACCTGGGCGCTCACTGCGGGTACTTCTTCCCCGCCGTCTCCAACGCCCAGTCATCGCTGCGTGCCGGTGCCGCGGGCAGGCCGTCGCCGCCGACGAGGTTGGACTCGCTGGGGTTGTCCATCCACGCGTAGCGCGCCGCCACGGGGGCTGCCACGGCCGGGCTGCTGAGGACGACGGCGTCGCCCTCGATGCGCGCCGTGGCCGGCGCGAACTTGCGGTCCGCCCCCGCCAGCACGAAGCCGCGCAGCGCCTCGCCCGCCAGCGCCGCGCGCAGGCCACCGCCGGTGTGCTTGAAGCGCAGCCACAGCTCGTTGCCGCGCACCTCCGAGCCAGCCAGCACCGGCCCGCTGGCTGGCGCCGTGCGCAGGCCCAGGTCGTGCAGCGCCAGGCCCGCCAGGCGCTGGCCCACCGTGCGCTTGTTGCGCGGGTGGATGTCGTTGGCGTCGCCCACGTCGAGGGCGACCGCCATGCCGGTGTGCGACAGCTTCAGCGCCTGCGCCTGGGCGTCGCGCAGTTCGGCCCAGCCGCCCTGGCCGGGGCGGTTGTTCTGCAGCGGCAGGAAGGACGCCAGCTGCACGAAGAAGAACGGCAGCTGCGGCTGGCCGAACTGTGTGCGCCAGTCGGTGATGAGGCGCTGGAAGCCGCCGGCATAGGCCGCCGCGCGGCCGGTGTTGCTCTCGCCCTGGTACCAGAGCACGCCGCGGAAGGACAGTCCCTGCAGCGGCGCGATGAGGCCGTTGTGGGCCAGCGTCGGCGCGTCGTTGGCCGTGGGGCCGTTGCCCACCGTCACAGCCTCGACGCGGGCGCGCCAGGCGCCGGCCAGCGGCACCGCGCCGGCCGCGGTGTCCAGCCGCAGCGCGGCGGCGTCGCCATGAATGCCGCCGCCGCCGCCCGTGTCGGTCACGCGCACGGCGATCCAGTTCGCCCCTGCGCGCAGCAGGCCGGCGGGCACGGCGTAGCGGCGCGGCTGGTCGTAGCCGCACTGGCCGCCCACCTTCTGGCCGTTGACCCACACCTCGTCGCAGTCGTCCACCTTGGCCAGGTGCAGCTCGGCGGCGCCAGCGGCCTGCGCGGCGTTCAGCGGCACCTGGCGGCGCAGCCAGACGATGCCGTCCACGTCCGCCAGCCCCTGGCCTTCCCAGACGCCCGGCGCCTGCAGCACGGGCCAGGCGGCGTCCAGGTCGCCGGTGGCCGACCAGCCGCTGGCGTCCACGCCCTGCCAGGGCAGCCCCGGCTGCCAGGCGGCCACGCGCGTCTCCAGCCGCTGGCGCAGCGCCCGGGCGAAGCCGGTGTTGTCGGCAGGCAGGTCTTTCACGAAGGGCGCCAGCTCGGCGTCGGCCAGTGCCACGTCGCGGCGCACCCAGGTCTCCAGGTGCGAGCCGCCCCAGGCGGTGTTGACCAGACCCACGGGCACGCCCAGCGTCGTCTGCATCTGGCGCGCGAAGTGGTAGCCCACGGCGCTGAACTCGCCCACCTTGCCGGCCTCGGCCACCACCCACGGAGCCGGCGCGATGTCGGCCTCGGGCCGCAGGCTGGCGCGCAGCGGCACGCGCAGCTGGCGCAGCTGCGCGTTCTGCGGTGACGCGACGTCCTGCGCCCCGGTGTCGGTGGCCTGCAGCGGCCATTCCATGTTGGACTGGCCGCTCAGCAGCCAGACGTCGCCGATGAGCAGGTCGCGGCGGCGGGCCTCGCCGTCGCCGGTCACGCGCAGCTCATGCGGCCCGCCGGCCTTCAGCGCGGGCAGCTGCGCGGTCCAGCGTCCGTCGGCGCCGGCCTTTGCGGAGGCTTTGTTGCCGGCCAGCGCCACGGTCAGCGTGCGGCCCGGCGTGGCCCAGCCCCAGATGCGGATGGGCTGCTCGCGCTGCAGCACCATGTGGTCGCCGAACACCTGGGCCAGGCGCACGTCGGCCTGGGCCGTGGCGCCGAGCAGGCCCAGCAGGGTGGGAAGAAGCGGCCGCGCGAGGCGGCGCAGGGCGGATGAATGCATGGGTCTCCTTGTGAGCGGGTGTCGCCTGTTTGCGGCGATCGTTTGTGTAGCGCTATCAGCCGGCGTCACCGCCGGGCAGGCGCGATTTTGCAGGCTGGGTGGCGCTGGCCGTGACGGATTGGGCCTGCCGGCGCTGTAAAGAGAAGCAATGTGCGCGCAACCAATGTCGTGGTATCCCTGTGATGGCTTACCATCCTGCGACGCCGGCCCGCCGTGGGCGCGGGCAGGTCCCACGGACGCAAGCGAACCATCGAGGTCGAGAGTGAATCAACCCGCGCGCCAGCGGCGTCGCACCAAGGCGGCCACGATTGCCGATGTGGCCGGGCTGGCCGGCGTGTCGCCGATGACGGTGTCCCGCGTCGTCAACGACGAGCCCGGCGTGAGGCCGGAGACGCGCGAGAAGGTCAGCGCCGCCATCGCCGCGCTGAACTACCTGCCGCATCCGTCCGCCGGCCGCGCGCCCGACGCCGAGTCCATCCGCATCGGCATGGTGTTCCACGATCCGACCGTGGGCTACCTGTCCGACTTCATGATGGGCCTGCTCAGCAAGGCCAGCCTGCGCCACCTGCAGCTGGACGTGCAGCGCTGCGAGCAGCGCGACGATGAGGAGGAAATCGTCCGGCGCATGATTGCCGGCGGCCTCCATGGCCTGATCCTGCCGCCGCCGTTCTGCGACTCGGAGCCGCTGCTGCAGCGGCTGGCCGCGCACCATGTGCTGGCCGTGACCGTGTCCAGCGGCCGTCCCAGCGCGCTGGCCAGCGCCGTCGGCATCGACGACCAGCGCGCCGCGTACGAGATGACGCGCCACCTGCTGTCGCTGGGCCACCACCGGCTGGGCTTCATCCTGGGGGACCGGCACCAGCACTGCAGCGAACGCCGGCTGGCGGGCTTCCGCAGCGCGCTGCGCGACGCCGGGCTGGACCCGGCGCAGGCGGCGCAGCTGGTCCAGGGCGACTTCAGCTACCGCTCCGGGCTGGACGCCGCCGAGCGGCTGCTTGCCGGGCCGCAGCGTCCCACGGCCATCTTCGCCAGCAACGACGACATGGCTGCCGCGACGGTGGCCATCGCGCACCGCATGGGGCTGGACGTGCCCAGCGACCTGGCCGTCGTCGGCTTCGACGATGCGCCGCTGGCCACGACGATCTGGCCCGAGCTGACCACCGTGCGCCAGCCGGTCATGAAGATGGCCGGCGCGGCGGTGGAACTGCTGGTGCGCCACATCCGCGCGCGCCGCGCCGGCAAGCCGCTGCCCAGCGAGCATGTGCTGATGCCGTTCGAGCTGGTGCGCCGCCAGTCCGACGCCGCGCCGCGCTCGCGCCCGCCGCTGCGGCTGGGCGCGGTGGCCTGAGCGGGTCACTGGAACAGCCGCTGCGCGAAGTAGTACAGGTCCTGCCGCCACTGCGCCGCGTCGTGGCCGTGCGCCGGCACATGCCAGACATGCGGCACGCCGAGCGCCTGCAGCCGGGCGTGCACGCCCTGGCTGACGCGCAGCAGCCCGTCCTGGCTGCCGCAGGACAGCCACAGCAGCCGGAACGGCCGGGCCGCGTCGGCGTCGGGCAGCAGCTCGGCCGGCGCCCGCGTGTTGGGGGCCGACGAGAAGCCGCCCACCCAGGCGAAGCGCTCCGGGTGCGTCAGCCCGAAGTTCAGTGCCTGGCCGCCGCCCATGGACAGGCCGGCCAGCGCGCGGCCCTCGCGGTCGGTGCGGGTGCGAAAGCGCGCCTCGATGGCGGGGATCACATCGTCCAGCAGGTCGCGCTCGAAGCGGGCGAAGGCCGGTGCCGCGGCGAACACATTGCCCTCGGCGCGGTCGTTGGGTTGCGCGCGGCCGTTGGGCATGACGACGATCATGGGCTGGGCGCGGCCGTCGGCGATGAGGTTGTCCAGCAGCACCTCGGGCGCCGCGAAGCGCTGCCACTCGGTCTCATCGCCGCCGATGCCGTGCAGCAGGTACAGCACAGGGTAGGCGCGCTGCGGGTCGTACCCCGGCGGCGTGTAGACCAGCAGGCGCCGGCGCGTGCCGACGGTGCGCGAGTCGTAGCTCAGCATCTCCAGCCGGCCGTGCGGGATGCCGTCGCGCGGGCGGTCCCAGCCCGCCGGCGGCGGCGCGAAGGCAGGCCGGTCGTCGGCCTGCAGTTCGATGGGCCAGCTCAGCGGGCGTTGCGCGTCGGCCGGCTGCGCCGCCGCAGCGCCGGCCAGCGCGAGGAGAGAGGCCATCAGGGAACACCGGAGTCGCGTCATCGTCGGGCAAGGTGGGTGGGGAAGGGCGGTGCATGCTAGGCAGGCTGCCCGTGCGCAGGCCAATGACTTCTGGCCGCCCGGCGATTTGCTTTTCGTCATGGCCTCCCTCAGCGGCACGCGCGCCGCACCTCAGCTTGATGGCCTCGATGCCCGTTCCGTGATCGAAACGCGCTTGAATTTGATTGCCGGGCGTCGACGCGGCTTTCTAGGATGGCACTGATATATCACCGGGCCGCGCCGCCCTGCTGAAAGGATGCCCATGAAGCCTGCAGTCCCCGCCGGCGCCGGCCCGCGGCCGGCCACGGTGTCCGACGTGGCCCGGCTGGCCGGCGTGTCGACGATGACCGTGTCGCGCGTCGTCAACGGCGAGTCCAGTGTGAGGCCCGACAGCCGCGCCCGCGTGCAGTCCGCCGTCGCCGCGCTGAACTACATCCCCAACCCGGCCGCGCGCAAGCTGGCCGGTGCCCGCCCCATCCTGCTGGGCCTGCTCTACAGCGACGCCCGCGCCGGCTACCTGAACGGTTTCATGCTGGGGCTGCTGGGCAAGATCAGCCTGCGCCATGTGCAGCTGAACGCGCAGTGCTGCGACCCCGGCAGCGACGGCCTGGACGCGGCGGCCGCGATGCTGGCCCAGGGCATCGACGGCCTCATCCTGCCGCCGCCGTTCTGCGAGTCCCAGGCGCTGCTGGACCTCGTGGCTGCCAGCGGCACGCCGGTTGTCACCGTGTCGGCGGGCCAGCCGTCGCCGCAGACCCACGGCGTCAGCATCGACGACCGCCAGGCGGCCTACGAGATGACGCGCCACCTGCTGGCACTGGGCCACCAGCGGCTGGGCTTCATCGCCGGCCACCCTGGCTACAGCAGCAGCGAGCGGCGCCAGGCCGGCTTCGAGGCCGCCGTGCGCGAGGCCGGGCTGAACCCCGCGCTGGACGTGCAAAGGGCCCAGGGGCAGTTCACCTACCAGTCCGGGCTGGACGCTGCCGAGCAGCTGCTGACCGGCGCCCGCCGGCCGTCCGCCGTCTTTGCCAGCAATGACGACATGGCCGCCGCCACCGTCGCCGTGGCGCAGCGGCTGGGCCTGTACGTGCCCAGCGACCTGACGGTGGTGGGCTTCGACGACGCGCCGCTGGCCACCACCATCTGGCCCGAGCTGACGACGGTGCGCCAGCCCATCGGCGACATGGCCAGCGCGGCCGTGGACGTGCTGGTGCGCCACATCCGCGCCTGGCGTAACGGCGTGCGGCTGCCGCCCGGCCAGCAGGTGATGGCGCACACGCTGATCCGCCGGCAGTCCGACGCGGCGCCCAAGCTCCGGCCGGCCGTGCGGTTAGGCATCGTCGCCTGACGCAAGCCGTTGCGTGTTTCGGGGTTGGCGGTGGGGTTGTGGCTTTCCCGAGACTCAGGGAAACCCGTTCGGAGCGACATTCGGGCTCTGCCTAGAATTTGTTGCACTGCACAGGAGACCTCCGCATGGCGACTGCCCGCAAAAAGCCGGCATCCACCGACGACACCGCCGCCCCCCAGGCCAAGCCCGGGCTGCGCGTGCTCAAGAAGTACCCCAACCGCCGCCTGTACGACACGCAGACCAGCAGTTACATCACGCTGGCCGATGTGAAGCGCATGGTGCTGGACGGCGTGGACTTCGAAGTCCACGACGCCAAGACCCACGAGGACCTGACCCGTTCCATCCTGCTGCAGATCATCCTGGAGGAAGAGACCGGCGGCGTGCCGATGTTCTCCACCAGCTCGCTGGCCCAGATCATCCGGTTCTACGGCCACGCGATGCAGGGCGTCATGGGCGGCCTGCTGGAGCGCCAGATGCAGGCCTTCACGGACATGCAGCAGCGCTTCACCGAGCAGACGCCCGGCATGCCCTTCAGCCCCGAGGCCTGGACCGGCCTGATGGGCGGCTACGCCGAGCAGTCCAAGTCGCTGATGAACCAGTGGCAGGAACAGATGAAGAATGCCGGGGCGATGTTCCCGTTCGGCCCCAAGAAATAGCGCGGGCCGCGACATCGCCGAAAATACGGCGATGAATGAAACGTCCACCTCCGTCCCCAAGATCGGCTTTGTCAGTCTGGGCTGCCCGAAAGCCCTGACCGACAGCGAGCTCATCCTCACCCAGCTGCGCGCCGAGGGCTACGAGACCTCCAAGACCTTCGCCGGCGCCGACCTGGTGATCGTCAACACCTGCGGCTTCATCGACGACGCCGTCAAGGAAAGCCTGGACACCATCGGCGAGGCGCTGGCCGAGAACGGCAAGGTCATCGTGACGGGCTGCCTGGGTGCCAAGGCCGGCGCCGCCAGCAGCGATGCCGGCAGCCTCGTCCGCGAGATCCACCCCAGCGTGCTTGCCGTGACCGGCCCGCATGCGACGCAGGAGGTCATGGACGCGGTGCACACGCATGTGCCCAAGCCGCACGACCCCTTCGTCGACCTGGTGCCCAGCTACGGCATCAAGCTCACGCCCAAGCACTACGCGTATCTGAAGATCAGCGAGGGCTGCAACCACCGCTGCTCGTTCTGCATCATCCCGAGCATGCGCGGCGACCTCGTGTCCCGCCCCATCGGCGACGTGCTGAACGAGGCCCGCGCGCTGTTCGAGAGCGGCGTGAAGGAACTGCTTGTCATCAGCCAGGACACGTCGGCCTACGGCGTGGACGTGAAGTACCGCATGGGCTTCTGGGACGGCAAGCCGGTCAAGACCCGCATGCTGGACCTCGTCGCCCAGCTCGGCGAGATCGCCAAGCCTTACGGCGCCTGGGTACGCCTGCACTACGTCTACCCGTACCCGCACGTGGACGAAGTGCTGCCGCTGATGGCGCAGGGCCTGGTGCTGCCCTACCTGGACGTGCCGTTCCAGCACGCCCACCCGGACGTGCTCAAGCGCATGAAACGCCCGGCCAACGGCGAGAAGAACATGGAGCGCATCCTGCGCTGGCGCGAAGCCTGCCCGGAGCTGGTGATCCGCTCCACGTTCATCGCCGGCTTCCCCGGCGAGACCGAAGCCGAGTTTCAGTACCTGCTGGACTTCATGCAGGAAGCACAGATCGACCGCGCCGGCTGCTTCGCCTACTCGCCGGTGGAGGGCGCCAGCGCCAACGACATCGCCGGCGCGCTGCCCGACGAGGTGCGCGAGGAGCGCCGTGCGCGCTTCATGGCGGTGGCTGAAGCCGTGTCGGCCGCCAAGCTGCAAAGCCGCGTGGGCCAGACGCTGCAGGTGCTGGTGGATTCCGCCCCGGCGCTGGGCCGCAAGGGCGGCGTGGGCCGCACCTACGCCGACGCGCCCGAGATCGACGGCACCGTGAAGATCCTGCCGCCCGAGAAGGCCAGCAAGACGATGAAGGTGGGCGATTTCGCCCGCGTGCGCATCGTCGCTGCCGACGGGCATGACCTGGTGGGGAGCCTCGTTTGAAGCGGAGCCGGGCCACGACGCTGATCCATCACCCCTACCGCGCCCCCGAAGGCTGGGACGCGGTGCCGGTGCCGGTGGCCAAGGCGTCGACCGTGCTGTTCAAGGACACGGCCGACCTGCACAAGCCCCGGCCGCGTGACGGCCTGACCTACCGCTACGGCCTGCACGGCACGCCCACCAGCTACACGCTGGCCGCGCGCCTGGCCACGCTGGAGCATGCCGAGCACTGCCTGCTGGTGCCCAGCGGCCTGGCGGCGGTGACGCTGCCGTCGCTGGCCATCCTGCGCCCCGGTGACGAGGTGCTGGTGCCAGACAACGTCTACGGCCAGAACCGGTATCTCACCGAATCGTGGCTGCCGCAGTGGGGCGTCACGCACCGCTTCTACGACCCGATGACGGTGCCGGAGCTGCGCGAGAACACCCGGCTGGTCTGGCTGGAAGCGGCGGGCTCCATCACGCTGGAGTTCCCCGACCTGCTGGGCACGCTGGCCGCCTGCCGCGCGCGTGGCGTCGTCACGGCGCTGGACAACACCTGGGGCGCCGGCCTGGCGTTCAACGGCTTCGAGCCGGCGCCACTGACCCACCCAGGCCTGGGCGCCGACATCGTCATGCAGGCGCTGACCAAGTACCCCAGCGGCGGCGCCGACGTGCTGATGGGTTCCGTCTGCACGCGCGACAAACGCCTGCACGACCGACTCAACCACGCACACGAGCACCTGGGCTACGGCCTGGGGCAGAACGATGTGGAGCTGGTGCTGCGCGGCCTGCCGACGCTGCAACTGCGCTATGAGGCGCAGGACCGCGTGACGCGCCAGCTGGCGAGCTGGATGGCCGGCCGGCCCGAGGTGGCGCGGGTCTTCCATCCGGCGCTGCCCGGCTCGCCGGGCCACGAGCATTGGCTGGCCGTCGGCGGTGCGGGCGCGGCCTGCCTGTTCTCGGCGGTGTTCAAGCCCGAGTACAGCGCCCGCCAGGTGGATGCCTTCGTGGACGCGCTGCAGCTGTTCGGCATCGGCTACTCGTGGGCCGGCCCGATGAGCCTGGCGGTGCCCTACGACATGAGCCGCAGCCGCAACCTGCCGCTGCCGTTCGACGGCGGCAC
This sequence comes from Roseateles sp. GW823-FHT07B05, assembly GCF_058794515.1. NCBI lineage: Bacteria > Pseudomonadati > Pseudomonadota > Betaproteobacteria > Burkholderiales > Sphaerotilaceae > Roseateles > Roseateles sp. GW823-FHT07B05. Next base: position 976,855 of record NZ_JBXAGX010000001.1, read on the forward strand.
GCTGGTGCGGTTTGCGATCGGGCTGGAAGGCGCTGCCGACCTGCAGGCCGACATCGCGCAGGCGCTGTCAGCCCTTGGTTGACACCTTGTGTCGCATCAGCTGGCCCTTCTGGCGAAAGGGCCAACGATCCGCTGGCGCGTCTCGTCAGTCCTTGCGGCCTGTTGATGCGTGCCGCATCAATTGGCCCTTTTCACGCTCCCAGTCGCGCTTCTTCTCGGTCTCGCGCTTGTCATGCTGGGCCTTGCCCTTGGCCAGCGCGATGTCGGCCTTCACGCGGCCGCCCTTGAAGTGCAGGTTCAGCGGCACCAGCGTGAAGCCGCGCTGCTCCACCTTGCCCACCAGCCGCTTGATCTCGGCCTTGTGCAGCAGCAGCTTCTTCGTGCGGTCGGCCTCGGGCGTGACGTGCGTTGACGCACTGCGCAGCGCGTTGATGCGGCAGCCGATCAGGAACAGCTCGCCGTCCTTGATGAGCACGTAGCCGTCGGTGAGCTGCACTTGGCCGGCGCGGATGGCCTTGATCTCCCAGCCCGACAGCACGACGCCGGCCTCGAACTGTTCCTCGATGAAGTAGTCGTAACGGGCGCGGCGGTTCTCGGCAATGGACATGGAAGCGAATTTGGGGGCCGAGGCCCTTCTTACAATCCCGTCATTCTATGAAGCAGGTCAAAAAGTCCGTTCTGCTCTGGTACACGCCGCAGGAGATGTACGAGCTGGTCACCGCCGTGGAGCGCTATCCCGAGTTCCTGCCGTGGTGCAACAAGGTCGATGTGCTGGCGCAGGACGGTGATGCCGTCACCGCGCGCCTGCACCTGGCCTACGCCGGCGTGCGGCATGCCTTCACCACCCGCAACCGCAACGAGACCGGCCGCACCGTGCGCATGGAGCTGGTGGACGGCCCGTTCTCGCACCTGGACGGCGTGTGGCAGTTCCTGCCGCTGAACAAGCCCGGCACGACCGGCGAGCCCAGCGCCTGCAAGATCGGCTTCGAGCTGAGCTACGCGTTCAGCAGCGGCGCGCTGGAGGCCGTCGTCAGCCCCGTGTTCGACCGCATCGCCAACACCTTCGTCGACAGCTTCGTGCAGCGGGCGGAAAGCATCTACGGTGCGCGTTGAGCTGGTCTGGAGCCCGCAGGCGGGCGATGTGCAGCAGCGCTGGCTGGATGTGGCCGACGGCGCCACGATCGAATCGGTGCTGCGCGGCTGCGCCGGCTTCACGCCGCCGCCGGGCGAGTTGCGCGTGGGCATCTGGGGCCGCGTGCGGCCGCTGGACACCGTGCTGCGCGAGCGGGACCGCATCGAGGTCTACCGCCCGCTGACCGTGGACCCCAAGGAGGCCCGCCGGCAGCGCTACGCCAAGCGGGGCGAGCGCATCGTGTCGCGCCACCGGCCCAAGGCCGGCGGCTGAATCACTTGCACTCGCTGGTGATCAGGTTGCGCGCGCGCTCGACCTCGGCCTGGCGCTGCGTGTCGTCCATGAAGACGCGCTCGCCCGCCTCGTTGGTGCGGGTGATGCGGATGCCGCTCTGCAGGTCGCGCAGCTGGGCCTGGGCGCGGCCGCAGTTCTCGCGGCGCGTCTCGGCAAGGCGGCGCTCCTCTTCCTTCTGCTTGGACGCTTCCTTGTCCTGATCCTGCTTCTGGCGGGCGGTCGCGTCCTGCTCGGCCTTGGTGGGGGCGCTCGGGGCAGCGCGGGGCGCGGGTGCGGACGCCGCGGCGCTGGCCGCCATGCCGGCCGGCACCACCGAGATCACGCGCACGGCGTTCGCGGGGCGCTGCAGGATGTCCTTGTCCGGCGTGCCCGACGGCGGCGGGCGGTCGCTGTATTGCACGTTGCCCTTGGCGTCTTTCCACTTCCACTGCGCCTGCGCGGAGGCGGCCAGGACCAGACCGATCAGGGCGACGAAAAAGGGCTTGCAATGCATCGAAGCAGTGTACCCGTGGGGCCTCCGTATAATGCCGCTTTGCGTCTGGAGCTTTCCTCATGCGCCTTCTCGGCAAAGCGCTCACCTTCGACGATGTTCTGTTGGTGCCAGCGTTCTCCCAGGTGTTGCCCCGCGACACCAGCCTTGCGACCCGTCTGTCGCGCAACATTCCCCTGAACCTGCCGCTGGTGTCCGCCGCGATGGACACCGTGACCGAGGCCCGCCTCGCGATCGCGATCGCGCAGGAAGGCGGCATCGGCATCGTGCACAAGAACCTGTCGGCGGAAGCCCAGGCGCGCGAAGTCGCCCGGGTCAAGCGCTACGAGAGCGGCGTCGTGCGCGAGCCGCTGACGATCAGCCCCGACGCCCCGGTGCGCGACGCCGTCGAGCTGACCCGCCTGCATGGCTTCTCGGGCTTCCCGGTCGTGCAGGGCAAGAAGGTCGTCGGCATCGTCACCGGCCGTGACCTGCGCTTCGAGACGCGCATGGACGCCAAGGTCAGCGAGATCATGACGCCCGCGAGCAAGCTCGTGACCGTCAAGGAAGGCGCGTCGCTGGAGCAGGCCAAGGCGCTGATGCATGCCCACAAGCTGGAGCGGGTCGTCGTCATCAACGACGACTTCGAGCTGCGCGGCCTGATGACGGTGAAGGACATCACCAAGCAGACCAGCTTCCCGAACGCGGCGCGTGATTCGCACGGCGGCCTGCGCGTCGGCGCGGCGGTGGGCTTCGGCGAAGACACCGAGCAGCGCGTCGAACTGCTGGTCAAGGCCGGCGTGGACGCCATCATCGTCGACACAGCCCACGGCCACAGCGCCGGCGTGCTGGAGCGCGTGCGCTGGGTCAAGCGCAACTTCCCCGGCGTGGACGTCATCGGCGGCAACATCGCCACCGGCGCGGCCGCGCTGGCGCTGGTGGAAGCCGGCGCTGACGGCGTCAAGGTCGGCATCGGCCCCGGCTCCATCTGCACGACGCGCATCGTCGCGGGCGTGGGCGTGCCGCAGATCACGGCGGTCGACAACGTCGCCACCGCGCTGCGCGGCACCGGCGTGCCGGTCATCGCCGATGGCGGCATCCGCTACTCCGGCGACGTGGCCAAGGCCATCGCCGCGGGCGCGGACTGCATCATGATGGGCGGCGCCTTCGCCGGCACCGAGGAAGCCCCGGGCGAGACCATCCTGTACCAGGGCCGCACGTTCAAGAGCTACCGCGGCATGGGTTCCATGGGCGCGATGGCCAAGGGCAGTGCGGACCGCTACTTCCAGGACACGTCGGCCAACAACCCGAACACGTCCAAGCTGGTGCCGGAAGGCATCGAAGGCCAGGTGCCCTACAAGGGCTCGGTCGTGCAGGTCATCTTCCAGATGGCCGGCGGCCTGAAGGCGTCGATGCACTACTGCGGCTGCGCCACCATCGCCGACATGCAGAACAAGGCCGAGTTCGTCGAGATCACGACGGCCGGCATGCGTGAGAGCCACGTGCACGACGTGCAGATCACGAAGGAAGCACCGAACTACCGTAGCGAGTGAGCTACTGACCGCATGAACGGGGCGATCTGCGAATCGCCCCGTTTCTCATTTCAGAACCACGATGAGCCAGCCCCAGCAACGCACCCCCGCCATGGGTTTCATCATGGCCGCGGTGCTGATCGACATGATCTCCATCGGCCTGATGGTGCCGGTGCTGCCGCACATCGTGGGCACGTTCACGCACAGCAACGACGAGCAGACCGCGGCCTTCCTGCTCGTGACGATGGCCTTCGGCGTGGCCAACTTCCTCGGTTCTCCGGTGCTCGGTGCGCTGTCGGACCGCTTCGGCCGCCGGCCCGTGCTGCTGATCGGTTTTGCCGGCCTGGCGCTGAGCTTCTTCGTGACGGCCATGGCCACCGCGCTGTGGATGCTGGTGGCGGTGCGCCTGTTCTCGGGCGCCATGCAGGCCAACATCGCCATCGCCAACGCCTACGTGGCCGACATCACGCCGCCCGAGGACCGCGCCCGCCGCTTCGGCCAGCTGGGCGCGATGTTCGGCATCGGCTTCATCCTGGGCCCGGCGGTGGGCGGCTGGCTGGGCCACTACGACGTGCACTGGCCCTTCATCGCCGCCGGCAGCATGGCCGTGCTGAACTGGTGCTACGGCTTCTTCGTGCTGCCCGAGTCGCTGCCCCGCGAGCGGCGCACGCCGCTGGACTGGCGCAAGGCCAACCCCGTCTCCGCGCTGCGCGGGCTGGCGGCGCTCAAGGGCGTGGGGCCGCTGGTGTCGGTCATCGCGCTGTCGTCGCTGGCGCAGTTCATGTTGCACATGACCTGGGTGCTCTACACCAAGTTCCGCTTCGGCTGGGGGCCGCTGGAGGTCAGCTGGTCGCTGCTGGTCGTGGGCCTCGTGTCCGTCATCAGCCAGGGCGTGCTGCTCAAGCCGCTGCTGAAGCGTTTCAGCGCGCAGCGGCTGGCCCTCATCAGCATGACGTCCGGCTCGCTGGCCTACCTGGGCTTCGGCCTGGCCACCGAGGGCTGGATGATCTACGTCATCATCGGCCTCAACCTGCTGGGCGGCGTGGGCGCGGCGGCCTTGCAGAGCATCGTCTCCAACGCCGCCGGCCCCGCCCACCAGGGCCGGGCCATGGGCGCCGTGTCCTCGCTGAACAGCCTGATGGCCGTGCTCGCACCCCTGGTGGGGCTGACGCTGCTGGCCCAGGTGTCGCACCGCCCGCCGGCCGACCCGTTGATGGGCCTGCCGTTCTACGCCTGCGCGGCCCTGCAGGCCGCGGCCATGCTCATCACCCTCCGTTTCTTCCGCAGCCAGCCGGCCCCGCAGCCGGCTTGAAAGACGCGCCATGCAACACGACAAGGTCCTCATCCTCGACTTCGGCTCCCAGGTCACGCAGCTCATCGCGCGCCGCGTGCGCGACGCGTCGGTCTACTGCGAGATCCATCCGAACGACGTGTCGGACGACTTCATCCGCTCGTTCGCACCCAAGGCCATCATCCTCAGTGGCAGCCACGCGTCCACCTACGAAGACCATGAGCTGCGCGCGCCGCAGGCCGTGTGGGACGCCGGCGTGCCGGTGCTGGGCATCTGCTACGGCATGCAGACCATGGCGGTGCAGCTGGGCGGCAGCGTCGAGTGGAGCGACCACCGCGAATTCGGCTACGCCGAGGTGCGCGCGCATGGCCACACCAAGCTGCTGGACGGCATCCAGGACTTCGAGACGCCCGAGAAGCACGGCATGCTGAAGGTGTGGATGAGCCATGGCGACAAGGTCGCCACGCTGCCGCCCGGCTTCAAGCTGATGGCCTCCACGCCCAGCTGCCCCATCGCCGGCATGGCCGACGAGGCGCGCGGCTTCTATGCGGTGCAGTTCCACCCCGAGGTCACGCACACGCTGCAGGGCGAGGCGCTGCTGCGCCGTTTCGTGCGCGACATCGCCGGCTGCAAGGGCGACTGGCAGATGGGCAGCTACATCGACGAAGCCGTCGCGAAGATCCGCGAGCAGGTGGGCGACGAGGAAGTCATCCTGGGCCTGTCCGGCGGCGTCGACTCGTCCGTGGCCGCGGCGCTGATCCACCGCGCCATCGGCGACCAGCTGACCTGCGTCTTCGTCGACCACGGCCTGCTGCGCCTCAACGAGGGCCAGATGGTCATGGAGATGTTCGCCGGCCGCCTGCACGCCAAGGTCGTGCACGTGGATGCCAGCGAGCAGTTCCTCGGCAAGCTGGCCGGCGTGACCGACCCGGAGCGCAAGCGCAAGATCATCGGCGCCGAGTTCGTCGAGGTGTTTCAAGCGGAGGCCTCGAAACTCAAGAACGCCAAGTGGCTGGCCCAGGGCACCATCTACCCCGACGTGGTGGAGAGCGGCGGCACCAAGACCAAGAAGGCCACCACGATCAAGAGCCACCACAACGTCGGCGGCCTGCCCGAGACGCTGGGCCTGAAGCTGCTGGAACCGCTGCGCGAGCTGTTCAAGGACGAAGTGCGCGCGCTGGGCGTGGCGCTGGGCCTGCCGGCCGACATGGTCTACCGCCACCCGTTCCCCGGCCCGGGCCTGGGCGTGCGCATCCTGGGCGAGGTCAAGCGCGACTTCGCCGACCTGCTGCGCCGCGCCGATGCGATCTTCATCGAAGAGCTGCGCAACACCATCGACCCGGCCACGGGCAAGAGCTGGTACGCGCTGACGAGCCAGGCCTTCGCCGTGTTCCTGCCGGTGAAGAGCGTGGGCGTCATGGGCGATGGCCGCACCTACGACTACGTCGTCGCGCTGCGCGCCGTGCAGACCAGCGACTTCATGACGGCCGACTGGGCCGAGCTACCGTACTCGCTGCTCAAGCGCACGTCGGGCCGCATCATCAACGAGGTGCGCGGCATCAACCGCGTCACCTACGACGTCAGCAGCAAGCCGCCCGCGACCATCGAGTGGGAGTGACCGAAGGGCGGGGCCGGCGGCCAGCGCGCTAAGCTCGCGGCTCCCACCGGAGCCTCCCGCATGCGTGCCGCCCTCAGCCTTCTCGCCCTCGTCATCGTTGCCGCCATCGTGCTGTCGCTGGCCAAGAAGCAGGCCACGGCGCTGAAGCCGGCGGCTGCCAGCGCGGCGTTGCCGGCGCCGCAGGCCGTGGGCCAGCAGGTGCAGGGCAGCCTCGACGAGGCGGCCCGGCGCGCCGCCGAGGCGGCTGCGTCCGCCACGCAGTGAGGCCGTGCCGGCCCACAAGCTGTTCTTCGCGCTGCGGCCCGACGACGCGACGGCTGAGCGCATTGCGCGTGTCGCCACCGCCGAGCACGCGGCGCGTGGCCTGCCGCCGCGCCTGCGCGCCAGCCGCGTCTTCCACATCACGCTGCATTTCTTCGGCGCGTTCGCTGGCGAGCCGGACGCGAGCCTCGTCGCCACCGCGAGGCGCGCCGCGGCCGAGATCGCCCGGCCGGCGTTCGACCTGGGCTTCGACCGCTTCGCGAGCTGGGGCGATGAACACGCCCGCCAGCACCCCTTCGTGCTGACCGGCGGCCAGGGCCTGGAGGCGGTGCGCGAGCTGCGCGACGCGCTCGTCGAGCGCCTCGTGGCGCATGGCCTGGCGGCACCCGAGCGTGACTACGAGCCGCACCTGACGCTGCGCTACGACAAGCGCCGCGCGCCGGCCTGGCCGGTCGACCTGCCTGGCTGGGTGGCCAGCGAGTTCGTGCTGGTGAAGAGCCCGCAGGGGCTGACGCGGCACGACGTCATCGGCCGCTGGCCACTGCAAGGCTGAGCGGGTCGGCGCCCGGTCCTACAGACCCGTCCGCCGCTCACCGACCGGCGGCGCGCCGCGCTGCCGCCACGATGAGCAGGCCTCGCAAGGAGACCTCGCCATGATCCTCAAGCCCCTCATCGCCCTGGTGGCCACGTCATTGCTGGCCATGAAGCTGGCCCGGCACCTGAACCCGACGCCACGGCGCCTCGTGAAGCATGACCAGCGTCGCCACCGCGACGAGATGCACCGCTGGGAAGGTGAGGGCGGCAACCTGCCGCCGGCGCCACAGCGCTGAAGTGGGTAGCGGACGGCTCAGCCGTCCACCACCGCCTGGGCCAGCGCCCGCACGCTCAGCGGCGCCGAGCCCTCGGCCTTGTTGGAGATGGTGACGAAGCAGTCCTGCCCGGCGCCCGCCGTGCCGCGGATGATGCGGGCGAGCTCGGCACGGGTCTGCGGGTCGGGGTCCAGCATCTCGGTGAACTCGCCGTATTTCTTCTCGGCCTCCTCGTAGCCGTAGGCGCCGTGCAGGCGGTTCAGGTTCCAGCGCGCCACCAGCTGCCCCGGCCACAGCGCGCGCAGCAGCGGCAGCTGCTCGGCCAGGGGCGGCAGCTTGGGGTGCAGGCCCACGCAGTAGCGGGCGCCGGTGTCGCGCAGCAGCGCGACGAAGTCCGGCGTCAGCCAGGCCGCGTCGCGCACTTCCACGGCCAGCACGCCGACCGGTGGCTTGGGGCAGGCCAGCAGCAGCGCATGCAGCAGGTCGAACTGCTCGTTCATGCGCGCGAGCCGGCCACCCGGCAGCGGGCTGAGCTGGAACACCAGCGCGCCCAGCGTCGCACCGAGGCCCTCGTAGGCCGGCTCGATGAAGGTCTGCAGCGTCGTCGCCGGGTCCAGGAACAGCGGGTTGGGCTGCTGACCGCGGCCGTCCTCGTCGCGCAGCAGTGCGTCGGTGACGAGGCTGGGCGCCTTGACGGTGAAGCGAAAGCCGCGCGGCACCTGTTCGGCATGACGCTGGAACTCGCTGGCGGCCAGCGGGCGGTAGAAGCCCCGGTCGATGCCGACGGCGCGCAGCAGCGGGTGGGCCGCGTAGGCCGGCAGCCCGGTGCGCGACAGCGTGGACTCGCTGTGCCGGCCGGCCCACACCAAGCCCTGCCAGCCGGGGTAGCTCCAGGTCGACGTGCCCAGGTGCACCCGCGGCGACAGCCGCTCGGCCAGCACGACGTCCTCGGCCCGCGGCGGCGCGGGCTGCACGCCGCGGGCGGGCTTGCCGGCGGGCGCCTCGGGCGGCGCGCCGAACAGGTCTTCCATCATGGGCGCACGTCCACGCCGGCGGCCGTCAGCGCCGCGCGCAGCGCGCGTGCGAAGGCCAGCGCATGCGGCCCGTCGCCGTGCAGGCAGACGGTGTCGGCGCGCAGCCGCACGGTCTCGCCCGTCACCGCCTGCACGGTGCCGTCGCGCACCATGCGCAGCGTGCGGGCGACGGCCTCGTCCACATCGTCGACCAGCGCGCCGGGCTGGCTGCGCGGCACCAGGCTGCCGTCGGCGCGGTAGCCGCGGTCGGCGAACACCTCGGCCACCGGGCGCAGGCCGGCCCGCACGGCGGCGCGCAGCAGCTCGCTGCCGGCCAGGCCGTAGAGCGCCAGCGAGGGGTCGACGTCCAGCACGGCCGCCGCGATGGCGTCAGCCAGCACCGGGTCGCGCGCGGCCTGGTTGTAGAGCGCGCCGTGCGGCTTCACGTGGTGCAGCGCGCCGCCCTGCGCGCGCACCAGCGCGGCCAGCGCGCCGATCTGGTAGATCAGGTCGGCGCGCACGTCGTCGGGCTTCAGCTGCATCTCGCGGCGGCCGAAGTGCTCGCGGTCGGGGTAGCTGGGGTGCGCGCCGATGGCCACGCCGCGGTCCAGCGCCGCAGCCACGGTGCGCTGCATCAGCCGCGCGTCGCCGGCATGCCAGCCGCAGGCGATGTTGGCAGAGCTGACGAGGGCCAACAGGTCGGCGTCGTCGGGGGCGCCTTCGCCGAGGTCGGCGTTCAGGTCGACATGCATAGCGCGGTGCTCATCTGGTTCAGCAGCAGTTGTTGTTGCCGGAGGGCGGCCACGGCGTCCTCGCGGTTGCAGCGCTCGAAGCGCAGCGTGGCGCCCAGCGGCAGCTGGGCGAGTTTCCACAGGTCGGCGCGGATGACGACGGCGACCTTGGGGTAGCCGCCGGTGGTCTGCGCGTCGGCGAGCAGCACGATGGGCTGGCCCGACGGCGGCACCTGCACGACGCCGGGCAGCACGCCGTGCGAGGCCAGCTCGGCGCCGCGCTCACGCGCGAGCGCCGGGCCGGCCAGGCGGTAGCCCATGCGGTTGCTCTGCGGCGTGACGGTCCAGCCGGTGGACCAGAACGCGTCGGCCGGGAAGTCGTCATGCTCGGGGCCGGGCAGCGCGCGCACGCTGGGCGTCCACACGGGCGGGCGCAGGCCGACGGCGCGCGAGGGCAGGGCGGCGCCGGCGTTCAGCGGCAGGCGGTCACCGTCGCGCAGCGCGCGGCCGTCCAGCCCGCCGAAGTGCGCCTTCAGGTCGGTGCTGCGCGAGCCCAGCGCCTCGGGCACGTTGACGCCGCCGGTGACGGCCACGTAGCTGCGCATGCGCTCGCGCGGTGCGGCGAGCTTCAGCGTCTGGCCGGCGCGCACGCGCTGGCGCCACCAGGGGCGCACGGCGCGGCCGTCGAGCTGGGCGTCGGTGTCGGTGCCGGTGACGGCGATGCAGCTGTCGGCATGAAAGCGCAGCGTGGCGCCGCCCAGCGTGAACTCCAGCCCCGCCGCGCCGGGCGCGTTGCCAACGAGCAGGTTGCCGGCCTGCAGGGCGAACTCGTCCAGCGCGCCGCACAGGCTCAGGCCCCGGTCGCGCCAGCCGGGGCGGCCGAGGTCCTGCACGGTGGCCAGCGGGCCGGCTCGCACGATCTCGATCATGTCGGCACGAAGCGCACGCGGTCGCCGGGCGCCAGCAGCGTGGGCGGCTCGGCTTGCGGGTCGAACAGCGGCAGGGCCGTGCGGCCGATGAGCTGCCAGCCGCCGGGCGTGGCCAGCGGGTAGATGCCGGTCTGCGCGCCGCCTATGCCCACGCTGCCGGCCGGCACCGACAGACGCGGCTCGCGGCGGCGCGGCGTATGCAGCGACTCATCCAGCCCGCCCAGGTAGGCAAAGCCGGGCTGGAAGCCGAGGAAGTAGACGATGTACTCGGCCGCCGTGTGGCGCTGCACGACCTCGTCGGGGCTCAGCCCGCAGTGCGCGGCGACGTCGCCAAGGTCGGGGCCGTCGTAGCTGACCGGGATCTCGACAAGCCGGCCCGGCCGCTGCGCGCGCGGGGGTTGCGCCCACAGCGCGTGCGCTGCGGCCTCCAGGCTGGCGGGGTCGGTGTGCAGCGGGTCGAACACCAGCGTCAGGTTGTTCATGCCGGGGATGAGTGCGTGCACGCCGTCCGCGTCGGCCAGCGCCGCCGCGAGCTGCCACAGGCGCTGCTGCTGCGCCAGCGACGCGGGCGCCGGCAGCGTGCAGCACAGCGCCTGTTCGCCCAGGGGATGGACCGTCAACTCACTCATGGGCGAAAGCATGCCATGGGCGCTGCGGCGGCCGGCCGGACTGCCGGCCTCGCCTAAACTTCTGGCCCGATGACCGACCCCCTCTTCACCCCCGCCGACGAGTACGCCATGCGGCTGGCGCTGGACCAGGCGCACAACGCCTGGCTGGTGGGCGAGGTGCCGGTGGGCGCCGTCATCACGCGCGGCGGCCAGGTCATCGCGACCGGCTACAACCGCCCCATCACGACGCACGACCCGACGGCCCATGCTGAGATCGTCGCGCTGCGCCACGCCGCCACGCTGCTGGAGAACTACCGGCTGCCGGAGTGCGAGATCTTCATCACGCTGGAACCCTGCGCGATGTGCGCGATGGCGCTGATGCACGCGCGCTTCAAGCGCGTGGTGTTCGCGGCCACCGACCCCAAGACCGGCGTGGCGGGTTCCGTCACCGACCTGTTCGCGCTGCCGCAGCTCAACCACCACACGCGCATCGAGCAGGGGCTGCTGGCCGACGCCTCGTCCAAGCTGCTGCGCGACTTCTTCACCGAGCGCCGCGAGGCCGCCCGCGCCCGCCGCGCCGAACGCCAGGGGCTGATCCCCACCGGCGAAGCCACCCACCTGGACGACACCCCATGACGACGCTCACCCTGTTTTCCCCGGCCGGCGCGGTGCAGAAGGCCGATGCGTTGAAGCGCGCTGCCAGGCGGCTCACGGCGCTGGGCTTCGATGTGAGCATCGACGCCGATGCGCTGTCGCGCCAGCAGCGCTTTGCCGGCGACGACGCCGCGCGGCTGGCCGCGCTGCACCGCATTGCCGACGCGGCGCCGTCCGTCGCGCTGGCCTCGCGCGGCGGCTACGGCCTGACCCGGCTGCTGGACCAGATCGACTGGGCGCGCATCGCCGGCAGCGTGGAGCGGGGCACGCGCTGGGTGGGCTACAGCGACCTGACGGCGCTGCAGAACGGCTTCATCGCCCGCCACAAGGGCCTGGCGATGTGGAGCGGCCCGCTGGCCTGTGACGACTTCGGCCGCGCCGAGGCGGACGGCGGCGTAGACGAGGTGACGCAGGACTGCTTCACCGAGGCGATGAGCGGCGCGCTGGAGGCCGTGGGCTTTCGCGCGCCCAGCGCCGAGTTCGACGGTCTGGAGGCGCGCGGCCGGCTGTGGGGTGGCAACCTCACCGTGCTGTGCTCGCTGCTGGGCACGCCGCACTGGCCCAAGATCAAGGGCGGCCTGCTGTTCCTGGAAGACATCAACGAGCACCCCTATCGCGTCGAGCGCATGCTGCTGCAACTGCAGCAGGCCGGCGTCATCGACAACCAGGCGGCCGTGCTGCTGGGCGACTTCAGCGGTGCGGCGAAGACGCCCAATGACCGCGGCTACGGCCTGAAGGACGCGGTCGCCGCGCTACGCGCCCGCACGAAGACGCCGGTGCTGACCGGCCTGCCGTTCGGCCATGTGCGCACCAAGGTGTGCCTGCCGGTGGGCGGCACGGTGGAGCTGTACGTGCAGGGCCGCGAGGCCATCCTGGGCTGGCAGTCGGACCCGCGGCTGGCCCATGCTGCCCACCACGACCACGGGCCCGACTGCGGCGACGACTGCGGCCACCATCACTGAAGTCACAGGGGGTTTTCCTGGCCGTCTTTACGCGCCGGGCCAGCCTGTCTAGACGAGTGGCCCGACTATGATTCCGACCGTCGCCCCGGCTCGTGCCGGGGCGTCTTGTTTTTCGAAGGTGTCGTTGTGGGATCAGTCAGCGGTTGGATGAAGGCGTGCGTGGGCGCAGTCGCGTTCGTGCTGCTCGCCGGCTGCAACAACAGCCCGCATCCGCACGGCGCCGAACGTGAGAACACGCTCTACATGGCGTTCGCCGAGCGCTCGCCGCGCTATCTGGACCCGACGTCCTCCTACGCCGCGCCCGAGAGCACCTACGTCTACGAGATCAGCGAGCCGCCCTACGGCTACCACCCCCTCAAGCGGCCGTACACGCTGATCCCGCGCACGGCAGAGACACTGGCCAAGCCGTACTACCTGGACGCCAAGGGCAACCGCCTGCCCGACGACGCGCCGGACGAGCAGATCGCCGAGGCGGTCTACGACATCGCCATCAAGCCGGGCCTGAAGTGGTCGCCGCACCCGGCGTTCGCGAAGGACGCGCAAGGGCAGTACCGCTATCACCACCTGAAGCCCGGCGAGCTGGGCGACAAGCGCAGCCCGTTCGCGTTCGAGCACCTGGCCACGCGCGAGGTGGTGGCGGCCGACTTCGTCTACGCGCTCAAGCGCCACGCCAGCCCGCGGCTGGAGGCGCCGGTGGCGGCGGTGTTCTCCGAGCACGTCATCGGGCTCAAGGACTACATCGCCACGCTCAAGCGCGAGAGCGAGAAGCAGCTAGCGGGCCTGCCCGAGAACCTGGCCGACAAGCCCTTCCTGGACCTGCGCGGCTGGCCGCTGGCCGGTGCCGAGGCCGTCAACGACCACCTGCTGCGCATCCGCCTGAAGGGCCGCTACCCGCAGTGGCAGTACTGGCTGGCCACCACGTTCACCGCGGCCATCCCGTGGGAAGTGGACGCCTTCTACGCCCAGCCCGGCATGGCCGCCAACTCCATGAGCTGGAACCAGTGGCCGGTGGGCACGGGCGCGTTCATGATGACCGAGTACGTGCAGGACCGCCGGCATGTGATGAGCCGCAACCCCAACTACCGGCTCGAGACCTACCCCTGCGACGGCAGCCCCGGCGATGCCGAGGCCGGCCTGCTGGCCGACTGCGGCAAGCCCATGCCGTTCGTCGACAAGGTCGTCGCCATCAACGTGAAGGAGGCGGTCCCGCGCAAGGAGCTGTTCAAGCAGGGCTACCTGGACCTGCCCGAGATGGACCGTTCGGACTGGGGCGTGAACCTGGCCGTGGACCGCGACGACTCCGACGAGGTGAAGCGCTTCTTCCAGGAGCGCGGCTTCCAGCTGCCGATGAACGTGGACATCACGAACTGGTACATGGGCTTCAACTGGCTGGACCCGGTCGTGGGCCGCGGCGACACGCCCGAGCAGCAGCGCCGCAACCGCGCGCTGCGCCAGGCCATCTCCATCGCCATTGACTGGGAGGAGGGCTACGGCCGCATCTTCCGCGACAAGGGCGGCGACGCCGCCCACGGCCCCATCCCGCCGGGCGTGTTCGGGTCCAGGGAGGGCGAGCCGGGCGAGTTCAACCCGGTGACGCACCGGCTGGTGAACGGCAAGGTCGAGCGCCGCCCGATTGAAGACGCCCTCCAGCTGATGAACGAGGCCGGCTACCCCGGCGGTCGCGACGCAAAGACGGGCAAGCCGCTGGTGCTGAACTACGACTTCCAGCGCGTCGTCACGCCCGAGCTGAAGGCCGAGAACGACTGGCTGATCCGCCAGTTCGCCAAGCTGGGCATCCAGCTGGACATCCGCGCGACCGACTTCAACCAGTTCCAGGAAAAGATCCTGAAGGGCAAGCACCAGATCTTCTGGTGGGGCTGGTTCGCGGACTACCCCGACGCCGAGAACTTCCTGTTCCTGCTGTACGGCCCCAACGCGAAGAGCCTGCACGAGGGCGAGAACACGGCGAACTACGCCAACCCCGAGTTCGACCGGCTCTACCGCAAGCTGCAGTCGCTGGAAGACGGCCCCGAGAAGGCCGCCGTGATGGCGAAGATGAACGACATCGCCCGCCAGGACGCGCCGTGGGCCTGGGGCTACTGGAGTTACTCGGGCCTGGCCTTCCAGCGCTGGCTGCACAACGGCAAGCCGGGCGTCGTCGTGCGCGACCGTGCCCGCTACCTGCGCGTGGACGTGCAGGAGCGCGCCCGCAGCATCGCCGCGTGGAACCAGCCGGTCTGGTGGCCGCTGCTGGTGCTGGCGGCCGGCGGGCTGGCCATCGCCGTGGCGACGCGCCGCGCGTGGGCCCGCCGCGAGACGGCCACGGCCGTGGCGACGGGGGAGGCCGCCTGATGCTGGGCTTCATGCTGCGCCGGCTGGGCTACGGCCTGGCCATCCTGATCGGCGTCAACCTGTTCACCTTCTTCCTGTTCTTCTCGGTCAACACGCCGGACGACATGGCGCGGCTGAACATCGGCGGCAAGCGTGTCACGCAGGCGCAGATCGACACCTGGAAGCAGGAGCGTGGCTACGACAAGCCGCTGTACTTCGACGCCAGCCGCCAGGGCGCCGAGCAGCTCACGCACACCATCCTGTGGGAGCGCTCGGTGAGCCTGTTCGCGCTGGACTTCGGCAAGAGCGACGCGCGCCAGGCCATCAACATCGGCCACGAGGTGAAGGTGCGCATGGGCGTGAGCCTGCAGCTGGCGCTGCCGCTGTTCATTCTGCAGGTCATCGTCAGCGTCGCGTTCTCGCTGCTGCTGGTGTTCTTCCGGCACACGCGCATCGACTTCTGGGGCGTCGTGCTGTGCGTGCTGATGCTGTCCATCAGCAGCCTGTTCTACATCATCGTCGGCCAGTTCCTGTTCGCCCGCGTGCTGAAGCTGGTGCCCATGAACGGCTTCGCGGGCGGGCTGGATGCGGTGCGCTTCCTGGCGCTGCCCATCCTGCTGTCGCTGCTGAGCCGGCTGGGCGGCGAGGCGCGGCTGTACCGCGCGATGTTCCTGGAGGAGATGGGCAAGGACTATGTGCGCACCGCGCGCGCCAAGGGCCTGTCCGAAGGCCGCGTGCTGGGTCGCCATGTGCTGCGCAACGCGCTCATCCCCATCATCACGAGTGCGGGCAGCTACCTGCCGTATGTCTTCCTCGGCAGCCTGGTGTTCGAGAGCTTCTTCGGCATCCCGGGCCTGGGCGCCTTCGTCATCGAGGCCATCACGGGGCAGGACTTCGCCATCGTGCGCACCATGGTCTTCCTCGGCGCGCTGCTCTACATCGCGAGCAATGCGCTGATCGACGTGGCCTACACGTGGGTGGACCCGCGGGTGAGGTTGCAATGAAGCTTGTGCTGCTCTGGACCGACCTCGCGCTGTGGCTGATGGTGGCTGCGGGCGTCGCCTACGCGGTACGCGTGCGCGGCCAGGCCCACCTGCGCGCCACCTGGCAACGCGTGCTGCGCGACCCGGTCGCGGCGAGTGCCGGCGTCGTCATGGCGCTGTTCCTGCTCGTCACGCTGGTGGACAGCGTCCATGTGCGCCGCGCGCTGGAGACGACGGGCGGCGCCACCGTCTACGACACGCGCACGCTGTCCGCGCTGGACCTGCTTCTGGCGCGGCAACTCGACATGCGCGAGGTCAGCTACTCGGTGCCGCTGGGCACGCACGGCTTCAACAAGGAAAGCGTCGTCGATGCCCAGGGCCACGCCGGGCGCGACTATCCGCGGCTGAAGTTCGGCGGCGCGCACCTGGCCGACCCGGCCACGCAATGGGCCGGCGATGTGGGCCGCCGCGCCGCGCTGGGGCTGGCCGGCGGCCTGGCCGTGGCCGCGCTGCTCTTCGGGCTGACAGCCGCCGCGCTGGCCCGCCAGCACCACGGCTGGCGCCACGCGCTGGCCGACCTGGCCGCGGACCGCACCTTCTATCCGCTGCGCGCCGTGCTGATCACGCTGACCGTCGTGCTGTTGCTGGCCGGCCCGGCCCTCGCGCTGATGCCGCACTACCACGTGCTCGGCACCGACCGCACCGGCAACGACGTGCTGGTGCAGGCGCTGAAGAGCGTGCGCACGGCCTTCGTCATCGGCGCGCTGTCCACGCTGGCCACGCTGCCGCTGGCACTCCTGCTGGGCGTGCTGGCCGGCTATTACAAGGGCTGGGTGGACGAAGCCATCCAGTACGTCTACACGACGCTGAGCTCCGTGCCCAACGTGCTGCTCATTGCCGCCTGCGTGCTGATGGTGCAGGTGTTCTTCGACAAGAACCCCGATGCGTTCGAGACGGCGCTGGAGCGCGCCGACCTGAAGATGCTGATGCTGTGCGTCATCCTGGGCCTGACCGGTTGGGCCGGCCTGTGCCGCCTGGTGCGCGCCGAGACCTTGAAGCTGCGCGAGCTGGACTACGTGCAGGCCGCGACGGCCTTCGGCGTGGGCGACGCGGCCATCATGGCGCGCCACATCCTGCCCAACGTGATGCACCTGGTGCTCATCACCGTCGTGCTGAGCTTCTCCGAACTGATCCTGTACGAAGCCGTGCTGACCTACGTCGGTGTGGGCGTGGACCCGACGACCAGCAGCTTCGGCAGCATGATCAACCTGGCCCGCAACGAGATGTCGCGCGACCCTGTGGTGTGGTGGAGCTTCGCCGCGGCCTTCGGCGGCATGGTGAGCCTGGTGCTGGCCGCCAACCTGTTTGCCGACGGCGTGCGCGATGCGTTCGACCCCAAGGCCCGCTCGGCCCGGCCGCGCGTCTTCCGCAAGCGAGGGGCGGACCATGCTTGAGATCGCCGACCTGCGCGTGCAGCTGGATGCCGAGGCGGGCCTCGTGCGCGCCATCGACGGCATGCGGCTGACGCTGGCCCGCGGCGAGACCTTCGCGCTGGTGGGCGAGAGCGGCTGCGGCAAGAGCATGACGGCGCTGGCGCTGATGCGGCTGCTGCCCGAGAACGGCCGCGTGACCGGTGGCGCCGTGACGCTGGACGGGCAGGACCTGCTGGCGCTGCCCGAGCGCCGCATGCGCGACGTGCGTGGCGGGCGGGTGTCCATGATCTTCCAGGAACCGGCCACCAGCCTGAACCCGGTGATGCGCGTGGGTGACCAGATCGTCGAGGCCATCGAGGCGCATACCGACCTGCGCGGTGTGGCCGCGCGCGCCAAGGCCGTCGACTGGCTGCGCCGCGTCGGCATCCCCGAACCCGAGCGCCGCGTCGACGACTACCCCTTCCGCCTGTCCGGCGGCCAGAAGCAGCGCGTGATGATCGCCATCGCGCTCGCCGCCGAGCCCGACTTTCTTGTGGCCGACGAGCCGACGACGGCGCTGGACGTGACCATCCAGGCGCAGATCCTGGACCTCATCCGCGACCTGCAGCGCGAGCGCCAGCTGGGCGTGCTGCTCATCACGCACGACCTCGCCGTCGTCAGCGGCATGGCCCACCGCGTGGCGCTGATGTATGCCGGCCAGATCATCGAGGTCGCCCCGGCGGCCGAGTTCTTCGCCCATCCGAAGCATCCCTACGCGCGGCTGCTGCTGCAGGCCTTGCCCGATGCCGCCCGCCGCGGCGAGCCGCTGGCGGCCATTGCCGGCACCGTGCCGCCGCTGTGGCTGGACTTCGCCGGCTGCCGCTTCTGGCCGCGTTGCGACAAGGCCATGGTGCACTGCGCCGGCACGCTGCCCGCGCTGACCGAGGAGGGGCCGCAGCATCAGGTGCGCTGCCTGCTCTACAGCCAGCCCGGCGACGCACTGCCGCGCCCCGCAGCACAACCCAGGGCGCTGCCGCCCGCGCCGCCTGTCCACGGCGCGCCGCTGCTGGACGTGCGCGACCTGCGCGTGCGCTTCCCGCTGAAGGCGCCGCTGTTCCATCGCGGGCCGCGCCATTTCGATGCGGTCGACGGTGTCAGCTACCAGCTGCATGCCGGCCGCACGCTGGCACTGGTGGGCGAGTCGGGCTGCGGCAAGACGACGTCCGGCAAGGCCATCGTGCAACTGCTGCGCCGCCAGGCGCAGATCAGCGGCCAGGCGCTGTTCGACGGGCAGGACCTGTTCCAGCTCACCGGCAGTGCGCTGGTGCAGGCGCGCCGCAGCGTGCAGATCATCTTTCAGGACCCGTTCGCGTCGCTGAACCCGCGCATGCGTGTGGCCGATGTGCTGGAGGAGGGCCTCATCGCGCTGCGCCCCGAACTGGACGCTGCCGCCCGCCGCGAGCGCCTGCACACGTTGGTCGACCAGGTCGGCCTGCGCCGCGACGCGCTGCAGCGCTGGCCGCACGAGTTCTCCGGCGGCCAGCGCCAGCGCATCGCCATCGCCCGCGCGCTGGCCGTCGAGCCGCGCCTCATCGTCTGCGACGAGCCGACGTCCGCGCTGGACGTGTCCGTGCAGGCGCAAATTCTCAATCTGCTGCGCGAATTGCAGCGCGAGCAGGGCCTGGCCTACCTGTTCATCACGCACAACATCGGCGTCGTCGAGTACATCGCCGACGACATCGCCGTCATGCAGCGCGGCCGCATCGTGGAGCAGGGCGCCTGCGCCGCCGTGCTGGGGCAGCCGGCCCAGGCCTACACCCGCGATCTGCTCGCCGCCGTGCCCCGCCTGGCCCGCTAGCACGCACCTGCGCGTCGCGCAAAGGCAACGTCTAGGGAATTCACTCTAGGGGCGGTAACGTTCGGAAACCCAAGTAAATCAAAGGTTTACGAAGGGGTTCTGGCGCGCTAGGTGCATTTACGGGGCGAGAGCCATGTTGCACCCGCACAAACTGCGGCACCCCAATCTGAGCCCACCGCTCAGGCAAGGAGCGACCCGAACCCCGGGTCAGTACCGCCACGTTACCGGGCGGGCCCGTCGTCTCTTCAGGAGCCTCAATGTTCAAAGTCACCACCATCAGTAGTGCGATTCTGGCGCTGGCCGCCGGGTCCGCGCTGGCCCAGGAATCCCAGAAGCTCGAACGCATCCAGATCACCGGTTCGAGCATCAAGCGCGTCGAATCCGAGACGGCGCTGCCCGTGACGGTCATCTCGCGCGAATCCATCGAGAAGTCCGGCGCGACCAACGTCGAAGACATCCTGCGCCGCCTGTCGGTGAACTCCGCCCAGCTGTCCGACTCCACGCAGGGCGCCGGCTACGCCACCAGCAACGCCAACCTGCGCGGCCTGGGTGCCAATTCCACGCTGGTGCTGCTGAACGGCCGCCGCCTGGCCGGCCACCCCTTCGGCTCCATCGGCGGCTCGGTCGCGGTGGACCTGAACAGCATCCCCTTCGCCGCCATCGAGCGCATCGAAGTGCTGCGTGACGGCGCCTCCGCCATCTACGGCACCGACGCCGTCGCCGGCGTCATCAACTTCATCACCCGCAAGGACTACGACAAGGGCGAGCTGACGGTGCGCTACGGCACGCCGGAGAAGAACGTCGGCGGCAAGGAGAACGGCGGCTCGATCGCCTTCGGCACCGGCAACCTGGACAAGGACGGCTACAACTTCCTGGTCACCGCCAACATCAAGGAACAGACCCGCCTGGAGGCCGTCAAGCAGGCGTGGTACTCGCGCCATGCGACCGAAGTCCCCGGCTCCGCGCCCCCGACCTCGTTCCGTGCCTACCCGGGCCGCTTGATGGACATCGGCATCTCGCCCGGTGCCTACACGAACCCCGGCGCCAACATGTCGGCCTGCGATCCGGTCAACACCGTCATCCAGCTCGGCGGCAAGACGCCGAACGGCGTGGATGACGTCAAGCGCTGCCGTGCGATCTACGCGGCCATGCTCGACAACCTGCCGGACAGCACCAAGACGGACCTGTTCGCACGCGGCACGTTCCGTATCGATGCCGACAACCAATGGTTCATCGAGGCCTCCGCGGCCCGCAACCACACCACCGGCCGTGCAGCGCCGACGCCGATCGACGGCACGGCGATGAAGGTGCGTGCCGACGGCTCGTACCCGAACGTGCTGATGCCCGTCACCAGCAAGTACTTCCCGACCGCGCTGCTGACTCGCCTGGGTTACACGCCCGCCGACTACGTGTCGGCCACCATCGGTGGCGTCGGCTACACCGAAATCGCGTACCGCTCGCTGGATCGCGGCAACCGTGTCAGCGACAACAACAACGAGCAGTACCGTGTCGTCGTCGGCGCCACCGGCCTGTTCTCGGGTTGGGACTACGACGTCGGCCTCAATGTCGCGCAGGCGCGCGGCACGCTGAACTACAGCGGCTATCTGCTGGAAGAGCCGTTCCTCAAGGCGATGGCCACGGGCAACGTCAACCCCTTCGGCCCCAACGACGCCGCTGGCGTTGCGCTGCTGGACGGTGCTGCGCTGGAAGGCAAGGTCCGCCAGTCCAAGGGCACCACCGTCGTGCTGGACGCCAAGTTCAGCCGCGAGCTGATGAAGATGGACGGCGGCATGATGGCCGTCGCCGTCGGCATGGACCTGCGCCGCGAGAAGGCTGACGACAATCCCACCAACATCGAGTACTCCAAGGGCTCGCACATCGGTGGCGAAGGCTCCGTGCCGGCCACCTCGGCCAGCCGCAACATCTCGGCCATCTACAGCGAACTGTCCATTCCGTTCGCCAAGGGCTGGGAAGCCGCCGTGGCGGCCCGCTACGACAAGTACAGCGATTTCGGCGGCAGCTTCAACCCGCGCGTCGCGCTGCGCTTCCAGCCCAGCAAGGAAATGCTGTTCCGCGCCAGCGCCGGCACCGGCTTCCGCGCACCGACGCTGTGGGACGTCAACAGCCCCGTGTCCAACACCAACACGGCCGACCCGCAGACCGATCCGGAATGCCCGGTGGCGCCTGACGCGCAGGGCAATCTGGTTCCCCAGTGCAACACGCAGTTCAACGTGCGTCTGTCCAGCGACAAGAACCTGAAGCCCGAGAAGAGCCGCCAGTTCGCCTTCGGCGCCGTCTTCGAACCCATCCGTGACCTCAGCATCGCCATCGACTACTGGAACATCCAGAAGAAGGACCAGATCGGCGTCATCAGTGGCGACACGCTGATGGCTGAGCCCGGCCTGTACGCCAAGTACAAGGCGCGTGTGCGTCGTGCGCCCAACGGCTTCATCTCCTACATCGAGACGCCGGTCGAAAACCTGGGTGAGCTGAAGACCTCCGGCATCGATATCGACATCAAGTCGGGTCTGCAACTGGGCACCTTCGGCAAGCTGGGTGTCGGCTTCGCGGCCACGCGCACGCTGAAGTATTCGCTGCAGAACGGCAAGGACCTGCCGTTCACCGACTACGTCGGCAAGTCGCTGGGCGGCAACCCGCCGGTGCCGACCTGGCAGCACACGCTGTCGTTCGACTGGACGCTGGGCAGCTGGAACGTCGCGCTGGAGAACGTGTTCACCAAGGGCTGGGAAGAGTCGGCCGCCGTGGTCAACACCAACCTCGGCGTGGACGCTCCCTACCAGGTCAAGAACACCAGCCGCTGGAACCTGGCCGTCAGCTACCGTGGCTTCAAGGACCTGCGCCTGGCGCTGGGCGCCCGCAACGCCTTCGACCAGGACCCGCCGTTCGTCGCCTCGTCCAGCTACGGCTCGCACGCCGCCGGCTTCGCCGGTTCGTTCGCCGATCCGCGCGGCCGTTTCATCTACGGCACGGTCACTTACCAGTTCAAGTGAAACCTGCTGTTGCCAGCCCGGCCTGAGGGCCGCTGGCAGCAACCACAAAGGGGAGCGCGCCGGGCACGCTCCCCTTTTTTACGCAAAAGTTCACGGATGAGTGCCGTCAGGCGCCGCGCCAGCCCGCCGTTCGTCGCCATTTCCTGTCTTTTTGTATCGAGCTGCTTGTAATCAGCCTGTTTCGGCTGTCCGGGTTAGCCCCAAGAGGAGGGGCGGAGCGCAGGGCTAAGATGACGGCATGGCCAAGTCTGGCCGTGAGATGTGGTTTTTCTACATCTTGTTCGTGGCGAAGAAACGCGTGCCCGACGGCTCAAGCCACCGGGCGTTTTTTTTGGCCAGAACAGGTGTAAAGAAAGCTTGCATCCCCGGCCAACTGCGTGTTTTCAACGAGGCGGGAGCGCTCTCTCCGCGATCTAGAATGCACGCCCTTCGGGACCTCGTAGACGGTGGGGTGCAACTTCCTCCGTTCCACAGTGGCCGCATTCCTGAAAGAAGTCATTGACTGTGATTTGTAGTTGCAAGAAGGAGCGCGCATGAATTTTGCGCAGGAGAAGCAGGGCGCGTCCCGGTTCACGGGCTTCGGCATCGTGGTCCTGATCCACGTCGTGGCCATCTACGCGCTTGCCAGCGGCCTGGCTCGCGATATCGTCAAGAAGGTCACCGGCCCGATCGACGTGAAGGTCATCGAGGAGAAGGTCAAGCCGCCGCCGCCGCCTGAAAAAGTGGTGCCGCCGCCGCCGGATCTCAAGGCCCCGCCGCCGCCTTTCGTGCCGCCGCCTGAGTTCCAGGTGACCGCACCGGCGCCGCCGGCCCCTCCGATGCAGTCGACGCAGGTCGCGCCGCCCGCCACGGACGTCATCCGTCCGCAGCCGGCTCCGGCCCCCGCGGCGCCGCCGGCAGCCCCCAAGCCGACCAAGATCACGGCCGGCATGGTCTGCACCAAGATGGGCAAGCTCGAAGCGCCCGCGGTCAACTGGAGCGGTGAAGCGCTCTACAAGGCCGTTGCTACCGTCAAGGACGGTCGCGTGACGGGTGTCGAGATCACCGCACTTCGCGGTGGCGTGGACCGCAAGGCCCAACGCACGTTGACGCAAGCCATCGTGCAGCACTTGCAGGAAACCTACGAGTGCCCGGGCAACCACGTCTTCGAACAAGAGTTCCAGTTCAAGATCGACTAATCGTCTTGAACGGCGCGCTCCCGCAGGGGCGCATCCAGAACGTATCAAACCAGAATCTTTCCCTAGGAGTTGACTCCATGATTTCTCGCATCACCGGCTTCCTGGCCGCCATCGCCATGGCCGCGACCCTGGCCGCTTCGCCCGTCCACGCGCAAGATCAGAAGCCGGCCGACGCCGCCTCGGCCGCTGCAGTCGACGCTGCTGCCGCTCCCGCCCCCGCTCCCGCCGCTTCCAAGCCGGCCGAGAACCCGTACGCCCTGTCGAACATCATTGCCCACGGCAACGTCGTCGACCAGGCCGTGCTGGTGCTGCTGGGCATCATGTCCATGGGTTCGTGGTACATCCTGGTTGTCCGCCTGTGGGACACCGCCAAGCTGTCGTCCGAAGCCAAGGAAGTCCGCGCCACCTTCTTCAAGAAGCCCAGCCTGGCCGATGGCCTGAAGGGCCTGAAGGAAGAAAGCGCCTTCCGCTACATCGCTTCCACCGCCATCGAGGCTTCGGAGCACCATGAAGGCGCGCTGACCGAGAACATCGACCACAGCAGCTGGGTGACGATGAACGTCGACCGCGCCGTTGCCGACGTCAACACCAAGATCTCCGCCGGCCTGGGCTTCCTGGCGACCGTCGGTTCGACCGCTCCCTTCATCGGTCTGTTCGGCACGGTGTGGGGCATTCTGAACGCGCTGACCGCCATCGGTCTGGCCGGCCAGGCTTCCATCGACAAGGTCGCCGGCCCCGTGGGCGCCGCTCTGATCATGACCGCTATCGGCCTGTTCGTCGCCGTGCCGGCCGTGCTGGGCTACAACTGGCTGGTCAACCGCAACAAGTCGGTCATGAGCCAAGTCCGTTCCTTCGCCGGCGACCTGCACGGCGTGCTGATGGGCAACCGCGCCGTCGCCAAGCGCTAATCCCTGAGCTGAAGCTCGCACAGGAGCCAATGCCATGGGCATGAACGTCGGATCCTCTTCCGGCGATGAAGATGTGGTCTCTTCCATCAACACCACGCCCCTCGTGGACGTGATGTTGGTGCTGTTGATCATCTTCCTCATCACCGTGCCGGTGGTGACGCAGTCGATTGCCGTGACTCTCCCCAAGGAGACCAACGTCATTCGCGTCACGAAGCCGGAAAACATCGAAATCTCGGTCAGCAAGGACGGCGACGTCTACTGGGGTACCAAGCTGGTTCCTGACATGGAGGAGCTGGTGAAGCGCCTCGGCAAGGAATCGGTCAAGAACCCGCAGCCCGAGGTGCACATTCGCGGTGACGACAAGTCCCGCTACGAGTCGGTCGGTCGCGTGATCTTCGCCAGCCAGCGTGCAGGCATCATGAAGGTCAACTTCGTCACCGAGCCGCCGGCTCGCAACTGATCCCAGGAGTTACACATGGGAATGAACGTTGGAAGTTCGTCTGGCAGCGGTGAACCCGAAGTCATGATGGACGTCAACACGACGCCTCTGATCGACGTGATGCTGGTGCTGCTGGTGATGCTCATCATCACCATCCCGATCCAGCTGCACACCGTCAATCTCGACATGCCGCCGCCGAGCCCGAATCCTCCGCAAGAGGAGCCGGTCGTGCACACGGTCATGATCGACTTCGACGGCACCGTCTACTGGGACGAGAACGCGCTGACCGGCCTCGACGCCGTGAACGCGAAGATGCAGGAAATCGGCTCCAAGAGCATTGGCGAACAGCCCGAGATCCACATCAAGCCGAACAAGCTCGTCGACTATGGCGTCGTGGCTGCGGTGATGGCTTCGGCCCAGCGCAACAACGTCAAGAAGATGGGCATGGTTGGTAACGAGCAATACGTCAAGTGACGTGGGCTCGGGCCAGCTGACGCCGATACTTTGAGCGCGCTGCCCGAAAGGGTGGCGCGTTTTTGCTTTGCAGGAGAGCAAGTTGAAGACTTTGAAGACCGTGGTGGCCGTCGCCGTTGGCGCCCTGGCCCTGTCCCTGAACGGCGCGCCCGGTGCCGAGTTCGGTTTCAGCCGGGCGTCTGCCCAGGAAACCGTGCGCAAGGAAGTTGGCACGCCGCTGGGCGAGGCCAGCAAGCTGTACAAGGCTGGCAAGCACAAGGAAGCGCTCGCCAAGCTGCGTGATGCCGAAGCCGTGGCCAACCGCACGCCGGGCGAGAACTTCGCCATCGAAGGCCTGCGCTTCTCCGCCGCCATGGGTGCCAGCGACGCCGACACGATGGCCCGCTCGTTCGACGTGCTGAAGGCCAAGCTGGGTGGCCCCCAGCAGCTGCAGTACATGGAAGCCATCGCCGGCACCTACCTGCGCGCCAACAACGCGCCCAAGGCACTGGAGTGGGCCAACAAGTACTTTGCAGCCGGCGGCAGCAGCCCGTCGGTCAAGCAGATGCAGCAGCAGGCGCAGTTCAAGTCGGGTGACATGACGGCGGTCCTGAAGGACACGCTGGCCGAGATCCAGGCCGATGAGAAGGCTGGCCGCGCGCCGACGCAGGACAAGCTGAACATCCTGCTGTACGCGGCCCAGAAGAAGGGCGATGCGGCCATCGAGTCCTACGCCGTCGAGCGCCTGCTGAACCACTATCCGCGCAAGGAACTGTGGGCTCAGGTGCTGGGTGGCCTGCAGGGCAAGAAGGGCTTCGCGGCGCGTTTTGCGCTGGACGTCTATCGCCTGCAACTGGCGACCGGCAACCTGCGTACCGCGGACGACTACATGGAAATGGCCCAGCTGGCTGCACAGGCCGGCTACCCCGACGAAGGCAAGAAGGTCGTCGAGCAGGGTCTGGCCGCCAACATTCTGGGCCAGGGCGCCGAAGGTGCGCGCCACAAGCGCCTGCTGGACCTGATGGTCAAGAAGTCCAACGAGGCCAAGACGGGTGCCGCCGCGGCCGAGAAGGCGGCCAGCGACTCCAAGACCGGCGACGAGCTGGTCAAGCTGGGCCTGTCGCGCGTGTTCGCTGGCGACAAGGCTGGTGGCCTGAAGCTGGTCGATGCCGGCATCGCCAAGGACAACTTCACGCGCGCCGACGACACCAGGTTCTACCAGGGCCTGGCGCTGTACACCGCTGGCGAGACGTCCAAGGCGCAAGCCGCCTGGCGTGCCGTCAAGGGTGCGGATGGCTCCGGCGAGCTGGCCCGCCTGTGGCAGGTGCAGTCGCGCAGCGCCAAGAAGTAAGCACTGTCGCTTCGATGAAATGCAAAAGGCCCCTCGGGGCCTTTTTTCATGGGCGCGCGGTGGGCGGCATCACTTGGGTGCCATGCGGATGGCGCCGTCCAGGCGGATCACCTCGCCGTTGAGCATGTCGTTGGTGATGATCTGGTGCACCAGCTTGGCATAGTCGTCCGGGCGGCCCAGGCGGCTGGGGAAGGGCACGCTGGCGGCCAACGCGTCCTGCACCTCCTGCGGCATGCCGAACAGCATGGGCGTGCCGAAGATGCCTGGCGCGATGGTCATGTTGCGGATGCCGCTGCGGGCCAGGTCGCGCGCGATGGGCAGTGTCATGCCCACGACGCCGCCCTTGGAGGCCGAGTAGGCCGCCTGGCCGATCTGGCCGTCGTAGGCGGCCACCGAGGCCGTGGAGATCAGCACGCCGCGCTCGCCGGTGGCCTCGGGCTCGTTCTTCGCCATCGCCTCGGCGGCCAGCCGGATCATGTTGAACGTGCCGATCAGGTTGACGTTGATCGTCTTCGTGAAGCTGGCCAGCGGGTGGGCGCCGTCCTTGCCGACGGTCTTGACGGCCGGTGCGATGCCGGCGCAGTTGACGAGGCCCATCAACTTGCCGAGGGCAGTGGCGGCTGCGACGGCGGCCTGGCCGTCCGCCTCCTGGCTGACGTCGCACCTGACGAAGCGGCCGCCCAGCTCGGCGGCCAGCTGCTCGCCACGCTCGACCTGCAGGTCCGCAATGACGACCTTGGCGCCGTGACTGGCCAGCATGCGGGCCGTGCCTTCGCCGAGGCCCGAGGCGCCGCCGGTGACGATGAACACCTTGCCTGCGATTTCCATGATGAGGATCTCCTGGGTTTGATTGACGTGAACGTCAATTGTCAGGCACAAAAAAGCCGCGGGCTGTGGGCGCCGCGGCTTTCCGTGGAAGCTGTGAACTTCAGCTGCTCAGCGCCGCCAGCGCGTTGCGCGTGATCTCGTCGACGGAGCCCAGGCCGGCGATGCGGCGGTACTTGGGCGCGCTGGCGTCGCCGGTGGCGGCCCATTGCGAGTAGTAGTCCACCAGCGGGCGGGTCTGGGCGGAGTAGACGTCCAGG
This sequence comes from Roseateles sp. GW823-FHT07B05, assembly GCF_058794515.1. NCBI lineage: Bacteria > Pseudomonadati > Pseudomonadota > Betaproteobacteria > Burkholderiales > Sphaerotilaceae > Roseateles > Roseateles sp. GW823-FHT07B05. The sequence goes on from NZ_JBXAGX010000001.1 coordinate 1,004,167, forward strand.
CGCTTCTTGACGGTGGCTTCTTCGTCGTCGGCGCGCTGCACCAGGTCTTCGCCGGTCTCGTCGTCCTTGCCTTCCACCTTGGGCGGGTTGAACTTGACGTGGTAGGTGCGGCCCGAGGCCGGGTGCGAGCGGCGGCCGCTCATGCGCTCGATGATGGCGTCGAACGGCACGTCGATCTCGAGCACGTAGTCCAGCTTCACGCCGGCGGCCTTCATCGCGTCGGCCTGCGGAATGGTGCGGGGGAAGCCGTCGAACAGGAAACCGCCGGCGCAGTCGGCCTGGGCGATGCGCTCCTTGACCAGCGCGATGATGAGGTCGTCGCTGACCAGGCCGCCCGACTTCATGACGGCATCGGCCTGCTGGCCCAGCGGCGTGCCGGCCTTGACGGCGGCGCGGAGCATGTCACCGGTGGAGATCTGCGGAATGCCGAATTGCTTGCAGATGAAGGCAGCTTGGGTGCCTTTGCCGGCGCCGGGCGCGCCCAGAAGGATCAGTCGCATGGGTCTCCTCGTTGTGTCGGGGCCGTTAAAAAACCCCGCCTCGGTCAGCGGTCAAGTATCGCATGTGGGCTTTCGGGGGGCTGACGTGCCAGGCGCCGCTCAACCCGTGATCAGCCGCCGCACGCGCTCCAGGTCTTCGGGGGTGTCGACGCCCGGGCCGGGCTGTTCGGCGCTGACATGCACGGCGATGCGCTCGCCATGCCACAGCACGCGCAGCTGCTCCAGCGACTCGATCTGCTCCAGCGGGCTGACGGCCAGCGTGGGGAAGCGGCGCAGGAAGCCGGCGCGGTAGGCGTACATGCCCACGTGGCGCAGCGCCTGGTTGGGCTGTCCGGCGCCGTCGCGCCACCACGCGATCGGCGCGCGCGAGAAGTACAGCGCCCGGCCGGCCTTGTCGGTGACGAGCTTGACGACGTTGGGGTTCGCAAACTCGGAAGGCTCGGTCAGCGCGTGCGCGACGGTGGCCACCACGCAGTCAGGCTGCGCGGCCAGCGTGGCGGCGCAGGCATCGATCATGGCCGGCGAGATCAGTGGCTCGTCGCCCTGCACGTTGACGACGGCGGCATCGTCGGCCAGGTCCAGCTGCTCGACGGCCTCGGCCAGGCGGTCGCTGCCGGAGAGGTGGTCGGCGCGCGTCATCAGCGCCCGCACGCCGTGGGCGGCGCAGGCGGCGGCGACTTCGGGCGCGTCGGTCGCGACGACGACCAGGCCCGCGCTCGACCGGGCCGCCCGCTGGGCGACGCGCACGATCATCGGCAGGCCGCCGATGTCGGCCAGCGGCTTGTTCGGCAGGCGGGTGGACGCCAGCCGCGCCGGGATGATGACCGTGTAACTCACGGCGCGAGCACGACGGGCGGCGCCGGCGCGTCCGGGTCCCACGGCTTGGCCTCGCTCTCCAGCATCAGCGGGATGCCGTCGCGGATGGGGAAGGCCAAGCGGTCGGCGCGGCAGGCGAGGGCGGGTTCATCACCGCGCAGCAGCGTCAGCGGCCCCTTGCACAGCGGGCACACCAGCATTTCGATCAGTCGTTGATCCATCGGGACGGGAAAAGGTTGCGCAGTTGGGCGTCCAGCGCGGCCTCGAAGCCGGCGCCGGGCGAGAAGTCTAGCGTCACGACCCAGACCGGCGTCGTACCGACGCATTCGGGCCGCAGCTTGACGGCGTCCTTCTCGGTCAGCACGACGGCGGCGGTGTCGGCCGGCCAGGGCAGGGCGGTGAAGTCGGCGTGGTCCGGCAGCGGCAGCGGCGCGGCGGCCACGCCCAGGCCGGACAGCATGTCGAAGAAGCGCTGCGGCCGGGCGAGGCCGGCGCAGGCGACGAGGCCAGGTTGGCCGCGCAGCTCGAGCAGCGTGTCCATCGAGGCCGGCCGGCCGGCCCACCAGTCGGCCAGCGACGCGGCGCCAGCCAGCCGGCGCTCGGCGACGAAGCCGGGCAACGCTGTGCTGGGTGCAGGCGCGTTGTAGACGACCAGTTGATCTGCCGTGAGCGCCGCGGGCGGCTGGCGCAGCGGCCCGGCCGGCAGCAGGCGGCCGTTGCCCAGGCCGCGTTCGTCGAACACCAGCAGGCTAAGCGCCCGCGGCAGCCGCCAGTGCTGCAGCCCATCGTCGCTGACGAGCAGGTCCAGGTCGGGGTGGGCCGCCAGCAGTGCACGCGCGGCGGCCACGCGGTCGCGGCCTACGGCCACCGGCACGCGGCCGCGCAGGTGGATGAGCAGTGGCTCGTCACCGGCTTCGCGGGCGGTGGACACGCGCGTGACCAGATGCACGCCGTCCCCGTCGCGCCCATAGCCGCGCGAGATCACGCCGGCCTTCAGGCCGCGGGCGCGCAGCAGGTCCAGCAGGGCGAGGGTGGTAGGCGTCTTGCCGGCGCCGCCGACGATCCAGTTGCCGACGACGATGACCGGCACCGGCAGCGTTTCGGTGCGCTTGAGGCCCATTCGGTAGGCCAGCGTGCGCAGCGCGAGCAGGCCCCGGTAGAGCCCGCTCAGCGGCAGCAGCGCGGTGGACAGCGGTCCGCCGGTCAGCCACTCGCGCTGCAGGCGGTCAGCGAGCGTCGGTCTGCGCGGCGAAGGTGACACGGCTCAGGCCCACGCGGCGCGCCGCGTCCATCACGTTGATGACGGCCTGGTGGGGCGTGGCGGCGTCGGCCGAGATGATGACGGACGCCTCGGCATTGCCACCCGAAGCCTGGCGCAGCACGCCGACGAGGATGTCCACCGAGCGGCCTTCCACGGCCTGCTTGTTGATGACGAAACGGCCGTCGGCGGCGATGCCGACGATGACCTCCTGCGGCCGGTCCTTGAGCTTCTCGGCGTCGGCCGACGGCAGCGTGATCTGCAGCTCCGTGAACTTGGAGTACGTCGTCGACAGCATCAGGAAGATCAGGATCACCAGCAGCACGTCGATGAACGGGATCAGGTTGATCTCCGGCGGCTCGCGATGGGGGGAGCGGAATCTCATGGGTCAGTTCATCCGTTGTGTGCGGCAGTTGCGCCGCGGACCGGCGCTGGGCCGCCCCAAGCCGGCCCGCAGGCGATGTGCTTGCGGCTCAATGCCGCAAGCATCGCCGTCCCCTCGGGGGACCGGCTGGGCGCGCCCGCGTTCAGCGGGGCGAGACCAGACGAGGGGTTGTCCATCTCAGACGGTGTAGCGGCGCAGTTGGCCCAGCAGGCGGTCGGCGGCGCCTTCCAGCTCCAGCACGTACTCCTCGATCTTGCCGCGGAAGTAGCGGTAGAACATCAGCGAGGGGATGGCGATCATCAGCCCGAAGGCGGTGTTGTAGAGCGCGATGGAGATGCCGTGCGCCAGCTGGGCGGGGTTGCCGCCGCCGGGCGTCTGGCTGCCGAAGATCTCGATCATGCCCACCACGGTGCCCATCAGGCCCAGCAGCGGCGCGGCCGTGGCGATGGTGCCCAGCGTGTTCATGTAGCGCTCGAGCTGGTGCACGGCGCGGCGGCCGGCGAACTCGAACACCAGGCGCAGCTTGCCCTCGGGCATCTGCGGCTCGGCGGTCACGGCGCGCAGGCCGGAGGCCAGCACCTCGCCCAGCACCGAGTTCTCGGCCAGGCGGTCCACCATGTCGGGCGTGGGCAGCTGCTGCGCGCTGACGTTGAGCACGTCTTCCAGCAGCCGCGGCGGCAGGATGCGGCTGCTGCGCAGGCTGGTGAAGCGTTCGATGATCAGGGCCAGGGCCACCACGGAGCACAGGAGCAAGGGCCAGATCGGCCAACCGGCGGCTTGTATGATCGAAAACAAGGGCGTCCCCGTCAGAAAAAAGGCCGCTGACCGGCCGGGAAGTGCGCGGGATTATGGACCCAGGCCAGCCCTCCGCCGCCACAGTGCAGGCCCCAGGAAAGCGTTCCCACAATCCACCGCCGCTGTGGATAACTTTGTGGGCAAGCTCGGGGCGGTGGGCCGCAGAGGCCGTCAAATCAAGGCCTTGGACAACTTGCCTCCAATTTGAGCAGCGGAATTCGATTTGAAAAACAAGACCTTATGTGTTCATGACGGCTCGATGACGGGCGCCGTGAGCCGAAATCGCCCGCCAGCCCAGCATTGGCGCGGCTGTGGACTTCCCGGCCCGCGCCGGCATTGGGTTTGCGCGTGATTGAGGGGCGCGAAGCCGCGTCGAATCGGCGTGTCTGGGGCGTGGCGGGCCTGGTGGAGGCCGTCGCGCAGAGCCTGGCGGAGCGGTTCTCGGTCGTCGTGGTCGGCGGCGAGATCTCGGGCTTCACGCGGGCGTCCAGCGGGCATTGCTACTTCACGCTGAAGGATGCCGACGGCCTGGCCGCCAGCCTGCGCTGCGCGATGTTCCGCCGTGCGGCGGCGATGCTGGACTTCTCGCCGGCCGACGGCGCGCTGGTGGAACTGCGGGGCCGCGTGGCCGTCTACGAGCCGCGGGGGGAGCTGCAGTTCGTCGTCGAGGCGATGCGTCGCGCGGGGGCCGGCACGCTGTACGAGCAGTTCCTGAAGCTGCGCGCGCGGCTGGCGGCCGAGGGGCTGTTCGATGCCGAGGCCAAGCGGGCGCTGCCGGCGCATCCACAGCGCATCGGCGTCATCACGTCCGCGGCCGGCGCGGCGCTGCACGATGTGCTGACGGCGTTGGCGCGGCGGGCGCCGCAGGTGCAGGTGGTCGTCTACCCCAGCCCGGTGCAGGGGGCGGAGGCGCCGCCGGCGCTGGTCAACGCGCTGCGCACGGCCAACGAGCGGGCCGAGGTGGATGTGCTGCTGCTGGTGCGCGGTGGCGGCTCGCTGGAGGATTTGTGGGCGTTCAATGACGAGCGCGTCGTGAGGGCCGTCGCGATGTCGGCCCTGCCTGTGGTCTGCGGTGTCGGGCACGAAACCGACGTGACGCTCAGCGACCTGGCCGCCGACCTGCGCGCGCCCACGCCGACGGCCGCCGCCGAGCTGGCGGCGCCGTCGCGCGACGCCTTGTTGCAGCAACTGGCGAACCTGGAGCGTGCGCTGATGCTGCGGCTGGACCACCGGCTGCAGTCCGTCGCCCAGCGGCTGGACCGCCTTGCCCTGCGGCTCGCGCGGCCCAGCGACGTGCTGGCCCGCCAGCGCCGGCTGCTGGATCTGCTGGCCCAGCGCGCCGCCGCGGCGCCGGGGCGGCGCATCGAGTTGCAGCGCCAGCGCCTGGCGCACCTGGCGCCTCGGCCGGCACGCGCGCTGGCCGAGACGCTGCGCCGGCAATCGACGCGCCTGGATTCGCTGGAGGCCCGTCTGCAGGCGCTGGACCCGCAGCATGTGCTGGCCCGCGGCTATGCCTGGCTGGACGACGGGCAGGGCGGGGCGATCACGTCGGCGCACGCGCTGCTGCCCGGCCACGAGGTGCGCGCCGTGCTGGCCGACGGCAGCGTCGACATGCGCGTGCTGCAGGTACGGCCTTTGCCTCCAGGGTGATTGGCGCCTCCCTACAATCCGCCGCGTTTCCCTTCCCCCCAACACACAGAGGTTCACTCCATGGAACACACGCTGCCCCCGCTGCCTTACCCCATCGACTCGCTGGCTCCGCACTACAGCAAGGAAACGCTGGAGTTCCACCACGGCAAGCACCACAACGCTTACGTCGTGAACCTGAACAACCTGCAGAAGGGCACGGAGTTCGAGAGCAAGACGCTGGAAGAGATCATCAAGACCTCCAGCGGCGGCATCTACAACAACTCGGCCCAGATCTGGAACCACACGTTCTTCTGGAACTGCATGAAGCCGCAAGGCGGTGGCGAGCCGACCGGTGCGCTGGCTGACGCCATCAACGCCAAGTGGGGCAGCTACGCCGCCTTCAAGGAAGCCTTCGTGAAGAGCGCCGTTGGCAACTTCGGTTCCGGCTGGACCTGGCTCGTCAAGAAGGCCGACGGCACGGTCGACATCGTCAACACCGGCGCCGCCGGCACGCCGCTGACCACCGCCGACAAGGCGCTGCTGACCGTCGACGTGTGGGAACACGCCTACTACATCGACTACCGCAATCTGCGCCCGAAGTTCGTCGAGACCTTCCTGTCGAACCTGGTCAACTGGCAGTTCGCCGAAGCCAATTTCGCCTGATCGGGCCAGCCCGATGCAAAGGCCGGCTCTGCCGGCCTTTTTTATTTCATCGGGTTTTCGGGCCGAGCGCCGGGCCGCTCCCAAGCCGGCCCGCGATGGCGATGTGCTCCCGGCTGGATGCCGGGAGCATCGCCGTCCCCTCGGGGGACCGACCAGACTCGCGCGCGTTCAGCGCCGCGAGGTTGGGCGAGGGGCTCACTGCGATACCTGAATCACGTGCCTCACCAGCGGATAGACCTGGTGCTGCCAGCGCCGCCCGCTGAACACGCCGTAGTGGCCCACGTTGGGCTGGATGTAGTGGGTGCGCATGTAGAGCTTGAGGCTGGTCGCCAGCTCCTGCGCGGCCAGTGTCTGGCCCACCGAGCAGATGTCGTCGCGCTCGCCCTCGATGGTCAGCAGCGCCGTGCGGCGGATGGCCGCCGGGTTGACCTTGCGGCCCTTGAACCTCAGCTCGCCGCGCGGCAGGTCGAAGGTCTGGAACACGCGCTCCACGGTCTCCAGGTAGAAGTCGGCGGACAGGTCGGCCACCGCCATGTATTCCTCGTAGAAGGTGCGCGTGATCTGCGCCTTGTCGAACTCGCCGGCGACGAGGTGCTTGTAGTAGTCCTTGAACGCGTTGGCGTGGCGGTCCTTGTTCATGCTCATGAAGGCCGACAGCTGCACGAAGCCCGGGTAGACGCGCCGCCCCGCGCCGCGGTGGCGCCAGGGCACCACGCTGATGAGGTTCTTCCGGAACCAGCCAATCGGCTTGCTGGTGGCCAGTTCGTTGACGGCCGTGGGGCTGACGCGGCAGTCAATGGGGCCGGCCATCAGCGTGAGGCTGGCGGGCGTGGCGGGGTGGTCGTCCTCGGCCATCAGCGATACCGCAGCCAGCGCGCTGACGCAGGGCTGGCAGACGGCCACGACGTTCGAGTTCGGGCCCATGTGGGCCAGGAAGTCGATGAGGTGCTGGGTGTACTCGTCCAGCCCGAAGCGGCCTGCGGCCAGCGGCACGTCGCGCACGTTGAGCCAGTCGGTCACGTAGACGTCGTGGTCCTGCAGCAGCGTGCGCACCGTCTCGCGCAGCAGCGTCGCGAAGTGGCCCGACATGGGCGCCACCACCAGCACCTTGGGTTGCGCCGGCGCGCCGGGCTTGGCAAAGCGCAGCAGCGTCGCGAACGGCGTCGTCAGCGCGGGCTCCTCGACGACGGGCCAGCGCTTGCCGCCGCTCGCCACCTCGGTGATGCGCCAGTCGGGCCGCGCGTGCGTGACCTGTGCCAGCTCGAACACCTGGCCCGCCGCGGCGGCCGGCCGCGCCCACCAGCTGTGCGCGACGACGTGCGGGTCCTGCAGCAGCGGCAGCGACAGCCGCGTGGCCTCGCGCAGCGGCCACAGCAGGTCGGCGTGGGCTTGGTAGGCGGTGTACATGGCGTCTCCGGTGTGATGCACGAGGTATCGCAAGGAGCGCGCCAACATGGCATGGCGCTTGCGTCGAAGAGGTGCATGACCGACAGGAGACGCTCCATGCCCGTTGCCACGCCGACCAAGAAGACCGCGGTGCGCAAGACCGCCCGGCCTGCCGCACCCGTCCCCGCGGCGCAGGCCACGCTGACGCTGAGCAGCAAGAACTACTCGTCCTGGTCGCTGCGCGGCTGGCTGCTGACGCGTTTTGCCGGCCTGGGCTTCGACGAGGTCATGGTGTCGCCCGACGACGAGGATGCGAGGAAGGAACTGCTGCTGCTGGCGCCGTCCATCCGCGTGCCCTGCCTGCGGCACGAGGGCGTCACGGTGTGGAACAACATGGCCATCGCCGAGTACCTGAACGAGACCTTCCCCAAGGCCGGCCTGTGGCCCGCGGACCGCGCGGCGCGTGCGCACGCGCGGGCCATCTGCGGCGAGATGAACTCGGGCTTCGCCAACCTGCGCTCGGCGCTGCCCATGAACCTGAAGGGCCATTTCCCGCGGCACAAGATCTGGGCCGGCGCCAGGCCCGACATCGAGCGCATCGTCGACATCTGGAGCGACTGCCTGGCCACCTACGGCGGGCCCTTCCTGTTCGGCAAGCAGCGCGGCGCGGCCGACGCCTTCTTCGCGCCCGTGACGACGCGCTTCAAGACCTACGACGTCGCGCTGCCGCCCGCCTGCGCCGCCTACTGCGACACCATCCTGGCGATGCCGGAGATGCAGGCGTGGATCGCCGACGCGAAGCAGGAGCCCGAAGAAATCGAGCTGCTGGACATGGACTTTTAGGACCAGGGCGTCGGAACGGGCACGTCCTCACATGCCGGCGGTGCGTCGACGGACTTGAAGTCCGCCGGCGACACGATCTCCAGGTACTCCATGTCCGGCGAGTAGTCGAACAGGTAATGCACGATGCCCGGGCGCTGGTGCACGCAGTCGCCGGCCTCCACCAGCGTGACCTTGTCCTCGTACATGAACTTGGCCCAGCCCTTGGTCATCAGCACGATCTGGAAATCCGCCTCATGGCGGTGCCATCCCGTGCCCTTTTCGGGGGCCATGTTCGCCTTCACAAGGTGCGCGATGACGCGCCCGCCGGTGGCCGCGGCCACGCCGAGGTCGCGGTACAAAAAGAAATCCCGGAGCCCGTCGCTGCGCCAGGGCGTGTCGCCGGGCTTCACGTGAGAGAACTGCGTGGTCGCAGCGCCGAGAGGGTCTGAAAGATCCGACATGGCAAGGCCTCCTGGAATGCGGGAAGGGGCACCCGGGCCATGCAAGACGCATTCCCGGCGCCGCCGTTGCCATTGGCTTGATGCAGATCAGTCCCCGGCGGCAGTCGCCTGCCTAGAGTGCCGGCGTGAGCGCTTCTCCCCCTGGCCTGCACGCCGCCGATGCGAGCGCGCAGGCGCTTGCCCCCTTCACGACCTGGCCCGACGGCCCGGGTGGCGTGGCGCTGTCGCAGTTCCAGGTGGCCGGCATGCATTGCGCGGCCTGTTCCGGGCTCATCGAGGACGCGCTGCGCAAGCTGCCCGGCGTGGCCGGCGCCAGCGTGAACCCGGCCTCGGCCCGGCTGGCGCTGCGCTGGCGGCCGGCGCAGCTGGCGCTGGCGGACGTGCTGGCCGCGCTGCAGGCCATCGGCTACCGCGCCAGCCCGGACGTCGCCGCCTCGGCGCGCGAGCTGCGCCGCCGGGAGCGGCGCCAGGCACTGTGGCGGCTGTTCGTGGCCGGCTTCCTGATGATGCAGGTCATGATGATGGCCACGCCGGCCTATGTGGCCGAGGCAGGCGAGCTGTCGGCCGACCTGGCGCAGCTGCTGCGCTGGGGCAGCTGGGTGATGACGCTGCCGGTCATGGCGTTCGCCGCCGGGCCGTTCTTCAGCGGCGCCTGGCGGCAGCTGCGTGCCGGGCGGCTGGGCATGGACGTGCCAGTGGCGCTGGGCATCGCGGTGACCTTCGTCGCCAGCACTGGCGCGCTGTTCGACCCGCAGGGGCCGCTGGGCCACGAGGTCTATTTCGACTCGCTGACGATGTTCGTCGCGCTGCTGCTGCTGGCACGCTGGTTCGAGCTGGGCGCGCGCCACCGCGCCGCCGAGGCGCTGGAGGCCGTGGCCGGCGCGCTGCCCACCGTGGCCGAACGGCTGCTGGACGATGGCGGCAGCGAGCGCGTGCCGCCCGAGGCGCTGCGCGTGGGCGACCGCATCCGCGTCGCCGCAGGCGAGGCCTTCGCGGCGGACGGCGCCGTGCTGGCCGGCCAGGGTTTCGTCAACGAGGCGTTGCTGACGGGCGAGTCCGCGCCGGTGGCCAAGGCCGCGGGTGACGCGGTGGTGGCCGGCAGCATCAACCTGGACGGCCCGCTGGTGGTGGCCGTGCAGCGCGTGGGCGCCGACACGACGGCGCAGGGCATCGTGCGGCTGATGCAGCAGGCGCAGAGCCAGCGGCCGCTGGCCAGCGGCGTGCTGGACCGCGTGGCCGCCGGCTTCACGGCCGTCGTGCTGCTGCTGGCGCTGGGTGCCGGCCTGGCGTGGTGGTGGGTGGACGCGTCCCGCGCCGTCGCGGTGGCCGTGGCGGTGCTCATCGTCACCTGCCCGTGCGCGCTGACGCTGGCCGCGCCGGCCGCGTGGCTGACGGCCAGCGGCGCGCTCGCCCGGCGCGGGCTGCTGCTGGCCGACCTGTCGGCGCTGGAGCGGCTGTGCCATGTGGACACCGTCGTCTTCGACAAGACCGGCACGCTCAGCGAAGACCGGCTGCTGCTGCGCCGCCACTGGGCGCAGGGCGCCGACGCCGACGCGCTGCTGGCCGTGGCCCGCAGCCTGGCCGCGCTGTCGCGCCATCCGCACGCGCAGGCGCTGGCCGACGGCGCGCCGGCCGGTACCTGGCACGACGTGCGCGAGGTGGCGGGCCGCGGCGTGGAGGCGCGTGACGCCACCGGCCAACTGTGGCGCCTGGGCGCGCCGGGCTGGGTCAGCGCCGCACCGGACCCAGCCGCGCGGCTGGCCTTCGGCTGTGGCGACTGCGTGCTGTGGCTGGACCTCGCCGAGGCGCCACGCGCCGACGCGGCCGAGGCGGTGCAGGCGTTGAAGGCGCAGGGCCGGCGCGTGCGCCTGCTGTCGGGCGACCAGCCAGCCGCCGTGGCGCGCATGGCCGGCGCGCTGGACATCGCGCACTGGCACGCCGGCGCTACGCCCGAGGCCAAGCTGGCCGCCGTGCGCGACTGGCAGGGCCGCGGCGAGCGGGTGCTGATGGTGGGCGACGGCATCAACGACGCGCCGGTGCTGGCTGCGGCGGACGTGCGCATCGCGATGGGGCAGGGCGCCATGCTGGCGCGCGGCGCGGCGGATGCGCTGCTCGTCTCCAACCGGTTGATGGCCGTGCCGCAGGCGCTGGCCCTGGCCCGCAAGACCCGCCGCGTGCTGCGCCAGAACCTGGCTTGGGCGGCGCTCTACAACCTCGCCTGCGTGCCGCTGGCGCTGGCGGGCCTGCTGCCGCCGCTGGCGGCCGGCATCGGCATGGCGGCGAGTTCGCTCGCCGTCGTGCTCAACGCGCAGCGGCTGGCGCGCGGCTGAACCCCATGGACATCCTCTACCTCCTGATCCCGTTCTCCATCGTGCTGGTGCTCATCATCCTGGCCGTGTTCGGCTGGGCCGTGAACTCCGGGCAACTGGACGAGCTGGAAGGTGAGGGCAATCGCATCCTGCTTGACGAGGATCAAGCCCCCTGAGGCCCTCCCCACGAAGAATCGTTTGCATCAGACTGAAGGAGTCGCGATGGCGAACGAGAAGGCCCTGGCAACCCCCGGGGCGAATTACGAGGACGGACCGGTGCGGGCATTCGCGCTGGCCGCCGTTCTCTGGGGCGTGGTGGGCATGCTGGTGGGGGTGTTCATCGCCGCCCAGCTGGCCTGGCCCGAACTGAACCTGGGCATCCCGTGGCTGAGCTACGGCCGCCTGCGGCCGCTGCACACCAACGCGGTCATCTTCGCGTTCGGCGGTTGCACGCTGTTCGCGACCAGCTACCACGTGGTGCAGCGCACGGGCCAGACCAAGCTGTTCCTGCCCAAGCTGGGCTGGTTCACGTTCTGGGGCTGGCAGCTGGTCATCCTCGCGGCGGCCGTCACGCTGCCGCTGGGCTACACGACTGGCAAGGAATACGCCGAGCTGGAATGGCCCATCGACATCCTGATCGCTGTCGTCTGGGTGGCCTACGCGGTCGTGTTCTTCGGCACGGTGGGCACGCGCAAGATCCGCCACATCTACGTGGCCAACTGGTTCTTCGGCGCGTTCATCATCGCGGTCGCGCTGCTGCACATCGTCAACAGTGCCGAGATCCCGGTGGGCGCATTCAAGAGCTACTCCGCCTACGCCGGCGTGCAGGACGCGATGGTGCAGTGGTGGTACGGCCACAACGCCGTGGGCTTCTTCCTGACGGCCGGCTTCCTGGGGATGATGTATTACTACATCCCCAAGCAGGCCGAGCGCCCCGTCTACAGCTACCGCCTGTCCATCGTCCACTTCTGGGCGCTGATCTTCACGTACATGTGGGCGGGCCCGCACCACCTGCACTACACCGCGCTGCCGGACTGGGCGCAGAGCGTCGGCATGATCTTCAGCCTGGTGCTGCTGGCGCCGAGCTGGGGCGGCATGATCAACGGCGTCATGACGCTGTCGGGGGCCTGGCACAAGCTGCGCGACGACCCCATCCTGAAGTTCCTCATCGTGTCGCTGTCGTTCTACGGCATGTCGACCTTCGAGGGCCCGATGATGTCCATCAAGACGGTCAATGCGCTGTCGCACTACACCGACTGGACGGTGGGCCATGTGCATAGCGGCGCGCTCGGCTGGGTCGGCCTGGTGTCCATGGGCTGCCTGTACCACCTGATCCCGCGCATGTTCGGCCGCACGCAGATGTACTCCAAGAGTGCCATCGAGCTGCACTTCTGGATCGCGACGCTGGGCATCGTGCTGTACATCGCCGCGATGTGGATCGCCGGTGTCATGCAGGGCCTGATGTGGCGCGCGGTCAACCCCGACGGCACGCTGGTCTACACCTTCGTCGAGAGCGTCAAGGCGACCTGGCCGTTCTACGTGATCCGGCTGGCCGGCGGCCTGCTGTACCTGGGCGGCATGCTGGTCATGGCCTGGAACGTCATCAAGACCGTGCAGGCCGGCAGCGCCACCCCGGTGCGCATTCCCGCCCCCGCGCTGGCCCACGCCTGAGGAGAAAACATGAGTACCCAACCCGAAGCCGTCACCGGCCACCAGCGCATCGAAACCAGCAACCTGCTGATGATCGTGCTGGTGCTGCTGACCGTGCTGGTCGGCGGCATCGTCGAGATCGTGCCGCTGTTCTTCCAGCGCTCCACCACGCAGGCCGCGCCGGGCCTCAAGCCCTACAGCGCGCTGCAGCTGGCGGGCCGCGACATCTACCTGCGCGAGGGCTGCTACAACTGCCACTCGCAGATGATCCGGCCGCTTGCCGCCGAGACGCTGCGTTATGGCAAGTACTCCACCGCGGGCGAGTTCGTCTACGACCACCCGTTCCAGTGGGGCAGCAAGCGCACCGGCCCCGACCTGCACCGCGTGGGCGCCAAGTACAGCGACGACTGGCACCGCATCCACCTGAACAACCCGCGCGACGTGGTGCCCGAGTCCAACATGCCCGCCTACCCGTGGCTGGCGCAGAACCCGGTGGACGCCGCCGGCATGCCCGTGCGCCTGAAGGCCATGCGCACGCTGGGCGTGCCCTACACCGACGCCGACATCCAGGCGTCCTCGCAGGACGTCGCCGGCAAGACCGAGCTGGACGCGCTGGTCGCCTATCTGCAGGTGCTTGGCACCGCGAACAAGTAAGGAGCCCGCATCATGGGCATCAACGAACTCCGCATCGCCGTGACCCTCGTGTCGCTGGCCGTTTTCGTGGGCATCGTCGTCTGGGCCTGGCGGGGCCGCTTCGAGGCCGCCGCCGCGCTGCCCTTTGAGGGAGGCGAGCAATGAGTGACTTCTTCAGCTCCGGCTGGTCGATCTTCGTCGCGGCCGCCACGGTGCTGGGCCTGCTGGCCTGTGGCGTGCTGCTGATCATCGCCAGCCGCCGCCAGCCTTCCGCCGCCGACAACACCACCGGCCACGTCTGGGACGAGGATCTGCGCGAACTGAACAACCCGCTGCCGCTGTGGTGGATGGGCCTGTTCGTGCTGACCATCGTCTTTGCCGGCGCCTACCTGGCGCTGTACCCGGGCCTGGGCAGCGCCAAGGGCTCGCTGGGCTGGACCAGCCTGGACGAGCACGCCGCCGAGGTGGCACAGACGCGCGCCGCCATGGCGCCTGTCTACGCCGGCTTCGCGAACATGGCGCCCGAGCAGCTGGCCAAGGACCCCAAGGCCCACGCCATCGGCGAGCGCCTGTTCGCCAACAACTGCGCGCAGTGCCACGGCGCCGACGCCAAGGGCTCCAAGGGCTTCCCCAACCTGACCGACAGCGACTGGCTGTGGGGCGGCAGCGTCGAGACCATCACCGAGACCATCACCAAGGGCCGCGAGGGCAACATGCCCGTCATGGCGCCGGCGGTGGGCAGCAGCGAGGACGTGCGCAACGTCGCGCACTACGTGCTGTCGCTGTCGGGCAGCCCGCACAACCCGCTGTACGCGCAGCTGGGCAAGCCCAAGTTCGCGGCCTGCGCGGCCTGCCACGGCGTGGGCGGCAAGGGCAACCCGGCGCTGGGCGCGCCCAACCTGAGCGACAAGATCTGGTTGCACGGCTGGGGTGAGGAAGCCATCATGGCCATGGTCAACAACGGCAAGCACAACGTGATGCCGGCCCACGGCGAGCGGCTCACCGCCGAGCAGATCCGTGTGCTGGCGACCTATGTGTGGAACCTGTCGCAATCGCAGAACGTCGCCGCCACGCCCTGATCCATGACCGGTCCCGCAGCACCAGGCCGGGGTGACGCCACCCAGGTCATCCGCCTCTACCGCTCGGAAGACAAGATCCACCCCCGGGCGGTGGACGGGTTCTACACGCGCTGGCGTTGGGCCTTCGTGGCGCTGACGCAGCTGGTGTTCTACGGCCTGCCCTGGCTGGACTGGGGCGAGCGCCAGGCCGTGCTGTTCGACCTGGAAGCCCGCCGCTTCTACGTCTTCGGCCTGGTGCTGTACCCGCAGGATTTCGTGTACCTCACGGCCCTGCTGATGATCTCGGCCTTCGGGCTGTTCCTGTTCACCGCGGTGGCGGGGCGGCTGTGGTGCGGCTACGCCTGCCCGCAGACGGTCTACACCGAGATCTTCATGCGCGTCGAACACTGGTTCGAGGGCGACCGCAATGCGCGGCTGCGGCTGGACAAGGCGCCGTGGAGCTTCAACAAGCTCTGGCGCAAAGGCGGCAAGCAGGCGGTGTGGATCGCGCTCGGGCTGTGGACCGGCTTCACCTTCGTCGGCTACTTCACGCCCATCCACACGCTGGGTGCCGAGGTGCTGGCGCTGGGCCTGGGCCCGTGGGAGACCTTCTGGGTGCTGTTCTACGGCTTCGCCACCTACGGCAATGCCGGTTACATGCGCGAGCAGGTCTGCAAGTACATGTGCCCGTACGCGCGCTTCCAGAGCGCGATGTTCGACCGCGACACGCTGATCGTCAGCTACGACCCCGTGCGCGGCGAGCCGCGCGGCAACAACGCCAAGCGCAAGAAGGGCGAGGAGCGCGCGGCCGCCATCGGCGACTGCATCGACTGTGGCCTGTGCGTGCAGGTCTGCCCCACCGGCATCGACATCCGCGACGGCCTGCAGTACGAGTGCATCGGCTGCGCTGCCTGCATCGACGTCTGCAACGGCGTCATGGACAAGATGGGCACGCCGCAGGGCCTGATCCGCTACGACACCGAGAACGGCCTGGAGCAGCGGCTCACACGTGCGCAGCGCTGGCGCCGCGTGCTGCGCCCGCGCGTGCTGATCTACAGCGCCGTGTTGCTGGCCATCTGCTCGGCGCTGCTGTGGAACATTGCGTCGCGGCATTCCTTCCGCGTCGACGTCGTGCGCGACCGCGCCTCGCTCGCGCGACTGGTGGAGGACGGCTGGATCGAGAACGTCTACCGGCTGCAGGTCATGAACGCGACCGAGTCGCCGCAGCGCTACCGCTTCGAGGCCGAGGGCCTGCCCGGCCTGATGCTGAGCCAGGCCCGCACCGTGGAGCTGGGCCCGGCCGAGGCGCGCTGGGTGGCCGTGGCGCTGCGCCTGCCGCCCGAGGTGGCCGCGCAGACCAAGCCCGGCGCCCACCCGATGCACTGGCGCATCACCCGCGACGGCGAGCACCCCGAGACCGTCGTCGAGAAGTCCACCTTCGTGCTGCCGCGCTGAACCCCAGGAGAGATCGATGCCTGCTGCTTCCCCTGCTCAACCCGCCTGGCGGGAACCCATGGTCTGGCTGGTGGCGGGCGGCCCCATCGCCGTCGTCATCGCCAGCTTCTTCACGCTGGCGCTGGCCATCCGCCACCCCGACCCGCCGCTGGACCTGCGCGCCAAGGCGCATCAGGCCGCCGACGACGTCGAGCCCGCCGACATGCGCGCCCGCGCCGGCGACGTGCCGGCCATGGTGGGCCGCAACCACGCCGCCACCGGCACGCCGGGAGCCCCGCGGTGACAGGCGCGCCCGGCCCCTCGCGCGTCGCGCGCTTCGCGATGGCGGTGGCCTGGTCGTCCTTCCTGGCGGCCGGCGTGCTGGAGGCGCTGGTGTTCTCGGTGGTGGACCCACTGGAGCTGCGCTGGTTCGGCGCCGCACCGGTGGAGCTGTCGGCGCAGGCCGTCTACACCGTCAGCTTCCTGATCTTCTGGGGCGTCGTCGCGCTGGGCGCCAGCCTGGCGCTGCTGCTGGTCAGCCTGCCGTCGGACGGTCAGCAGCCGCAGCGGCGCTCGCCGGGCTGGCCGCGCTGACCCCCGGCAACACCGCGTTGGCGACGACGCGCGCACCGCGGTCGTAGGTCCAGTAGGCCCAGGCCCAGTCCAGCAGCACGACGAAGCGGTTGCGGTAGCCGATCAGGAAGTACACGTGCGCGAACAGCCAGAACAGCCACGCGAAATAGCCCGAGAAGCGCAGCGGCCCGGCCGGCGAGCCCAGGTCCACCACGGCGCTGTTGCGGCCGATGGTGGCGAGGTTGCCGTAGTCGGCATAGCGGAAGGCCTGCGTGGCCTCGCCGCGCAGCTGGCGGCGGATGTTGGCGGCGGCGCAGCGGCCCATCTGCTTCGCGCCGGGTGACACGCCCGGCACCGGCCGCGGCGGGTGGCCCGGCTTGTGGCTCTGCGCGGCGGCCAGGTCGCCGATGACCTGGATGCGCGGGTGGCCCGCCAGGCTCAGGTCGGGCTCCACGACGACGCGGCCGGCGCGGTCCAGCGTGCAGCCGGTGGCCTCGGCCAGCGCCCGGCCCAATGGCGACGCCGCCACGCCGGCCGCCCACACGACGCAGCGGCTGTGCAGCCGCTCCGCGCCGGCAGCGGTCGTCACGTCCAGCCCGTCGGCGTCGATGCCCGTCACGCGCGCGCCCAGGCGCACGTCCACGCCCAGCGCGGCCAGTTGCTCGCGGGCGCGTTCGCTCAAGGCCTCGGGCATGGCGGCCAGCACGCGCGGGCCACCCTCCACCAGCAGGATGCGCGCCTGGCGCGGGTCGATGCGGCGGAACTCGCCCGGCAGCGTGTGCCGCGCGATCTCGGCGAAGGTGCCGGCCAGCTCCACGCCGGTGGGCCCGCCGCCGACGACGACGAACTGCAGCAGCGCGGCGCGGCGGGCCGGGTCGTCCTCGCGCTCGGCGGCCTCGAACGCCATCAGCACGCGGCGGCGGATCTCGAACGCGTCGTCCAGCGTCTTCAGCCCGGGCGCGTAGCGCGCCCACTCGTCGCGGCCGAAGTAGCTGTGCGTGGCGCCGGCGGCGACGATGAGGTGGTCCCAGCGCAGCAGCGCGCCGTCTTTCAGCGTCGCCGTGCGCGCCTGCGCGTCGATGGCGACGACCTCGCCCAGCAGCGTCGTCACGTTGGGCTGGCGCCGGAACAGGTGCCGGATGGGCGCCGCGATGGACGGCGCCGACAGCCCCGCCGTGGCCACCTGGTACAGCAGCGGCTGGAACAGGTGGTGGTTGGTTTTGTCGACCACCGTGATGTCGACCTCGGCACCGCTTGAACCGGAAAAGGCACGGGCCGCCTCCAGGCCGCCGAAACCGCAGCCGATGATCAGGATCTGTGGACGCATGAACCCCATCCTACGCCCGCTTCTGCTTGATTTTGTGCAGTGCAGCATGGTGCAGTTTTCGGATCGTGGCAGGCCGGTTGCATCGTGATGCAAAGCCTGACGAAGTTGGGGTGGGCGCGCGCCGGGCGCCGGCCTAGCATGCAGCGCCCACCTGGCCGCTTTCCCTCTGGACTTCTCCCTCACGCCCGCCAACGCCCCCGAGCCTCCGTCCCGCACCGACCCGGCCCGCCAGCGCCTGCGTGGCCTGTCCTTCCACCAGGGGCTGCTGGCCGCCTTCCTGCTCATCACCGTGGTGCTGGGCGGCGCGGCGGCGCAGGCCATGTTCGCGCTGGAGCATGTGGCCCAGCTGGGCCGCCAGGCCTCGCAGGACGCCGCCGCGCTGACCGCTCAGGTGCAGCGTCTGGCCGAGCGCACCGTGGCCATGGAGCGCAGCGCGCGGCAGTTCCTCGTGCTGGACGACGCCAGCCTGCGCGAGCGCTTCCAGGCTGCCTGGCAGGACGCGCGCACCACCCAGGCTGCGCTCACGGCGCTGATGCCGGACGCCGCCGACCGCCCGCTGTTCACCGAATGGCTGGCCCAGGCCGATGCCGCCGGGGCCGTGCTGCAGGACCCCGGCCCGGCGCGCGCGCGGCCCGCGGCGCTGAAGCGGCTGGCGCCGCTGCTGGCGCGGTTGCACCGGCTGAACGAGCTGCTGGCCGAGCGCAGCCAGCAGGCCATGGACCGCCGCAGCGACGCGGTGCTGGCCGAACTGGAGCAGCAGCGCCGCGTCATCAGCGGGCTGGTGCTGGGCGCCATCGCGCTGGCCGTGCTGCTGGGCTTCGGCTTCGGGCGCTGGTTGCTGCGGCCGCTGCGGCTCGTGGAGGCGGCCATCGGCCGGCTGGGCGACAACCGTTTCGACGAGCCGGTGGCCGTGCGTGGCCCGGCCGACATGCGCCGGCTGGGCGAGCAGCTGGAGTGGCTGCGCCAGCGGCTGGCGGCGCTGGAGTCCGACAAGACGCGCTTCGTGCGCCACATCTCGCATGAGTTGAAGACGCCCATGGCCTCCATCCGCGAGGGCGCGGCGCTGCTGCGCGACGGCGTGGCCGGGCCGCTGACGGCGGACCAGGCCGAGATCGTGCGCATCCTGGGCGACAACAGCGCCGCGCTGCAGCGCCAGATCGAAGACCTGCTGCACTACCAGACGCTGGCCTCCGGTTCGCAGCGCCTGCAGCGCCGCCCGGTGGCATTGCAGGCGCTGCTGCAGCGCGTGGCCGACGACCAGCGGCTGCTGTGGCAGGCGCGCGGGCTGCAGGTGCGCGTGCAGGCCGAGCCCTGCACGGTGATGGCCGACGAGGAGAAGCTGGGCATCGTGCTGGCCAACCTGCTGGGCAACGCGGTGCGCTTCAGCCCGCCGGGCGGCGTCATCACGCTGGCGCTGGGGCAGGGTGGTGGCCGCGTGGCCATCGACTGCATCGACGCCGGGCCCGGCGTGGCCGCCGAGGACGTGGCGCACATCTTCGACCCCTTCTACCAGGGCCGCCACCAGGCACCGGGTGCGCGCCGCGGCAGCGGCATCGGCCTGTCCATCGTGCGCGAGATCGCGCAGGCGCACGGCGGCCGCTGCCGCCTGCTGCCCAGCGAACGCGGCGCCCATTTCCGACTTGAACTGCCTCATGAAACGACTGTTTGAAATCGCCTTCCTGTTGCTGCTGGCGGCCTGCCAGACGCCCCCGCCGGCCGCCGAGCCGCCGCGGCCCGCGCCGGTGTGCCCCGAGCCGCCGCCCGCGCCCGAGGTGCAGGCGCTGCAGGGCGTGCTCGCTACGGGCGAGGAGTTGCGCAAGGCCTTGTCGCTGGGCCGCAGCGCCGCCGAGCTGGCGCAGGCCGCCGCGCAGGTGGAGGCGGTCGCCGCCTCCGCGGACCCGCAGGCCGAGCCGCTGAAGCCGCTGGCCGTGCAGCTGTCGCTGCGCCTGGCCGAGCAGCGCCGGCTGCAGGACAGTGTCGACAAGCTGACGCAGCAGCTGCGCGACAGCCAGCGCCGCAACGATCAGCTGAACGAGAAGCTCGAAGCGCTCAAAGTCATCGAGCAGACCTTGCCCGCCAAGCGCTGAGGAGTAACGCATGACCGCCCCAGCCTCCCTGCTCGTCGTCGACGACGACGCCGACCTGCTGCGCCTGATGACGATGCGGCTCACCGCCGCGGGCTACCAGGTGCAGGCCGTGGCCAGCGCCGAGGCCGCGCTGGCGCACCTGGCGGTGAAGCTGCCGTCGCTGGTCATCACCGACGTGCGCCTGCCGGGCCTGGACGGCCTGGCGCTGTTCGACGAGCTGCGCGCCAGCCACCCGTCGCTGCCGGTCATCCTGCTGACGGCGCACGGGACCATCCCCGACGCGGTGGATGCCACCACGCGCGGCGCCCACGCCTACCTGACCAAGCCCTACGACGCCAAGGAGCTGCTGGCCAGGATCCAGCAGGCGCTGCGCGTCAACGCGCCCGGCCCGGCGCCGTTCGACGGCGATGGCGACTGGCGCCGCGAGATCATCAGCCGCAGCCCGCGCATGGCCGAGGTGCTGGCCGAGGCGCGGCTGGTGGCCGCCACCGACGCCAGCGTGCTCATCAGCGGCGACAGTGGCACCGGCAAGGAGCTGCTGGCCCGGGCCCTGCACCGCGCCAGCCCGCGGGCCGGCAAGCCCTTCATCGCCGTGAACTGCGGCGCCATCCCCGAGGCGCTGCTGGAGTCGGAGCTGTTCGGCCATGTGAAGGGCGCCTTCACCGGCGCGCAGGGCCACCGCCAGGGGCTGATCCCGGCGGCGCACGGCGGCACGGTGTTCCTGGACGAGATCGGCGACATGCCGCTGGCGCTGCAGGTGAAGCTGCTGCGCGTGCTGCAGGAGCGCGTCGTGCGGCCGGTGGGCAGCAACGACGCGGTGGCGGTGGACGTGCGCGTGCTGTCGGCCACGCACCGCGACCTGGAGCTGGCAATGGCCGAGGGGCAGTTCCGGCCCGACCTGTACTACCGGCTCAACGTCGTGCGGCTGGCGCTGCCGGCGCTGGGCGAGCGCCGCGAGGACATCGCGTTGCTGGCGCAGCACTTCCTCGCCGCGCTGGCCGCGCGCCACCACAAGCGTGTGAAGGGCTTTGCGCCCGACGCGCTGGAGGCGCTGGTGACGGCGCCGTGGCCCGGCAACGTGCGCCAGCTCTACAACGTCGTCGAGCAGGTCTGCGTGCTGGCGACGGCGCCGCTGGTGCCGCTGGCGCAGGTGCAGCGGGCGCTGCAGATGCCGTCGGCCGAGGTGCTGAACTACCAGCAGGCCAAGCAGCGCTTCGAGCGCGACTACCTGAACCGCTTGCTCAGGCTGACCTCCGGCCATGTCGCCGAGGCCGCGCGGCTGGCCGACCGCAACCGCAGCGAGTTCTACCGGCTGATGCAGAAGCACGGGCTGGACCCGCAGCTGTTCCGCGACGACCCCCAAGATGCGGCGTCGGATTTCAGCGACAGCAAAAGGTCCGGTGAATCAGGCACTTAGCCCGCGCGGCGCCGGGCCTGTCGCCAGGCGGCGACAGAATCGCCCGCCTGGCCGTGCCAACCCGGCTCGCAAGAGAGTCAAGTGGTTGATATGAAAGGAGAAGTCGGGGCTGGCACGGCTGTTGCGCTGAGGGTGTCGTGGTGCCGATCCGGTGCCGCGTTTTATCCACGCATCCTCAGGAGATACGCATGCAACACGCTTCCACCTTTGCCCGCCTGCTGACCGCCACCCTGACGGCGACGGCCCTGTCCACCGCCTTCGCCGCCGACCCGGCCCCGGCGCCCGCCGGTCAGGCGCCGCAGGCCCAGCCTGCGGACGCCGCCGCTGTTGCCGCCCAGGCCGCGGCCGTGCTGCAGCAGGACAAGGACCTGCAGACCCTGCCGCTGACCGTCAGCAGCACCGACAGCGGCGTCGTCATCGTGAAGGGCGCGGCCCCCAGCGCCGAACTGGCCCAGAAGGCCATCAAGCTCGTCGCCGCCGTCCCCGGCGTGAAGGAAGTGCGCAACGAGATCAAGGTCGGCTGACCTCACCGCTCGTGACTTCAAGGCCCCGCGCACGCCGCGGGGCTTTTTCTTTTTTGCATTGGGGCCGAGCGCCGGGCCTGCCATGGGCCAGAGGCCCATGGCGTTCCGTAGGCACAAGCAGTCCGCAGGGACTGCTTGTGTCCGACTCCACCCCGCAAGCCGGCCCCCTTGGGCGATGTGCGAGCGGGGCCACCCCCGCGATCATCGCCGTCCCCTCGGGGGCTGAGGCCGGACACGACAAGTCCTCAGGACTTGTCGTGCCTGCCGAAGGGCAGCCGCTCCGTCGGCTGCGCGGTCTGCAAGACCGCCCGGGCTTGCCCGCGTTCAGCGGCAAGCGCGGGCGAGGGGCCTCAACTCAACACCGGCTGTTGTTGACGAGCGCCTGCAGCCCCGCCTGGTTCAGGATGCGCAGCTGCCGCTGCTTCACCTCCATCAGCCCCTCGTCCTGGAAGCGCGAGAACGTGCGGCTCACGGTCTCCAGCTTCAGGCCCAGGTAGCTGCCGATCTCCTCGCGCGTCATGCGCAGCACGAGGCTGGACGCCGAGAACCCGCGCGCCTGCAACCGCTGCGTCAGGTTCAGCAGGAAGGCGGCCAGCCGCTCCTCCGCGCGCATGTTGCCCAGCAGCAGCATGACGCCGTGATCGCGCACGATCTCGCGGCTCATGATCTTGTGGAACTGGTGCTGCAGCACCGTGAACTCGCGCGACAGGTCTTCCAGCTGCGCGTAGGGGATGACGCAGACCGACGAGTCCTCCAGCGCGACGGCGTCGCAGTGGTGGTGGTCGCTGCTGATGCCGTCCAGCCCCAGCAGCTCGCCGGCCATCTGGAAGCCGGTCACCTGATCGCGGCCGTCCTCGCTGCCCACGCAGGTCTTGAAGAAGCCGGTGCGCACCGCGTACAGCGCCTCGAAGCGCTCGCCGTTGCGGAACAGGTGGTCGCCCCGTGCCACCGAGCGGCGCTTGGCGACCAGGCCGTCCAGCTGCTGCAGCTCGCCCGAATTCAGGCCAACGGGCAGGCACAGCTCGCGCAGGTTGCAGCTGGCGCAGGCGACCTTCAGCGGCTCGATGGCGGGCAGTGTCGACGGTTCGGATGCGGGCGACGCGCGCATCGGGCAGGGTTGGGTCGTCAGCATGTGGGGCATTCTTCGCCAGGCGACCCGCCCCGGCCTTGACCTGCGTCAAGGCCGGGGCGGGGCTGGCTCGGCAAAGTGGCGACATGGCTGCTGTGACCGATCGTCCTCCCCAACTCGAACTTGAGCTTGCCGACCTGCTGCGCCGACACGACGTGGCCGGACCGCGCTACACGTCCTACCCGACGGCGGACCGCTTCGTCGAGGCCCACCAGGGTGCGCAACACCTGCAGGCGCTGCGACAGCGCGGCACGGTGCAGCCGCTGTCGGTGTACGTGCACATCCCGTTCTGCGAGCAGCTCTGCTACTACTGCGCCTGCAACAAGATCATCACCAAGCACCACGACCGTGCCGCGCCCTACCTGGCCGCGCTGGGCCGTGAGGTGGACCTGGTGGCCGATGCGCTCGCCGCCGGGGCCGGTGGCATCGCGCCGGTGTCGCAGCTGCACCTGGGCGGCGGCTCGCCCACCTTCCTGTCCGACGCCGAGCTGGGCGAGCTGATGGAGATGCTGCGGCGCCGCTTCAAGCTGCTGCCGGGCGCCGAGCTGTCCATCGAGGTGGACCCGCGCACGGTGGACCTGGCCCGGCTGGCCCACCTGCGGCTGCTGGGCTTCAACCGGCTGTCGTTCGGCGTGCAGGACTTCGACGCCGCCGTGCAGAAGGCCGTTCACCGCGTGCAGCCGCTGGAGCAGGTGGCCGCGCTGATGCAGCACGCCCGCGAACTGGGCTTCTCGTCCACCAACGTGGACTTGATCTACGGCCTGCCGCTGCAGACGCCCGCCAGCTTCGCCCGCACCATCGCGCAGGTGGCCGAGCTGCGGCCCGACCGCATCGCGATGTATGCCTACGCCCACCTGCCGCAGCGCTTCAAGCCACAGCGCCGCATCGTCGCCGAGCTGCTGCCGCCCGCGGGCGACAAGCTGGCCATGCTGTCGGGTGCCATCAGCGCGCTGCTGGGCGAGGGCTACACCTACATCGGTATGGACCACTTCGCGCTGCCGGACGACCCGCTGGCCATCGCCAAGCGCCAGGGCCTGCTGCACCGCGGCTTCCAGGGCTACTCGACGCAGCCCGACTGCGACCTCGTGGGCCTGGGCGTCTCTGCCATCAGCCGCGTGGGGGCCTCCTACGCGCAGAACGCCAAGACGCTGGCCGAGTACGAGGATGCGCTGAACCAGCAGCAGCTGCCTGTGCAGCGCGGCCTGGCGCTGACGCGTGACGACCTGCTGCGCCGTGCCGTCATCATGGCGCTGATGTGCCAGGGGCGCGTGGAGTACGAGTCCATCGCGGCGTCCTACCTCGTCGACGTGCCGACCTACTTCGAGCCCGAGCTGGCGCGGCTGACGCAGCTGGCGGGGCAGGGCCTCGTCGTGCTGGAGCCGGGCGCCATCCAGGTGACGCCATTGGGCTGGTACTTCGTGCGCGCCGTGGCCGCGGTGTTCGACCGCTATCTGCAGGCGGACGCGAGCCGGGAGCGTTTCTCCAAGATCATCTGATGGCCGGTGACCTCGCGCTCGTCGTGTCGGCCACGCTGATGGGCCTGGCCGGCATGCCGCATTGCGCGGCCATGTGCAGCGCGCCCTGCGCGCTGGCAGGCGGCCCGAAGCCGGCGCGGCTGCTGGCCGGGCGGGTGCTGGGCTACACGGCCGGCGGCGTCGTCGCGGCGGCCTCGGCCGAGGCGCTGGCGCGGGCGTCGCAGAGCGTGGCGCTGCTGCAGCCCGCCTGGGCGCTGCTGCAGGCGGCGCTGCTGCTGTTCGGCCTGCTGCTGTTGCTGCAAGGGCGCGTGCCGGCCTGGCTGGGCGCCGTGCGCTGGCGGCCGCAGCCGCGCCACGCGTTTGCCACCGGGCTGGCCTGGGTGGCCATGCCCTGCGGGCTGCTGCATGCGGCGCTGCTGCTGGCGGGGCTGTCGGGCTCGCCGCTGAGCGGCGGCGCGGCGATGGCGGGCTTTGCGCTGGCCAGCACGCCGGGGCTGGTGGTCGCGCCGCTGTGGCGCGCGCGGCTGCTGAAGCGCGGGCCGGCCGGCGACGTGCTGGCGCTGCGCCTGGCCGGGCTGATGCTGGCGCTGGGCGCGGGCTGGGGGCTGGCGCACGGCGTGTGGCAGCGCGTCATGCTGGCCTGCTGACGCGGGCCATAAACTCGCCGCATCCTTGTCCTCGCATCGCTGCGAAAGCGCTACGCCATGTCCCAACACCTCCACGTGCCCGAAGGCGGCCAGAAGATCACCGTCAACGCCGACTTCTCGCTGAACGTGCCGCACAACCCCATCATCCCGTTCATCGAGGGTGACGGCACCGGGCTGGACATCACGCCGGTCATGCTGAAGGTCGTGGATGCCGCCGTCGCCAAGGCCTATGGCGGCGCCCGCAAGATCCACTGGATGGAGATCTACGCCGGCGAGAAGAGCACGCGCGTCTACGGCCCCGACGTGTGGCTGCCCGACGAGACGCTGCAGGCCGTGAAGGACTACATCGTCTCCATCAAGGGCCCGCTGACGACGCCGGTGGGCGGCGGCATCCGCTCGCTGAACGTGACGCTGCGCCAGGAGCTGGACCTGTACGTCTGCCTGCGCCCCGTGCAGTACTTCGACGGTGTGCCCAGCCCCGTGAAAGAGCCGCACAAGGTCGACATGGTCATCTTCCGCGAGAACTCGGAGGACATCTACGCCGGCATCGAGTACGAGGCCGGCAGTGACAAGGCGAAGAAGCTCATCGCCTTCCTGCGCGACGAACTCGGCGCCAAGAAGGTGCGCTTCCCCGAGACGTCGGGCATCGGCATCAAGCCCGTCAGCCGCGAGGGCACCGAGCGCCTGGTGCGCAAGGCCATCCAGTACGCCATCGACAACGACAAGCCGTCGGTCACGCTGGTGCACAAGGGCAACATCATGAAGTTCACGGAAGGCGCCTTCCGCGACTGGGGCTATGCGCTGGCGCAGAAGGAATTCGGCGCCGAGCCCATCGACGGCGGCCCGTGGTGCCGCCTCAAGAACCCGCGCACCGGCAAGCTCATCACGATCAAGGACGTCATCGCCGACGCCTTCCTGCAGCAGATCATGCTGCGCCCGGCCGAGTACAGCGTCATCGCGACGCTGAACCTCAACGGCGACTACATCTCCGACGCGCTGGCCGCGCAGGTGGGCGGCATCGGCATCGCGCCGGGCGCCAACATGAGCGACTCGGTGGCGATGTTCGAGGCCACGCACGGCACGGCGCCCAAGTACGCCGGCAAGGACTACGTGAACCCCGGCTCCTCCATCCTGTCCGCCGAGATGATGCTGCGCCACATCGGCTGGACCGAGGCGGCCGACCTCATCATCGCGTCGATGGAAAAGGCCATCCTCAGCAAGAAGGTCACCTACGACTTCGCGCGGCTGATGGACGGCGCGACGCAGGTATCGTGCTCGGGCTTCGGGCAGGTCATGGTCGACTGCATGGCCTGATGCCGGCGGGCACCGCCCGCGGCCCCTCGCGCAAGCCCATCGCCGGTGACGTCGATGGGCTTCTCGCTTTCTGAACCGGCGCGGTCCGCGGCTCGCTAAGCTGCACGGCAAGCACGAAGGAGCCCCCCATGGAACTCGATCCCCAAGGCCTGGCGACGCGCCGCGCGGTGCTGGGCGACGCCTACGTCGACGCCGCGCTGGCCAAGGTCACGCCGTTCACCGCGCCGCTGCAGGAGCTCGTCACGCGCCACGCCTGGGGCAACACCTGGCAGCGCGACGGCATCGACCTGCGCACGCGCAGCATCGTCACCGTGAGCATGCTGGTGGCGCTGGGCCGCATGCACGAGTTGAAGACCCATGTGCGCGGCGCGCTGAACAACGGCGTGACGGTCGAGGAGCTGCAGGAGATCTTCCTGCACGCGAGCGTCTACTGCGGCTTCCCGGCGGCCGTGGACGCGTTCCGCGCGGCGGCCGAGGTGGTCGACGGCGCCAGCGGCTGACCGTGCGCCAAGCGTGGCTGGCCTGACCTGGGGGTGGGTCAGCCGGCGCGGGCGACGCCCGCCAACAAAAAGGGGCGCCTGCGGCGCCCCTTGTCGGTCGTGGTGGGACCTCAGCTCAGCGCCGCCAGTGCGGCGTTGAACGTCGCGCTCGGGCGCATGACGACGTCCAGCTTGGCTGCGTCCGGCAGGAAGTAGCCGCCGATGTCCACCGGCTTGCCCTGCACCGCCTTCAGCTCGTCGGCGATCTTGGCTTCGTTGGCGGCCAGCGTCTCGGCCACGGCCTTGAACTTGGCGGCCAGCTCGGCGTCCTCGGTCTGCGAGGCCAGTTCCTGCGCCCAGTACAGCGTCAGGTAGAAGTGGCTGCCGCGGTTGTCGATTTCGCCGGTCTTGGGGCTGGGACCCTTGCCGTTGTCCATCAGCTTGCCGGTGGCGGCGTCCAGCGCCTTGGCCAGCAGCGTCGCCCTGGTATTGCCGGTCTTCAGGCCCAGCTCTTCCAGGCTCACGGCCAGCGCCAGGAACTCGCCCAGCGAGTCCCAGCGCAGGTGGTTCTCTTCCACCAGCTGCTGCACGTGCTTGGGCGCGGAGCCGCCGGCACCCGTCTCGTACATGCCGCCGCCGGCCATCAGCGGCACGATGGACAGCATCTTGGCCGACGTGCCCAGTTCCATGATGGGGAACAGGTCGGTCAGGTAGTCGCGCAGGATGTTGCCGGTGGCGCTGATGGTGTCCAGGCCGCGGATGACGCGCTCCAGCGTGTAACGCATCGCGCGCACCTGGCTCATGATCTGGATGTCCAGGCCGGTCGTGTCGTGCTCGTGCAGGTACATCTTGACCTTGCGGATCAGCTGCGCCTCGTGCGGGCGGTAGCTGTCCAGCCAGAAGACCACCGGCATGCCCGAGTTGCGGGCGCGGTTGACGGCCAGCTTGACCCAGTCGCGGATGGCGGCGTCCTTGCACTGGCACATGCGCCAGATGTCACCCTGCTCGACGTTCTGGCTCAGCAGCACCTCGCCCGTTTCCAGGTCGGTGATGTTGGCCACGCCGTCTTCGGTGATCTCGAAGGTCTTGTCGTGCGAGCCGTATTCCTCGGCCTGCTGGGCCATCAGGCCGACGTTGGGCACCGTGCCCATGGTCTTCGGGTCGAAGGCGCCGTGCCACTTGCAGAAGTTGATGATCTCCTGGTAGATGCGGGCGAAGGTCGACTCGGGCATCACGGCCTTCACGTCCTTCAGGCGGCCGTCGGCGCCGTACATCTTGCCGCCGCTGCGGATCATGGCCGGCATGGAGGCGTCCACGATGATGTCGTTGGGCGAATGGAAGTTGGTGATGCCCTTGGCCGAGTCCACCATCGCCAGCTCGGGGCGGTGCTCATGGCAGGCGTGCAGGTCGCGCTTGATCTCGTCCTGCTTGGCGCTCGGCAGCGTGGCGATCTTGGTGTACAGGTCCACCATGCCGTTGTTGACGTTGACGCCCAGCTCGTCGAACAGCTTGCCGTGCTTCTCGAACGCCTCGCGGTAGAAGATGCGCACGCAGTGGCCGAACACGATGGGGTGGCTCACCTTCATCATGGTGGCCTTCACGTGCAGCGAGAACATCACGCCGGTCTTGCGTGCGTCCTCGATCTCCTTCTCGTAGAAGGCCAGCAGCGCCTTCTTGCTCATGAACATGGAGTCGATGACTTCGCGGTCCAGCAGCGCGACCTTGGGCTTGAGCACGATGGTCTTGCCGCTCTTCGTGATGAGCTCCATCTTCACGGTGCGCGCGCGGTCCAGCGTCAGCGACTTTTCGCCGTGATAGAAGTCGCCGTCATGCATGTGCGACACGTGCGAGCGCGAGGCCTGGCTCCACTCGTCCATGCGGTGCGGGTTCTTGCGGGCGTAGGCCTTGACGGCCTTGGGCGCGCGGCGGTCGGAGTTGCCTTCGCGCAGCACCGGGTTCACGGCCGAGCCGATGCACTTGTTGTAGCGGGCGCGGATGTCCTTCTCTTCGTCCGTCTCGGGCTTCTCGGGGAAGTTCGGGATCTTGTAGCCCTTGTCCTGCAGCTCCTTGATGGCAGCCTTGAGCTGGGACACGGACGCGCTGATGTTGGGCAGCTTGATGATGTTGGCTTCGGGCTTGAACGTCAGCTTGCCCAGTGCGGCCAGGTTGTCGGGCACGCGCTGCTCTTCGGTCAGCAGCTCGGGGAACTGGCCCAGGATGCGGCCGGCCACCGAGATGTCGCTGGTGACGACATCGATCCCAGCCTGGGCCGCAAAGCGCTGGACGACCGGCAGCAGCGAGGCGGTGGCCAGGCGGGGGGCTTCATCGGTCAGGGTGTAGACGATCTTGGGCGTTTCGGCGGTCATGAGGGTGTTCCGGTGAATGTCGAATCTCTGCAGCGCACGGTCTCGCGGCGCGCGCGCAAGGTGCGAACTCTAGCAAGCCGGCAGCGGATGGCGGCGAGCCAGCCTTCGCCGAGGCCGCCGTGCCTTGCTCCAACGCAAAAGCCCCGCAGGCTGGCAGGGCCTCGGGGCTGGCGGGTTGCCGGGCGGGCCCGGCGGGTGGGGGCTCAGGAGGCCTGCGGTTGTTCCAGGCTGCGCGCCGCCTCCATGGGCGTGATGTTCTGCGCGAGCTGGCCCTTGGGGCCCTGCACCAGGTCGAACTGCACCTGGCTGCCTTGCTTCAGCGTCCGGAAGCCTTCCATCTGGATCGCCGAAAAATGGGCGAAGACGTCATCGCCGCCGGCCTCCGGCTCGATGAAACCAAAGCCCTTGGCATCGTTGAACCACTTGACCTTGCCCAGCGCCATCATCTTGTCTCCGTTCTTTGTGGCACCTCCCCGAGGAGGCGGACGAGATTCTGGTAGCGCGACAAAAAGCGTCAATTCGGGACCTTCCCGGCCGGGTTCACCCTCAGAACCGGTTGCGCGCTTGCAATTCCGGGGCGCGCCGCCAAGTGCCTGCAAGTCGGTGGGGGATACCCCCATCGATAGAATCAACCCATGCCTGTGTTCCCCGTTTTTTCACCGCGAAACCAGTCGGCTCCGCCCCCGCCCACGCCTCCCCTGAGGCCCGGCAAGGACGAAGGCGACGGGGCCGTCGTCGTCGAGCGCCAGACGCAGAAAACCGAGCCGCCGCGGCTCTACCAGGTGCTGCTGCTGAACGACGATTTCACCCCGATGGAGTTTGTAGTCATGGTTCTGCAGGAATTTTTCCGGCATGACCTCGATACGGCGACGCAGATCATGCTCAAAATCCACCACGAGGGTCGCGGGGTTTGCGGTGTGTTCACCAAGGACGTCGCTGCGACCAAGGTGGAGTTGGTACTGGCCGCCTCCCGGCGTGCTGGCCACCCCCTGCAGTGCATTATGGAGGCCGCATGATTGCGCAAGAGCTTGAAGTCAGTTTGCACATGGCGTTCGTCGAGGCGCGCCAGCAGCGGCACGAATTCATCACCGTCGAGCACCTGCTGCTCGCGTTGCTGGACAACCCCAGCGCCGCCGAAGTGCTGCGCGCCTGCGCCGCCAATCTCGATGACCTGCGCAAGAGCCTGACGCAGTTCATCAAGGAAAACACGCCCATGGTGGGTGGCAGCGATGAGGTGGACACCCAGCCCACGCTCGGCTTCCAGCGCGTCATCCAGCGCGCCATCATGCATGTGCAGAGCACGGGCAGCGGCAAGAAGGAAGTGACGGGTGCCAACGTGCTGGTCGCCATCTTCGGCGAGAAGGATTCGCACGCCGTCTACTACCTGCACCAGCAGGGCGTCACGCGCCTGGACGTCGTCAACTTCATCGCCCACGGCATCAAGAAGACCGACCCTGAGCCGCCCAAGGCGCCCGAAGGCCAGCAGCCCGGCCAGGAAGGGGAACGCGAGGAAGGCGAGGGCGCCAGCGCCAAGGCGTCGCCGCTGGAGCAGTTCACGCAGAACCTGAACCAGCAGGCCAAGGACGGCAAGATCGATCCGCTGATCGGCCGCGAAGCCGAGGTCGAGCGCGTGGTGCAGGTGCTGTGCCGCCGCCGCAAGAACAACCCGCTGCTGGTGGGGGAGGCCGGCGTCGGCAAGACGGCCATCGCCGAGGGCCTGGCCTGGCGCATCACCGAAGGCGAAGTGCCCGAGGTGCTGGCCGACTCCGTCGTCTACTCGCTGGACATGGGCGCGCTGCTGGCGGGCACCAAGTACCGTGGCGACTTCGAGCAGCGCCTGAAGGCCGTGCTGAAGGCGCTCAAGGAGCAGCCGCATGCCGTGCTGTTCATCGACGAGATCCACACGCTGATCGGCGCTGGCGCCGCGTCGGGCGGCACGCTGGACGCCAGCAATCTGCTGAAGCCGGCGCTGTCCAGCGGCCAGATGAAGTGCATCGGCGCGACGACCTTCACCGAGTACCGCGGCATCTTCGAGAAGGACGCGGCGCTGAGCCGCCGTTTCCAGAAGATCGACGTGCCCGAGCCGTCGGTCGAGCAGACCGTCGAGATCCTGAAGGGGCTGAAGAGCCGCTTCGAGGAGCACCACTCCGTCAAGTACGCGCTGGGCGCGCTGCAGGCGGCGGCCGAGCTGTCGGCCAAGTACATCAACGACCGCCACCTGCCGGACAAGGCCATCGACGTCATCGACGAGGCTGGTGCCGCCCAGCGCATCCTGCCCAAGAGCAAGCAGAAGAAGACCATCACCCGCGCCGAGGTGGAAGACATCGTCGCCAAGATCGCGCGCATCCCGCCCGCATCGGTCAACAGCGACGACCGCAGCAAGCTCAAGACGCTGGACCGCGACCTCAAGAGCGTCGTGTTCGGTCAGGACCCGGCCGTCGATGCGCTGGCCGCCGCCATCAAGATGGCGCGCTCGGGCCTCGGTCGTCCGGACAAGCCGGTGGGCTCGTTCCTTTTCAGCGGCCCCACGGGCGTCGGCAAGACCGAAGTGGCCAAGCAGCTCGCCTACATCCTGGGCATCGAGCTGATCCGCTTCGACATGTCCGAGTACATGGAGCGTCACGCCGTCAGCCGCCTCATCGGCGCGCCTCCGGGCTATGTCGGCTTCGACCAGGGCGGCCTGCTGACCGAGGCCGTCACGAAGAAGCCGCACGCGGTGCTGCTGCTCGACGAGATCGAGAAGGCCCACCCGGACGTCTTCAACGTGCTGCTGCAGGTCATGGACCACGGCACGCTGACCGACAACAACGGGCGCAAGGCCGACTTCCGCAACGTCATCATCATCATGACGACGAACGCGGGCGCCGAGATCATGAACAAGGCGACCATCGGCTTCACGACGTCGCGCCAGCAGGGCGACGAGATGGCCGACATCAAGCGCCTGTTCACGCCCGAGTTCCGCAACCGGCTGGACGCCATCGTGTCCTTCCGCGCGCTGGACGAGGAGATCATCCTGCGCGTGGTCGACAAGTTCCTGCTGCAGCTGGAAAGCCAGCTGCAGGAAAAGAAGGTCGAGGTCAGCTTCTCCGACGCACTGCGCAAGCAGCTCGCCAAGAAGGGCTTCGACCCGCTGATGGGCGCGCGGCCGATGCAGCGGCTCATCCAGGACACCATCCGCCGCGCACTGGCCGACGAACTGCTGTTCGGCAAGCTGGTGGACGGTGGCCGCCTGAGCGTGGACGTGGACGACAAGGGCGAGACGGTGCTGGACATCCAGCCGACGCCGCCCAAGCCCAGCAAGGACGGCAAGCCCAAGGCCGAGCCGGCCACGGCCTGAACCCAGGCCCGCAAAAAGGAAAGGACGCTGCGGCGTCCTTTTTTGTTGTCAGCCCGCCGGGTCCTGTCTGAAGAAGTCGGCCAGCAGGCGGTACATCGCTGGCTCCTCCATGCGCATCGCGGCGGGCGCCACGAAGAAGGCCTCGACGGCCACGGCAAAGAATTCCTCGACGGCCTCGCCGCCATAGGGGTCGATCAGCGTGTCTTCGCCGGCGTCGATGCGCTCGCAGAACTTCTCCCACTCGGCGTCGATCACTTCGATCCAGCGCTCGCGTTCGTCGGCGTCCAGTGGCGGCACGCCGTCGGCCAGCCCGTCGCGCATGTCGATGACGTGGGCGAACTCGTGGATGACGACGTTGAAGACCGCGTCTGCGCCGAACTCGGCCGGGTCGTCGCTGATGGCGATGGCCTGCCAGGCCAGCATCAGCGGCCCGCCTTCCATCGCTTCGCCGGCCAGTTCCTCGTCGTACTCGTGGACGATGCCGTCCTCGTCCTCGAAGCGCCGCTGCGCGACCACCTCGCCGGCGTGCATGACGATGCCGACGAAGCCGTCGTACCAGGAGAGCCCCAGCCGCAGTACCGGCAGGCAGGCCTGCGCCGCGACGGCCACGGCCACCTCGTCGCTGACCTCGAAGCCGGCGACGCCGTGGAATTCCTTGGTCGACAGGAACAGGCTGCACAGCCGGCGCAGTTCGGCGAGGTCGTCCTCGTTGCGCCGGGCCAGGAAGGGGTAGCGCAGCAGCGTCAGCTGCCACAGCGCCTCGGGAATGGCGTGGCGTTCGACGGCGCGTTGCTCGCGCCAGCCCCGGATGGCCTTCAGGATCACAGCGGCAGCCGTTGCAGGCCGGCGGCCGACAGACGGATGACGTCGCCGCGGGGCGGCGAGGCGTCCAAGTCCCAGTCGGACAGCACGACCCGCCGGAGGCCATCGCCCAGGCCATGCTCGGCCGGGCGGTGCGTGTGGCCGTGGATCAGCGTCGTGGCGCCCGCCTCTCGCAGCAGCGCATGGCAGGCGTCGGCATCGAGGTCGGTCGCCATCAGCTGCGCAGCCTGGGAGGCGCGGCTCTGCGCACGCGCCTGGCGGCCGAAGGCCTGGCGTTCTGCCAGAGGTTTGGCCAGGAAGTCGGCCTGCCAGGCGGCCGAGCGCGCGGTGGCGCGCCAGGCCTGGTAGCCGGCGTCGGCCAGGCACTGCGCGTCGCCGTGCGCCAGCAGCCAGCGCTGGCCGAAGGCAGTCAGCACGGTGGGGTCGGGCAGGGCGGTCATGCCGGCGTCGGCCAGCAGCTCGGCGCCGACAAGGAAGTCGCGGTTGCCGGCCATGAAGAACAGGTCCAGCCGCCGCGATGCCTCGCGCAGCATCGTCACGACGCCGGCCTCGAAAGGCTCGTGGCGGGCATCGTCGCCCACCCAGACCTCGAAGATGTCGCCCAGCAGCAGCACGGCGTCGGCCGTGGTCCGGGCGAGGTGCGCCTCAAGCCGGGCCAGCGTGCCCGGCGTGTCCGGCCCCAGGTGCAGGTCGGACAGCAGGTCCACCTGCTGCCACTGCACCGGCGCCGTCAGCGTGTGGATCAAACCTCGACGGCCTTCTCGATGACCACGGCCTCGACCGGCACGTCGTCATGGAAACCGGAGCGGCTGGTCTTGACCTTCTCGATCTTGTCGACGATGTCCTGGCCCTCGACGACCTTGCCGAACACGGCATAGCCCCAGCCCGACGGGCTCTCGGACTTGAAGTCCAGGAAGCCGTTGTTCGTCGTGTTGATGAAGAACTGCGCCGTGGCCGAGTGCGGCGCGTTCGTGCGCGCCATGGCCAGCGTGTAGTGAGCGTTCTTCAGGCCGTTGTTGGCCTCGTTCTGGATGGGCGCCTCGGTGGGCTTTTGCTTCATGCCCTGCTCGAAGCCGCCGCCCTGGATCATGAAGCCCTTGATGACGCGGTGGAACACCGTGCCGTCGTAGTGGCCGGCGCGCACGTACTGCAGGAAGTTGGCGACGGACAGCGGCGCCTTCTCGGCGTCCAGCTCGATGAGGATGTCGCCGTGGTTGGTGGTGAGTTTGACTTGGCTCATTTGGGTGCAGGCTCGACGAGAGCCTTGGTGATGAAGATGGGCTTGAGGGGCAGATTCTCGTGGATGCCCCTCGCGGCGGTCTCGGCGGCGCGGATCTTGTCGACGACCTCCATGCCCTCGACGACCTGCCCGAACACGGCGTAGCCGCTCCTGGGGTTCATGGGGTCGGCGTCGAGATAGGGGTTGTCGACGACGTTGATGAAGAACTGCGACGTCGCCGAGTTCGGATCGCCCGTGCGGGCCATCGCGAGGCTGCCGCGCACGTTGGACAGGCCGTTGCCGGCTTCCAGCGGAATGGGTGACTTGACCGGGCGCTGGTTCAGCTTGGCGTCGTAGCCGCCGGTCTGCACCATGAAGTTCGGGATGACGCGGTGGAAGATGACGCCGTTGTAGTGGCCGGCCTTCACGTACTGCAGGAAGTTGGCCACCGACTTGGGCGCCTTCTCGGCATTGAGCTGGATGCGGATGTCGCCTTCGGAGGTCTGCAGCTTGACGGTCTGCGCCGAGGCGCCGGCCGCGGCCAGCAGGGCGGCCAGGAGGAGAGCGGTCTTCGTCATGGGTCAGCGGGTCCTGGAGAGATTGGCGGTCAGCGCCAGCGTGCGGCTGATCTTGCCGGCCAGCGCGTCGCTGGGCATCAGCGAGACCTTCTGCGCGCGCTGGTAGGCGCGCAGCGCCAGTCGCAGCAGCACGTCGCCGAGGTTCTCCTGTGCCTGCGCATGGTCGGGCTGCAGCCGCAGCGCCTGTTGCAGCGCGGCCTGGGCTTCATCCAGCTCGCCCGCGGCGGCGTGCAGCACGGCGAGGTTGTTGTAGGGGTCAGCCAGGTCGGGGAAGTCCTGCGTCAGCCGCGTGAAGAGGGCCGCGGCCTTGGCGCGGTCGCCCAGCTCCATGCGCATGACGCCCAGCGCGAAGCGCAGTTGCAGGTCGTCGGGCGTGCGGCTCAGCGCCTGCTCGACCTGTTCGACGGCCTGGGTCTTCTGGCCGGCCAGCCACAGGCGTTGGGCACTGGTCAGGTCGTCGGCTCGGGCTGGGGCGGCGGCGAGCGCGAGGCTCAGCACGACGGGCAGCACCAGGGTGGGGAGGGGCAGGCGCATGAGGGTTGTAGCGGGGAGCGGCAAAAGGGGTGGCCGCTATACTGGAAATCATTCTATGAGCCCCGCCTGGGCGGTCCCGGTGCGGGGCTTCTTGTTGGTGGGCGCCTGCCCCCTGTTCCCGTCTCACATGTCCCTGCGCGTCCACAACTCCCTCAGCCGCACCCTCGAAGACTTCAAGCCGCTCGTGCCTGGCCAGGTGCGCATGTACGTGTGCGGCATCACGGTCTACGACTTGTGCCACATGGGGCATCTGCGCATGAACATGGCGTTCGACGTCATCTACCGCTGGCTGCGCGCCAGCGGCTATGCCGTCACCTATGTGCGCAACGTGACGGACATCGACGACAAGATCATCAGGCGCGCCGTCGAGCGTGGCATCACGATCCGCCAGCTCACCGAGGAGATGACGGCCGCGATGCACGAGGACTTCGCCGCCGTCGGCCTGCTGCGCCCCGACCACGAGCCGCGCGCGACCGAGTACGTGCCGCAGATGCTGTCGCTGATCGAGCGCCTGGAAGCGCGCGGCCTGGCCTACCGGGCCGAAGGCGGCGACGTGAACTACGCGGTGCGCAAGTTCGACGGCTACGGCAAGCTCAGCGGCAAGAGCCTCGATGACCTGCGCGCCGGCGAGCGCGTGGCGGTGGATGACGGCAAGCTGGACCCGCTGGACTTCGTACTCTGGAAGGCCGCCAAGGCCGAGGAGCCGGCCGACGCCAAGTGGGCCGCGCCCTTCGGCGAGGGGCGCCCGGGCTGGCACATCGAGTGCTCGGCGATGAGCTGCGCGCTGCTCGGCGAGAGCTTCGACATCCACGGCGGCGGCGCCGACCTGCAGTTCCCGCACCACGAGAACGAGATCGCGCAGAGCGAGGGCGCCGGCTACGACTTCGCGACCTACTGGCTGCACAACGGCTTCCTGAACGTCGACGGCGAGAAGATGTCCAAGAGCCTGGGCAACTTCTTCACCATTCGCGACGTGCTGAAGAAGTTCGACGGCGAGACGCTGCGCTTCTTCATGCTGCGCACGCACTACCGCCGGCCGTTCAACTTCAGCGACTCGCACCTGGAAGACGCCCGCACGGCGCTGACGCGCCTGTACACGGCGCTGGACGCGGTGCCCCCCGCCGACGTCGTCATCGACTGGAACGAGCCCAGCGCCGCAGCCTTCAAGGCCGCGATGGACGAGGACTTCGGCACCCCGGGCGCCGTGGCCGTGCTGTTCGACCTCGTCAACGAGGTCAA
The DNA here is from genome assembly GCF_058794515.1 of Roseateles sp. GW823-FHT07B05. Lineage (NCBI taxonomy): Bacteria > Pseudomonadati > Pseudomonadota > Betaproteobacteria > Burkholderiales > Sphaerotilaceae > Roseateles > Roseateles sp. GW823-FHT07B05. Next base: position 1,041,033 of record NZ_JBXAGX010000001.1, read on the forward strand.
CCGCGACCGCTCGCCGCAGAAGGCCGGCTTGCTGAAGGCGCTGGCCGGCGTGCTGGGCGTGCTGCAGCAGGCGCCGCGCGCCTACCTGCAGGGCGGTTCCGGCGGCGATGACACGGCCTGGATCGATGAACGCATCGCCGCGCGTGCCGCCGCCAAGGCCGCGAAGGACTTCGCCGGTGCCGACGCCATCCGCGCCGAGCTGTCGGCCAAGGGCATCACGCTGAAGGACGGTGCCGGCGGCACGACCTGGGTGAAGAGCTGATGGCGGCCGTCTCCGAAGTCGTCCCGGCGTACTGGGACGAAGCCTGCAAGCACCTGGTCAAGCGCGACCGGGTCATGAAGAAGCTGATTCCGCAGTTCGGCGAGGCCCGCCTGCAGAGCCGCGGCGATGCGTTCGCCACGCTGGCGCGCTCCATCGTCGGTCAGCAGATCTCCGTGAAGGCCGCGCAGTCGGTCTGGCACAAGTGGGTGGCGCTGACGCCGAAGTTCCAGCCTGCCGCCGTGCTGGCACTGGACGTCGACGCGCAGCGCGCGGCCGGCCTGTCGGCGCGCAAGGTCGAGTACCTGCGCGACCTGGCGGAGCACTTCAGCACCGGCCAGGTCCATGTGCGCCAGTGGGCGCAGATGGACGACGAGGCCATCATCGAGGAGCTGGTTGCCATCCGCGGCATCGGCCGCTGGACGGCCGAAATGTTCCTGATCTTCCACCTGATGCGCCCCAACGTCATGCCGCTGGACGACGTCGGCCTGCTCAAGGGCATCAGCCTCAATTACTTCTCCGGCGAGCCTGTTTCCCGTGCCGAAGCCCGCGAGGTGGGCGACGCCTGGGCGCCGTACCGGTCCGTGGCCGTTTGGTACATTTGGCGCAGCCTCGATCCGCTACCTGTGGACTACTGATGAGCAAAAAACACTTCCTGGAATTTGAGCAGCCGATCGCTGAACTCGAGACCAAGATCGAAGAACTGCGCTATGTGCAGAGCGAGTCGGCCGTCGACATCTCCGAGGAGATCGACCGCCTCTCCAAGAAAAGCCAGCAGCTGACGAAGGAGGTCTACTCCAACGTCGCGCCCTGGCAGGTCTACCAGATCGCCCGCCACCCGCAGCGCCCGCAGACGCTGGACTACTGCTCGGAAGTCTTCACCGAGTTCCAGGAGCTGCACGGCGATCGCCATTTCGCGGACGACGCCGCCATCGTCGGCGGCATCGCGCGCTTCAACGGCCAGGCCTGCATGGTCATCGGCCACCAGCGCGGCGCTGACGCGAAAGAGCGCACGCTGCGCAACTTCGGCATGCCGCGCCCCGAGGGCTATCGCAAGGCGCTGCGCCTGATGAAGCTGGCCGAGAAGTTCGGCCTTCCGGTCTTCACGTTCATTGACACCATGGGCGCCTACCCCGGCATCGGTGCCGAGGAGCGCGGCCAGTCCGAGGCCATCGGCCGCAACATCCTCGAGATGGCGCAGCTCGAAGTGCCCATCATCGCCACCGTCATCGGTGAAGGCGGCTCCGGCGGGGCGCTCGCCATCGGCGTGGCCGATCAGGTGCTGATGCTGCAGTTCGCTGCCTATTCCGTCATCTCGCCAGAAGGCTGCGCGTCCATCCTGTGGAAGAGCAGCGAGCGTGCCTCCGACGCCGCCGATGCGCTGGGCATCACGGCGCACCGCCTGAAGGCGCTGGGCCTGATCGACAAGATCGTCAGCGAGCCCGTGGGCGGCGCCCACCGCGACGCCAAGCAGATGGCGTCCAACCTGAAGCGCGCGCTGTCTGACGCGCTGCGCCAGGTCAGCGACCTCAAGACCCGCGAGCTGCTGGACCGCCGCTACGAGCGCGTCCAGGCCTATGGCCGCTTCAGCGACACCAAGAATCGCTGAACCCGAGTTGGTCGCGGTCGCCTTCAGCGGCGGCCTCGACTCCACCGCGCTGCTGCACGCCGCCACCCGCACGGGGGCGCGCGTGCTGGCGCTGCATGTTCACCATGGCCTGCAACCGCAGGCCGACGACTGGGCAGCCCACTGCGAGCAGGTGGCGCGTCAGTTTGGCGCCACCTTTGCCTGCACGCGGCTGAGCGGTTCGCCCCGGCGTGGCGACAGCATCGAGGCCTGGGCCCGCGCGGGCCGGCACCGCGCGCTGCACGACATGGCCGCCGCAGCTGGGGCCGACCTGCTGCTGTTGGCCCACCACCGCCGCGACCAGGCCGAGACCTTCCTGCTGCAGGCCATGCGCGGCGCGGGCACGGCGGGCCTGGCGGGCATGCCGAAGGCGCAATGGCGCGACGGCATCTGCTGGGCGCGACCGTGGCTGGATCAGCCGCGCGACGTGATCCAGGCCTATGCCGAGCAGCACGGGCTGCGCTGGATCGACGACCCCAGCAACGCCGACGGCCGCTACGCCCGCAACCGGCTGCGGCAGGCGCTGTGGCCGGCATTCCCCAGCGCGGAAGCGGGGCTGGCGCAGGCGGCGCGCTGGGCCCAGCAGGCCGAGGCGCTGGCGGCCGAAGTCGCCGCGGCGGATCTGGCGAGCCTGGCGACATCCGAACGCCTGGATCTGGCGGCGTTGGCCGCTTTGTCTCCCGCCCGTGCCAGCAATGCGCTGCGGGCCTGGCTTGCACGGCACACGGCCGCACCGGCCAGCCTTGTCGAGCGTCTGCTGACGGAGTGGCGGCCAGGCGCCACGCTGTGCTGGCCCGCGCCTGGAGGCGCCTTGCACGCCTATCGCGACGGGCTGTACTGGCAGGCGGCGGCCGAAGAGCTTCCTGGGGCCTCGCAGGTTGACCTCAGCCTGCCGGGCTTCCATCCTCAGCCTGGCTGGGGCGGTGGCTGGCTGGTCGAGCCGGGTTCGCCCGGCATTGCGCTGTCGCGGTTGGCCGGCCTGACCCAGCGTGCGCGCGCCGGTGCCGAGCAGTTCCAGCGCGAGCCGGCCTCCGCGCTGCGCAGCCTGAAGAAGGCCTGCCAGGAGGCCGGCCTGCCCCCCTGGCGCCGCGGCGGTCCGCTGCTGTTTGACGCCACGGAGCGGCTCGTCGCCATCGCCGGGCTGGGTATGGATGCCCGTGCCTTCGCCGAAAAAGATGAGCTGCAGCTGTCTTTACGCTGGCTGGACGACTCCGCCTTGCCTCAGCGCGAAGGCGGAACCGACGCAGCTGCATAAAATCAGGGGTTTGCGAGCGTGCCGTCCCGGCAGCTCCGTCTTCAGCCTTCGCGAAACACATGGCTCTGATCGTCCACAAGTACGGCGGCACCTCGATGGGGTCCACCGATCGCATCCGCAACGTCGCCAAGCGCGTCGCCAAATGGGTGCGTGCCGGCCACCAGATGGTGGTCGTGCCCTCGGCCATGAGCGGCGAAACCAACCGCCTGCTGGGCCTGGCCAAGGAGCTGTCGCCGGCCAGGCACACGCCGGCGCTGGCGCGCGAGCTGGACGCGATTGCCGCCACCGGCGAGCAGGTCTCCGTCGGCCTGCTGGCCATCGCACTGCAGGCCGAAGGGCTGGAGTCGGTCAGCTACGCCGGTTGGCAGGTGCCCGTGGCCACCGATTCGTCCTACACCAAGGCCCGCATCGAAAGCATCGACGACAAGCGCGTGCGCGCCGACCTGGCCGCCGGCAAGGTCGTCGTCATCACGGGCTTCCAGGGCATCGACCCCGAAGGCCACATCACGACGCTGGGCCGTGGTGGCTCCGACACATCGGCCGTGGCGATCGCCGCGGCGATGAAGGCCGCGGAATGCCTGATCTACACCGACGTGGACGGCGTCTACACGACCGACCCGCGCGTGGTGCCCGAGGCGCGCCGTCTCAGCACCATCACCTTTGAAGAAATGCTGGAGATGGCCTCGCTGGGCTCCAAGATCCTGCAGATCCGCTCGGTGGAATTCGCCGGCAAGTACCGCGTGCCGCTGCGCGTGCTGTCCAGCTTCACGCCGTGGGACATCGACATCACCGAAGAGGCCGCCTCCGGCACGCTGATCACTTTCGAACAAGAGGACGAGAACATGGAACAAGCCGTCGTTTCGGGCATTGCCTTCAACCGTGACGAGGCCAAGGTGACGCTGCTGGGCGTGCCCGACAAGCCCGGCATCGCCTTCCAGATCCTGGGCCCCGTGGCCGAGGCCAACATCGACATCGACGTCATCATCCAGAACGTCTCCCACGACGGCAAGACTGACTTCTCCTTCACCGTGCACCGCAACGACTACGCGCGCACGATGGAGCTGCTGCAGAACACCGTGGGCCCGGCCACCAACGCGGCCAAGGTCGCGGGCGACCCGAAGATCTGCAAGGTCTCCATCGTCGGCATCGGCATGCGCTCGCATGTCGGCGTGGCCAGCAAGATGTTCCGCGCGCTGTCGGAAGAGGGCATCAACATCCAGATGATCTCGACGAGCGAGATCAAGACCAGCGTCGTCATCGACGAGAAGTACATGGAACTGGCCGTGCGCGCGCTGCACAAGGCCTTCGATCTGGACCAGGAAACGGCTTCGGCCTGATTTTTCTCCGAGAGTGCTCCGCGCTGGTATAGAATGCACGGCTGTGCTGGAGTCGTGACCGAGTGGCCGAAGGTGCTCCCCTGCTAAGGGAGTATGTGGGCAAAACCTGCATCGAGGGTTCGAATCCCTCCGACTCCGCCAAGTACACGTTCTAGGGCGTCCCAAGACGCCTCGCAAAGAACCCTGAAAGCCCGTTTTCCCCAGTGGAGACGGGCTTTTTTGTCTTTGGCCATCCACGAAGCTGCGTTTGCAGCCAAGCTTCGTTGGGGGTAGTTTTGGGGGTACGGCCTTGCCGAGCTGGGGGTACTTTTCCTCCAGCGTCCGATGGAGCTCCCCATGGCCCTCACCGATACCGCCATCGAGCAGCTGAAGGCCAGCCGACAAGGCGGTCAAGATCGCCGATGAGAAGGGGCTGCTCCCGCCATTCAGCCTGGAAGCGCATGGCGATGACATTCCTGCGCACCAGCGAACGCATTGCTGCTTGGTGGCGCAAGTTCTACCTGGACGCGACTAGCTGTTGAGTTCCAGTAGGTTGTTCATGGCCGGGATGCGGCTCATGGGTGGCTGGCGGTTGAGTGCGGAGTGTGGCCGA